>NZ_JBHVVL010000001.1:985930-1053448 GCF_042883605.1 Leifsonia sp. NPDC058194 | reverse complement strand
CTCCACTACCCCCGTATTGGGCAGCGTCCGTGGTGTCCACGCGAGAGGGGGTGCTCGTTGGCCGCCTTGCCCGCCTCCGATACCCGCAACAACTCACCCCTCGGCGAGCGAGCGGCCGGGCGCGCGGCGTCAGGCGGGCGGGGCGTCGAGCCAGAGGACGGGGCGGCCCAGGGCGGCGAGCCCGTGCGGTCCGGCGGTGCGACGGGCGCCCGTGGCGGCGACGCCGTCGACGGCCAGCACCGCATCCACCTCGCCGACCCAGCGGCGGGTGTCCTCCAGGCGCCGGGAGACGTCGACGGCGACCCAGACCTGATCGGGGGCGAGGGAGGCGAGGTCGGCGGCGAGCGCGGGCACCGCATCCACCGCGTCGAGCTCGACGGGGGCGACGATCGCGCATCCGCGACGCACGCCGTCGGCGCGGGCGGCCAGCGCGTCGCGACGGTCGGCGACCGGGTGCACGTCGGCCTCCACTCCCTCGGCGAGGATGCGGGCGGCCTCGCGCGCGTCGGCCCCCAGCCCGATGACCACGGTCAGATCGCCCTTGCCCTCCAGGCGCGCGGGCGGCGGCCCGGCGGGGACCGGCTCGGCCGGAGCGGCGGCGCGCAGGGCCGCGTCGAGCGCGGCGGCCTCGGAGGCGGTCGGCGCACCGGGATGCGGCCCACCACCGAGGCCCGCGTCTGCGGGTTCGACTGCGGGTTCGGCTGTGGGCGCGACCGGCGGGAGCGGGGTGTCGAGCGTGCGCACGAGGTCGTCGAGGATGGCCTGGAAGGCGTGCGACGACGTGGAGACCGCGGGCGTGATGTCGTCCGTCTCGGGGCCGAGCCACTCAGGCTGCGATCGACTCGGCACCTCTCACCACCCCGACGGTCTCGATGTTCGCCTGCACGGCCGTGACCTCCTGGTACGACAGCACCGCGAGCCCGCTCAGCTGGCCGGCGACGAGTCGGCGGATGGCCGGCCGCAGGGCCGGCGCGCACACCAGCACGGCCGATACCCCGAGGTCGTCGAGCTGGCCGGCCGTCTGCTTGATGGAGCCCATCACGGCCTCCAGACGCACCGGGTCGAGCACGATCTGCGTGCCGGCCTCCGACGGGCGCAGCCCTTCGAGCATCGACTGCTCCAGGCCGGGGTCGATCATGATGACCCGCAGCACGTCGCCGTCGAGGTGCGGGGCGACCACCGCAGGTCCGAGCGCTGCGCGCGCCGCCTCGATCAGCCCCTCGGGGTCGTTCGAGACCTTCGCCCGCAGGGCCAGGGCCTCCAGGATGCGCGGGAGGTCGTTGATCGGCACCTGCTCGGCCAGCAGCCCCTGCAGCACGCGCTGCACCTCGGCGAGCGACAGCAGCCCGGGCACGAGCTCCTCCACCGCCGACGGGTTGACCTGCTTGACGCCCTCGGTGAGCTGGCGCACGTCCTCGCGGGTGAGCAGCCGGCCGGCGTTCGCGGTGATGATCGAGGACAGGTGGGTGATGAGCACGGAGACGCGGTCGATCACGGTGGCGCCGCCGAGTTCGGCGCTGTGCCGCATCTCGCTCGGGATCCACTTGGCCGGCAGCCCGAACACCGGCTCGATGGTCGGGGTGCCCGGCAATGCGTCGAGGGCGTCACCCAGCGCCAGCACCCGGCCGGACGGCGCCTGGCCGCGCCCCGCCTCCACCCCGGCGATCTTGATGACGTAGGTCGAGGGCGGCAGCTCGGCCGAGTCGCGCGTGCGCACCGGCGGCACGATGACGCCCAGCTCGAGCGCGATCTTGCGCCGCAGCGCCCGCACGCGGGCGAGCAGGTCGTCGGAGGCGCCGCTCACGATGTCGACGAGGTCGGGGGCGAGGGTGATCTCGAGGGCGTGGACGCGCATCTGGTCCATGAGGTCGTCGGTGGTCTCGCCGGTGCCGGCGGTCGCGACGGCCTTCTTCGCCGCCTCCACCTTCTTCTGCTCGGCCTGCCGGGTCTTGAGCCGCTGCGCCGCCAGGATGAGGAACGCGCCGACCAGCACGAACGGGATGGGCGGCATGCCCGGGATGAGCGCCATCACGATGGCCGCGCATCCCGCGATCGTCAGAGCGTTGCGCGACTGGCTCAGCTGGCCGCTCGCCGTGGTGCCGATGTCGCTCTCGGCGTTCGAGCGCGTCACGATCATGCCCGTCGAGACCGCCATGAGGAGGGCGGGGATCTGCGTGACCAGACCGTCGCCGATGGTCAGCAGCGTGTAGGTGTTGACGGCGTCGCCGAGCTCCATCCCGCGCTGGATCATGCCGATCGCGATGCCGCCGACCACGTTGATGATGATGATCAGGATGCCCGCGATGGCGTCGCCCTTGACGAACTTGCTCGCGCCGTCCATCGCACCGTAGAAGTCGGCCTCGGCCGAGACCTCCGCCCGGCGCTGGCGGGCCTGGTCCTCGGTGATGAGGCCGGCGTTCAGGTCGGCGTCGATCGCCATCTGCTTGCCCGGCATCGCGTCGAGGGTGAACCGGGCGCCCACCTCGGCGACGCGCTCCGCACCCTTCGTCACCACGATGAACTGGATGACCACCAGGATGAGGAACACGACCGCGCCGATGATGATGGACCCGCCGACGGCCACATGGCCGAACGCCTGGATGACCTGCCCGGCGAACCCGTCACCGAGCACCAGCCGGGTCGACGCGACGTTGAGGCCGAGACGGAACAGCGTGGCGACCAGCAGCAGCGACGGGAAGACGGAGAAGTCCAGCGGCTTCTTCGCGAACATCGTGGTCAGCAGGATGACCAGCGCGAGCATGATGTTCACGATGATCAGGGTGTCCAGCAGCCAGGCGGGCACGGGGACCACCAGCAGCATGATGATGCCGACGACGCCGATCGGGACGGCGACCTTCGCGCCCAGTCCATTGCTCGACTTCATGTGAGCCCTCCTATCGGTGCGGGGGTCATCGTGTGGATCCCGGTGGCCGCGCCGCGCGACTTCAGCGACATGACGAACGCGAGCACGCGCGCCACCGAGTTGTAGAGCTCGACCGGGATCTCGTCGCCCAGCTTGCAGCCGGCGTGGAGCGCCCGGGCGAGCGGGATGTCCTTGACGATCGGCACGCGCTCCTCCTTGGCCTTCTCGCGGATGCGCTGGGCGATGACCCCCGCGCCCTTGGCGACGACGCGCGGCGCCGACTTGCCCGGCTCGTACTTGATCGCGATCGCGATGTGCGTCGGGTTCACGAGCACGACGTCGGAGCCGCCGATCGCCGAGATCATCCGGTTGCGGCTCATCGCGAGCTGCCGTGCCCGCCGCTGCGACCGGATCAGCGGGTCGCCGTCGGAGTTCTTGTTCTCGTCGCGGATCTCGCGCTTGGTCATGCGGGTCTGCTTGCGGTTGCGGCGCATCACGACGAGCACGTCGAGCGCCGCGAGCACGAGGCCGGCTCCGATGGCCGCCTGCAGCAGTCCTCCCGCACCTGCCGCGGCGGCCTCCAGCAGGGAGGAGAGGGAGAGGCTGCCGGCCATCAGCAGCACGGGCATCAGGCCCTGCACGACGAGGTAGAGGCCGATGCCGACGACGGCGGACTTCAGGAGGGTCTTGGCCCCCTCCCAGAGGGCGCGCATCCCGAACACCCGGCCGACGCCCTTGACGATGTCGAACTGCTCGTACTTGCCCTCGAGCTTCTTGAGGTGCACGCCGCCCTGGGCCGCGGCGGCGCCGATGATCGCGAGGGCGCCGACGGCCAGCAGCGCACCGATCGTCGGCAGGATGCTGGCGAGCCCGGTGCCGAGCGCGGCGACCGCCTTCGCCGGGTCGGGCGACTCGATCACCGAGCGGACGGTGAACATCTGGTCGACGGCCGCGTTCGTGCCGAGCTGGATGGTGAACGGGAGCATCACCGCGGCAGCACCCACGCCGACCCAGGCGGTGAGGTCCTGCGACTTGCCGAGGCGGCCCTTCTCGCGGGCCTCCTTCATGCGCTTCTCGGTCGCCTGTTCGGTGCGTTCCTGGGCGTCGCTCATCGCGTCACCCCCAAGATCGTCTTGACCGCCTGGTCCGTGAGCCCCGAGACCACGCCCGGCAGGGCGACGACGACGATACCAGCGAGCACCACGGTCAGCATGATCTTGAGCGGGAAACCGAGGGCGAACGCGTTGAGCGCCGGGGCGACGCGCGTCAAAAGGCCGAGGCCCACGTCGGCCAGGAACAGCACGACGATCAGCGGCCCGGCGATCTGCAGGGCGGCGAGGAACATCTGCGAGACCCCGGAGACCATCTCCTTCGCCGGGTCCGCCAGATCGAAGGCGCCGCCCAGCGGGATCGCGTCGAAGGTGCGCACGAGCCCGCCGATGATCAGCTGGTAGCCGCCGGAGGCGAACAGCAGGGCCAGCGCGGTCAACTGGAACAGCCGGGTGAACTGGGCGCCGTTGATCATCGCCTGCGGATCGAAGGCCTGCGCCAGCTGGAACCCGCCGAACAGGTCGATGAAGCTGCCCGCGGACTGGATGGCCGAGAACACCAGGAAGACCAGGAAACCGAGCGTCGCCCCCACCGCGAGCTCGCGCACCATGTCCAGCAGGAAGGCGCCCGTGTCACCGGACTGATAGCCCGCCCCCGCGCGCGGAACCACCGCGATCGCTAGCCCGATCGCGAGCATCCCCTTCACCTGCGCCGGGAAGCCGTTGTACGAGAACGGCGGCGCGATCACGAGGAACGCCACCATCCGCAGCGAGGCGAGCGCCACCGCCTCGATCGTCGTCAGGTCGATGGGGATGTACATCAGCCACCGCCCAGCAGGGACGGGATCTTCTCGAAGAGCATGTTGGTGAAGCTGATGAGCTCGGCGATCATCCACTGGCCGCACACGAGGAGCGCGATGCCGACGGCCGCCGCCTTCGGCACGAACGAGAGCGTCACCTCCTGGATCTGCGTGATCGACTGGATCAGGGAGATCGCGAAGCCCACGACGAGGGCCGTCACCACGATGGGCGCGGCGAGCTTCGCCGTGACCAGGAGTCCCTGCATGGCGATGTCGAGGACGGCGTTGGCGTTCATCAGCCGCCCCGATAGCTCGTGATCAGGCTGGTGACGATCAGCCCCCAGCCGTCGACCAGCACGAACAGCAGGATCTTGAACGGCAGCGAGATCATCACCGGCGGGAGCATCATCATGCCCATCGACATCAGCGCGGCGGAGACGACCATGTCGATCACGAGGAAGGGCACGAAGATCACGAAGCCGATGATGAACGCGGCCCGCAGCTCCGAGATCATGAACGCCGGGATGAGCGTCAGCAGCGGCACCGACGCGGCGTTCTCGGGGTTCGGCCGGCCCGCCGCGCGCGTCATCAGCGCGATGTCCTCCTCGCGGGTGTGCGCGGACATGAACCCGCGCAACGGCACCTCGGCCGCGTGCAGTGCGGCGGTGAAGTCGATGTGGCCGGCCAGGTACGGCTGCACGGCGAGGGTGTTGATGTCGACGAGCACCGGGCTCATGATGAACAGGCTCAGGAACAGCGAGAGGCCCGCGAGCACCTGGTTCGGCGGGATGGACGGCAGCGCCAGCGCGTTGCGGGTGATCGCGAGCACCACGAAGATCTTCGTGAACGACGACATCATCAGCAGCAGGGCGGGGGCGACCGACAGCACGGTGATGCCGAGCAGCGTCAGGATGGCCGCGCTCGGGGTGCCGTTCGGGCCGTTGATGTCGACGGTGATGCCGCCGGTGCCTCCGGGACCCGCGGGTCCGTTCGGTGTCGGCACGGGAGTCGGCTCGGCGTGCGCGGTCGCGGCCGTGAGCAGCAGGAACGCCACAGCGATCAGGGCGACGAGGACGATCGCGACCACGAGTCGCGGGAGGCGCGAGTGACGCGACGAGGTCTTCGCGACGGTGCCGGGCGCGGTGCGCGGGCGCAGTGCGCGCGCGTCGGAGGCCGCCGTCACTTCTTGGGCCGCACCGCCGAACTCGCCTGCCGCCATGTAGCCGGGGACAGGATCGAGCCTTTGAGTGCCTCGTCGAAGAGCGAGGCGCGTCCCTGCGCCGTGAGGAAGTCGGCATCCTGCCTGGAATCTGTACTGCTGGTGGAGCTGGTGGTGCTGGTGGAGCTGGTGTTGGCGGTGCTGGTGGCCACGCTCGCCGCGGCGGTCTCGGGAGCGGTCTCCGCCGCGCCCGGGAGCTCCTTGGCGAACGTCTTGCGGACCGGCCGCAGGGGGCGCACGTCCGCATCGTGCGGACGCTCCCCCGTGTGCAGCACGTTGATCTGCCGTTCGGTGACGCCGAGGACGAACCGGTTGCCGTCCACATCCACCACCACGACCGAGGCCTTCGGCCCGACGCCCTGACGGCCGACGACGTTCACCGCGTTGGTGCGGCGGGCTGCACCGCGCCCTTTCGTGACGCGCCGTTGCACGTACCAGAGCACCAGCACGATGACGGCGAGCACCACGAGGACGCGCAATGCGATGAACACGGTCTCCACGGCCTACCCCCGGGCGTCGATCGACAGAGAGGGGCGGCGGGGGGTCACGCTGCGCACTATCGGCCGCCTCCCTCCCACCGTTAGGCACCTCCCCCTCCCACCCGAGATGTGGACCAAACGTCGTGAATGGAGCGCGCTGAGTCCACATTCGGTCCACACCGCCGCACGAAACAGGGCAGGCTGGCGGGGTGGACGGGTCCGACATCGAGATGGCGCAGATCGCGGGAGGGGCGGTGCAGCTGCACGACGCCCGCCGCAAGCAGCGGTGGACCGTGGCGCTCGAGCCGTTCGAGATCGGCGTCTTCGCGGTCACGCAGGAGCAGGCGGCGGAGCTGATCGGGCTGCCGTCGTCGCATCCCCGGCGCCCGGTCACCGGGGTCAGCTGGCTGCGCGCCGTACGGTTCTGCAACGCCGCGTCGGAGTGGGAGGGCCTCGATCCGGCCTACACGTTCGACGGGGAGGATGTGACCTGGCACGTGGATGCCGACGGCTTCCGGCTGCCGACCGAGGCCGAGTGGGAGTTCGCCTGCCGCGCGGGCTCCACGGGGGCGCACTACGGACCGTTGGCGGAGGTGGCGTGGACGAGCGCGGACGGCCTCTCGGCGCCGGCGGACGTGGGTGGTCGCCTCCCGAACCTCAACGGCCTCTTCGACACGCTCGGCAACACGTGGGAGTGGTGCTGGGACCTCCTGGACCCGGCGCGGTACGACGACTACCGGGTGTTCCGCGGCGGCGGGTACGCCGACGACGCGTGGAGTGTGCGTGCGGGCACGCGACGGGGAGGCCCGCCGCGCGCGACGCACGAGGACGTCGGGTTCCGCGTCGCCCGCGGAGGGTTCGACGCCGAAGGCGCCGCCCAGGGCTGGTCCCTCGAGGCCGACCGCGAGCGCGCCGCGATCACCGGCCCCCTCCCCTCGGGTTGGACCCCACGCCGCTGACCCGCCGATCGAGGCGGCGGACAATTCGCCGCCTCGGCACTTTTCGTGCGATCTATTGCCGCCTCGGCAGCGCCGTCGTCCGGGTGTGCCGCCTCAGTCCAGCTCTTCGGCGGCGTCGAGGATCTTGGTGATGCGGACCGCGTAGTCCTGGTCCACGACCACGATCTCGCCGTGCGCGATGAGGCGGCCGTTGAGGAGCACGTCGGCGGGCGACCCGGCCGAGCGGTCGAGCTCGATGACGGCGCCCGGCTCCATCGCGAGCACGTCGCGGACGGCCATGCGCGTACGGCCGATCTCGACCGTGAGGGCCATCTCGACGTTGCTGATGCGGGCGAGCTTGCCCGCGATGGCCGCCGAGCCGAAAGAGCGCTCGGCGAGCGGGGCGCGGCCGCGGATCGCGAACCAGCCGGCCACTCCGCCCGCGCCCTGCAGGGCGAACACGGTCGTCGCGGCGTCCGCGAACAGCTCTTCCGCCTCCTCCACCCGGGAGTCGTCGAGCACGCCCGCGCCGAGGGTGTCGCTCGCGGCCTCCAGCGCGGGCTGGAGGACGTCCTGCAGCGCCACGACGGGAGAGCCGTCGGCCCCGTCGTCCACGAGGGTCGGAGCCTCCAGCAGCACGACGGCGAGGTCGGCAGAGAACGCGCCGACGAAGCTCGCGACGACGGCCGCTCCGGTCTGGCCGGCGAAACCGCCGGTGGTCTCCAGCAGGGGGCTGAGCGGCACGCCGGTCGGCAGCACGCCCGCGAGCGCCTGGGCGGCCGACTGGGCCTGCGCGAGGGAGAGAGCGGCGCCGGTTGCGGTGGCCATGTTCATCGGTTCAGTCCTCTGTCTTCACGATCACGCACGCCAGCCGGGACCCGCTGGAGCCCAGCGCGGCGCCGGCCACGGGGTGTCCCCCGACGGCGAGATCGAACGGTCGGTGGTGCGGATGCGGGAGGGGCAGCAGGTCGCCGACCGCGAGCCCGAGCACGACGCTCGGCTTCACGTTCGCCGGGGCGAGCCGCAGGGAGACGTCGACCGGCACGCGGGCGAGCTGCGCATCCACCAGTTCGCGGGCGTTCTCGGCGCTGTGGGTCGGATTGGTCTCGCCGAGCTGCGGGAGCAGCACGACCGCCGGCAGAGCGACGGTCGCCTCGGCGAGGCTCTCACCCACGCGCAGTTCGAACGCGGCCACGATCATCAGCTCGGCCGTGGCCGCCGCCTGCGCGAACTGGGAGTTGTACTGGATGGCGTCGACCGCGATCGGCGCGACCAGCAGCGACCCGAGCGAGTAGCGGAGGTCTTCGAGGGCGTCGTCCATCAGACGGCGCACGAGCGCATGCTCGATCTGCGTGAAGGTGCGCTCGTTCGGGACCGGGATGCCCGTCCCCCCGAGCATCGCGTTCACCCAGGAGAGCGCCGCGACGGTCGGGAACTGGATCACGCCCTTCGGCGCCACCCCGTCGAGCTCGCACAGCACCATGGCCGTGGTCGCGGGCAGCGAGGCCGCGTACTCGTCGTACGTCTGCATCTGCACGGACATGCACGTCACCTGGCTGAGCACGCGCACCTTGGCGGTCAGCTGGGTCGCCCACTGCCGGGCGAAGGTCTCGAACGCCAGCTCCAGCACGCGCGAATGCTCACGCGCCAGCGTGGTCGGCCGCCGGAAGTCGTACACCGGCGCCTCGGGCGCGAAGGGGGCGGGCAGGGAGGTCACGTGAGGCTCTATCGGCAGGAGCGGCGCGCGCGTTAGGCGCCTGTGCGCATCCTGTGCCTCCTCTAACGCAGACCGCCCCCGCGCCGATAGTGCCCCTGTGACGGCTCACCCGGAGCCGAGACCAGGATTCGCGCCCATGATCGTCGTCACCCGATTGAACGACACCCAGTTCGCGGTCAACCCGGACCTGATCGAGCGCATCCACGCCAGTCCCGACACGACGCTCGTGATGGTGGACGGTGCCAAGTTCATCGTCACGGAATCGATGGCCGAGGTGATCGAGAAGATCGCCGCCTACCGGGCCCGCGTGATCGCGCTGGCCCATGACCTGCCCGCCGCCGGCCCCCGACCGGTGCCGGCGCCCGGTGAGCAGAGCGAGGGCTTGCGGGCCGTCCCTCTGCACGCACGCAAGAAGTAGCGAGGAAGAACCCCCATGGATCCGGCAACCATCATCGGCATCGTCCTGGCGTTCGGCTCCGTCGTCGCCATGGTGACGCTGGAGGGCGGGCACCTGACGGCCCTCCTGCTGCCCGCCCCGATGGTGCTGGTGTTCGGGGCGACGATCGCCGTGGGCATCGCCAGCGGCACGATCAAGGACTTCCTGATCGCGGTGAAGGCGCTCCCCGGCGCCTTCCGCGGCAAGATCGACCCGCCGCAGCAGGTGATCGACGAGGTCGTGCGGCTGGCCGAGACGGCGCGCTCGAACGGCCTGCTCGCGATGGAGCAGGAGGCCGAGGGGGTCACCGACCCGTTCCTCAAGGGCGCCCTGCAGAACATCGCCGACGGCACGGACGGCGACGAGCTGCGCATCCTGCTCGAGGACGAGATCGCCACGCGCTCGAAGCAGGACCGCGTGGCCGCCAAGTTCTTCTCGTCGATGGGAGGCTACGCGCCCACCATCGGCATCATCGGCACCGTGGTTTCGCTGACCCACGTGCTCGAGAACCTCGACGACCCGGGCCACCTGGGCCCGATGATCGCGAGCGCGTTCGTCGCGACCCTGTGGGGCCTCCTGTCGGCGAACTTCCTGTGGCTGCCGCTGGGCGCTCGGCTGCGCCGCCTCTCCGAGCTGGACGTCGAACGGATGAACCTCCTGATGGAGGGCGTGCTCGCGGTGCAGGCGGGCAGTCAGCCGCGCCTCCTCGGCGAGCGCCTGCGCGCGATGGTCCCGGGCGGCGCCGAGGCCGCCAAGGGCGGCAAGGCCGAGAAGGCGGCCAAGTCCGCCGCCAAGGCTCCCGCCGAAGAAGCGGCCTGACGTGTCCGCCCGTCGCCGGCGCAAGCACGAGGAGCCGGAGGAGCACGAGAACGAAGAGCGCTGGATGGCGTCGTACATGGACATGGTCACCGTGCTCATGTGCATGTTCATCGTGCTGTTCGCGATGTCCACGGTCGACCAGAAGAAGTTCGAGGAGTTGAAGAACTCCCTGGCGACCGGGTTCGGGCAGGTGAAGACCGAGAAGGTCGACACGGCCAAGGGCGTCGTCGTCCCTCCCGCCCAGGTCGATCAGAAGGGCGACACCACCGACCTCCAGCTGGCGAAGCAGGAGGCGCAGAACCTGGAGCGCATCCGCGACGCGATCCAGGCCGCCCTCACCCGCGACGGCCTCCAGGATGCGGTCCAGATGAAGATCGACGCCCGCGGTCTCACGATCGGCCTGGTGGGCAGCTCCACCTTCTTCGACTCCAACCACGCCGAGCTGAGCGGCACGGCCGTGCGGGTGCTCGACGACATCGGACCGGTGATCGGTCCCGAGGTGTACCAGGTGTCGGTCGAGGGGCACGCCGACGTCCGCCAGCCGGGGGCGCCCTACCCGACCAACTGGGAGCTCTCCGCCGGTCGGGCGACCAGTGTGCTGCGGCATCTCGTGGAGTCGGACGGGTTCCCGGCGGAGCGCATCGCCGCCGTGAGCTTCGGCTCGGCCCGCCCGATGGCGAACGCCACGGGCACGACCGACCAGGACCTCGCGCTGAACCGCCGAGTGGACGTCGTCGTGCTCTCGGCGCAGCCCGACACCGTGCGGGAACTGATCCCGCAGGCCCTGCAGTCCGGCACGACCCCCGCCGGGACGACGACGGGCCACTGACACCGCCCTCCGTCGTGGCGTACAATTTCTTGTACCTAAGGAGGTCGACATGAAGACCATCAGCTACTCGGAGTCGCGGGCGCACTACGCCGCGACTCTCGACGCGGTACTCGACGATCGTGAGGAGGTCGTCATCACCCGCGCAGGGCGGGAGCCCGTCGTGATGGTCGCATTGGAGGACTACGAGTCCCTCAAAGAGACGGCGTACCTGCTGCGCAGCCCGGCGAACGCGCGCCGACTGATCGAATCGATCGAGCGCCTCGGAGACGGCGGCGGAACCGAGCACGACCTGCTCGAATGAGACTGATCTGGGACGAGAGCGCGTGGGAGGACTACCTGTACTGGCAGGGCCAGGATCGACGCGTCCTCAAGCGCATCAATCACCTGCTGACGGACATCCAGCGGAACGGCAACAGCGGAATCGGCAAGCCGGAGGCCCTCAAGCACGGCTTCCACGGCTTCTGGTCGCGACGGATCACCGACGAGCACCGTCTGGTCTACCGCGTCACGGAGGATGCCGTGCTCGTCGCACAGTGCCGGTACCACTACGCACCCTGAGCCGGAGCCGGAGCCCGAGAACCGGAGCCCTAGCGCAGGCGGGCCGGCCGCACCCTCACCGGCGCGAGCCAGGCCGCCACGATGACCGCGGTGATGGCTCCCGCGCACATGATCGCCGCGAGCACCACGACCTGGAACCGTCCCGCCTCCAGCGGCGACACCCCGCCGAAGATCGCGCCGACGAACGCGCCGGGAAGCGTCACCAGGCCCGTGGTCTTGGTCTGGTCGACCGAGGGGATGAGCGCGGAGTAGACGGCGGTGCGCGCCTGCTCCAGCGTGGACTGCCGGGGGGTCGCGCCGAGCGCGAGCCACCCCTCCACCTCGTCCCAGTGGTCGTCGACGGCCTCGGTGAACCGACGGCCGGAGAGGGTCGCGATGCTCATCGCATTGCCGATCACGATGCCGCCGATGGCCAGCGCGTAGCGAGCGCTCAGCTCGATGGCGCCGGTCGCGAAGACGACCACGAAGGTCACTCCGACGCCGATCGCCATCGCCGCGGCCATCATCCCGGCATGCTCGGCGCTCCAGCCGATCCGGTGCGTCGCGGTGCTCGCGGCCACGACGAACATCACGAGGAGCGCGAGCGCCACCCACAGCGGGCTGGTGATCACTCCGGAGAGCACCAGGCTGATGACGGCGAGCTGGGCCGCGCCGCGGACGATCGCCAGGATGGGCGCCCAGCGGTGCGGCACCCGGTACACGGCGAGGACCGCCGTCGCGATCAGGGCCAGCACGGCGATCCCGAGCAGCGTGGGGGCGAGCTCCTGGACGATCGGCACGAAGCGAGCCTATGCCGCGCCCACGGCGGCCGCCCGCGCGAACGCACCCGGTGTCGCCCCGAGCGTCCGCCGGAAGTGCCGCGTCAGATGCGCTTGGTCGTGGAAGCCCGCCAGCACGGCCGACTCCGCCGCGAAGCGCCCGTCGAGCAGGAGGCGCCGGGCGCGATCGATGCGGCGCCCCGTCACGTAGCGGTGCGGGGCGATCCCGTAGGTCTGCGAGAACACGCGCACGAGGTGACTGGGATGCGCGCCGAGCAGTCGCCCGGCCTCGGCGAGGGTGAACGTCTCGGTCAGGCGATCGTCGAGCAGTTCGCGCAGCCGCCTCGCCAGCGGTGCGTCTCGGATGTCAGGGACGGCAGCACCGAGGTGTCCCAGCAGGTCGTGCCGCAGCGCGAGCACCCAGTGCTCGGCGGCGAGCAGGTCGCCGGGCGACGCCACCGCGGCATGGATGCGGCGCACCGCCGCCACCGTCGAGGGCGCACCCACGGTCGGCCGGTCCACCGCCGCGGACGGCATCCTCTGCGGAAGCCAGGCCGGCTCGAGATAGAGCACCCGCTTGCGGTAGCCGGAGTCCTGGATCGCGGACTGCCCGTCGTGCGCGACCCCCGGGGGAAGCAGCGCGATCGATCCGGGCGCGGCGCGATGGGCGCGGCGGCCGAGGTCGAAGGCGACGACGCCCGCGTCGATCAGCAGCACGGTCCACGCGTCGTGCGTGTGCGCGGGGTAGGCGTGGTCGAACGTCGCATGCAGCACCTCCCGCACCGACGGCACCTCGGGATGCCAGGCGTGCACCGACTCGACCATGCAAGGAATGTACAAGACTCCGCCCGGAGCCGGCCGCGAGGCTGGAGCCATGACCGGACCCGATGCACCCCGATTCGACACCAAGATCGTCGTCCTGCTGAGCGACGGGCTCGCCGCCTGGCAGGAGCTCAATGTGACCGCGTTCCTCGTGAGCGGCGTCGCGACCAGTGCACCCGACCTGGTCGGCGAGCCGTACCGCGACGCGGACGGCGCCCGGTACCTCCCGATGCTGCGCCAGCCCGTCGTGGTGATGACCGCGGATCGCGAACTGCTGCGCACCGCCCGCGACCGGGCCGAAGCACGTGGCGTCGACACAGCCGTCTACACCCGCGAGCTCTTCGCGACCGGCCACGACGCCGCGAACCGGGCGGCCGTCTCCGCCGTCGCGACCGCCGACCTCGACCTCGTCGGCATCGCGGTCCGCGGGCCGCGCAACGCCGTCGACCGCATCGCCAAGGGAGCGCGGCTGCACGACTGATGCGCACGGCCTGACATGTGCCGACACCCGGCCTACCGCCGAAGTTAGGCTGCGCGAAACGCTGGCAATCCGCCTCCCCGGCTGGGTCGGGACCCCGCCGCTCTGCCAGGCTCGAAGGGCGAAGGGGAGTAGCTCAGCATCCGATTCCGGATGCGCGGCACGTCGACATACTGGCTCGCGATGATGCGGCCCGGCGTGCCTCCCGGTTCTCGGGCGAGCGAGACCTTCGGTCATCAGCACACGATGACCGGGCTCCTCCGTCGTACCTGCCCGGTCGTCACGATCGGAAGGCATGACATGGACACGCGGACGACCGGCGGAGCCCGGCGCTTGGTGATCCCTCTCGGAATCGTCGCCCTGGTGGCGGCACAGGGCGTCGCCCTGCGGCTGAGCGGGGTGGAACCGGAGCCGATCGTCGGCATCCTGATGTTCGGCGTCGCGATCGTCGCCGCCGCCTTCGCGCTGGCCTGGGCGGGCGAGGCCGCCGAAGTGGACATCTCCGGCGGGTTGGCCGTCGGGCTGCTGGCGATCATCGCGATCCTGCCGGAGTACGCGATCGACCTCTACTTCGCCTTCACCGCCGGAAGCGATCCGAGCCAGGCGCAGTACGCGGCCGCGAACATGACCGGCTCCAACCGGCTCCTGCTCGGCTTCGGGTGGCCGTTCATCCTGCTGGTCGCCTTCCTCGTCTACCGTGCGGCGCGTGCCCGGCGGAACCCGGTCGACCCGGACGTCAGCCCGCGGCCGTTCGCCGTGCGCCTCCCGGAGGACAACCGGGTCGAGCTGGGCCTGCTGATGATCGCCTCGCTGCTCACCCTGACCATCCCGCTCACCGGTCAGATCCACGTGCTGCTGGGTGTCGTGCTGCTCGCCCTGTTCGTCTACTACCTGTGGAAGGTGTCGAAGGGCGAGACGGAGGAGCCGGAGCTCGTCGGCGTCCCCGCCGCGATCGGCGGTCTGCCGAAGGTCGCCCGCCGAGTGACCGTCATCGCGATCTTCGTGCTGTCGGCCGCGGTCATCCTCCTGCTCGCCGAGCCGTTCGCGCACAGCCTCATCCAGGGCGGCCGCGCCGCAGGGATCGACGACTTCCTGCTCGTTCAGTGGCTCGCGCCGCTGGCGTCGGAGGCACCGGAGTTCGTCATCGCGATCATCTTCGCCATGCGCGGCAAGGCGGCCATGGGCGTCGGCATCCTGCTCGCCAGCAAGGTCAACCAGTGGACGGCCCTGGTCGGCACCCTCCCGATCGCGCACGCCCTGGGCGGCGGCGGCTGGGCCCTCCCGATGGACGGCCGTCAGGTGGAGGAGTTCGTCCTCACCGCCACGCAGACCCTGCTCGGCGTCGCGATGCTCCTGAGCCTGCGGTTCGCCGGGCGCTGGGCCACGGCCCTGTTCGTGCTCTTCGCTGTGACCTTCGTCTTCCCCGGCACCGAAGCACGCTGGATCGTGTCGGGCGTGTACGCGACACTCGCCGTCGTGCTGTTCGCGATCCGGTGGCGCAGACTGTGGCCGACGCTGCGTGCGCCGTTCGCCCGCACGGCCGATGACGCGGCGCACGATCGCGAGGCGGTGGCCGCCGGGTCGCGGGAATGAAGGCGGGGGCCGCGCGTCCGACAACCCCCCGGTCCAGACGCGCGGCCCCTCGCGGCATCCCGGTGGATTGAGCCGAATGCCGGCCGGGACACTGTGGGGCGCCCCCTCGGGGGCGGCTCCTATGAGAGAAGTGTCCGCACCCGCGAGATCGTCTCAAACTTTCTTCGTGGAGTTTCTTGCGCCGCCGAAGTTCAAACGCGACGCGGGTCAGGCGCAGCCGCACTCGTCTCCCGCGCAGCATCCCGGCTCCACGTAGAGCACCACGCGCAGCAGCTCGTCGAGCGCGGGTGCGAGGTGCCCGTCGGCGAGCCGGTACCAGGTGCGGCGGCCGTCGGGCATCGCCTCCACCAGCCCGCAGCCCCGCAGGCAGGCCAGCTGGTTAGACATGACCTGGCGCGAGACCCCGAGCGCTTCGGCGAGGTCCGACGGATACGCGGGCGCCTCGCGCAGGGCGAGCAGGATGCCGACCCGGGTCGGGTCGGAGAGGGCGTGTCCGAAGCGGGCGAGGGCCGCAGTGTGCGTGACCGTCGCCGCGGGCGTCGTGAGGGTCATGGGTCGAGAGTACAGCGGATGCTGAACTATCGGAACCCACCCTTGCGACCGGCCGCCGATGTGGCGAGAATCTCCCCGGGGAGACCGCCGAGCGCGGTCGCATGAGGGGGAACGATGAGACGTCTCGCAATCGCGTGCGCAGCGGTGCTGGCCGGCGCCGCTCTGGCCGGCTGCGCCGTGCATTCCACGCCCGCCGCAGAGGGCGGCTCGCAGACTCCGGAGTACCGCTCCATCCCGACCACGACGAACCGCGCTCCCGATCCCACGCCGTCCGCACATCCGGAGGGCTCGACGATCTCCGAGCAGGAGGCCCCGCTCTCCCAGCTCTGGGCGACGGTGGACTCGAGCCTGCGCGATGCCGGCGGTTACGCCGACCCGTCGCGCGCCGCCGGACGCGTGCCGCAGGACATCGGCGACTTCGCCTCCGCCATCGCCACCCGATGCACCCCGCAGCTCAGCGCGGAGCAGGCCGCTCGCCTCGACTCCCTCTGGAGCGACGTGACCGGGACTGCGGCGAGCGCGGGCGCCGACCTCACTCCCACGGTCTCGGCCTACGTCGACCAGGCCACATCGCTCTGCCTGTAGCGTCGACGCATGGCGGATCGGGCCCTCTTCATCAACGGCGCTCCGGGGTCGGGCAAGACCACGCTCGCCCGGCGCCTCGCCGCCGTCCTGGAGCTCCCGCTCCTCACGAAGGACGGCATCAAGGAGTCACTGGCCGACGCCGTCTCCGTCCCCCTGCCCACACGCCGGCTCGGCGCGATCGCCTCCGACACGCTGTGGTCGCTGGTCGGAGCCGTCGACGGCGCTGTGATCGTCGAGTCGTTCTGGTTCGCGGGTCGCGACGACGAGTACTTCCGGCGCGGGGTGGCGACCGCGGGGGTCACCGACGGCATCGAGGTCTGGTGCGAGGCGTCCCCCGAGACCACACAGGCTCGGTTCGTCGGCCGACCCCGCCATCACGCCCACGACGACGAGCAGCGCACCGACGAGGCCGCAGAGTTCCGCCGTCTGGCCCGCCCGATCTCCGGATTCCCCGTGCTCCCGGTCGATACGGAGGGGCCCGTCGACGTCGACGGCCTCGCCGCCCGCATCCGCACCCTCCTCCCCCTCTGACACCTCCTCCTCTTCTGACGCCTCCGTGGCCGAGATTCACGAAACGGCCGCCATTCCGGGTGGAATGACGACCGTTTCGTGAACTTCGAGTAGGGCAGCTCAGCGCGGCGCGCGGCGCTAGCGCTTGAGGTTGGTGAGCTCCTGCAGCACCTCGTCGGAGGTGGTGATGATGCGGGCGTTCGCCTGGAAGCCGCGCTGGGCGACGATCAGGTTGGTGAACTCCTGCGAGAGGTCGACGTTCGACATCTCGAGCGATCCGCCCTGGATGTTGCCCAGGCCGTCCTCGCCCGGGCCGCCGACCTGCGCTGCACCGGAGTTGACCGTGGCGCGGTAAGTGGAGCCGCCGGCCTTCTCGAGGCCGCCCGGGTTGACGAAGGTCGCCAGCGCGATCCGTGCGACGGCCTGCTTGTCGCCGTTGGAGAAGAGGCCGATGATCGTGCCGTCCTTGGAGAGCGTGAACGACTCGAGGGTGCCGGCCGCGCGGCCGTTCTGGTCCTTGAAGGCGACCGTGGAGAGGCCCGAGTAGCCGGTCACCGTGCTCAGGTTGACGTTGACGCCGCCGACGGTCAGCGCGCCTCCGGTCGCGAGGACCCCGTTGTTGAAGGTGATCGCTCCGGTCGCGGTGGCCGCGCCGTCGGTTCCCGAGACGTCCCATCCGGTGGCCGACTTCGTGAAGGTGAGGGTGAGCTTCCGCTCGGTGCCGTTGGCGTCGTAGACCGAGATGTCGCGCACGAGCTGGTCGCCGACCACGGCGTCGGAGGGGAGGTTGCCGTTCACGTTCGCCGAGGTGCTCGCGGAGGCGGGCGTGACGGCCTTCAGCGGGATGGTGATGTCGGTGAGCGCGCCGCCCTGCTGGATGACGCCGTTGACCGCGTTGTAGCCCTGGAGGATGGCCCCGCCGGGGCCGACCAGGCGGCCGAGCGCGTCGGGGTCGAACGATCCGGCGCGGGTGTACACCGTCTCGCCGCCGACGTTGGTGACGAAGAAGCCGTCGCCGTTGATCATCATGTCGGTCGAGCGGCCGGTCGCCTGGGCTGCGCCCTGCGTGAAGTTGGTGGAGATGCCGGCCACGAGGACACCGAGGCCGATCTGCGCGGGGTTCGTGCCACCGGTCTGGGCCTGCGGGCCGCCCGCGCCCTGCACGAGCTGCGAGAGCGTGTCCTGGAACTGGACGGCCGACGACTTGAAGGCGGTGGTGTTCACGTTGGCGATGTTGTTGCCCGTGACGTCGAGCATGGTCTGGTGCGACCGGAGGCCGGAGATTCCGGAGTAGAGAGAGCGGAGCATGACGCTGCCTTTCTGTGGATGCTGCGGGGCGGAGAGTTCGGTGGGGTGTTCAGGAGCCGGCGGTCGGGGTCGTCGGCGTTGTCGGGGTCGTCGGCGTGGTCGGCGGGGTGACCACGCCCAGGATGGCGTCGAGGTTGATCTTGGCGTCGCCGACCGTGACGACCGGGACCGATCCGGCGAACGACACCGAACTGGCGATGCCGGTCTGGGTGTCGCCGTTCTTGTCGAGGTAGCTGACCGTGTGGCCGATGAGGGAGGCCGCGGCCGAGCGCATCTGCAGCGCGAAGCCCTCCTGGCTGGTGGTGTCCATGTTGGTGAGCTTCTCCATCATGGCCAGCTGGGTGGTCTGCGAGATCATCTGGTTGGTGTCCATCGGCGAGCTCGGGTCCTGGTTGCGCAGCTGGGTGACCAGCAGCTGCATGAAGGCCTCGCTGTCGAGGGACTGCTTGGGCGTGCGCGTGGGCTGAGTGGTGTAGATCCCGCTCTTGGCGGTGCTGTCGGTTCCGGTGACGGCGTCGACCACGGAAGCTCCCTTCTTCTGGCTGGGCGGTCGTCGATCAGACGATCAGGTCGATGGAGTGGGCGAGGCCGTCGGCGGGTGCAGGCGACCCTCCCGCGGCGGACAGGTGCTCGCCGAGCGCCGACGCGGAGCGCGCACGCCCGGTCTGCGCCTGCGGCTCGGCGGGCAGGCGGCCGTCGGGGGAACCGTGCTGCGACGGGTTCTGCTGCGACGACGGCTGGTTCTGGGACGAGAGGTCGAGCGTGCCGCTGAGGCCGGCTCCCGAGAGGTCGCGGCGCAGGTCGGGCAGGATCGCCCGGAGCGCATCGCGGCCGGCGTCGGTCGGCGCGAAGAGCTCGACGCGCACGCCGTCGCCCCCGACGTGCGCGCGCACGGTGACCGGCCCGAGGGTGTCCGGCGTCACGTGCACGGTCATGACGTGCTCGCCCTTGCCCGCCGCCGCGAGGGTGAACACCGGGCGGGCGAGCTGGGAGTCGAGCGTCTGCGTGTGCTGGGGGGCGGCGGGGGCGTGTGATGCGGCCGGTGCGACAGTGGGCGCGGGAGGCTGCGGTGCGGTCACGGGGACGGCCGCCGCGGGTGCCGCCGCGGGCGCGGCAGCCGCCGCGGCCTGCGGCTCCGCGATTCGTGCGCCATCGGCGCTCTGGGCCGCGGACGTGCTCGGCAGGGCGGTCGCTCCGGGGAGCGCCGCCGACTCGATCCCCACGGTCGGCGTCGCGGCTGTCGCGGTGGCACCGTGCGCAGGTGCCGGGCGGGCCGTCGTCCCGGCCGCGGCGATGCGAGTGGATGCGTCCCCCGCGACCGCTGCCGTCGAGGCCGTGGACTCGCTGGATGCCGGCGCATTCGCTGTCGGAGCGGCGGGGAGGGACGCGCGGTCCCCTGGAGCGGAGTCCGAGGATCGCCCTTGCGCAGCACCCGTGTCCGCGCCCCCGACGACCGGCGTCTCCTCGGCGGCGGGAGCGACGGCAGCGACGGCGGCGGCAGCGGCAGCGACGGCAGCGCTTGGCCCTCCCCTGGACGGCGCGGACGGCGACGCCTGGGTCGCGGGGAGCGCCCCCGCGGTGGCGAGGGACTGCGCCGCCGCAGGCGCACCCGCAGATGCCCCGGCCGTCGTCGCGAGCGCGGTCTGCCCGGCGGAATCGGCCGGATCGGCTACGGCGGCGTCGCCGGTCACCGTCCCCGGGACAGCCGCGGGAGTGCCCGGCGGGGTCGCAACGGCCGCGACGAGCGGGGTGGCGGGGATCAGCGCGGCCGTGTCCACCGCCGCGACCGCGGAGCTCGTGGTGACCGAATCCGCGTCGGATAGCGCGCCGCCGTCCGCCCGATCGGCAGTCTTCGAATCGGCGGCCTTCGAACCGGCATCCTTCGAATCCGCGCCCTTCACCTCCGGACCCTTCACCTCCGGGCCCTTCGAATCCGCCCGCTTCGCATCCGCGGCCTTCGTGTGCACGGCTCGCGGCTCGGCACCCTTCGCCTCCGTCGCCGTCACACCGCCGAGCAGAGCGGCGAACGCGTCGCCGCCGTGTTTGCCGGCGCCGGTGCTCTTCGCGGACGAGCCGGAGGAAGCCGGAGCCGTCGCGGGCGCGCTGCCCACCGCCGCCGGGCTCACAGCGAGCTCCCCTGCAGCATCGAGGTGAAGAGCGAACGCAGCGCGTCGGACTGCGACGACGACAGTGTCGACGACAGCGACGAGGTGCTCGCCGCTGCGGCGGCCGGCGCCGCCTGCGGCACGACGCGCCGGATCGTCACGATGTCGGAATCGGTGAGCCAGTTGTTCACGAGGCTCACGTTGCGTCCCTCGCTCGGCGCGTGGATGACCTTGCCGTCGCCCGCGTAGATCACGATGTGCTCCCCGCCGTTGCAGACGATGATGTCGCCCGGCTGCGCCTGGGCGAGCGAGGGCACCTCTGTGCCGACCGTCCCCTGGCCGGAGACCAGGCGGGGCACGTCGATGCCGAGATCCTTGAAGACGCGTTGCACGAGACCGGAGCAGTCGAGGCCCGAGGCGCTGGTCCCCCCGAAGACGTAGGGGACGCCGAGGTACTTCTTCGCATCGGCGACGACGTCCGCACCGGTCACTCCCCCGCTGCCGACGGTCGCGTCGCTCGTTCCCCCGAGCGCCTGCGTCAGGACGGAGGCGAAGTCGGTCGCGCCGGTCGACGACGCCGTCGACGTGGAGGTCGTGGTCGCCGTGCCCTTCGTCACGCTGTCGAGCTGCACCAGGGTGGCCTGGATCTGCGCGATCCGGCCGATCGCATCGGTCACGGTCATGCCCCGCTCCTCCGTCCGTCCGCCGTCCGGTCGCGCTGCCACGCGCCGGTCGCGATCTCGTCGATGGCCGCCTGTTCGGCGCCGAGATCGCTCGCGGCGAGCTCGGTCGCGTGCCGGGCCTCGAGCTTCTCCAGGCCGACGGCGCGCTTCTTCGCCTCGGAGAACGCCTGCTGCGCCTCGGCCGCGTCGGCCTCGGTCCGCGCGGCCAGCGCGTCCAGGTCCGCCAGCATGCTCCGGCTCGACGCTCGGGCCGCTGCGAGCGCGAACAGCGTGCTCGCGTCGGTCGCCTCGACCGGTACGGCGTGGAGAGCCGCAATGGCCCGCACCTGCCGCTCGCCGACGTCGCGCTTGAGCGCGTTGGCGGCGGCGAGGTCGCTCGCCGCATGGTCCTTCTCGATCTGCCGCAGGCGCAGCAGGCCGGCCAGGGGGAACGTGCGTGCCATCAGAACCCTCCCATCGTCGCGACGAGCGCGCCCAGGCGCGCCCACGATTCCGCCGACGGTGCCGGCTCGCCGATGCTCTGACGCAGGAATCCGTGGATCGCGTCCTCGTTGGCGACGGCCGCGTCCACCCGCGGGTTGGTGCCCGGCTTGTAGGCGCCGACGTCGAGCAGGTCCTGGGCGGCGACCCGGGCGGCGAGGACGGCGCGCAGGGCGGTGGCCGTCTGCCGCTGCTCGGCGGTCGTCACCCGTGTCGCGAGGCGCGAGATGGAGCCGAGCACGTCCACCGACGGGAAGTGCCCGACGACCGACAGGCGCCGGTCGAGCACCACGTGGCCGTCGAGGATGCTGCGCGCCGCGTCGGCGATCGGCTCGTTGTGGTCGTCGCCGTCGACGAGCACGGTGTACAGGCCGGTGATGGAGCCGCGCTCACCCGTTCCGGCGCGTTCCAGCAGCTGGGCCAGCAGGGAGAAGGTCGAGGGCGGGTAGCCGCGGGTGGCCGGGGGCTCGCCGGCCGACAGGCCGATTTCACGCTGGGCCATCGCGACACGGGTCAGGGAGTCCATCATCAGCACGACGTCGCCGCCCGCGTCGCGGAACGACTCGGCGATGCGTGTCGCCGCGAACGCCGCACGCAGGCGCATGACGGCGGGCTCGTCGGAGGTCGCGACGACCACGATCGAGCGGGCGAGGCCCGCCGCGCCGAGATCGTCCTCGAGGAACTCGCGCACCTCGCGACCGCGCTCCCCCACCAGCGCGATGACCGAGATGTCGGCCTCCGTGCCGCGGGCGATCATCGACAGCAGGGAGGACTTGCCGACGCCCGATCCGGCGAAGAGGCCCAGGCGCTGCCCGCGACCGACGCTGACCATCGTGTCGAGCACGCGCACGCCGAGTCCGAGCGGGGTCAGGATGCGCGCACGGCGCATCGCGTCCGGCGCACGGTTGTCGAGCGGAACGAACCCGTCGGGCTCGATCGGGCCCTTGCCGTCGATGGGGCGGCCGAGCGCGTCGATCACGCGGCCGAGCATCCCGCGGCCGGTCGGGACGAGGAGCGGGGTGCGCACGGCGCGTGCCGGTGCGCCGGCCGCGATGCCGGTGAGGCGGCCGTACGGCATGACGCGCACGGAGTCGGCGGTCGTCGCGACGACCTCGGCGTGCACGCCGGGGTCCTCGCCGATCGTCACCAGGTCGCCGATCGCGGCGGGGACGCCCTCGATCTCGGCACCGAGTCCGACGACCGCCTTCACGCGGCCGACGCGCTCGGGCGCGGCCTCGCGCACGGCGTGGGCCCACAGCGGCAGCGTGGTCGTCATCCCAGCGCCTCCCGGGCCCGGCTGAGCGCGGTCGCGACGCGGGCATCGAGCCAGCCGTGCGGCAGTTCGCCGATGGCGTCGCCCGGCGCGAGCGCAGGATCCGGAACCAGACGCGGTGCCGGCAGGGCCTGCCGAGCGCCGGCGCCAGCGCCGCCGTCGGCGTCAGCGTCGGTGTCGGCGAGCAGGGCCAGGTCGTCCGGGTTCAGCCGCACGACGGCCACGGCCCCCGTCGTCTCTCCGGAGAGCGCCCGGGCGACGGCCGCCCGCGCGGCGGCCAGCCGGTCGCCCAGCACCTCTCCGACGACAGCGGTGGCGAGCTCGAAAGCCGCCTCGACCAGCACATCCTCCACCTCGGCGAGCACCGGGACCGTCGCCTCGCGCAGCTCGACCGCGGCAGATCGCAACGCCTGCGCCAGTACGGCGACCCGGGCTGCGGACTGCTCGTCCTGCAGCGCCCGCGCCTCCTCCGCCGCGGCGAGCCAGGAGGACTGCTCCTCGGCGGCCGCCCGGCGGCCGTCGGCGAACCCGGTCGCGTAGCCGCGCGAGCGGGCGGCCGAGAGCGCGGCCTGCTCCTGCTCGGTCTCGGCGAGCACGGGGATCGTCAACGGGGCGAAGGCGGTGTCAGTCGACATACGCGTCCTCGTCCCCGCGCTGCACGGTGATGGCTCCCGTCGCCTCCAGGTCGCGGATGGCGCGGACGATCGCGGCACGCGCGTCCTCCACCTGCGACAGCCGCACCGGGCCCAGCATCCGGACCTCGTCGGCGAGCACCTCGCGGTTGCGCTCCGAGAGGTTGGCCGTGATGATCTCCTCGACCGCCGGGACGGCGCCCTTCATCGCGACGGCGAGCACGGCGACATCCACGCCGCGCAGCACCTGCTGCACGTCGCGCGCCTCCAGGCGGGCGATGTCGTCGAAGGTGAGCATGCGCGAGCGGACTTCCTCCGCCAGCTCCGGGTCGCGGAGCTCGAGCGACTCGAGCAGCGCCTTCTCGGTGCTGGCATCGGAACGGTTGATGATGTCGACCAGCGGCTGGACACCACCGACCGCGTCGCTCGCTGTGCGCGCGGCGACCACGGCGCTGGCGCGCTGCTTGAGGGTGTCGGCGACCACGCGCACCGCATCGGGACTCGGCGAGCCCATCGTCGCGATCGAGTGCGCGACCTCGGTGCGGGCGACGTCGTCCAACCCGCTCAGCACGCGCGACGCGTGATCGGCCCGCAGGTGGGCGAGCACGAGCGCGCTCGTCTGCGGCAGCTCCCCCGCGAGCAGCATCTGCACCTGCCCGGGCTCGACCGCGTCGAGGAACTCGAACTGCTTGCCCGCCATGTTGGAGGCCACGCGATTCATCACACCGGTCGCGCGTTCGGCGCCGAAGGAGGCCTCCAGCAGACCGACCGCGATGTCACGACCACCGCGGGTCGAGACCGCGCCGCGCGTCGCGAGATCGTGGAACTCGGTCATCGCCTTCTCGGCGACCCCCGGGTCCACGCGACGCAGTCGCAGGATCTCGGCGGTGATCTCGTCGGCCTCCTCGTCGGAGAACTGCTTCATCACCTGGGCGGCGCGCTGCTGATCCATGTTCATCAGCACCACGGCGACCTTCTGCGGGCCGGTCAGCGGCGTCTTCGCGTCGGTCATACGCCCGCCCGATCATCCATGAGACTGCGCAGGTACTCGGCGGTCTTCTGCGGGTCGCGCTCGGCGAGCGCCTCGATCTCGGAGCGGCGGCGTTCGGCCTCCACCTCGGGGCTGTCCGGGTCGGGCGGGTCGAGCTGCATGGGCACGGTCGGGGCGGACTGCTCGAGCGGGATGGGGAACGGCGAGGCCTCGAAGGCCAGCGATTCCTCCTCGACCTCGCTCTGCTCGGAGGCCTTGCGCCGGCCGCGGCGCACGAGCGCGATCACGATGATCAGAGCCGCCACGATCGCCGCCGCGATGATGGAGGTGCGGATGATGCCGGTCAGCTGGTCGGCCGCCGCGGCATCCTTCGCCTCCTGCAGCGCCTTTGCCGCCTCGGTCGCGCCCGCCTTGCTGAAGGGCACCATCTCGACGCTCACGGCGTCACCGCGCTTGGTGTCGATGCCGGCGGCGGCGTTCACGAGGTTGCGGATCTCGTTCGTGCTCACGCTGCCGACCGCGTCGGAGTTGAGCGCCACCGAGACCGTCTGCCGATTGATGGCGCCGGCGGGGATGGTGCGCTGCTCGGTCACCTTGTCGACCGCGTTGTCCTTGGTCGCGGACTCGGAGTTGAAGGTGCCGTTGCCATCGGTGCCGTTCGGAACCGCGATGTTGTCCGGCCCGAGCACTCCGGCCGCCGTCCCGCCGGAACCGGTGTACGTCTCCTTCTGCGTGGTCTCGCTGAGCGAGGGGGCGTCGGTCGGGACCGCGTACGACTCCTCGGTGCGCTGCGCCGACTCCTTGCTCACGTCTGCGGCGACCGCGACCGTCGTGTTGCCCGGGCCGACGACCTTGTCGAGCATGTCCTGCACGGCGGTCTTCACGCGCGTCTCGTAGTCGCTCGCCTGCTTGTCCGCTCCCCCGACGGCACCGGTGCCCACGGCGCTCAGCACCGTGCCGTTCGCGTCGATGACGGCGACGTCGGTCGGCTGCATGCCGGTCACGGCGGCGCTGGTCAGGTGGACGATCGCCTGCACCTGGTCCTGGCTCAGGGTGACGCCGTTCTGCGTCTCGACGAACACCGAGGCGGTCGGGTCCTTCTTCTCGGCGACGAACACCGTCTCCTCCGGGATCGCGAGCCGCACCGATGCGGTCTTGACGCCCTTCATGGCCGAGATCGTGTTGGCGAGCTCGCCCTCCATCGCACGCTTGTAGGTGACGGACTGCTGGAACTCGGACGACGTCACGCCCATCTTGTCGAGCAGCGAGTAGCCGCCCGTCGTCGACGACGGCAGCCCCGCGGAGGCCGCCTTCAGCCGCTCGTCGTACACGCTCTGCTGCGGGACCATGATGGTGCCGCCGCCGTCGGTGAGCTGGTACTGGACGCCGTCGGTGCGCAGCTGGTCGACGATCGCCGAGGCATCGGACGACTGCAGTCCCGAGAAGAGTGGCGTGTACGTGGGCTGAGAGGCCCACATCGCGATGCCGGTGATGCCGAGAGCGAGCACAGCCACGCCGAGGATGGCGATGAACCGCTGGGCCAGCGAGAATCCGCGGATCGAGTCGCCGATCCGCCGGAAGAAGCTCGTCACCTGCTGGGGCATCAGGCCTGCATCCGCATGATCTCGTTGAACGCGTCCACGGCCTTGTTGCGCACACCGGCGACGAGCTCGAGGGTGACCTGGGCCCGAGTGGAGGCCAGAGTCGCGTCATGGATGTCGTCGAGGTTGCCGGTGACGGCCTGGATCGCGAGCTTGTCGCTCGTGCCCTGCAGCTGCTGGAGGTTGTCGATGGCGCCGCTCAGGGCAGTGCCGAACGCCGCTCCCCCGGTGCCGGTCGTGCCGGCGGCGGCTGCTGCGGAGGTGGTGGCGTCGACCGAGCCGACAGCGGAGATGGCGGGGATGGGCATCAGTTCTTTCCGATCTGCAGAGCGGCCTGGTAGGTCTCCTTGGCGCGGTCGACCACGGCGGCGTTCGCCTGGTAGCCGCGCTGGGCCATGATGAGGGCGCCCATCTGCTCGGAGAGGTCGATGTCGGGGTAGCGCACGTACCCCTCCGCGTCGGCGACGGGGTTGTCGGGCTCGTAGACCATGCGTCCTTGCGCGCTGCCGTAGGCGGCGCCGGCCACGTAGGCGCCCGAGACGCCCTGACCCTCCTGCGCCACCACGTACCGCGCCTGGAAGGCAGCGCCGTCGGTCGGCTTGGCGGTGTTGATGTTGGCCATGTTGTCCGAGATCGCGTCCAGCCACTTGCGGTGCAGAGTGAGGCCGGTCCCTGCGATCCCGATCGCGTCGAATGTCATCGCCGGTGCTCCTGTCAGCTCGTCCGCAGCGCGGAGCGGATCGCCGTGAAGGTGCCGCCGGCCGCCTGCGAGGCGAACTGGAAGCGCAGGACGGTGTCCACGTTGGAGAGGGTCTCGGTGTCGAGGTTCACGTTGTTGCCGTCGAGTCGCGTCGGCTCGAGCGAGCGCGCGGTGGTCGCGGTGGTGTGCCCGTCGTGGTCCGCCACGGAGCGCGCCAGGGCGTCTTCGAACGAGACCCGCTCGGCGGTGTAGCCGGGGGTGTTGACGTTGGCGATGTTGTTCGCGATCGCCCGTTGCCGCGCGGCGAGGCCGTCGAGGGCGCTCGCGAGGGCGGCACTGGTCACGGATTCGAGCACAGTTGCACTCCATCGAGGTCTGGTCGGCTCATCCGTGGCCTGGTCGTCGAGCGATCCGTGCTCAGCGTGCTCTATCGGCTGGTCCGGCGAGCCCGTTAGCAACATGCGCGCGACTTCCTCACAGGCTGAGGATCGCGGTGTGGAAAGTGTGGATTTTCACCCCCTCGACGAGGTATACCCACAGAGTCATCCACAGCTCGGATTCCGCTTCGAACTACACGGATGTCGTTTCGAAGGGATGTTCGACAGCGTGATTTTCGCGGCATTTAAGCTGGTCAGCACGCATTTGTGTTTCCTGTACGCGCTGAGTGTCCACACATCTCGCGCGTGTCCTCCACACTTTTCACCCCTCCATCCACCGATTCTCCCCAGGGTTATCCACAGGTGGAGAACTCGATCGGTGCGCGCGAACATGGACGCATCGGTCCACCCCCGCTCGGTGAACGCGCCTTGAACGCCCGATGACGGGCTCTGACACGCCCGGGACGGCTCGAATGTGCCTCCGAGGCTCGATCCGATCTCTGCTCATCTGAGCAGAATTGACCGGGACGATCAGCCGAGCAGGTCGAAATAGACCGGCCGCGGACCCTGCTCGGTGCGCGGCACCGACTTCAGCGCGGCGATGTGCTTCCCCGTGGTCTGACGCACGTCCTCGAGATAGCGGATGGTGTGCAGCTGCGCCTCGAGCAGGCGCGTGGCCCGATCGTGCAGCTCGGGCGGGATCGGCCCGAGCGCGATCGGCGGGCGCCAGGGCACGGGTTCGATACGGGCGAGCGCCCCCTGGAGCTCGCGCTCCATCTGCGCGAGCGCCTCGACCCACGGCGCCGTGGCGTCGAGCTCGGGGAAGCCCTCTGCTGAGGCGTCCTGCTCAGGCGACACCGAGGTCGCTCCCGCTCGCACCGCCACCGGAGACAGGGATGGCCGCGGCGGCCTCGTGCCATGCCTGGCGCAACGGCTCCACGAGCTCGATCGCCTCGCGCACCTTCGCGGCGTCGCGATCCACCGTGACATCGACGATGAGCTCAGCGAGGTACGAGTACAGCTGCAGAAGGCCGTCGGCGCCGTTCCAGAGATCCACGCGCAGGCTCGATGCGAGCTCGGCGACGATCTGGTCCGCGTGGCGCAGGTTCTCCCAGGCGATCGGCCAGTTGTCGGCTCCCAGAGCGGCTTCTGCGCGCGTCAGGTCGAGCACCAGACGGTCGTAGAGCATCGTGAGCAACCGGGCGGGGCTCGCCGAGAGCACGCTGTCGCGGTTGTAGGCGGAGAGCTTGGAGGCGGCGGAGTTGAGCAATGTCATCACGAACTCGTCGAGAGCGAAGCGAGCTGGCCGGTCAGCCAGTTGGACTGGGACTGGAGCTTCTGGAGGTTGACCTCGAGGTTGGCGTAGGTCCTCTCGAGGCTGGAGCGGCGATCGGCCAGCCGGGTGTCCCAGTCGGTGATCTGCGTGCTCAGGCTCTTCACGGTGGACTGCTCGCCGGTGATCTTCGTCGTGATCGTGCCGTCGTACTTGTCGCTGGCCGCCTTGGCGGCGTCGGCGACGCGCTGCGCGACCGTCGCGATGGCGGCCTTCACCTTCTCGGGGTCGGCGGCGAGGGCAGCCGCGAACTTGTCCGCGTCGAACGACATGTTGCCGTCGCTGGTGATCGAGATGCCGTAGGTGGAGGGGGAGACGCCGTTGATGGGGGCTGAGGCCGAGTCGAGCAGCTTCTGGTTCGCGTCGCGCACCGTGGAGTCGCCGGTGAACGTCCCGGCCGTGACCACGGTGCCGCCCGCGGTGTCCGTGCTGGTGCTGACCGCCTGCTTGGTCGCGATGTACGCGAAGATGTCGTTGAGGCTCGTGACGAGCGCGTTCGCCACGTCGGAGATCCCCTTGTCGTCCCGTGCGACGCTGAGGGTGACGGGGGTGGTCGAGGCCGCGCTCACGGTCACCGTGACGCCGGGCAGCACGTCGGCGAAGGTGTTGGTGGACGACGTCACGGACTGCGCGGCGCCCGTGCCGCTCCACAGGGTGATCTGCGCATCCTGTGCCTGCCGCACCTGCGCGGCGCCGGCCTCGCTCAGCAGGTTCGTCGCGGTGCCGGCGGCGACATCGGCGGACGACCCGCGGTACGCGGTGAACGAGCCTTCCGAGCCGGTCTTGGTGGAGCTGAGCTGGAGGCGGTAGACCTTCTCGCCCGACGACGGGTCGAGTCCGGCGGCGACCTGGGTCGCGGTGACGCCGACGCCGGCCTTGTTGATCGCGGCGGCCACGTCGGCGAGCGAGGAGCTGGCAGCCGTCACCTGCTTCGTCGTGCCGTCGGCGGCGACGAATGTGAGCACGGGAGGCTGGTCCGGCCACTGCGTGAGCGGTCCGGTCACCGTGACCTGCGACTGGGCGAGCTTGTCCACTGTGAAGTCGATGGTGCCGTCCACGGCCCCCGGGCCCGCCGTGGCGGTCACCTTGTCGGAGCTCGAGGAGGCCGTGTGAAGATCGCTCGCGGCCGGCTTGGCGGTCTTGGTGGCCAGGTCCGTGAGCGCGGCCACCTTGGTGTTCAGGGCCTGCATCGCGGTGATGTAGGTGGTGGAGGTGGTGACCTTGTTCTTCAGCAGCGTCTGCGGAACGCCTTCGGCCTGCATGAGCTGATTGATCAGATCGGTCGTCTTCAGCCCGCTGATCAGGCCGTCGATTGCCAAGCTCATCGGTGCTCCCTCCCTGTGGACGGCGGTGACGGGTGGTGCTGGTGCTATCGGTGGTGCCGGTGGAGCGGTGCGGCGGCCGGGATGCGCTTTGGGGCTCGCATCCCGGCCGCCTTCACTGCGGCTCGGCGAGGGCTAGCGGACTAGCCCGCGGACTAGCGGAGCAGCTGCAGAACGCCCTGACCCGACTGGTTGGCCTGGGCGAGCATTGCGGTGCCGGCCTGCGACAGGATGTTGGAGCGGGTGTACTTCACCATCTCCTCCGCCATGTCGGTGTCCGTGATGCGCGACGACGCAGCCGACAGGTTCTCCTTGGAGACGTTGAGGCTGCGGATCGTGCTCTCGAAGCGGTTCTGGACGGCACCCAGGCTCGCACGAGCGGTCGACACGTTCTTGATCTGCGTGTCGAGAGCCGTGATCGAGGTGAGGGCGTTGGCCGCCGAGTCGAACGTCAGGGCACCGACCGCGGTGGCGACGGTGGCGACGTTCGCACCGGACAGGTCGACCGAGATCTGGTCGTTGGCCGCGACATCGCCGGCGCCGACCTGGAAGGTCAGCGAGGCGTTGGAGCCGTCGAGCAGCTTGATGCCGTTGAAGTTCGCGCTACCCGAGATGCGGGTGAGCTCGCTGGTCAGCTGGTCGACCTCGGTCTTGATGGCGGCGCGCGAGTCGGCGTTGTTCGAGTCGCTGCCGGCCTGGACGGCCAGGTCGCGCACGCGCTGCAGGATCGAGTGGACTTCGGTCAGCTGACCTTCAGCGGTCTGCACGACGCTGATGCCGTCCTGAGCGTTGCGGGCGGCGACGGTGAGGCCACCGACCTGCGACTTCAGGCCCTGCGAGATGGCCAGGCCCGCCGCGTCGTCCGCCGCACGGTTGATGCGGAGGCCGCTGGACAGCTTCTCGAGCGACTTCGAGAGGTCGCTCTGCGTGTTGTTCAGGTTGCGGTAGGCGTTGTTGGCCGCGATGTTGGTGTTGATCTGCATACCCATGATGTTTCCTCCATGATCTGGGCTTGATGTTCGCGGCCCATCCGTGGCCCGCAAACCCTTCTATCGACCGCCTGTACTGCTCCGTTAGGCATCGCCCGCGCGTGCGGGCCGATGCCTCAGGAGGCGCGGGCGGAAGTGGGGGAGAGCGGCGCGGGGTGCGCGCCGAGGTGCGCGACGGCGTGCTGCGCCAGCCGCGCGAGATAGGCGCTGCGGCGCGCCTGGGAGGTCTTGGCCTCGATGACCTCGGGGTCGCCTTCGTCGGCGTAGTGGGTCGCCATCCCTTCACGCATGAGGCGCACCGCCTCGGAGCGCTGCTGCGAGACGGCGGAGTGCGTGATGCCCAGCTCGTCGGCGATCTCGGTGACGGTGCGGTCGTCGAAGTAGATGGCCTCGACGATGGAGCGCATGCGGTCGGGGAGCGCGGCGACGGCGGCACGCACGTAGGCCGTGCGCTCGCTGGTCATGAGCGACTCCTCGGGGCCGACGGTGTCCGAGACGAGCAACGGCTCGATGGTCTCGTCGAGCGCGGTGACCGTTCGTGCGGCGTCGGCGAGCCCTGCGGCCGCCGTCTGCCGATCGACGCCGAGGGCGTCGGCCAGTTCGTCGACGGTGGGCGTGCGGCCGAGCGCCGATGTGAGGCTCTCGCGTACGGCGACCGTCTCCTTGATGCGCTTGCGAGCGGACCGGGTGGCCCAGTCGCTCGCCCGCAGCTCGTCGGCGAGGGCGCCGAGGATGCGGGTGCGGGCGTAAGCGCCGAAGGGGACGCCGGTCGACGCGTCGTACGCGTCGGCGGCGGTCACCAGCGCCAGGGAGCCGGCCGAGGCCAGGTCGTCCCGGGACAGGTGCGTGGCGCGCGAGACCAGGTCGGAGACCAGGTACCCCACCAGTGGCAGGTTGGCTACGACGAGCGCGTTTCGTTCGTTGCGGTTCACGCGTGCGACCCCTCTTCATCGGACGGGTACCACGAATCCAGCCCTCCAGGATCGGGCGGAACGGGTACACGGGCGGTGCTGACAATGCTCGGGCTGGGTCGGGTGCCGAGCGGGTGCTAGGGGTCTTTCGTTGTTCACGGTAACAACGTCGAGGCACTCCGGTCGCGCGTCCGGTGCCCCCACTACAGGGCAGGGGGCACCCCCAAAAATGGGATCATCCACATCCACGTGGATGAGCTGTGCGACTGATAAGGAGAAGCTGTGGATCCGCGTCGCGCACTGAGGGTATTCGCAGCTCCACGCCCCTAACATCGAGGCCACCGGTGCCGATTGTCCCTTGTGTCGACGGGCAGACCGTCCGTCGTCCCGATACCCGAGGGGACCGCGTGCGCACAACGACTCACGAGGAAGTCAGGAGCGACATGGCCGCGAGCGAACTGTCCGCGCAGCTCTGGAAGGAGCGCGAGCTCCTGGAGCTGCTGCTGTTCAAGCTGGAGGAGGAGCAGCTGCTGCTCGTCGCCGGCAAGTCGCGCTGGATCTCCCACGCCACCCGTGAAGTCGAGCAGGTCATGGAGCGGATGCGCGTGGTCGGCCTGACCCGCACCGTCGAGGTCTCCGAGGTGGCCGAGGCATGGGGCCTCGGTTCCGATGCCACGTTGCGGGAGCTGGCGACGGCGGCCCCGGACGGCATCTGGTCCGATATCTTCGGCTCCCATCTCGCGGCGATGACCGAGCTGACCGGCCAGATCGCCGACGTGCGCGACACCAACGAGCGCCTGCTCCGGGAGGCCGCCCGCTCCACGCAGGAGACGCTGAGCGGTCTGTCCGGCGGCGGCGACCCGGGCCTCTACGGGGCGGCGGGCGAGAGCCGCGCCGGCGACGGGGCACCACGATTCTTCGACACGGAGGCGTAGAGGGATGAGCACCTTCAGCGGTCTGAACACCGCCTACACGGGCCTGGTCGCGGCCAAGGCGGGTCTCGACGTGGTCGGGCAGAACCTGGTCAACGCGAACACCGCGGGGTACACGCGCCAGCGCGTCACGACGTCCGCCGTCGAGCCGTTGAGCTCGGGCCGCCTGTTCAGCGGGGGAGTGAAGCCCGGGCAGGGCGTGTTCGTGGGCGGAGTCCAGCGACTCGACGACGCGGCGCTCAGCTCGCGCGTGCGCACCACATCGGCGGTCTCCGGATACTCGGGGACGCGCGCTCAGGCGCTGGCGACCCTCGAGTCGTCGTTGAACGAGCCGGGCACCAACGGCATCTCCGCCCAGCTCCAGAAGTTCTGGTCCGCCTGGGGCGACGTGTCCAACCAGGCGGGCGAGCAGGCACCGGCCGGCGTCCTCCTCGGCCAGGCGGGCAGCCTGGTGACGCAGATCGCACAGGGCTATCAGGCGGTCGACGACCAGTGGACGACGCTGCGCACGCAGGCCGGGGGGATGGTCGACGACCTGAACTCCGCGGCGAGCGCCGTCGCCGAGCTCAACGGCCGCATCCGCGCGGCCCTGTCGTCGGGCTCGTCGGCGAACGAGCTGATGGATCAGCGCGACACCCTGACGACGAAGATCGCCTCCCTGGCCGGAGGGGTGGTGCGTGCCAACCAGGACGGCACGGTCGACGTGCTGATCGGCGGCAACGCGCTGGTACAGGGCACCTCGGCCAATGCCGTCTCCCTCGCGGGCGCTCAGCGGATGAGCGATGCCGCCGGCGACCCGCTGCGACTGGAGTGGACGTACCGGCCCGGCGCTGCGATCGCCATGGAGGGCGGGTCGATCGCCGGCGCGATCTCGACGCTCGCTCCGGCGGACGCCTCCGGCACCGGCGGCGTGCTGGCGGAGGCGGCGGCGAGCTACAACAGCTTCGCCGTGACGATCGCGCAGCGCGTCAACGACATCCACCGCACCGGGGCGACGCCCTCCGGCGCGACGGGGCTCGACTTCTTCGCCATCGACGCGACCAAGCCCGCCGCTCTGGGCCTGTCCGTCGTGCCGACGAGCGTCGCACAGATCGCGACCGGGACCCCGGGTGCGGGCGGCAGCGACGGCAGCATCGCCGACGCGATCGCCAAGCTCGGCACCGGGACGAACGCCGTCGACAAGCAGTGGTCCGCGTTCGTGGTGCGCATCGGCGTCGCGAGCAAGGTCGCTCAGCAGCAGGGCGACCTCGCCGAGCTCTCGGCGAACTCGGCGACGAGCGCCCTGCTCGCCAACTCCTCCGTCGACCTCGACGAGGAGAACATGAACATGCTCGCGTTCCAGCACGCCTACCAGGGTGCTGCGCGCGTGATGACGGCTGTGGACGAGGCGCTCGACGTCCTCATCAACCACACCGGACTGGTCGGGAGGTAAACCGTGTTCACCCGTGTGACGAACGCCACGCAGACGCTGGGCGCCCAGCGCAACCTGCAGCTCAGCCTGCAGCGCCAGGCGCAGCTGTACGACCAGGCGACCAGCCGCAAGCAGATCACCAAGCCGTCGGACGACCCGACAGCCACCGCCAGCGCGCTCGGGGTCCGCTCCGATCAGGCCGCGACGGCGCAGTACCAGCGCAACGTCGACAACGGCGACGCCTGGCTCACCACCGCAGACTCCACCCTCACCTCGGTCGAGAGCATCATGCGCCGCGTGCGCGACCTGACCGTGACCGGGGCGAACGACGGGGCGCTGTCGAACGAGGCCAAGGAGGCCATCGCGACCGAGGTGGACGGGCTCAAGAAGTCCCTGCTCTCCCTCGCGAACACCACCTACCTGGGTCGCACCGTCTTCGCCGGCAACTCCGACGCCGGGGTCGCCTTCCAGCCCGACTACTCCTTCACCGGAGCCGTGGGAAGTACAGTGGAGCGCAGGATCGGCCCGGACACCACCGTGCGAGTGGATGCCGACGGCGCGGCGGTCTTCGGGACGGGCGCCGGATCGGTGTTCGCCCTGCTGGACGGCATCTCGAACGATCTGCGGACGGGGGTGAACGTCGGGCCCCGGCTGGGTGGCATCGACGACAGGATGAAGGCGATCGTGGGAGAGCACGCGGAGATCGGCGGCCGCCAGACCCGCATCGACAAGGCGAAGGACATGCTCGCCGTCGGTGCCAACTCGCTGGAGTCGCAGCGCTCGAGCCTCGAGGATGTCGACCTGAGCAAGGTGCTGCTCGACCTCAAGACGCAGGACGTCAACTACCAGACCGCGATCGCCGTGACGGCGCGTGTGCTGCAGCCGACGCTGATGGACTTCCTCCGATGAGCGCCGTCGCGTTCGTCACGCCGCCTCCCGGCCTGGAGCCGCTCGCCGAGTTCGAGCTGACCCCGGTCGAGGGCGCCTCCGGCCTGTTCACGTTGGCCTCGATCGAGCGGCCGGAGATCCGGCTCTTCACTCTCGATGCGGAACGTCACCTCCCGGGGTATTCGCCCGAGCTGCCGGACGACCGCGCCGTCGACCTGGGCATCGGTGCCGCTCAGGATGCGCTCCTCCTCGTCGTCGTGACCCCGTCGCAGCAGGGGAGCACCGTCAACCTGCTCGCACCGATCGTGGTGAACCGCGCGACCGGTGCGGCGCTCCAGCTGGTGCTCGACGACGACGCCTTCCCGGTGCGCGCCGAGCTCGCCGCGCTCGCGGGGGCCTGAGGACGGCATCCTCCTGAGCGCGGCCTACTTGCCGGCCGCGGGAGCCTCCGGCTGCTTTGCCGGGCACGGCGCCGACTTCGTCATCGCGTCCACCGTCTGCTCCTCCGACCACGGGAGTGCCGCGACGACCTTGGCGCCCTTCTGCGCTGCGGGGAGCTTGGAGGCGATGGACGCGAACCGCTGTGCGAGCGCTTGCGCGAATCCCGCGCCCGGCGTCGAGTTGTTCAGCGCGACGACGACGGTGAGACCCGACGACGGGTCGGTGTACATCGCCGAGAGGTAGCCCGGGATCGCACCGCTGCTGCCCCGCAGCGGACCGAGCAGCTGGACGCCGAGTCCCTGCTTCTGCCAGGAGGCCCCGCTCGTCACGCCCTGCATCTGCGCGTCTGCGGTCTTCTCGTCGAGGAGGCTGCCCGCGGCGAGCGCCTGGCTGAACGACTTGAGGTCGCCGAGGTTCGAGACCACCCCGCCCGAGGTCCAGCCCATCGAGGGGGACAGGCGCGAGACATCGCGCATCGGCTCGCAGACCAGTGTGCCGAGACCGTCGACCCCGGCGGCGTAGCCGGCCGGGTGCGCGCCCGGCACCAGCAGCGCGGCGTCCGTCGGGAACGAGCTGGCCTCCATCGCGAGCGGGCCGAAGATGTGCTTCTGGTAGAGATCCGCCCAGTCGCTGCCGGCGGCGTTGCGCACCGCCATGCCGACCAGCACCGCATTCGTCCGGGCCGGACTGTACTTCTCGCCCGGCTTGCCCGCACGTGGAGCGGCGATGCCCTCGCTCGCCAGCTCCAGCGGCGGCCACTGGCGCGTCGGGTTCATCAGCATCCGGCTGCTCAGCTGCGCGGAGTAGTCGCCCAGGCCCGAGGTCTGCTGGCACAGCTCCCGGAGCGTGACGCCCTCCACCCCCACGAGCCCCGGCACCCACTTGGTGAGCGGGTCGTCGAGATCCATCGTCCCCTCGTCGACCAGGTCGAGCAGCACCGTGCACGTCATCGGGACGGTGTTCTGGCCGATCCGGAAGCTCATCTTCTCGGTCACGGGAGTGGAGCCGCCGCGGGTGGTCGTGCCGGTCGCCGACGTCCAGCTCCCGGCCCACGGCGCCCAGACGCCGGCGAATCCGGCGGAGGCGTCCGCCAGCTTCATCGCGTCGGCGAGCGCTCCGTCCAGACGCTTCTGCACATCGGCGGAGAAGCGGCCCGGTCGCTGGGTCGGCAGATCGGTCGCAGCTGACGAGGTGCATCCGGTCACGGCGAGCAGGAGCAATCCGGCCGCGGCCGCGGCGACGGCCCGGCCGATCCGATTCGCTCCTCGCATGGACTCCCCCGCCGTCGTGGTGCTCGTGCTACGGATTCTAACCCGCGGAAAGTGGCCCAGGGAGGCGCTGCGTGGTGGGCCGCCAATCCGATCGCGGAGGTGCTGCGAAGACCAGATGAGGCGCGCATCCGTGCGCCGTCCAAGGAGGAACGAATCATGCGCACATCACCGAACCGTCTCGTCGCCACCATCTTCGGCGCCGTCTACCTGCTCGTCGGCCTGCTCGGCTTCGCCTTTACCGGCGGTGTCGGCTTCGTGGCGACAAAGGGCGGACTGCTCCTCGGCATCTTCGAGGTGAACCCGCTCCACAACGTCGCCCACCTGCTGATCGGCGCCGCACTGCTGATCGCGGGGCTCACCCGTGCCGCTGCCGCGAAGGCGGTCAACACCACCATCGGTGCCGTCTACCTGCTCCTCGGCATCGTCGGCTTCTTCCTCGTCGGGACCGGCGCGAACATCCTCGCGCTGAACACCCCCGACCACTTCCTCCACTTGGCGAGCGCGATCGTGCTCCTCGGTGTCGGTCTCGGTGCCGAGCGGACCGTGCGCTCCACTCCGGCTGCCGTCTGACCGACGAGGCCACGGCTCCTATGAGCAGGATGTCAGGAACCCCCGTCGGTCCTCCGACCCGGGCGTTCCTCGCCGTGGCCGCGCTGGGGGCGGGCCTGCTTCACGCAGCGCTCGCCCCCGGTGCTCCTCTTCCGCTGCTCGTCGTCCTGCTGGCCGTCGCGGCGGCAGAGCTCGCGTGGTCGGTGACGACACTCGCGCGGGACCGTCCAGCACTCTTCCGTCTCGTCCCCGCTCTGGCCCTCGTGCCGGTCGGGCTGTGGGCGGCGCTCGCCGTCGTCGGGGCGACGGCGACCTCCGGAACCGTGATCAGCCTGCCCCTGGTGCCGATGGCCGCCGCGTCGCTGCTCGACGTGGTCATCGCCGCCGTCAGTGCGGTGGTCCTGCGTCGCGACCGTCCGGCGTCTCAGCGCAGCGGCGCGCTCCGCTTCGTCGCGGCACTCGCCCTCAGCGCCTCGGCGGTCTGCGCGGTCACCATCCCCGCGCTCGGCCTGACCGACGCCGGGTTCGCCGCCGTGAAGGTGGGTCACCACCACTGAGTCCAGGTGAAGGCCGTGAATACGGGTGGAACGGGACGTCCAGCTTGACGGATGCTCCCGCGTCGGCCAGTATTTTAGGTAAGCCTTACCTGACCAGGAGACCCGAATGGCCGAACTGATCCCCTTCTCGCAAGCGCTCCGCGAGCGCACCCGCTCCGTGCACGAGGAGAGCGAGGGCGCGACCTTCATGCAGGATCTCATGAGCGGCAAGGGCAGTCGCGAGGACTACATCCACCTCCTGGCACAGCACTACTTCATCTACCAGGCGCTGGAGGAGGCCGCGGTCGACATGGCGGGCGACCCCGTCGCCGCCCTGTTCATCACGCCGAAGCTGACCCGTCTGCCGGCGATCGAGGCCGACCTCGAGTTCCTCCTCGGCGACGACTGGCGCGATCGCATCTCGCCGCTGCCGAGCACGTTCCGCTACACGGCTCGCATCCGCGAGGTCGGGCACGACTGGCCGGGCGGCTTCATCGCCCACCACTACACCCGCTACCTCGGCGACCTGTCGGGCGGTCAGATCATCCGCACCCTGCTGCAGCGCCAGTACGGCTTCGAGACCAACGGGGTGGGCTTCTACCTGTTCGCCGACATCGCCAAGCCGAAGGTCTTCAAGGACGTCTACCGCTCCCAGCTCGACGCCGTCGACTGGACCGAGGAGGAGCGCGACCGCGTCATCGCGGAGGCCGGGCTCGCCTTCCGTTTCAACACGGAGCTCTTCAACGACCTCGCGGCAGCGAAGGCCGCCGCGGCCTGACGCCGCCGCTCAGCGCCTGCTGAGCGCGAAGCTGCCGCTGCCGAAGCGGACGACCGACCCCGGGTCGACCTCGTGGCGTGTGTTCGGATCGCAGGCGAACGTGCCGTCGCCGGGATACGAGATCGTCGTGCCGTTCGCCGACCCCAGGTCCATCACCCAGAACACGTCGTCGTACTGCCCGAACGCGAGGTGGGCGCGCGACACCGACTTGGCGTCGTCCGCGAGGGTGATCAGCTCCATGTGCGCCGGGTCGTCGAACTCCGTGCCGGGCGTGTGGACGACCGGGTTGCGGCCGATGACGCCGTTCCCGGACGTCTCCACGTGCTGACCGTCACTGAAATCCAGCACGAACGTGATCATCTCGTCTCCTTCGCCTCGGCCGCTCAGACCGCGCTGAGCGGCACCCTCACCGGACGTGCGTCGCTCATGAACCGCTCCACGTCCGGATCGACCGTGATATCGCTCGGGCGGAGCGGACGTGTCAGGTACAGCCCGTCGAGGGTGGTGATGCGGCTGAGCGCCACATAGGTCTGCCCCGAGGTGAACGCACGCGTCCCCAGGTCCACGATGGCCGCGTCGTACGTCTTGCCCTGCGACTTGTGGATCGTCACGGCCCACGCCAGCCGCAACGGGAACTGGGTGAACTCGGCGACCACGTCCTTCGTGAGCTTCTTGGTCTCGGGGGAGTAGCTGTAGCGGAACTTCTCCCAGCTGGTCGGCTCGACCTCATGGATCTCGCCGTCGACGTCGACGTAGACGGTGGAGTCGATGCGCGTCACCGTGCCGATGGTGCCGTTGACCCAGCGCGGGCCGTCGCCCTGCCCGACGTCGTTGCGCAGGAACATGACCTGGGCCCCCACCTTGAGCTCGAGCGACTCCTCGGCCGGGTAGTTGCGGCCGCCGAAGTCGCCGCTGATCTCGGCCTTCGCCGTCAGCGCCCGGCCCGGGAGCCGGTCGAGCGCCTGCGCGTTGATGCGGTTGACCGTGTCGTTGCGTGTGGCGAGGGTGATCGTCCCGTCGTCGGGCGCCGGCCGGGCGCCGACCTCGTTCAGCCGGTCCGCGATCTCCTTCGTCACCTGCCCGTGGCGCACGGCGTTGAGCATGAACCGGAAGTCGGACTCGTGCTGGCGATGCACCTGGAGCAGCTCGACGATGCGGAGGTCGGCCTCCTGCCACACCTTCGCGTCGAAGAACCACATCGAGCGGTAGGTGTCGCGGAAGTAGGCGCGCTCCTCCTGATCGCCGGGTACCGGAGCGAGCTGATACGGGTCGCCGAAGAGCACCACCTGCACCCCGCCGAACGTCTCCGCGGGGCGCTGCCGGGCCTGGCGCAGGCTGCGGTCGACCGCGTCCATCAGGTCGGCGTTGACCATCGAGACCTCGTCGATGACGAGCGTGTCGATGGTGTTCAGCAGCTTGCGCAGCTCGACGGTCTGCTCGATGTCGTGGTCGGCGATGACGCCGATCGGCAGCCGGAACAGCGAGTGGATGGTCTGGCCGCCCACGTTCAGCGCAGCCACGCCCGTGGGCGCCGCGATGACGATCGACTTCTCCGTGTTCCAGGAGAGATGGTTGAGCAGCGTCGACTTACCGGTTCCCGCACGCCCCGTGACGAAGACGTGCTCCCGTGTGTGCTCGATCAGCTCGAACACCGCTTGCTGCTCCGGCGAGAGCGAGAGTCGGCCCATCCGAGTCCCTTTCCCCTCGCGCGACCTGCCGATCTACTCTAACCCGCCCCGGCGCCCCGGTCCCGCTCTGCACAGGCCCCTAGGATGTCCTCATGGCTGGGGATGAGTCTGGGCGCAGGACGCGCGCCCTGATCCTCTGGTCCGGGATCGGCCTCCTGCTGATCCTCGCCCTCGTCGCCGCTTTCGCCGCCGTGGAGCGCACCTACTACAGCGCCTCGGGTTTCGTCACGGGCTACGTCCAGTCGCTCGCCGCCCACGACGTCGCCTCCGCCCTCGCGATGCCCGGCGCGGCGCCGAGCTCCACGGCGCTGAAAGACGCGGGACTCCCCGCCGACGCGTCGCACGAGCTCCTGCGCGCCGACCTCCTGCCGCGCATCGCCGACATCGCCGTGACCGCCGATCGGACCCTCGCCTCCGGCGCGCACAGCGTGACCGTCCGGGCCACGTCCGATGGGCATCCCGTCACCGCGACGTTCACCGTGGAGCAGGCGGGTTCGGTCCTCGGCGTCCTCCCGCTCTGGCGTTTCGCCACCACCCCCCTGACGGTCGCGCACGTGACCGTCGCCCACGCGCAGGACTTCACCATCGCCTCGCACAGTGTGAGCCCGCGTGCGGCTGCCCCCGATCAGCCGGCGACCGCGTTCAGCGTCGCCGCGGACTATCTGATGTTCGCGCCCGGACGCTACGAGCTCGGCCACACGTCGAGATACCTCGACGCGGCGCCTGTCGTCGTCCTCGCCACTCCGGCGCGCACCGTCGAGACGACCGTCGACGCGGAGCCGACCTCGGCCTTCACCGATGCCGTGCAGAAGCAGCTGAACGACTTCCTCGACCAGTGCGCCACGCAGCAGGTGCTCCAGCCGGCCGGCTGCCCGTTCGGCGTCGAGATCGACGACCGGGTGCAGGGTGTCCCGACCTGGACGATGGTGACCTACCCGGCGGTCCACCTCACAGCGGGGCAGACCGCGTGGACGATGGACCAGGCCGGCGGCGTCGCCCACCTCTCGGTGACGGTGCAGTCGCTCTTCGACGGGACCGTCGACCAGCGCGAGTCGGACGAGAAGTTCGTCGTCTCGCTCACCAGCGTCGTGATCCGCAGCGACGGGTCGCTCGACATCGTGGTCGGGCAGTAGCCGCTACTGCTTGGCCCCGTCGCGCTGCGCCAGTCGCGCCAGCTGATCGTTGTAGGCCCGCAGCTCGGCGTCGTTCGTGCGGTCGGCGTTCCGGTCGCGGCGACGGGTCTCGCGCTCATCGCTGCGACTCCACTGGATGGCGACCACGATCGCGAGGATGACCGTCGGGATCTCCCCGACGCTCCACGCGATGCCGCCGCCGGTCTGCTGGTCCACGAGAGGCGGATCGCCCCAGGTGCGCCCCATCGCGCCGAACCAGTCGGCGAGCAGGAGGCCGTGCATCTGCATGATCGAGAGGCCGAAGAAAGCGTGGAACGCCATCGTCAGCAGCAGGAGCAGCAGGCGGAACGGGTAGGGCAGCCGGAACTTCACCGGATCGATGCCGATCAGCGACTGCACGAAGAGGTAGCCCGTGATGAGGAAGTGCACGACCATCCACTCGTGCCCGACGTGGTCCGTCGTCGCCCAGCGGAAGATCGGCGTGTAGTAGAACGCCCAGAGGGAGCCGGCGAACAGGATCGCCGCGACGATCGGGTTGGAGATAATCCCGGCGAACCGCGAGTGCACCGCGAGCAGGATCCACTCCCGCCCACCGCGCGAACCGTCGGTGCGCTTGCGGATGGCCCGCGCGGCCAGAGTCACCGGCGCACCCGGCACCAGCAGCAGCGGGACGGCCATCGTCAGCACCATGTGCGCCGACATGTGCGCCGAGAAGAGGTACTTCTCGTAGAGGTTCACGCCGCCGTTGGTGATGTAGAAGAGCAGCGCGATGCCGAGCACCCAGAGCACGGTCCGGTAGATCGGCCACGCGTCACCGCGCTTGCGCAGGCGCCAGACCCCGGCCAGGTAGAAGAAGAGGGCGAAGGCGCAGGCCAGCACCCAGAGCAGGTCGAAGTTCCAGCTGGTGAAGAGCCGCCCCCAGGTCAGTTCCGGGGGGAGCTTGTCTCCAGTGAGGATCTCGGCAGGCGTCGGGGCCGCGGCGCGGGTCTGGGGCACGGGCGTCACCGTGCGGGCGAGGGCGGCAGCGACGCCGGACGCGATGCCCATGAAGGCGAGCTCCGCCGCGACGATCCACCAGAACGTACTGCGCTTGCCGCCCGCCTTGAGCCGGCCGATCAGGATGCGGCGCTGCATGAGGCCGAAGAGCCCCAGCACCACCAGCACGGCAACCTTGACGAGCACCAGGATGCCGTAGGGGGTCGCCAGCTGGGCGAGGTCGCCGATGCGCAGCTCGGCGTTCACGTAGCCGGAGGCGGCCACGACGATGAACGCGATGAGGGCGATGGAGGAGTACCGCTCCATCACGGTGACGAGCCGGTCGCCGCCGAAGACGCCGCGCAGGACGATGATGGTCACCAGCCCGCCGAGCCAGACCGCGGCGAACAGCACGTGGAGTCCGAACGAGGTGACGGCGGCGTCGTGTCCGGCGGCCTCCGCACTGTGGCCCTGCTGCGCCATCGGGACCACGGCGGCCATGGCCAGGATGGTCACGAAGATGAGGGCGGTGTGGTTGCGCACCGCGAAGCACAGCACCGTGACCGCCGCGGCGATCAGCGTGACGCCGAGCCAGGCCTGGCCGAGCGAGACGCTGGTGATGAAGGAGCTGAGCCCGTTGCTGAAGGTCTCGTCGAACGACCACGGGACGTTCGAGACGCTCACGAAGGTGAAGAGGCCCGTCGCCGCGGCGGCGACCGTCATGACGGCCGCGCATCCCGCAGCGAAGTCGAGCGCCTTGCCGAACTCCTCGCGGTCCGGCGCGAAGACGAAGCACACCAGCACCAGCGAGCCCACGACGCCGGACAGACTGAGGTTGACCAGCAGGGTCGCGATCGGCAGCCCCCAGCGCACCAGCGCGCCGGGGTCGGCGAGCAGGGGAGCGGTCGCCCCACCGCCAAAGGCGAGGCCGGCGACGACCGACGCCAGGGCGGCGACGAGCAGCACGGCAGGGCCGATCACACGGACGATTCGGGGCACCCGACCAGCCTACGTCCCCCGGGCTGGGCGACCGCCCACAGGAACGCGACGAGGGCGGCACCGCGATACGCGGCGCCGCCCTCCGGCAAAGCGAGTGGGACTACTTGACAGCAGCCTTCAGCTTCGAGCCCGCGGTCAGCTTGACGCGGTGGCCGGCCGGGATCGAGATCTCAGCGCCGGTCTGCGGGTTGCGGCCGGTGCGGGCAGCGGTCTCGGTGCGCTCGGCGGCGAGCCAGCCCGGGATGGTGACCTTGCCACCGGCGGCGACGGTCTCGGAGATCGTCGCGAAGAACGCGTCGACGACACCGGAGACGGTGGCCTGGCTCTGCCCCGACGCCGCGGCGACGGCAGCGACGAGCTCGGTCTTGTTCAGCGACTTGTCAGCCATTGAGTGTCCTCCTCGGACGTTGTGCTGGATCTACAGCTTGCAGTGGAACAGCCACGGCCGCGGAGGGCCATAACGGTTGGTCGGATGACCGCCTCGAATGTATCAGGAATCCGCGGAAACACGCGGATTTTCGGCGTTTCTCACCGGTCTTTCACCGTAGCGGCGCCCCCGGGGACGACGAAGGGGCGCCCGGCTCGTTGCCGGACGCCCCTTCGTGCGTGGTCTGCTGGTTACCAGCTGGACTTGGTGATACCGGGCAGCTCGCCACGGTGCGCCATGTCGCGGAAGCGCACGCGGGAGATGCCGAACTTGCTGAGGTTTCCACGCGGACGGCCGTCGACGGCGTCGCGGTTGCGCACGCGGATCGGCGAAGCGTCGCGGGGGAGCTTCTGCAGGCCGAGGCGCGCGGCCTCGCGGGATTCGTCGGTGCCGTTCGGGTCGACGAGGGCCTTCTTGAGCTCGGCACGCTTCGCGGCGTAGCGCTCGACGATGACCTTGCGCTGCTCGTTCTTGGCGATCTTGGACGTCTTGGCCATGTTTAGCGCTCCTCTCGGAAGTCGACGTGCTTGCGCACGACAGGGTCGTACTTCTTGAGCACGAGGCGGTCAGGGTTGTTGCGACGGTTCTTGCGGGTCACGTAGGTGTACCCGGTGCCCGCCGTCGAACGGAGCTTGATGATCGGACGGATGTCCTGCTGCTTTGCCATTAGATCTTCTCCCCACGGGCCAGGAGGTCCTTGACGACGGACTCGATGCCACGAGCGTCGATGACCTTGATGCCCTTGGCGCTCAAGGTGAGGGTCACATTACGGCGAAGCGACGGAACGTAGTACGTCTTCTTCTGGATGTTCGGGTCGAACCGGCGCTTGGTGCGACGGTGCGAGTGCGAGATCGAGTGACCGAAGCCGGGAACGGCTCCAGTCACCTGGCACACTGCTGCCATAGCTTTCTTCTCCAATACCGTGAGGCCGGACGGCCTCACCCAAGGTCACTTGTCGGCGCACGACTTCCCACGCTTGGAAGGGTGTGGGGGTCCGTACACGATACTGAGCGGGAGGAGCCCACTCAGCCAAAGAACAACTCTACGACACGCCCGAGCTGCTGGCAAATTGAGCGGAGCAGTTCTCGCACAGGCCGAACACGTCGACGACATGCTGCGCTTGGGTGAAGCCGTGCGCGGCCGCGGCGGCCCGGGCCCACTCCTCGACGGCGTCGGCCTCGATCTCGACGGTCAGCCCGCAGTTGCGGCAGATCAGGTGGTGGTGATGGCCACCGGTGCACGCGCGGTAGAGGCTCTCGCCCTCGGGCGACTGGAGCGAGTCGGCGTCGCCCTCCGAAGCGAGGTCGGCGAGCGCCCGGTACACCGTCGCGAGGCCGATGGGGGAGCCGGCCTCGTGGAGGCTGAGGTGCAGCGACTGCGCGCTGATGAAGCCCTCTGTCGAGGACAGGGCCTCTCGGACGGCCTCCCGCTGCCAGGTGTTGCGCTTCACGAGGCCAGGCTATCCCGCCTGGCTCACGAGACGCCGTGAGCCGCGTTCGCGGCGCACGCCGACCAGCCGGCACACGACGTAGATGACGAAGGAGATGGTGGTGACGTACGGGCTGATCGGCAGCGAGCTGCCGAGCGCCAGCATGATGCCGCCGACGACCGAGACGAGCGCGAACACCACGCTGAGCACCGGCACACCGATCGGGGACGAGGAGACCCGCATCGCCGCGGCGGCCGGGGTCACGAGCAGCGAGAGCACCAGCAGCGCCCCGACGATCTGCACCGAGACGGCCACCGCCAGCCCGAGGAGCACCATGAAGGCCAGGGCGACGAACCGGGTCGGGATGCCGCGGGCGGCGGCGACGTCGGCGTCGAGGCTGTCGAAGGTGAGGGGGCGCCACATCAGGAGCAGCCCGATCAGGACGACGACGCCGATCCCGATGAGCCAGCCGAGCTGCGGGTCGTCGACGGAGACGATCTGCCCGGTGAGCAGGCCGAACTTGTTCGCGCTCCTGCCGGGGTAGAGCGCCAGGAACAGGATCCCGAGCCCCAGGCCGAACGGCATGAGGACGGCGATGATCGAGTTGCGGTCGCGGGCCTTCGCCCCGAGCAGCCCGATCAGGACGGCGGCGATCAGCGAGCCGAACAGGGAGCCGACGACCACGTTCGCACCGAACAGCAGAGCGGCCGCGGCGCCGGCGAAAGAGAGCTCGCTGATCCCGTGCACGGCGAAGGCCATGTCGCGCTGCATCACGAAGACGCCGATCAGACCGCCGACGACGCCGAGGACGGCGCCCGCGAAGATCGAGTTCTTGACGAGCGCGAGCAGCTCGCCGTAGTCGGCGAACGAGAACAGCTGCGACCAGAGGTCGCCCGAGGCGGCGAGGTGGACGATCATGGGGCCGGCTCCGGGTGGGGTGCATGGGTGTGGTCGTGGTGCGCGTGGGTCTCGGAGTCGGGGATGCCCACGACGACGATGCGCCCGCGGCTGCGGATGACGTCGACCGGCGTCCCGTACAGGTCGGTGAGCACATCGCTGCGCAGAACGTCGTCCGGGGTGCCGGTGCGGAACCGGCCGCCGGCCAGGTAGAGGACGCGGTCCACCATCCCGAGCACCGGGTTCACGTCGTGCGTCACGAACACGACCGCGCTGCCGTGCTCGCGGCGGCGGCGGTCGATCAGCTCGCTGACGCCGCGCTGGTGCTGCAGGTCGAGCGACAGCAGGGGTTCGTCGCAGAGCAGCATCGCCGGGTCACCGGCGAGCGCCTGCGCGACGCGGAGCCGCTGCTGCTCGCCACCGGAGAGCGACCCGACGGCGGCGTCCGCGTAGCGGCGGGCGCCGACCGCGTCGATCAGTTCGTCGGTGCGGGCGCGGTCGACCCGGTTGGGGAGGGGGAAGCCCCAGCGGTGGCCGTCGACGCCCAGGCGCACCAGGTCGCGGGCCCGCATCGGCGTCCCGGCGGGGATCAGCTTCTGCTGAGGGATGTACCCGATGCGGCGGTCGCCGCGGCGGACGGCATGGCCGTCGAACGTGATCGTGCCGCCGTCGAGCCGCTGCTGGCCGAGGATGGCGCGCAGCAGGCTGGTCTTGCCCGACCCGTTCGGGCCGAGCACAGCGACGAACTCGCCGGCGTGCACCTCGAGGTCCAGGCCGCTCCACAGCGTCCGTTCGCCGAAGCCGAGCGAGGCGTCGCGCAGCTGGAGCACGACACCTCGATCGGTGGGCGCGGGAACCCGCGCGAGGGGTTCGGTCATTCCCCGAGGGCCTTGGCCACGGCGTCCACGTTCGCGTTCATCCAGCCGATGTAGTCCTTGCCGCTCGGGAGGGTCTCGGTCACCGGCACCACGGGGACGCCGGCCGCCTTGGCGGCGGCGAGCACCTTCTCGGTCTCGGGGCCACTGGTCTGCTCATTGTAGGCGAGCAGCTTCACACCGCCGCCCTGGATGACCGCGAGCATCTCCTGCAGCACGGCGGGAGAGACGTCGGTGCCCGCCTCGATGGCCTCGCTGAACGCCTCGGGGGTCTTGTTCTCCAGGCCGGCGGCCTCGAGAAGGTACAGCGGGACCGGCTCGGTGATGGTGACGCCCTCGCCGGCGTACTGCGTCTTGAGCTGGGCCTCGCGGTTCTCGAGCGCCGTGAGCTTCTCGCCGAAGGCCTTCGCGTTGGCGGTGAAGGTCGACGCCTGCGACGGGTCGACCTTCGAGAGCGTCGTGACCAGCTTGTCAGCCAGCTTCTGGACGGTCGGGAAGTCGTACCAGACGTGCTCGTTGAGCTCGCCGTCGGTCGCCTTCTTGCCCGAGATGTCGACCACGTTGAGCACGGTGCGCTTGTCATTGGGCGCGGCCTTCAGCATGGTGTCGACGAAGTCGTCGTAGCCGCCGCCGTTCTCGATGACGATGTCGGCCTTCGAGATCGCGAGCTGGTTCTGCGCGCTGGCCTCGAACGAGTGGGGGTCCTGCGCGGGGTCGTCCATGATCGAGGTCACCTCGACGGCGTCGCCGGCGATGGTGGAGGCGATGTCCCCGTACACATTCGTGCTGGCGACGATGCGGACCTTCCCGTCATCGGTCGAGGATCCGGAGGAGGCGGCGGAGCAGCCGGTGAGGGCGAGTGCCGCGGCCGCCGTGAGGGCGATCGCGAGGAGGGGGCGCTTCTGCATGAGCGGGACCTGTCTAAGTCTGCGTGGTGTGTGATTCGTGGCGGCACGGAAGTCGGGCCGGTACGAACCTACGCCTTGTTGAGAATGATTGTCAAAATCAACTCTGCGCCTGAAGTGCCAGCCAGGCCAGGGCGCGGTCCTCCGCACTCGTCATCGAGAGCCCGGTCAGCTCCTCGATCTTCTGCATCCGGTTGCGCAGCGTGTGCCGGTGCACGCCGAGCTGCGTGGCCGCGGCCTCCCAGCTCCCGTTCTCGGTCAGGAAGACGCGCAGCGACTGCAGGAGCTGTCCATCGGTCTCCGCCGCGAGCGGGCGAAGGGGTTCCACCAGGGCCGTGACCGCGGACGAGGGGAGCGCGCGCAGCAGCTCCGCGACGCTCGCCATGCGCGCGAACTCCACGGCGGGCCGATCGTCCGCCAGCGCGACACCCACCGCGCGGACCGCCTGCGAGCGCGCTTCGGCGAGCGCGCCCGGAGCCGCCAGGGCGCTGATGCCGCAGCGCACGGGGACGAGCTCGGCCGTCGCAGCCACCACGACGCGGTCGATCCACGCGGCGACGGCCTCCGGCGCGATGACCACGACCACGTCGCCGTCGAGCATCCCCGCCACCGGCGGCAGCTCGAGCTCCTCGAGCCAGTCGAGCGCCTTCGTCTCGAGCACCACGGCGCGCGAGCGCGACTTGACGATGCACACCACCAACTCGCCGCCGGTCAGCCCCCACCGTGCGGCCACCGAGCGCGCGAGCGCGGCAGGAGCGTTGAGCAGCACCTCGACGACGTCCTGACGCGCGAGCTGCTCGAGGCGCGCGTCCCGCGACGGGAAGTAGGTGAGGTCGAGGAGGGCGGCCGCCTGGGTCGCGAGATCGCGGGTCCGGCTGGTCGCTCCGCGCCGAGCCGAGACCACCAGCGTCGCCCGCGGGTCCTCCGCCCGGCCGACCGGGAACGTCTGCAGCTCCGCGTTGCGCTGCCGCCTGCTCCGCAGCGTCGCCGCCGTGATCGCGTCGTCGATGTGGACGCGGCCGGCGCCCACCGCCGAGATCGGCTCGCCGTACCGGTCGACCAGCACCGCCCAGCCATTCAGGAGGCGGGAGAGGGTCGTGACGACGCCCTCGGTGCCGCCGCGACGCGCTGCGAGGGTCAGCGAGATGATCCCGCTCGACACCAGGCGGGCCTCCGCGGCGTCGACGTTGGGAGCGGGGTCGGTCGCAGGGGCGGGTTCGGCCTCCATCGCCACTCCTCTCCTCCGGTCGGCGGCGGCCGGATGACGTTTCGGCGTGCCCGGTGCGAGCGGGTGGACGAAACGGCGGGTATCCGGCGCTGAGCACTGCTCATAGCATTTCCACCATCGTAATGACGCGCCCCGAACCCCTGAGGAACCCGCAGTGAAAGCCATCGTCTTCGACAGCACCGACAGCACCATCGAGTACACCGACGTCGACCTCGCCGAACCCGGCGCGGGGGAGGTCCGCGTGCGCATCGCCGCCGCCGGCGTCTGCCACTCCGACCTCCACGTACGGCGCAACGAATGGGACGCGCCCTCCCCCCTGGTGATGGGACACGAAGGCTCCGGCGTCGTCACGGCCGTCGGCCCCGGCGTCTCGACCCTCGCCGAGGGCGACCACGTCGTGCTCTCCTGGGTCGCTCCGTGCAACGAGTGCCGCTACTGCCTCGCCGGCCACGAAGCGCGTTGCCAGGTCGCCGCCAACGTGGTCGCTCCGAACGGCGTGCTGCAGGACGGCACCTCCCGCCTGTCCATCGACGGCGAGCCCATCCACCACTACCTCGGAGTCTCCTCCTTCGCCGAGGAGGCCGTTGTCCCCGCCTCGGGCGCCATCAAGGTGCGCGACGACGCCCCCCTCGACGTCATCGCCCTCGTCGGCTGCGCCGTCGCGACGGGTGTCGGCGCTGTCACCAACACCGCCGCCGTCGAGCCCGGCTCCATCGTCGTCGTGATCGGCTGCGGCGGCGTCGGACTCTCCGTCATCCAGGGCGCCCGCCTCGCCGGCGCGTCGCGCATCGTCGCCGTCGACGTGCGCGCGGAGAAGACCGCGCTCGCCCGCCGCCTCGGGGCGACGGACGAGATCGACGCGTCCAAGCAGGATGCCGTGGCGGCCCTCCACGAGATCCTCCCCGATGGCGTCGACTACGCATTCGACGCCATCGGCAACACCGCCACCACCGAGCAGGCCATCCGCATGCTCGGGCTCGGCGGGGCCGCCGTCATCGTCGGCCTGCCCCCGACAGGCGCCCGCGCCTCGTTCGAGCCGCTCGTGCTCGCCGAGGCCGACCAGCGCATCCTCGGCTCCAACTACGGAAGCGTGCGGCCGTCGATCGACATCCCCGCGCTCGTCGACCGCTACATGGACGGCGACCTGGAGCTCGACCTGCTCGTCAGCGGACGCCGTCCGCTCGCCGAGGCGGAGCAGGCGCTCGACGCCCTGCAGGAGGGCACCGCGCTGCGCACCCTGCTCATCCCCTGAGCCGCATCCCCTGAGCCCCACCCCACTTCCCCGTCCTCACCCCCCGAAAGGCAGGACACCGTTGTCTTCGACCGAAACCACCACCCCGGCGCGCCCGGACGCGAATGAGAGCGGCCTGCGCCGTGGCGCCATGGGCGGCGCCGAGCTCGTCGCCCAGGCCATCGCCAACATCGCCCCCTCCGCCGTCATCGCCTTCACCGCCGCCGCGATCTTCGTCACGGCGGGCAAGGGCACCTGGCTGTCGTTCGCCCTCGCGACCGTCGTCATCCTGGCCGTCGGCTACTGCATCTCGCAGTTCGCCAAGCGCCGCGCGTCGGCGGGGTCCCTCTACAACTACGCCGCCGCCGGCCTGGGGCCCTTCGGCGCCTTCCTCACCGGCCTCACGCTCGTGATCGGGTGCTTCGGCATCGCCGCGGGCTCGTTGAGCGGTGCGGTCATCCACTTCGGCGCCTTCCTCAACCAGATCGGCGTCGGGATCAGCGGCGTCGCCGGGCAGGTCCTCATCGCAGTGGTGCTGGGCGGGCTGGCCGCGCTCTTCACCGTGTGGGGCGTCCGGGTCTCGGCTCGCGTGTCCCTGGTGCTCGAGATCGTCTCCGTCACGATCATCACCATCCTTCTCGTCATCGCGCTGGCGAACGCCGGCCCCGCGGCATTCGACCCGTCGCAGTTCACGCTGGAGGGCGTGGAGCCGCAGGGCGTCGCGATCGGGATGGTGCTCGCCATCCTCGGCTTCGTCGGCTTCTCGAGCGCCGACGCGCTGGGCCGCGAGGCACGCAATCCCTTCAAGGCCATCCCGCGCGCGATCATGTGGAGCGCCCTCGGCGTCGGCGTCCTGTACGTGTTCGCCGCCTACACGCAGGTCGTCGTGCTCGGCGACAAGCTCGGCGAGTCCATCAGCCCGCTCGACGACATCGCGACCATCGTCGGCCTGCCCAGCTGGTTCAACCCCGTGCTGAACCTCGGGATCGCGGCCTCCTTCTTCGCCGTGGTCGTCGCCCCGCTCAACGTGATCGGCCGCATCGTCTACGTGATGGGTAAGGAGGGCGTCGCGCCGAAGTACCTCGGCACCACGCACGCCAAGCTGCTCACGCCGCACCGCGCGCTGCTCGTCTTCGCGCCGCTGGTCATCCTCGTCCCGGTCGTGCTGTACCTGTTCGGGGTCGACGCGAACGACGTGCTCGTCTGGGTCGACACCTTCGGCACGTTCGGCTACATGGTCGCGTACGCAGCCGTCGCCATCGCCGCCCCGATCTTCCTGCGCCGCATGGGCATCAAGAACTGGCTCGTCTGGCCCTGCGTGGTCGTGGCGGTCGGCGGGATGGCCTACGTGTTCTGGGTGAACGTCGTGCCCGTGCCCGCGTTCCCGCTCAACATCATCCCGCTGCTGTTCCTCGTCGCCGTCATCGCCGGCGTGGGCCGCTACGCATGGGTCAAGAAGAACCGGCCGGACGTCATCGACGCCATCGGCTCGACGGAGACCGACGTCCTGGAGGGCATCGGCTGACGTCTCGCGAGACCTCGGTATCCCCCAACCGAGGAGGCCCCGTCCGGTCGACCGTTCACGGTCCCGGGCGGGGCTTCTCGCTGTGCGCCGCGGTGCTGCGCGTCAGTCGAGGAGGAGAGCCGGCTCCTCGATGATGGAGGCCACGTCGGCCAGGAATCGCGAGGCCACGTCGCCGTCGACCACGCGGTGGTCGAACGATGCGCCGACCGTCGTGACGTAGCGCGGGCGCACCTCGCCGTCGACCACCCACGGCTTCTGCTTGATGGTGCCGAGCGCGACGATGCCGACCTCGCCGGGGTTCAGGATGGGCGTGCCCGTGTCCATCCCGAAGACGCCGATGTTGGTGATCGTGATGGTGCCGCCCGCCATCTCGGCAGGCGACGTCTTGCCGTCGCGCGCCGTCAGGGTGAGCTGCTCGAGGGACTTCGCCAGGTCGAGGAGCGTCATGCTCTGCGCCTCTTTGACGTTCGGGACGATCAGTCCGCGCGGCGTGGCCGCGGCGATGCCGAGGTTCACGTAGTGGCGGATGATGATCTCCTCGTCCGTCCACGTGGAGTTGACGGTGGGGTTGCGGCGCACGGCCCAGATGATCGCCTTCGCCACGATGAGCAGCGGGGAGATCTTGATGCCGACGAAGTCGGCCGAGTTCTTGAGGCGCTTGATGAACTCCATCGTGCGCGTGGCGTCCACGTCGACGAAGAGACTCACGTGCGGGGCGCTGAACGCGCTCGTCGTCATCGCCGTGGCGATGGCCTTGCGCACGCCCTTGACCGGGATGCGCTCCTCGCGGTCGTCCGGCCACTCCGGCGTCTGGATGTTGCGGAAGACGCTCGCCTGGGTCGCCTCGCGCAGCACGTCGTCCCGCGTCACGTCGCCGATCGGACCGGTGGGGGTGACCGTGGTGAGGTCGACGCCCAGGTCTTTGGCGAGCTTGCGGATGGGCGGCTTGGCGATCACCGGGGCGCCGGTGGACACGGCGTGGCCGGCCGGGGCCTGAGCGCTGGGGGAGGCCGGGGCGGAGACGGGCGCGTTCGTCGGCGCTGCGTTCGTGGGCGCTGCGTTCGTGGGCGCTGCGGCCGCCGGAGCCGGTGCAGCCGGCGCGGATGCGGGGGCCGCGGCGGCGGGTGCGGGCGGCGCGGCCGGTGCCTGAGCCGGCACCGGGATCGTGGCCTGGGTCACGACCGGCAGCGCTGCTGTCCCCGGGTGCGTGACGCGGCGTCGACGGCTCGTGCCGTGACCCGCTGCACCGTAGCCGACGAGCACGGCGCCCGCCTTCGGCTCGTCCACCTCGTGCGAGACACTCGCCGCAGCGTCGGCGGCGGCCTCGGCCACCTCGCTCACGGGGGCGACCGGCTCGTCCGTGGCGGCGCCCCCGGTCACGGTGATGATCGGGGTGCCGACCTCGACGGTCTGCCCCTCCGACACCAGCAGCTCGCCCACCGTGCCCTCGAAGGGCGACGGCAGCTCGACGAGCGACTTGGCGGTCTCGATCTCGACGATGACCTGGTTGACCGCGACGGGCTCGCCGGGTGCGACCTTCCACGAGACGATCTCGGCCTCGGTCAGACCCTCGCCCACATCGGGCAGCAGGAACTGGGACTCGCTCATGTGCGACTTCTTTCGGTTGGCGCGCTCAGAACGCGAGCGCGCGGTCGACGGCCTCGAGGATGCGGTCGGCGTCGGGAAGGTACGTCTCTTCGAGCTTGGCCGGCGGGAAGGGGGTGTCGAATCCGGCCACCCGCAGCACCGGGGACTCCAGCGAGTAGAACGCCCGCTCGGAGACGGTCGCGGCGATCTCGGAGCCCACCGAGACGTTGCCCGGGGCCTCCTGAGCGATGACCAGCCGGCCGGTCTTCTGCACGGACTGGACCACGGGCCCGTAGTCGACGGGGGAGAGCGAACGCAGGTCGACGACCTCGATGCTCCGCCCCTCCTCGGCGGCGATCTCGGCTGCACGCAGCGCCACCGCGACCATGCCGGCCCAGGCGACCACGGTCACATCGGTACCGGTGCGCACGACGCGGCTGGCGTGCAGCGGCGTCTCGTTCTCGACCAGATCGACCTCGCCCTTGGGCCAGTAGCGGCTCATCGGCTCGAAGAAGATCACGGGGTCGTCCGACCGGATGGCCTCCTGGATCATCCAGTAGGCGTCGTGCGGGGTCGACGGCGCGACGATCCGGAGCCCGGCCGTGTGCGCGAAGTACGCCTCGGGAGCCTCCTGATGGTGCTCCACGGCGCCGATGTGGCCGCCGTGCGGGATGCGGATCACGATGGGCATCGAGACCGCGCCGCTGTGGCGGTTGGTCATCTTGGCCAGCTGCGTCGTGATCTGGTCGAAGCCGGGGAACACGAAGCCGTTGAACTGGATCTCGACGACCGGCCGGTAGCCGCGCATGGCGAGGCCGATCGCGGTGCCGACGATGCCGGCCTCGGCGAGCGGCGTGTCCACGACGCGCTGCGGTCCGAATTCCTTCTGGAGACCCTCGGTCACCCGGAAGACGCCGCCCAGCGGGCCGACGTCCTCGCCCAGGATGAGCACCTTCGGGTCCTCGGCGAGCGCGCGGCGCAGACCGGCGTTGAGCGCCTTGACCAGGGGGAGGTTCTGCACGGGAGGCTCGGGGGCCTCGGGCGCGACGGCCGTCACAGGCTCCGGCTCGGCCTCGCCGACCGCCTCCGCATCGACGTCGCTCTGCTCAGTGCTCTGCTCGTCGCTCTGCTCGCCGGCCGCGACATCCGCCGCGCTCACGTCGTCGATCGAGAACTCGCGCGTCCACTCCTGCTCGGCCACGTGCTGCTCGAGCACGCGTCCGTCGGGGTCGCTCTCGACGATCTCGACCACGTCGATCGCCTCGGTGTCGGCCTGGGGCTCGCCGTCGGCGTGCTCTCCCTGGCTCCCGTGGTCGTCGATCAGCTCGGCCTCCACGTACTCGGCGTCACTCCGCACCTCGTTCACGCGTCACCTCCGAAGGACGACTCGTATTCCTCGAGCCAGCGCCGCTGCTCCTCCATGACGGGATGCGGTTCGCTGTAGACGTTGTCGAACATCGACTGGATGGGCGGCGGCCCCAGCTGCAGGGTGCGCCGGCGCACATCGGCGGCCAGGTCGGCCGCCTCCTCGTCCGCACCGTCGAAGAACGCCTGCCCCATGCCCTGCTGCTCCAGGAAGGCCCGGAAGCGGAGGATGGGGTCGCGTTCCGCCCAGTAGGCGGTCTCTTCGTCGGTCCGGTACTTCGTCGGGTCGTCGCTCGAGGTGTGCGCACCGATGCGGTACGTCAGCGCCTCGATCATGCTCGGGCCCTCGCCGTTGCGCGCGTCGTCGAGGTGCTTCGCCGTCACCGCATACGACGCGAGGACGTCGTTGCCGTCGACCTGCACGCCCGGGATGCCGAACCCGCTCGAACGCAGGTAGAGCGGGGTGCGCGACTGCGTCGACACGGGCACGGAGATCGCCCACTGGTTGTTCTGCAGGAAGAAGACCTGCGGCGTCTGATAGCTCGCCGCGAAGACGAACGCCTCGCTCACGTCGCCCTGGCTCGTCGCACCGTCGCCGAAGTAGGCGATCACTGCCGCGTCGACGTCCGGGTCCCCCGTGCCGACCTGGCCGTCGAACGCGATGCCCATCGCGTAGCCGGTGGCGTGCAGGGTCTGGGAGCCGATCACCAGCGTGTAGAGGTGGAAGTTGTTCACCGCCGGGTCGGTCGGATCCCAGCCGCCGTGCGTGACGCCGCGGAGGAGGGCGAGGATCCCGACGGGATCGATGCCGCGCACCATCCCGACCACGTGCTCGCGGTACGAGGGGAAGAGGTGGTCCTGGGGCTTGGCCGCATGGGCCGAACCGACCTGCGCACCCTCCTGGCCCACACTCGGCACCCACAGGCCGAGCTGGCCCTGGCGCTGGAGGTTGGCCGCCTCCGTGTCGAAAGCGCGCACCCGGACCATGTCGCGGTAGAAGCGCCGGTAATCGTCTTCGTCGAGCCTCTCCAGATAGGGGAGGTACTCGCCGGCCGCGTCGCTCGGCTGGAACCGGCCGTCAGCTGTCAGCAGCTGGACGGTGTTCGCCGGGCGCGGGATATCGTTCGTCGCAACCACCGTTCTAACCTAACTGCTTGGCGGCATGGTCAATTGGTAGGTTCCGCACAATATCGGCGGCGACCTCAAGGAGTTTGTCCACAGATTCCTGCTCTCCGACACTGATCCGGATGCCCTCGCCGGCGAATGCGCGCACGGTGAGCCCGGCATCGAAGAAGGCGTCGTTGGCGGATTCGGTCTGGGCGCCCGTCGCAAGCCAGAGGAAGTTGCCCTGGGCCTGCGGCACCACCCAGCCCTGCGCGAGCAGCGCCTCCCGCAGCCGGTCGCGCCGCATGGCGACGCGGGCGACGCGCTCCATGAGCTCGTCCTCGGCCTCGATGGAGGCGATCGCGGCGACGCGGGAGGCGTCGGTCACCGACAGCGGGATGGCCGCGGAGCGTGCCGCGTCGAGCACCGCCGCAGGCCCCACGGCGTAGCCGATCCGCAGGGCGGCCAGGCCGTAGGCCTTGGAGAAGGTGCGGAGTACCACGAGATTGGGGTAGCGCTCGAGCAGCGGGATGCCGTCCACCGAGTCGTCGTCGGTGACGAACTCGTAGTACGCCTCGTCCAGCAGCACCAGCAGATCCCCGGGCACCGACGCCATGAACGTCTCGAACTCGCCGGCCGTCACGACCGGTCCGGTCGGATTGTTCGGCGTGCAGACGATGACGACGCGCGTGCGGTCGGTGATCGCCGCGGCCATCGCCGGGAGATCGTGGCCGCCGTCCGCGCGGTTGGGGACCTGCACGCTCGTCGCACCGGCGACCGTCACGAGCCCGGGATACGCCTCGAACGAACGCCAGGCGTAGACGACCTCGTCGCCGGTGCCGGCTGCCGCCGAGATCAGCTGCGAGAGCAGGGCGACCGAACCGTTGCCGAGATGCACCTGCCCGACATCGACGCCGTGCCGCTCGGCGAGCAGCTGCCGCAGATCGGCGCCGCCCGCGTTGGGATAGCGGTTGAGCTCGCCCAGGGTCGCGCTCACCGCCTCCACGACGGAGGGGAGCGGGGGATAGGGGTTCTCGTTGCTGGACAGCTTGAAGCCGTCCGCCGGCGCGGCCCGCCCCTGCCGATAGGCGGGGACCGCCACGATCTCGGGCCGGAGCTTCACGCCGAGCGCGTCTTCGGAAGTCACCTGACCAACTTAGTCTCGCCCGCATTCCCGCGGGGGAATTCCTTCAGGGCAGCCCTGTCTCCGACGCGCCGGGCCTGGAATGATGGGGCCATGCGATTCCTGCTCAAGGTCATCATCAACGCCCTGGCGCTGTGGCTCACGACGCTCATCGTCAGCGGCGTCACCGTGCACCCGTACGAGGACACCACCTCCGCCACTGTGCTGACGTACCTGCTCATCGCGGTGATCTTCGGCGTGGTGAACGCCGTGATCGGCACGGCCATCCGCATCGTCGCGTTCCCGATCTACATCATCACGCTCGGGCTGATCTCACTGGTCGTGAACGCCCTCCTGCTGCTGATCGTCTCGTGGATCAGCGACGCGATGGGGTTCGGCCTCCATGTGGACGGCTTCTGGGCGGGAGTCCTCGGGGCCCTCGTGCTCGGCATCATCGCGTGGCTGTTCGGGCTGATCGTCCGCCCGAACCGCAGCTGACGGCCGCGGGAGCGCCGGGCGCGCGGTGATGGGAGAATAGGCGGCGAACCCCACACGCCGATCCTCGCGAGGAGTCCCATGACCGCCCTGCCTCCCCAGCCCCTGAGCCCTCTGGACGGCCGGTACCGCTCCGCGGTCGTCGACCTCGGCGACCACCTCTCCGAGGCGGGCCTCAACCGGGCGCGCGTGCAGGTCGAGGTCGAGTGGCTCATCTACCTCACCGGGCACCGGATGTTCGGCTCGTCGCCGCTGACGGCCGAGCAGATCCGTTCGCTGCGGGCGCTGGCCGACGGCTTCGGGCAGCCGGAGATCGACCGTCTCGCGGAGCTGGAGGCGACCACCAAGCACGACGTCAAGGCGGTCGAGTACCTCGTCCGCGAGCGCCTCCACGCTCTCGGCCTCGACCACATCGCCGAGCTGACCCACTTCGCCGCCACCAGCGAGGACATCAACAACCTCTCCTACGCGCTCACGGTCAGCGCCGCGGTCAACCGCGTCTGGCTGCCCAAGTTCCGCGCCGTGGTCGCCGAGCTGCGCGCCCAGGCGCTGCAGTACCGCGACGACGCGATGCTCGCCCGCACCCACGGCCAGCCGGCGACGCCGACCACGATGGGCAAGGAGCTCGCCGTCTTCGTGCACCGCCTGGAGCGCATCCGCAAGCAGGTGGAGCAGACCGAGTACCTCGGCAAGTTCAGCGGCGCCACCGGCACGTTCGCCGCGCACCTCGTCGCCGACCCCGGGGCCGACTGGCCGCGCATCTCGCGCGAGTTCGTCAGCAGCCTCGGCCTCGACTGGAACCCGCTCACCACCCAGATCGAGTCGCACGACTGGCAGGCCGAGCTCTACACCCGCATCTCCCACGCCAACCGCGTGCTGCACAACCTCTGCACCGATCTGTGGACCTACATCTCGCTCGGCTACTTCCGTCAGGTCCCCGAGCCCGGAGCCACCGGCTCGTCGACGATGCCGCACAAGGTCAACCCGATCCGGTTCGAGAACGCCGAGGCCAACCTGGAGCTCTCGAGCGCCGTCCTCGACTCCCTCTCGCAGACGCTCGTCACCAGCCGCCTGCAGCGCGATCTGACCGACTCGACCACCCAGCGCAACATCGGCGTCGGCCTCGGCCACTCGGTGCTCGCGCTCGACAACATCCAGCGCGGCCTGGGTCAGATCTCCTTGGACCGGAGCGCTCTGGCCGCCGACCTCGACGCCAACTGGGAGGTGCTCGCCGAGGCCATCCAGACCGTGATCCGCGCGGAGGTCACCGCCGGTCGTTCGACGATCACCGACCCGTACGCGCTGCTCAAGGAGCTGACGCGCGGCAAGCGCGTGGATCACGCCGGCCTCACCGAGTTCGTCAACGGCCTCGACATCAGCCAGGCCGCGAAGAACCGCCTGCTCGAGCTCACGCCGGCGGGTTACGTCGGTCTCGCCTCGGAGCTCGTCGCCCTGCTCTGAGCGTCACACCCCGCGAACGCGAGAGGCCGCTGGCACTGCGCCGGCGGCCTCTCGTCGTCTGATCGGGGGAGCGGTGGGGTCAGTGACCCGAGGGCTTGTCCTTGTCGCGCGATTCGGCGTCCTGCTCGAGGATGTCCTCGACCTCGGCCGCGTTGGGCTTGAAGGCGAGTGCGAAGAGAGCCATCAGGATGAGCGCGAGGATGAACGCGACGCCGAAGAAGATGCCTGCGAGCAGGATCTCGCGGGTCGCCATCAGGACGATGAGGCCGGTGAAGATGCCCAGGCCGCCCGAGATCGAGAGCAGCTCGACGGGGAGGAAGCGGTCGCGGCGGGTCGGCTGGAGGTTGGAGGTCACGCTGGGGGCCTTCTTGTCGCGCTTGGTCACGATGTCTCCGTCTGACGCACCGCCGCGTGCGAGCGGGCAGCGGATCGCAGCGAGACGGCCCCGATGCCCTGGAAGACGCCGACGATGACGGCCCAGGCGCCGAACAGGCCGACGGCCAGCAGCGCGTCCGCGGGCACGAGGAGCAGGACGAGGGCGAGCACCGCCGTGAGGGCGCCCGTCACGAGCCAGTCGCGTGCTGCGGCGTCGCGGCCGCGGTCGCGCAGGCCGCTGTAGAGCTCGAGGAAGCCGGTGAGGGCACCCCACACCGTGACGAGGTAGAGGAACAGGCCGAGACCGCTGCCGGTGAGGGTCAGGGCCAGCACACCGGCGACGACGCCGATGACGCCCTGGATGACGAACAGCGTGCGCGTCAGCGAGCGCGGTCCGAAGAAGAAGGTGAGCAGTGCGGTCGCGACGCCGTCTGCGATCGCGAACGAGCCGAAGACGATCAGGCCGAAGACCGGGGTGTGCGCCCCCTGCGTGAAGGTGACGACGACGGCAGCGGCGAGCGCGATGACGGCGCGCACGGCGGGGACGACCCAGTATCGGCTCGGAGTCTGAATCCCCTGGATCTGGGCAGGAACGGCGGGTGCCACTCGGCGACCTCTCTCATACAGGTTTCCGGTCCAGTCTAGCCGTGGCCTACCTGCGCGTTTGCCGCGCGCCGGGCCCCACGAACGCTACGATCGCGCCATGCGGATCGGTTTCGGAGCACTGCGCACGGTCATGGCACTGCTCACGGCCGCCGCCATCATCGCCCAGCTGGCGAACAGCATCGGGCAGACCGCGAAGCTGGGCGGGAGCATCCCGGGCCTGATCGCGAACTTTCTGAGCTTCTTCACGATCGACGCGAATGTCGCCACGGTGGTCGTGCTCGCCATCGGCGCCGCGCTGCTGTTCACCCGTTCCGGCGACGACCCGGGATGGTTCACCGCCCTCCGCGCGGCCGTCGTGACCTACATGGTGACCACCGGTGTCGTCTACAACCTCCTGCTGCGCAACATCCCGCTTCCGCAGGGCGAGACCGTCCCGTGGTCGAACGAGGTGCTCCATGTCGTCGCGCCGCTCTACATGCTGGTCGACTGGCTGTTCGCACCCGCTCGGGCGCCACTGCGCCGCCGCGTCGTCTGGGGCATCGCCGCCTTCCCGATCGTCTGGGCCGTCTACACCCTGCTGCGGGCGCCGATCGCCGCGGACCCCAACACCGGCCGCCAGCCGTGGTACCCGTACCCGTTCCTCAACCCGGCGACCTCGGCGAACGGCTACCTCTCGGTGGCGTTCTACATCGTGCTGATCGCCGCGGTCATCCTGTGCGTCGGCTACGGGGCCGTCTGGGTCTCCCGGCGGTGGCGGGGGAGCAGGCCGCTTCCGGCAGATGCCGACGCGCCCTGAACCGTCACCGAGTCGTCAGCCGAGTCGTCAGCGTGCCGCGGGGCGGCCGTACATCGGGTTCTGCGTGGGAGCGGATCCCGCATCGTCTTCGCGCCCCGACCACACCACGACGGCGGTGATGCCGCCGATCACCAGCAGGAAGGCCCCGGTCGGCGTGATGCGGTCCGCGAGGCCGTGCTGAGCGAAGACGGCTGAGACGATGCCCGCCGCCGCCCCGGCGAACGACACCACCGCGAAGGCGTAAGACACGGCTCGGGCGGACCCGGTCTGGACGAGACCGGTGACGAGGAGCGCGACGGCGGCGATCAGCCACACGGCGGCGAGGGGGAAGGCGAGCGCTAGTCCGATCGTGTCGCGCAGGAGCAGACCGGGAACGAGGTATACGACGGCCGCTGCGAGCATCAGCACCACGCCGAGCCCGAGGTAACCGAACAGGCGCGAACGTTCGGTGGTGAGACGGTCCAGAGGCGCACGCAGCGTCGTCCACGTGAACGCCAGCGAGAACGCGACCACCGCGAGTGCGACCGCGCCTGCGCTCTGCAGGAGGGGGAGGAGGATCGTGTCCATTCCTCCATTAGACCCGCACCGGGTATCGCCGCGCGTCATCCCGCAGGATGATCCCGCGAGCGCGCGGCGGCTGCATCGAAAACGTTCAGGTTTCCGGCCGACAGGTGCGCGGCCTGTTATGGTCGTCACGCAGCACTTCGTTAGGCGAGGCTCCTGCGCGAACACAGGCCACTGATCTCACGACGTCGAGAGACGCCCAAGATCAGGACAGGTCTCCCCGGCTCAAGGGGTGATCCCAAGTGGCTTCCCACTGTGGTGGGACACGTCGTGCAGTGCCAAAACTCTTACGTGGAAGTGTCCAGGATGAAGCATCGTGCTTCGCGCTCCCGCGTCTGCGAAGGTCTGCCGACCGTGGAGGAGGTGACCCGATGAGCGACGGCGACAGTCGATCTCTCTGCGCTCGCGGGCCGGTTCCGATGCGGTCCCTCTGACCACGACCTTCCGAGTCGTCTCCGCGGGCATCCCCTGTTCAGCGCTTTCGCGCGCCCCTTCCACCCGAGCGGTGGCGGGTGTCTCAGCGCGCCTGAAATCCGAGGAGAACCCTCATGCGTCCCTTCTTCCGCACCGACCTCGACACTCTGAACCCGGCCGTCCGCGGCGGCCGATCCGGTCCGGCCGACGAGGCGAGCCGCGACCGGCTCCGTCGGGGCTCCCTCCCCGCCGCACAGCAGCGCGTGCTCGTCGAATCCGCCCGGCTCCCCGCCGACGCGACCCTCAAGTCCTTCTCGACGGAGCTCATCGGCCTGACCGATGAGGCGGTCCGCAGCCGCCGCGCCCGATTCGGCGACAACGGCGTGGACCACGGGAAGCCCGCGCCCGCCATCGTTCAGTTCCTGGCCACGTTCCGCAACCCGTTCATCCTGATCCTGCTCTTCCTGGTCGTGGTCATGGTGTTCACGGACATCGTCTTCGCCGACCCGGGGGACGGACCGGACTACACCGGCGTGGTGACCGTGAGCATCATGGTGCTGGTCAGTGTGGTCCTGCGGTTCTGGCAGGAGTACCGCTCCTCCCGCGCTGCCGAGCAGCTGAAGGCGATGGTGCGCACCACCACGGCCGTGACGCGGGCTGCGCACGGGACTCCCGTGACCTCCGAGATCCCGGTCGAGGAGGTCGTCCGCGGCGACATCGTCCAGCTGGCGGCCGGCGACATGATCCCGGCCGACCTCCGCATCGTCAGGGCCAAGGACCTGCAGGTGAACCAGTCCATGCTCACGGGGGAGGCGCTCCCGGCCGAGAAGTCCTCCGCAGCGGACGAGGACGTGGTGGAGGCGAACCTCCTCGACGCCGCGAACCTGGCCTTCATGGGCACGTCGGTCGTGTCCGGCTCGGGCACGGGCGTCGTTGTCGGGACCGGCCGGTCCACTTCGTTCGGCAGCCTGTCGTCGGCTCTCGTGGGCGCACGCCCGGAGACCGCTTTCGACCTCGGGATCCGCCGCGTGACGACCACCCTCATCCGCTTCATGCTGATCATGGTCCCAGTCGTCTTCGTCATCAACGGTCTCACCAAGGACTGGACGACCGCGTTCCTGTTCGGCGTGACCACCGCGGTGGGCCTCACCCCGGAGATGCTCCCGCTGATCGTGACCGCGAACCTCGCGAAGGGCGCCCAGTTCATGGCGAAGCGCAAGGTGATCGTCAAGCGGCTCAACTCGATCCAGAACCTCGGCGCCATCGACGTGCTCGCCACCGACAAGACAGGCACGCTCACCGAGGACCGCATCGTCCTCGAGCGGCACCTGAACACCGCGGGGCGCTCGAGCGAGACGACGCTCGGCCACGCGGCCGCCAACTCCCTCTTCCAGACCGGGCTGCGCAATCTGCTCGACGAGGCGGTGATCGCCGCGGCCGGACCCGACGAGCTCGACCGCATCCGACGCGAGTGGACGCTGATCGACGAGCTGCCGTTCGACTTCGAGCGGCGCCGCATGTCCGTCGTCGTCGACCGCGGCGACGCGCACCTGCTGATCACGAAGGGGGCGGCGGAGGAGGTGCTGGCCGCGTGCACGTCCGAGCGGGTCCGCAGCGGAGACAGCGCGCTGACGCCGGGTCGGCTGGCCGAGATCGACCAGCTCGTCGCCGAGCAGAACGCGCAGGGGCTGCGTGTGCTGGCCGTGGCCGTCCGCGAGTTCGCCGATCGCGACCGCACCGAGTACACCCGCGACGATGAGGACGGCCTGACTCTGCTCGGCTTCCTCGCCTTCCTCGACCCGCCGAAGGCGAGCGCCGGCGCTGCCATCGCCAGCCTTCGCAGGCACGGAACGGACGTGAAGGTGATCACGGGCGACAACGCACTGGTCGCTGCCGCGGTGTGCGGGAAGGTCGGGATCGACGTCGGCACCATCGTGCTCGGGCCCGAGACCGAGGAACTGTCGCTCGAGGAGCTCGGCGCTCTCGCCGAGGAGACGACCGTGTTCGCGAAAGTCGCCCCGGCACAGAAGGCGCGGATCGTGGAGGCGATGCGCCGTCACGGGCACACCGTCGGCTACCTCGGTGACGGGATCAACGACACGGCCGCCCTGCGAGCCGCCGACGTCGGGATCTCCGTCGACACCGCCGTGGACATCGCCAAGGAGTCCGCGGACATCATCCTGCTCGAGAAGGACCTCACCGTCCTCGAGGGCGGGGTGATCGAGGGCCGACGCACCTTCGTCAACACCATGAAGTACATCAAGATGACCGCGTCGTCGAACTTCGGGAACATGTTCTCGGTCCTCGTCGCCAGCGCGCTGCTGCCGTTCATCCCGATGATCCCCCTGGTCGTGCTCGTGCAGAACCTCACCTACGACCTGTCGATGCTCACCCTGCCGTGGGACAGGGTCGACAAGGAGGATCTGAAGAAGCCGCGCGCGTGGGAGTCGAAGAGCCTTTCGTCGTTCATGATCCGCATCGGGCCGATCTCGTCGATCTTCGACCTGACGACCTACGCCCTCATGTGGTTCGTGTTCCAGGCGAACAGCCCTGCGCACGCCGCTCTCTTCCAGTCGGGCTGGTTCGTGGAGTCGATCATCTCGCAGACCCTGATCGTGCACCTGCTGCGCACCAAGCGACTGCCGTTCGCGCAGTCCCGGGCGAGCCTCCCGGTGCTGCTGGCCACCGGCGCAGTCTGCGTCTTCGGACTCGTGCTGCCGTTCACGGGCTGGGGTCACGACCTCGGGCTGGTCTCGCTCCCGTGGACCTATTTCCCGTGGCTGGTGGCGACCCTCGCCGCATACTGCGCCCTCACGCAGGTGGCCAAGTCCCTGTTCATCCGCCGCTACGGCACCTGGATCTGAGAAGAGGAAACCGATGACCGACACCATCGACATCGCCCTGCGCGTGCTCCTCGCCGTCGGCTGCGGCGCGCTGATCGGCCTCGAACGCCAATGGCGCGCCCGTACCGCCGGGGTACGTACGAACGCTCTCGTGAGTCTCGGAGCCGCGCTGTTCGTCGTGATGGGCGCCTACAGCTTCCACGGCCCGGGCGCCGACCCCACACGCGTCGCCGCCCAGGTGGTCTCGGGTATCGGCTTCCTCGGCGCCGGCGTCATCATGAAGCAGGGCGCCTCCATCTCCGGGCTGAACACCGCGGCGACCCTCTGGGCGTCCGCCGCGGTGGGTGCACTCGCCGGCGGCGGCCTCACCCTCGTCGCCGCCGGCGGGACCCTCGTCATCATGCTCGCCAACACGGCACTGCGGCCGCTGGGTCGCCTTCTCGATCGCCGGACGGGGAGCACAGGGCTGGAGAGCGCGGAGGTCGACTACACCTTCGAGGTCCGGTGCCGGGTCGAGTCGGAGGCCGACGTGCGCGCCCTGGTCTTCGACGCCGTCCACCGGCCCGCGTTCACGGTGCGCTCGATCACCGCGACGGACGAACCGGACGGCGCCGTGCTGATCACCGCGGCCGTGCACAGCGACGAACGCGACGATCGCGCGATCGAGGAGGCCCTCGCCGCCGTCGTCCGCACGGAGGCCGTCACCGCCGTCCGCTGGACCGCGGCCGACACGGCGCCGGTCGACTAGCGGGTGCTGGCGACCGGTCCTCGCGCGCATACTTGCATCGAGGGGCGCAGGAAGGGAGACGGCATCATGAGGCACATCATCTTCGTCGCCGTGTATCTCGTGCTCATGGTCGGCATCATCGTCACGCTGGACGTGCTCTTCCTCCGCGAGCATTTCTGGTGGCGGCTCGGGACGAATGTCGGCGTCGTCCTGGTCTTCGCGACGGCCTATCTCGTCTGGCTCCGGAAGGCGTTCACGTAGCCCCTCCAGATGCCGTACGCAGGGTGGATCACATCGGCGCCATGTCGGTGAAGCGGGAGTACATGCCCTGGAAGGCCACGGTGACGGTCTTGGTCGGGCCGTTTCGGTGCTTGGCGACGATCAGGTCGGCCTCGCCCGCGCGCGGGTTGTCCTTCTCGTAGGCGGACTCGCGGTGCAGGAGGATCACCATGTCGGCGTCCTGCTCGATCGAGCCGGACTCGCGGAGGTCGCTCAGCGCGGGAAGCTTGTCGGCGCGCTGCTCCGGGCCACGATTCAGCTGGGACAGCGCGATGACCGGGACCTGCAGCTCCTTGGCCAGGAGCTTCAGGGCACGGGAGAACTCGGAGACCTCCTGCTGACGGCTCTCGACGCGCTTGCCGCTCGTCATGAGCTGGAGGTAGTCGATGACAACCATCTTGAGACCGACGCGCTGCTTCAGGCGGCGGCACTTGGCCCGGATCTCGACGAGCGTCATGTTCGGGCTGTCGTCGATGTAGAGCGGTGCGTCGTTGATGCGGCCGCGGGTGGAGGCGATGGTCGTCCAGTCTTTGCTGTCGACCTTTCCCTTCCGCATGCTCTGCAGCGGGACGGTGGCCTCGGCGGAGAGCAGACGCATCGCGATCTCGCTGCGCCCCATCTCGAGTGAGAAGAAGATGGTGGGCATGTCGTGCTTGATGGCCGCGGCACGGGCGAAGTCGAGCGCCAGGGTCGACTTTCCGAGCGCGGGTCGTGCCGCGACGATGACCATCTGACCGGGGTGGAGACCGTTCGTCAGTTCGTCGAGCTCGCTGAAACCGGTCGGGACACCCGTCATGGAGCCGTCCTTGTGGCTCGCCGCCTCGATCTCGTCGATCGCGACGGTGACGGCCTCGGTCAGCGGGACGTAGTCCTCCGCCTCCTGGGCCCCCGTCACCGAATAGATCTCGGCCTGCGCATTGTTGACGAGGTCGAGGACCTCGCCCTCGGCCTTGTAGCCCATCTGCGTGATGCGCGTTCCGGCCTCGACGAGGCGGCGCAGGAGGGCCTTCTCGGTGACGATGTTGGCGTAGTAGCCCGCGTTGGCGGCGGTGGGGACGAGGCTCGTCAGCGTGTGGAGGTATTCCGCGCCGCCGGCTCGGGACAGCTCGCCCAGCTTCGTGAGCTCGTCCGTGACGGTGATGACGTCCGTCGGCTCGCCGTGGGCGTAGAGCGAGAGGATCGCGTCATAGATGATCTCGTGCTTCGGGATGTAGAAGTCGGTGCCGCGCACGACCTCGACCACATCGGCGACCGCGTCCTTGCTGAGCAGCATTCCGCCGAGCGCGCTCTGTTCGGCGAGGAGGTCGTGCGGAGGGGTCCGCTCGGCGTTCCGGGGCTCGGTCGCGGGTGCGCCTGCGTCGGCGAGGCCGATATGGGCGATCGACACGTTCTCTCCTCCTCACGGACCGCAGCGTCCACGCAGGCGTGGTCGCGGTCTCAGCTTCGCCGCCGGGCACGGTGACGCGTGCAGGCGCGCCGCCGGGTTCGAGGACCGGCGGTCACCGGCCCCGGGACCGCGCGCCGCCATCTTGCGATGGTCGCGCTGACCACCGACAGAACCGGTCCATCCGGCGGGCGATCCATCGGCGTCGCTTCACCCTACGAACCCGCCCCGACGTCCACAACTCGACCTGTGGATAACTGTGTGGAGAATCTGCGCGAAACGCCGCCCAGCTTGTGCAGAACATGTGGGAAAAGGTGTGGACAGGGAAGATATTTCTGTCGTTATACCTTCACTGACCAGGTATTTTTCTATCCCCAGGGTGTGTGTAGAAACTACTTCCGCATCTGTGGTCAGAGCAGATTTCCGGGCGTGTCGACCTGTGTACAAGACCGGGGACAAGTCGCCTTAACGAGGTGTAGCGGGGGGGGGGGGGGCGCCGCGCCCCGCCCGCCCCCGGGACCCGAGGAGACGCCCCCGTGACCACCACCCCCACTCAGCCACGGCCGC
>NZ_JBHVVL010000001.1:622964-985920 GCF_042883605.1 Leifsonia sp. NPDC058194 | reverse complement strand
TTTAACAAACTTCTTCCGCTTGTGTGTACTTTGATTATGTCGGGGCGTGCCCACCTTTTACCAACCCGGGGCAAACGTCCCATTACGGGGGGGGGGGGGGGGGCCGCCCCCCCCCGCTACACTGACTTCTCTTCGTCGCCTACTTGGCAGCGACCACCTGGAGCGTGATGACGGCCGAGAGGTCGTCGTGCAGACGCACGGTCGCCTCGTGGTCGCCGACGACCTTGATCGCGTTGGGGAGCTCGATCTTGCGCTTGTCGAGCTCACCGATGCCCGCCGCCTTGACGGCGTCGGCGACATCGCTGGTCTTGACCGAGCCGAACAGACGGCCCTCGCGGCCCGCCTTCACGACCAGCTTGACCTTCGTGGCCTCGAGCTTCGCCTTGAGGTCCTGGGCCTGCTCGACCGTGTGGAGCTCACGAGCGGCGCGAGCCGCCTTGATCTGCTCGACCTGCTTCTCGCCACCGCGGCTCCACGTGATCGCGAAGCCCTTCGGAACGAGGTAGTTGCGCGCGTAGCCGTTCTTGACGTCGACGACGTCACCGGCCGATCCGAGGCCGGTGACCTCGTGCGTCAGAATTACTTTCGACATGGGTGATCTCCTTAACGGCCCGAGCCGGCGTAGGGGAGAAGTGCCATCTCGCGCGCGTTCTTGACTGCGCGGGCGATCAGGCGCTGCTCCTGGACGGAGACACCGGTGATGCGGCGGGCGCGGATCTTTCCACGCTCCGAGATGAACTTACGCAGGGTTGCGACGTCCTTGTAGTCAATGACACCGACGCGAACGGACTTCGCGGGAGCGGCGTTCTTGCCGTCCTTGCCCTTGCGGATCGGCTTGCGGCGGTCGCCGCTCGACTTTCCAGCCATGATTTCCTTTGCTTTCTGCCCGTCCCGATCGCACCGGGAGGGCTGATGAATGTAAGAGGGCCCTTAGAAAGGGGTCTCGTCGTTGTAGGAACCCGGAGTGTTCCAGACGTCGGCGCCCGCGGACGGGTCCGCGGGGGCGGAGGCGGCCCAGGGCTCTTCGACCGCGGGAGCCCCGCCACCGAATCCACCCGCGGCACGAGGCCCGCCGGACGACTGAGCACGGGTCACCTGAGCGGTGGCGTAACGCAGCGACGGCCCGATCTCATCGATCTCGAGCTCGATCGAGGTGCGCTTCTCGCCTTCCTTCGTCTCGTAGGAGCGCTGCTTCAGCCGCCCCTGCGCGATGACGCGGGACCCCTTGGTCAGCGAGCCCGCGACGTGCTCGGCGAACTCACGCCAGACGCTCGCCCGGAGGAACAGAGCCTCACCGTCCTTCCACTCGTTCGCCTGACGGTCGAACGTGCGGGGAGTGGACGCGATGGTGAAGTTGGCGACGGCCAGCCCGTTCTGCGTATAGCGCAGCTCGGGGTCGGCCGTGAGGTTCCCCACCACGGTGATGATGGTCTCGCCGGCCATCGGACTAGGCGCCGGCCTTCTCGGTACCGGCGGAGGCGGCCTTGCGGGCAGCCTTCTCGTCGGCGCGCTTCTGAGCGGCGGCGACCTGAGCGATCCCCTCCTCAGCGCGGAGGACCTTGGTGCGCATGACGGCCTCGCTGAGCTTCAGCTGGCGATCGAGCTCCTTGGTGGTGTCACCGGTGGCGGTCAGCTGGACGACCGCGTAGATGCCCTCGGACTTCTTGTTGATCTCGTAGGCCAGGCGACGGCGACCCCAGATGTCGACGCTGTCGATCGTTCCACCGTCGTTACGAACGACGTTGAGGAACTTGTCAAGGCTGGGAGCAACGGTGCGCTCATCGATCTCTGGATCGAGGATGACCATCAGCTCGTACTGATGCATGACTAACCCACCTCCTCTGGTCTCAGCGGCTGCAGACTTTCTGCAGCAGGAGGGTTGTACATCGGTTGTGCGGGCAGAATTCTGCCCAGGCAACTTTCCTATGGTAGCGGACGGGGGAGTAACTCTCCAGCCGGCGTCGGTGCGGAGCGGGGCGGGAGCGTCGAGAAGAGTGGTCATGACGCCAGCCTGACCGCCGCGGGAGGGCGCCGACGGTACGGCCTCAGAACGGTGGGAAACCCACCCTCCAGACGTCCTGTGGAGGATTCAGTACCTCACTGGTCCGCCCACCAGGCGAGCAGACGGCGCGTCGCCTCCTCCTCGCCCAACGGTCCTTCGTCGAGCCGGAGGTCGAGGAGGAACTTCATCGCGCGTCCGACATCGCGCCCCGGGGTGATCCCGAGGATGTGCATGACCTGCTGCCCGTCGAGGTCCGGCCGGACCGCATCCAGCTCCTCCTTCTCTTGGAGCTCCCGGATGCGCTGCTCGAGGTCGTCGTAGGCGAAGCCGAGCCGATCGGCCTTGCGCCTGTTGCGCGTGGTGACGTCGGCACGGGTGAGCATGTGCAGCCGCTCGAGCTGATCGCCCGCGTCACGCACGTAGCGGCGCACGGCCGAGTCCGTCCAGCTCGCGTCGGCGTAGCCGAAGAAGCGCAGGTGCAGCTCGATCAGGCGCGCGACGGCCTCGATGGTCGTCTTGTCGAAGCGGAGTGCGGTCAGCCGCTTCTTCGCCAGCTTCGCCCCGACGACGTCATGGTGGTAGAAGCTGACCGCTCCGCCCGTCTCGAACCGGCGGGTGGCCGGCTTGCCGATGTCGTGCAGGATGGCCGCCAGCCGGAGGACGAGATCGGGCGCCGCACCCGGGTGGCGCTCCTTCTCATAGCCGATGGCCTGCTCCAGCACGGTGAGGCTGTGCTGGTAGACGTCCTTGTGGTGATGGTGCTCGTCCACCTCCAATCGCAGGGCGGGGACCTCGGGCAGCACCTCGTCTGCGAGGCCGGTGCCCACGAGCAGCTCGATGCCGGGCCGCGGGTCGTCGGAGCAGAGCAGCTTGGTGAGCTCGTCGCGCACGCGCTCCGCGCTGATGATGCGGATGCGCTCGGCCATGCGCGCCATCGCCTCGACGGTGTCGTCGTCGACGACGAAACCGAGCTGCGCGGCGAAGCGCGCCGCCCGCAGCATGCGGAGCGGGTCGTCGCCGAACGAGATCTCCGGGCTCGACGGTGTGGTGATCGTCCGTGTCAGCAGGTGGTCCACGCCTCCGGACGGGTCGACGAGTCGCACCTCGGGCACGCGCAGGGCGAGCGCGTTCACCGTGAAGTCGCGACGCAGGAGGTCGCCCTCGAGCGAGTCGCCGAAGACGACGTCGGGCTTCCGGGTCTCGCCGTCGTAGCTGTCGGTGCGGTAGGTCGTGATCTCGACCGTGTCGTCGCCGAAGCGCGCGCCGATCGTCCCGAACTGTCGGCCGATGTCCCACACGGCATCGGCGTGGGGGGAGACGATCGCCAGGATGTCGTCCGGGCGGGCGTCGGTGGTGAAGTCGAGATCGTGCACGGCCCGCCCGAGCAAGGCGTCGCGAACCGGTCCGCCGACGAGGGAGAGTTCGAATCCCGCCGCCGCGAAGAGGGTGGCCACTCGGGCGACCGTCGGCGAAGCCGCGAGGTCGCCGAGACGTTCGAGGGATTCGGCGACGCTCTGCATGGTGATCCAGTTTACGGGCGTCCTCGCCGGGCTCTCAGGGGGTGGCATCTAGAATCGTCGACATGGAGGCCGAGCAGGGATCGCGCGTCGACGCATGAGCGCAGCCGACCCCACCCTCCTACGGGGTGCCCGACTCCGGCGCGCGAGCGGCCGTCTGGCCGTCGTCGCCTCCGCCGCCGCGCTCGCCCTGCTGTCCGGCACGCCCACAGCCGCATCCGCCGCGCCGGGGAGTCTCGCCGCGCCGGCGACCGTCGCCGCCGCCGACTCCGGATCCGGCCTCACGGCCGGCGTCACGACCGACAACGCAGGCGTCCTGGCTGCGGGGCAGGACCTCACCGTCGCCGTAACGGTCTCGAATCCGACGGAGACCGCCGTCGCCACGGGGACGGCGACCGTGTGGCTCGACCCGCACGCGATGACCTCCCGGGGGTCGCTCACCGACTGGCTCGGTTCGGCGGATCCGGTCTCCGGCGCCACGACGCTGGGCACGGTCGCACTCCCCCCGCTCGAAAGCGGCTCGAGCACCGTGGTTCGCGTGACCGTCCCGGCCGCGTCGGTGCCGTTCGGGACGCTCGCCGAATCCACGGTGTTCGGAATCGGGGCGACCGTCTCGACGAGCGGCGACACGACCGAGGCCCGCGGGTCGGTCGTGTGGAGCGCGGCGGATGCCGGTCCGCGTTCGAGCGTCGGCGTCGTGATGCCGATCGTGAGCCCCTCCACCTCCGACGGCCTCATCTCCGCCGCCGATCTCACGACGTACACGGCGGCCAACGGTGTCCTGACCCGCGATCTCGACGGGCTGGAGGGGCACGCTGCGGTCACGGTCGGGATCGATCCCATGATCATCGCGTCGATCAGGGTGCTCGGTAATGCCGCGCCGGCGACGGCGACCGACTGGTTGGTGCGACTCTCGGCATTGCCCAATGAAACCTTCTCTCTCGGTTACGGCGATGCCGATCCGACCGGGCAGATCCAATCGGGTGCCAGCGCGCCGCTGGCCCCGACGTCCTTGGTCTACGCACTGGACTCCAAGAACTTCTCCCCGACCCCGACGTCGATCGGCCAGCCCGCGCCGCCCGCCACCGAGACCGGCCCGAGCGGTCCGACATCCACGCCGACGCCGACGCCCACATCAGGCCCAGCACTGCCCTCGCTCGACGACCTCACTGCCTGGGACTTCACCATGAAAGGCATCGCCTGGCCCGGCGACAAGACCGTTCGAGCAGCCGATCTGGCGCCGCTCGCGGGCGCCGGCCTCTCGACCGTCCTCGTCTCGGGAGACAACACCAACGCCTCCGATCTCGATACGACGCCCAACGCCTCCGTCCCCGCAGCCGGCAGCCAGGTCGTCGCGTCCGACCAGAGGCTCTCGGATGCACTGCGCGCCGCGATCTCCGCGCCGAGCGATGTCGCCTGGAACACGGCCATGGGCAAGCTCAACGCCCAGCTGCAGTTGATCAGCGCGGAGGGCGGCGACGCCCGGCACCTCCTCATCGGCCTCGACCGCTCATGGCCGTCGAGCGGCACCCAGCTGAAGCGCACCCTCGACGCCCTGTTCTCGTCGCAGTGGGTGTCGCCGTCGACTCTCGTGTCGGTGCGATCGGCCGGTGCATCGGCGGGGCTCAGCCTCACCGACGCCCCCGAATCGCAGGCGCGCATCGACTCCATCCGCGCGCTGCTCTCCGACGAGACCTCCCTCGGCGCCTTCTCCTCGGTCCTCGACGCCCCGGAGACGTTGACCGGACGTGTGCGCGCCCAGCTGCTGACGCTGCTCGCGGTCTCGTGGCAGAACCCGCGCACGGACTGGTCTGCCGCGGTCGCCGCCTCGCACGAGGCGACGGTCAAGACCCTGCACTCCATCCGCATCCTGCCGACCGAGAACATCAACCTCGTCAGCGCGCAGGGCTCCATCCCCTTCACGGTCAGCAACGAGCTGACGGGGGAGGCGGCGACCGTCGCCCTCACCGCCGCTCCCTCGAACAGCCGGCTGGAGATCGACGACACCACGACCAAACGCATCCCCCAGGACTCCCGTGCGACGGTGCTCATCCCGGTCAAGGCGAAGGTCGGCAACGGGCAGGTCGTCCTCTCGCTGCGCCTCTACAGCCCGACCGGGGTGCCGATCGGCGACCCGACGTCGGTGACGGTGGACGTCCATGCCGATTGGGAGGGGATCGGCGCCCTGATCCTCGGGGTGCTGCTCGTGCTGCTCTTCGGGTTCGGGATCGTGCGCAACATCCTCCGCAAGCGCAAAGAGCGCCAGTCGGAGGAGGCGGGGGAGAGCCCGTCCGACGACGGCGAGGGCGATGGCGCCACCTCCTCCGTTGACGAGCACGAGGTGGATGCGCCGCCCGAGCCGCCCGCCGATCCTCCCGTCGATCCGCCCGCCGCGGAGGACGACCCGCGTGGCTAGCATCGGGCGCGCGAGCGCCATGCTCGCCTCGGGCACCTTCGTCTCGCGCATCCTCGGCTTCGCGAAGGCGTGGCTGCTGGTGCAGGCGATCGGGACGCTGAGCCTCGCCGCGAACGCGTACGGCACGGCGACATCCGTACCGAACAGCCTGTACGCCATCATCGCCCAGGGCATCCTGAACGCCATCCTCGTCCCCCAGATCGTGCGCGCGTCCGTCAATGCCGATGGCGGCCGGGCCTACATCAACAAGCTGGTCACCCTGGGGATGGTCGTCTTCGCCGGCGTCGCCGTCGTCGCGACCGTGGCCGCGCCGCTCCTGATGACCCTCTACGGCCTCCGCGGTGAGCAGGCGCAGCTCGCGACGACCTTCGCATATTGGTCGCTGCCGCAGATCTTCTTCCTGGGCCTCTACACGCTTCTCGGCGAGGTCTTGAACGCCCGCAAGTCGTTCGGACCGTTCACCTGGGCGCCGGTCATCAACAACATCATCGCCATCGCGATGCTCGGCGGCTTCATCCTGCTCTTCGGCACGTACTCCAAGTCTGGCAACCCGCACGACACCTGGTCGATCGGGATGATCGCCCTGCTCGCCGGAGGCGCGACCCTCGGCATCGCCGTGCAAGCGCTCGTGCTCTTCGTCTTCTGGCGCCGGATCGGCCTCCGTTTCCGGTTCGACTTCGGGTGGCGCGGCGTGAACCTCGGGAGCGCGGGCAAGGCCGCGGGCTGGACGTTCGGGATGCTGATCGCGACCCAGATCGCCGGTCTCATCGAGCTGAACGTCTCGAACTCGGCAGGGGAGGGCTATGCCGGCTCGTTCGTCATGAACAACGCCTGGCTGATCTTCATGCTCCCGCACGGCATCATCGCCGTCTCGATCGTCACGGCGTACTACACACGGATGGCGGAGCATGCCCATCGCGGTGCCACCGCCGACTTCCGAGCAGATTTCTCGAGTGCGGCGCGTTCGATCATGTTCCTCATCGTGTTCTCCTCGGCCACGATGATCGTCGTCGCCTTCCCCATCGCCCGCGTCTTCACGTCGAGCTTCGAATCGTTCGGGCTCGTGCTCATCGCGTATCTGGTCGGCCTCGTGCCCTTCTCGCTGGTCTTCATGGCGCAGCGGGCCTTCTACTCCCTGGGCGACACGCGCACGCCGTTCCTGTTCACGCTTGCGCAGGTCGTCGTCATCATCATCGGTGTCCTCGCCTGCTTCTCGGTCGGCCCCGAGATGCGTGCGGCCGCGGTCGCCCTCGTCGTGTCGATCGCCAGCGTCATCCAGGCCGTGCTCGCGTTCGCGCTCCTGCGACGTCGTGTGGGCGGGGTGGATGGGCGCCGCATCGCGAGCGGACTCTGGCGGTTCCTGCTCGCCGCCCTCGCCGCCATGGTCGCCGGTGCGGGGTTCCTCGTGCTGCTCGGGGGAGTGGAGCCGGGCGCGTTCCCCGTCAGCGGCGTCGTGGGTGCAATCGTGTCGTCCGCCGTCGTCGGGGTGGTCATGCTGATCGTGTACGTCGGGTTCCTCGCGATCTTCCGTTCGAGCGACCTGGAAGCGGGAGTCGGACCAATCCTCGACCGCCTTCGGCGCCGAACTCCCCACAGCGGATGACACGGAATACCATCCGCCTAGGATGTGTTCTACAGGTCGGTGCCTCCGGTCCCGGGGGCACTGCAGACAGTCAAGGAGTTCCGCCGTGCGGCAGATCATCATCATCGGTTCCGGCCCTGCCGGTTACACCGCGGCCATCTATGCGGCCCGCGCCAATCTGAAGCCGCTGCTGATCGCCTCCTCCGTCGAGGCGGGCGGCGAGCTGATGAACACCACCGAGGTCGAGAACTTCCCCGGATTCCCGGACGGGATCATGGGCCCCGACCTCATGTTCAAGATGCAGGCCCAGGCCGAGAAGTTCGGCACGGAGGTCGTGCTCGACGACGTCGTCTCTGTCGACCTGAAGGGTGAGGTCAAGACCGTCACCCTCGGCTCGGGCGCCGTGCACGAGGCCCTCTCGGTGATCTTCGCCACCGGTTCCGCCTACCGCAAGCTGGGCCTGGAGGACGAGGAGCGTCTGTCCGGCCACGGTGTCTCGTGGTGCGCCACCTGCGACGGCTTCTTCTTCCGCGAGCGCACCATCGCCGTCGTCGGCGGCGGCGACTCCGCGATGGAGGAGGCCAACTTCCTCACGCGCTTCGCCGACAAGGTGTACGTCATCCACCGTCGCGACAGCCTCCGCGCCTCCAAGATCATGCAGGACCGCGCCTTCGCCAACGAGAAGATCGAGTTCATCTGGGACTCGGAGGTCATCGGCATCGGCGGCTCCGAGCAGGTGCAGCACGTGACGCTGCGCAACCTGGAGACCGGCGCCGAGAGCGAGCTCGACCTGCAGGGACTGTTCATCGCGATCGGCAACGACCCGCGCGTGCACCTCGTGCACGGACAGCTCGACCTGACCGCGGAGGGCACCATCGCCGTCGACGGCCGCACGTCGAAGACCAACCTCTCCGGCGTCTTCGCCGCCGGTGACGTGATCGACCCGACCTACCGTCAGGCCGTCACGGCTGCGGCGTCGGGGACCGTCGCCGCGCTCGACGCGGAGCACTTCCTCGCGTCCCTCCCCCAGAACCTGCTGGAGAAGGCGGTCGAGCCCGCCTCCAGCGACCTTTCACTCTCGACCACCGTCTAAGGAGATACAGACAATGTCAGCAGCACGTTCGGTCACGGACGCGACGTTCGAGCAGGACGTCCTTAACAACGAGAAGACCATCCTCGTGGACTTCTGGGCAGAGTGGTGCGGCCCGTGTCGCGCCGTCGGCCCGATCCTCGACCAGATCGCGGCGGAGCACTCCGACAAGATCGAGATCGTCAAGCTCAATGTCGACGAGAACCCGCAGACCGCTGCGAAGTACCAGATCACCTCCATCCCCGCGATGAAGGTCTACCAGGGCGGAGAGGTCGTCAAGACCGTCATCGGCGCCAAGCCGAAGCCCGCCCTCGAAGCCGACCTGGCCGCCTACCTCGCGTAGCCGACCTGCTCCTTCGCAGACCCGTCCGGCGCTCACCCGCCGGGCGGGTCTTTTTCGTATCCGCCGCACCCTCGATTCTTCGCAGGGCGCACGACCCAAATAGCATGACTAAACGCCACTAGAAATGGAATGACTCGTGACCGAACAGGGCATCCCGCCGCAGCGGGGCAACAATCTGGACCCGTGGTACAGCCACTACGCGCAGCGCACCAGCGGCCTGGCCGCCAGTGAGGTCCGAGCCCTGTTCGCCGTGGCCAGCCGGCCCGAGGTGGTCTCACTCGCCGGCGGGATGCCGTACGTCGCCGCTCTGCCCGAGGATCTGGTGGTCGGAGCGATGGACCGCGTCATGCGCGAGCAGGGGCCCGTGGCCCTCCAGTACGGCTCCGGTCAGGGCGTCCCCGCCCTCCGCGAGCAGATCCTGGACGTCATGGCGCTCGAGGGCATCAGCGGCAGCGCGGACGACGTCGTGATCACGACGGGGTCACAGCACGCGCTCGAGCTGTTCAGCAAGCTCTTCATCGACCCGGGCGACGTCGTCCTCGCAGAGGGGCCGAGCTACGTCACCGCGATGGTGATCTTCCGGTCGTACCAGGCCGAGGTCGACCACGTCCCGATGGACGAGCACGGTCTGATCCCCGAGGCGCTGCGCGAGCACATCGCACGCCTGAAGGCGGCGGGCCGACGAGTGAAGTTCCTCTACACCGTCCCGACGTTCCACAACCCGGCCGGAGTCACGCTCACATGGGAGCGACGGCTCGAGATCCTCGAGATCGCGCGGGCGAACGACATCCTCGTGCTGGAGGACAACCCGTACGGGCTCCTCTACTTCGGCGACCGACCGCCGGCGGCGATGCGTTCGGTCGAGAAGGAGGGCGTCGTCTACCTGGGCACGTTCTCGAAGACGCTCGCTCCGGGCTTCCGCGTCGGCTGGGCGCTCGCACCCCACGCCATCCGCGAGAAGCTCATCCTCGCCAACGAGGCGGCCGTGCTGAGCCCGAGCTCGTTCAGCCAGCTCGTGATCTCGGAGTATCTGCGCGACGCGGACTGGAAGGGCCAGATCGACACCTTCCGCGGCGTGTACCGCGAACGCAAGGAGGCGATGATCTCCGCACTGGAGGAGCACCTCCCCGAGTTGAGCTGGACGAACCCCAACGGCGGCTTCTACGTGTGGCTCACCCTCCCGTCGCATCTCGACTCGAAGGCGATGCTCCCGCGCGCCGTGACCGAGCTGGTCGCGTACACACCGGGCACCGCCTTCTATGCGGACGGCTCCGGAGCCCAGAACATCCGCCTCTCGTTCTGCTATCCGACCCCGGAGAACATCCGGGTCGGTATCCGCCGGCTCGCCAATGTGATCAACGGCGAACAGGATCTGCTCGATACCTTCGCGGGTACCGGTCCCCTCACCGCCGCCCGTCCCAGCCGGACCAGCGCCAACCCTCCCACCGACCTGCGCTGAGCGCACGAATCACGAAAAAGAGCTGATCATGGCAGAAAAAGCAGCCTCCGAAGCCCTCGATATCGTCGTGCTCGCCGGCGGGATCTCGCACGAGCGGGACATCTCGCTGCGCAGCGGCCGCCGGGTCGCCGACGGCCTGAACTCGCTGGGCCACCGCGTCAGTGTCCGCGAGCCGGACGGAGCCCTGCTCGGGTTCCTGGTCGACACGCGCCCCGATGTCGTCTGGCCCGCGCTTCACGGCGCGAGCGGGGAAGACGGCGCCCTGCGTGCCCTGCTGGAGCTGACCGGGATCCCCTTCGTCGGCTCCCGGACCGACTCGTCGCGACTGGCCTGGTCGAAGCCGACGGCGAAGGCGATCGTCGCCCGCGCCGGTGTCTCCACCCCGGATTCCGTGACACTGCCCAAGGAGACGTTCCGCGAGCTCGGCGCCAACAGCGTCCTCCCGACCATCATCGATGGTCTCGGCATGCCCGTCGTCGTGAAGCCAGCCCAGGGCGGCTCGGCGCAGGGCGTCACGATCGTGGCGACGGCGGAGGAGCTGCCGCGGGCGATGGTCGACGCGTACACCTACTCCGAGATCGCTCTGATCGAGCGCAAGGTCGACGGGGTGGAGGTGTCCGTCGCGGTCATCGACACCGGCGACGGTCCGGAGGCCCTCCCCGCGGTCGAGATCGAGCCGGTCGACGGGGCGTACACGTTCGACGCGCGGTACAACGCGGGGGAGACCCGCTTCTATGTGCCGGCTCGACTCGCTCCCGACGTCGCTGCCGCCGTCGCCGAGGCGGCCACGACCGCGCACATCGCGCTGGGCCTGCGGCATCTGTCGCGCATCGACCTCATCGTGGACGCCGCCGGGACTCCGTGGTTCCTCGAGGCCAATGTGCTGCCCGGCCTGACCGAGACGTCGATCATGCCGCAGGCGATCGCGGCGTCCGGTCGTGATCTCGGCGAGGTCTACGCCGCATTGGCCGTCACGGCCATCGCCGAGGGCTAGCTCGTCCGGTTGACGATCCGGCCGGGTCCACGATCTCTCGTGCGCCCGGCCGCGTCGACGGACCCTTCTCAGCCGTTGTAGCTGGGCTGGCCGATCTCGTCGAGGATCCGGTTGAGGTCTTGGATCGTGGCGAAGTCGACCACGATCTGACCCTTGCGTGCGCCGAGGCTGATCTTCACCCGGGTGTTCAGCCGATCACCGAGCTTCTCGGCGATCTCGTCCAGGTGCCCGCGGTGCTTTCCGGGGGTCGCTTTGGAGCGGACCGGCTTCGGTGCCTTGCTCGCGACGGCCTCTGCCGCGCGCACCGAGAGGTCCTCGTTCACGATCTTGTCGGCGAGCTTCACCATCGCTTCCTCGCCCTCGCCCAGGGAGAGGATGGCGCGAGCGTGCCCGGCGCTCAGAACGCCGGCGGCCACGCGGCTCTGCACCGGGGCGGGCAGCTTGAGCAAGCGGATCGTGTTGGTGATCTGCGGACGGGAGCGGCCGATGCGCGTGGCGAGCTCCTCCTGGGTGATCCCGAAGTCGGCGAGGAGCTGCTGGTACGCAGAGGCCTCCTCGAGGGGGTTGAGCTGCGAGCGGTGCAGGTTCTCGAGCAGCGCATCCCGCAGCATCGCATCATCGGCCGTGTCTTTCACCACGGCCGGGATGTTCGCCAGTCCGAGCTCCTTGGTCGCACGCAGACGGCGCTCGCCCATGATGAGCTCGTATTTGTCGGGCTGCCCCGCGAGTGGACGGACGACGACCGGCTGAAGGACGCCCACCTCGCGGATGCTGGCGACCAGCTCCTCCAGCGCGTCCTGATCGAATTCGGTCCGCGGCTGCACCGGGTTCGGCACGATGTCGGCGGGGGAGAGGTACGCCAGCCGGGCCCCCGGCACGGCGACGAGGCCGTCGGGCGCCGCAGCGTTCGAATCCGGGAAGAACACGTCCACAGGCCTCGCCGCCTGATCGGACGTCGGGATGAGGGCCCCGATGCCGCGGCCCAGACCGGTGCGCTTCGTTGCCATTAGCGGGGTACTCCTCTTCGTGCGATTTCTGCGGCCGCCTCGAGGTACGAGAGCGAGCCGGACGAGTTTGCGTCGTAGCTGATGACGCTCTGGCCGTAGCTCGGCGCTTCCGAGATCCGGACCGAGCGCGGAATGATCGTGTCGAGCACCTCGTTGGGGAAGTGGTCTCGGACGTCGGCCGCGACCTGGTGGGCCAGGTTCGTGCGGGAGTCGTACATCGTCAGCAGGATGGTCGACACCCGCAGCTTCGGGTTCAGATGGCGTTCGATCAGCTGGATGTTCTTGAGCAGCTGACTCAGGCCCTCCAGGGCGTAGTACTCGCACTGGATGGGGATGAGCACCTCGGTCGCGGCGACGAAGGCGTTGATGGTGAGCAGGCCCAGCGAGGGCGGGCAGTCGATGAGGACGTAGTCGATGTCGTACTCATCGAGGAATCGCTTCAGAGCGCGCTCGAGGCGCTGCTCACGGGCCACCATCGACACGAGTTCGATCTCAGCGCCAGCCAGGTCGATGGTCGCTGGAATGACGAAGAGGCCGTCGAACTCGGGGCTCTTCTGGATGACCTCCTCGAGCTCCTTGTCGTTCACGATGACGTCGTAGACACTCGGCGTACCCTCGCGGTGCTCGACGCTCAGGGCGGTCGACGCGTTGCCCTGCGGGTCGAGGTCGATCACCAGCACGCGCGCACCCGACTTCGCGAGCGCGGCCGAGAGGTTCACGACGGTGGTCGTCTTGCCGACGCCACCCTTCTGATTGGAAATCGTGAAGACGCGGGTCCGGGAGGGCAGGGGGAGGGTGGTCGACGCTATCGCCTGTCTCCTCCGCGCGAGATCCTCGAGTTCTCGGGCCAGGGGGGTCGATTCATCGAAGGCGGGATTCTCCGCCTCGATGGACGGATCCTGGTCCGGTTGTTTCACGTGAATCCTCGTCGCTCGATCTGGTGCACGGCACCGCTCTGGTCGGGTCGGCGCCGTCGATTGCGCCTGGTCCAACTCTAGCTTGCACATCCGACTCGACCCTCCGCGCTCTCCGCTCGACCCGCAGGCCGCTTGCCGGCTCCGGCGTGGATCCCTCGTCGGTTTCACGTGAAACATCGTGGTCTGGGCACCCTGGCGGGTCTTCCGAGAGCCGCTTCTGGTGAGCGGGAGGACGCCCTGTCACACGTCGGGTCCAGACGCCCAGGCCGACCGCCGGTCGATCTTCGGAGTGCGCGCTCAAGCCACTCGTCAACGCGGTCGCTCCCGACTGCCCGGGTGGAGCGGGTGATGCTCCCACTCGCGGCGTTTCACGTGAAACCACTTTGCACGTCTCGTGGCGGGGTGACGCGGTGAGGGACGCACAGCCTCGCGCCGAGCCTGCGGCGTCCGCGCCGCAGGAGCCCATCTTGCTCAGAGGAGGCGGTGGAACCACGTTTCACGTGAAACAGCCGAGCGGCGCCGGTGGCTCTGTCGGACAAGCTGGACCGCACACCGCGCACGGCAAACGGCACGCAGCGCGCCCCGAGGGTATCCCTGTGACACCAGTCAGAGGACGAAGCCAAGGTCAACGGCACCCCAGCGCGCCATTCATGTGAATCAGGGCCGTTGGCCGCCTCGGCGGATCTCCGGTGCAGGGAGCGAGCCTGTATCAAGGAGCTCGGGTATGGGCGAGCACGGGACTATACGAGAGCGCGGCCGCGGCCGAGCGAGAAGGCGAGACCTTCGCCTGATGCACATCCCGGGGGTCGGTATCGGCACCGTATCGTAGTCAACCGAGACCACCCTGGTTTCACGTGAAACGGCATCGATACGGGTGCCGCACGTCCACGCCCTTCAGGCTCCATCGAATACCGCCGCTGCCGATCCTGGTCCATCGGTGACAGACGCTCGATCCCCACCGAATGTATCTGTCGGGGCAGGCCTCGTGGCGGAGCGCCATCGGGCGGATCGTCGCAACATCCGACCGGTACGGCCCGCACGAACTCGTCGACGCCGCGACGACGGGATGCGCCCGGCCGCCTGTCCCCACCGTGAAGGACTCAGCGGTCCGCCCGCGCTTCGCGTTCAGGTGAAACAGAGTGAGAGCTGGTCGACCTGGAGGCTCTCGCGGGGGAGTGAATACGAGCAACCCGCCACCCTCTCGGGGCGGCTTCGTCCGACGGAAGCGAAGTCACCTGGGCCGGATCGCGCCCCCATCTGCTCCCGCTTCACCCGGCGCCCAGAGATCGGAGCGCGGTGCAGCCGGCCGCGGCGCGACGCCAGAACTCCGAGTGCCACTGGACGGAGAGTGATCGGCGGCCCGCGGCAGCAATCGACACAACGGACCACTCCGACCTACACGATTCGCTCGTCGGAGTCGACCGAACCCTCACTCGGGACATCGCGAACATCACCAGACCGGGTCCTGCGCGACATCCCCATCTCAACAGCAACCTTCCACCGACGCGGCGACTCGGCGCGGACTCGATCGCCGTCCAACATCCCGAACCTGCCGAACACGTCGAAATCGTCGAAATCCGCGGCGAAACCTGCGATCCGGGCGCTGAAATCGGCCGGACCGCACCGGCGCACTGCGCCTTAGGACGCCTCTCTCAGCGCCGAAGCACCCTGTTTCGGTGCTGTCAGAGCGATCCTCCGAGGCCGAGAGGCCGTCCGCTCGAGCGTCGAACCGGCGAACACGAGGCCTGATCGACGACAAGCCACGCCGAATTCAGCGCACAGTGGCGCGAATGACCCGGGTCACCTCATCGAGGACGCCCTCGCCGAGAGTCTCGACGACCACATCGTGGATCTTGTACCGGCGGATCTCCTTGGTGGCGGCATCCACTTCTGCCTGAGCGCCGGCGCCCTTCATGAGGACGAGCTCGCCACCATTCCTGAGCAGGGGAGCGGTCAACGGGAGAAGCTTCCGGAACGCACTGACCGCGCGCGCCGTCACCTGGTCGAGCGGGACGTCGAGCCGAGCATCCTCAGCGCGGGCACGCATGACCGTGACGTTCGAAAGGCCGAGTTCGTCGACCTGCTCGTCCAACCAGGCGATCCGGCGCTCCATCGGCTCGATGAGCACGAATGACACGTCAGGTCGCGCGATCGCGAGGACCAACCCGGGCAGGCCGGCACCACTTCCGATGTCGCCGACGAGACCGGGCCGAAGCAGCGGGGCGACGATCGCGCAGTTCAGGATGTGGCGGGACCAGAGTCGGGGCAACTCGAGCGGTCCGATGAGCCCCCGCTCTTCGCCCTGAGCCGCAAGGTTCTCAGTGAACGCTCGTGCAACATCCAGTCGACTTCCAAAGAGGACTGCTGCAGCGGGCGGCTCGATTTCCAGAGTGTCCGTCACGGTTTCACGTGGAACTACGCGGCCGTGATGACCGTGTGACGGTCCCGGCCCTCACCCCGCGAGTTCGAGACGAACCCACGCTCCGAGACGATGTCGTGAACCAGCTTGCGCTCGTACGACGACATCGGGGGCAGCGCGGCCTCTGCGGCGCCCTCCTCGATGCGGACGATCGCGCGCGCGACCAGCTCGCCCAGCTCCTCCTGCCGTGCATCGCGCGAACCGGCGATGTCGAGGATCAAGCGCGAGAAGCCGCCGGTCTGGTTCTGGACGGCGAGACGCGTCAGCTCCTGCAGCGCGGCCACCGTGTCCGGCTTGGAGAGCAACTGGAGGTTGGTCCCGTCTTCTGCATTCACCGAGATGTAGGCGCGGCCGTTGCGCGCGTCGATGTCGATGTCGCCGTCGATGTCGGCGATGTCGAGGAGCTCCTCGATGTAGTCGGCGGCGATGTCGCCTTCGCGGTCGAGCTCACCCGCGGTCGGCTCCGCGTGCGATCCCGCTGCGCCGGCTTCTGCGCCGTCGGTCTCCGCGGTCTCGATCGCCGGGGCCTGGTTCTCGGCGTCCTCGAACTCGGCGGCGGGGGAGGAGGTCGTGTCGGTCTGCACGTCGGTCATGGCTGTCCCTACTTCTTTCCGGCCTGCTTCTTGGCGCGGTTCTTGTTCACCGGCTGCACGCGCTGGGTCGTGACAGGCTTCGCGGGCTGGGCCTCTTCGACACTCAGCACGATCGAGCCGTCCTGCGCGACGAGCTTGCCCTTCTTCGCCAGGCGGGCCTCACGAGCCTTCGCGGCGTCCGAGCCGGGAGTCGGCATGTTGCGGATGACGAGGAACTGCTGTCCCATCGTCCAGATGTTCGAGGTCAGCCAGTAGAACATGACACCGAGCGGGAAGGCGAAGCCCGAGAACAGGAAGACGAAGGGGAGCAGGTAGAGCAGGATGCGCTGCTGCTTGAACTGCGGGCTCGCCTTGGTCTCGGGCGACATGTTCTTCGACACGATCTGGAGCTGCGTCAGGAACTGCGAGCCGGTCATGAGCACGACCATCACGGCCGCGATGACCATGACGACGACCTGCGGCGGGTTGGCGTTCATCGCCCCCTGGAAGCTCTGGTGCAGCGGTGCCACGCCGAAGAGGCTCGCACCGCCGAACTGCACGGCGAGCGCCTCGTTGAGCGGGCCGACGCCGGCGTGGCCGCTCTGAGCGCCGTTCAGAACCTGGAAGAGCGAGAAGAAGATAGGCATCTGCAACAGCAGCGGCAGGCAGGAGCTCAGCGGGTTGGTGCCCGTCTTCTTGTAGAGCTCCATCGTCTCGCGAGACATGGCCTCGCGAGAGAACTGGTCCTTCTTACCCTTGTACTTGTCCTGGATCTTCTTCAGCTGGGGCGCGACTTCGAGCATCCGGCGCTGGTTCTTGATCTGGCGGACGAAGATCGGGATGAGCGCAGCACGGACGACGACGGTGAGTCCGACGATCGACAGCACCCAGGTGAGGCCGGCGGCCGGGTCGAGCCCGATCTGCGAGAACAGCCAGTGGAAGGCGACCAGGATCAGCTCGACGACCCATTTGATGGGCCAGAGGATCGTACCGATGATGTCCATGTCTGCTTGCTAGGCCCTTCTCTGGCTAAAGCTGCCGGCGCCCGTGGCGACGACGAATCCGAACGGAGTGACCCGGTAGCGCTGGTGCTTCTTCACGGGGACGTCGTCGACCCCTCCCGCCGCCCACGGATGGCAGCGGGCGATGCGGCGCACACCCAGAACGCTCCCGATGACCACCCCGTGCTGCTGGATGGCCTGCAGTGCGTAGGCCGAGCACGACGGGTAGTAGCGGCACACGTCTCCGTACAGAGGGGAGATGACCGCTCTGTACGCCCGCAGGATCAGCACGGCGATGTTCCGCGGAACGAGCAGAACTGCGGTGATCGCGGCGTACATGGACGGACGTGGCCCTTATCTGGTGGAACTACGACGGACGTAGCGGCTGACGGCTCGGGTGACCTCTTCGTGCAGGGTAGCCCACCGGGCCTCCGCAGAAGCTGGTAATGCTCTGATCACGATGTCCACTCCGCCCACCGCCCCTGCGCTCTCGCGGAGCGTGGGGAGCACCTCGTAGGCGGCGGCTTTGAGCCGCCGGCGCACGAGATTGCGGCGCACAGCGTTACCGACCGACTTGCTCACGATAAAACCGAATCGCACCACGTCGGGGTCGGCGTTCGGACGGACGTACGCGATGGTGTTGTCCGCCGTGAAGCGGGCACCTTTGCGCACCGTCGCCCGGTAGTCCGCCCCCCGCGTGATGCGATTGGCCTTCGCGAGCACCGGGCGGTACTACGCCGAGAGCTTCTCGCGGCCCTTGGAACGACGGTGCGCCAGGATGGCGCGACCCGCACGGGTGCGCATGCGGAGGCGGAAGCCGTGGGTCTTGGCGCGCTTGCGGTTGTTCGGCTGGAACGTTCTCTTGCTCATAATCTCTATCTCCGTGGTGGTCTCTTCGCAGGCCGGTGCTGATGGATATCGCCAGCACGGGGAGGCCAGAAAAGTTTCAGGGCAGCCTGAACGGCTGAAGTCAACTGATTAAAACTACGGCCTATAAAGGACCGAGGTCAAACCGAACGACTCAAATCCACTGATTATGCACGGGATTAGCAGCATCGATCGAGACGACGCGCCGTGTGTCGTGGACGTATTCCGTCAGTCGAATTTGATCCACATCCTGTGGACAAGTTAGCGTGAGGGCGAAAGTTATCCCCAGTCTGTCCCAAAAAGGCCGAGGATCACTACGGTATTGCAAACACAGCGGTGGATAACCCTGTGAATACCCACCGGCGGCCCTCGTGCCGCTCGCCTGACTCGAGCCCTCCGGGGGACGACTCGTCTCCGTCGGGCGACGGCATCCAGACGAAAGCGAAGACGGGGAACGATGGCAGGCGGCGAAGAGTCCATTTCCACGGCATGGAGATCCGTGCTGGGGAAGCTGGAGACGGACGACCGCATCACGCCGCAGCTCTACGGATTCCTCAGCCTGGTCGAGCCCAAGGGCATCATGGCAGGGACCTTCTATCTGGAGGTCCCCAACGAGTTCACGCGCGGGATGATCGAGCAGCGCAGCCGCGTCCCCCTCCTCAGCGCCATCGGCGCCCTCGACGCGGCACTGGAGGTCAACACCTTCGCGATCGTCGTCAATCCCGAGATCCAGCAGGAGACGATGGCCGGGCCGGCCGAGCCCGAACCGGCTCCGTACCTGGACACCGCGTCGCCGATGGTGTCGCCGCCCACCGAGATCACGGCGCCTCCGCGCAACGGCGACACCCGGCTGAACTCCAAGTACAGCTTCGACAACTTCGTCATCGGCCAGTCCAACCGTTTCGCCCACGCGGCCGCGGTCGCCGTGGCCGAGGCGCCCGCCAAGGCCTACAACCCGCTCTTCATCTACGGCGACTCGGGTCTGGGCAAGACCCACCTGCTCCACGCCATCGGCCACTACGCGATGAGCCTCTATCCCGGGATCCGGGTCCGGTACGTGTCGAGCGAAGAGTTCACCAACGACTTCATCAACTCGATCGCCAACAACCGCGGATCCTCGTTCCAGGCCCGGTACCGCAACATCGACATCCTGCTCATCGACGACATCCAGTTCCTCCAGCGGGCGGTCGAGACGCAGGAAGCCTTCTTCCACACGTTCAACACGCTCCACGACCACAACAAGCAGGTGGTCATCACCAGCGATCTGCCGCCGAAGCATCTGACCGGCTTCGAGGACCGCATGCGCTCGCGCTTCGAGTGGGGGCTCATCACCGACGTCCAGGTGCCCGACCTCGAGACCCGCATCGCCATCCTGCGCAAGAAGGCGCAGAGCGAGAAGATCCAGGTGCCCGACGACATCCTCGAGTTCATGGCGTCGAAGGTCTCGAGCAACATCCGTGAGCTGGAGGGGACGCTCATCCGCGTCACCGCGTTCGCGAGCCTCAACCGGACCCCTGTCGACATGCCCCTCGTCCAGACCGTGCTGAAGGATCTGATCACGCTCGACGACGACAACGTGATCGCGCCGACGGACATCATCACCAACACCGCGGAGTACTTCAAGCTCAGCGTCGACGACCTCTACGGCTCGAGCCGGTCCCAGGCCGTCGCCACCGCCCGGCAGATCGCGATGTACCTGTGCCGCGAGCTGACGAACCTCTCCCTGCCGAAGATCGGCCAGCTGTTCGGCGGCCGCGACCACACCACCGTGATGTACGCGAACAAGAAGATCAGCGAGCTCATGAAGGAGCGTCGCTCGATCTACAACCAGGTCACCGAGCTGACCAGCCGGATCAAGCAGAACCACCGCTACGGCAAGTAGCCGTCGGGGGCGCCACGCCGTCGTTCTCGGATCAGTTATCCACAATTTCATCCCCAGCGTGGGGAGAGATCGTTATTAACACGTGTGGATAACTTGTGGAGAAGTTCCGGAAACTCCTTCGTTTAATGGGGACGAACGACCGCAGCCTGTGAAAAGGGCCTCCCGACGCCTCCAGCCGCGATGCTTGTCAACACGCGGATTCCTCAGGTCATCAACATGTCCCATGGCTGTAGTTCCCTGTGATTTCCTGCCCTCAACAGAGTTATCCACAGTTTCCACAGCGGTTAACACGATTAATCATTAACTCTTCTCAGTTAAGGGCGGCCGACAACCTCAAGCGCTCGATCGAATGACAACTTCGTGCCCAGAGGGCAAGCGCTAGGATTCTTTCGATCCGTATCCGTCAGCTGGCAGGGGTGTCTTCGTGAAGTTCCAAGCAAACCGGGATGTCTTCAGCGAGGCCGTCTCCTTCGCAGTGAAGCTCCTCCCGCAGCGGACGACACTGCCCATCCTCAGCGGCGTTCTCATCGAGACGACGGACACCGGCCTGCAGTTGTCGTCGTTCGACTACGAGGTCTCGGCCCAGACCCAGATCCCGGCGGAGGTCGAAGAACCCGGTCGCGTCCTCGTCTCCGGCCGGCTCCTGGCGGAGATCGCCGCCAAGCTGCCCAACGCCCCGGTGCAGTTCTCGACGGACGAGTCCAAGATCAGTGTTCGCGCCGGATCCGCGAACTTCACGCTGCTCTCCATGCCCGTCGAGGAATACCCGAGCATCCCCCAGGTGGACGCCGAAGCGGGGCTCGTCCCGGCGGAGGAGTTCGCCGAAGCCGTCGCCCAGGTCGGCGTCGCCGCCTCCCGCGACGACGTCACCCCCGTGATCACGGGAGTGCAACTCGAGGTCGGCGACAACACGCTCGGACTCGTGGCCACCGATCGGTACCGCGTCGCCATCCGCCAGATCGACTGGGACAACGGCACCACCTCGGGCGAGACGCACACGGCGCTGGTCCCCGCCCGCACCCTGACCGAGATCGGCAAGACTTTCGGTCACAGCGGCACGGTCTCCGTGGCCATCACCAGCCGGGACGATCGCGAGCTCATCGCCTTCACCGCCGACAAGAAGACCGTGACCTCCCTCCTGATCAAGGGCAACTTCCCGCCCGTGCGCCGGCTCTTCCCCGAGCAGGTCGACAACTACGCGGTGCTGAACACCGCCGAGCTCATCGAGGCTACCCGTCGCGTCGCGCTCGTCCTGGAGCGCGAAGCAGCACTCCGCTACACCTTCACCGCCGACGGACTGACGCTGGAAGCGATCGGCTCCGAGCAGGCTCAAGCATCCGAGAGCATCGACGCTCTCCTCACAGGCCAGGAGACCGTGGTTTCGTTGAAGCCGCAGTTCCTGCTCGATGGTCTCGGTGCAGTGCACTCCGAATTCGTGCGCATCTCCTTCACCAAGACCGAGAACCCCAACAAACCGGGACCTGTGCTCATCACGAGCCAGACCTCCAAGGACCAGGCGGGCTCGGACTCCTACAAGTACCTGCTGCAGCCCAACCTGCTCCTGCGCTAGGAACGGTCCCACTCCACGAGAGAAGAAGGACAATCATGCACATCGGCCTCATCGGTCTCGGACGCATGGGCAACAACATGCGTGCCCGTCTCGAGAAGAACGACATCGAGGTCACCGGCTACGACACCAACCCCGAGGTGTCGGATGTCGCCACCCTCGCCGACCTGGTCGCCGCGCTCCCCGCGCCGCGCACGGTCTGGGTCATGGTGCCGGCCGGCGAGATCACCGACTCCGTCATCCGTGACCTGGAGCCGCTGCTGGAGAAGGGCGACCTCGTCATCGACGGCGGCAACTCGCGCTTCACCGAAGACTTCACGCACGCCGAGCTGCTTGCACCGAAGGGCATCGACTTCATGGACGCCGGCGTCTCCGGCGGCATCTGGGGTCTCGAGAACGGCTACGGCCTCATGGTCGGCGGCAGCAAGGAGCAGGTCGAGCGCGTCATGCCCGTCTTCGACGCGCTCCGGCCCGAGGGACCGCGCGAAGAGGGCTTCGTCCACGTCGGCGACGTCGGCGCGGGACACTACGCGAAGATGGTGCACAACGGCATCGAGTACGCGCTGATGCAGGCATACGCCGAGGGCTACGAGCTGCTGGACACGCGCAAGGACATCATCCACGACGTCACCGGCACGTTCAAGGCATGGCAGCGCGGCACGGTCGTGCGCTCCTGGCTGCTCGACCTGCTGGTCCGCGCGCTCGAGCAGGACCCCGAGTTCGAGCACATCGAGGGCTTCGTGCAGGACTCCGGCGAGGGTCGCTGGACGGTCGAGGAGGCGCTCAACAACGCCGTCCCCGTGCCGACGATCAGCGCGTCGATCTTCGCCCGCTTCGTCTCCCGCCAGGAGGACTCGCCTGCCATGAAGGCCGTCGCCGCGCTGCGCAACCAGTTCGGCGGCCACGCGGTGAAGGCCGTCGACTGACGAGCTAACCCTCTGTGCGAGTTACACATCTCTCCCTGACCGACTTCCGCAACTACCGCACTGCGGAGGTGCCGTTCGCGGCCGGCGCGAATCTCTTCGTCGGCCGCAACGGCCAGGGAAAGACGAATCTGGTCGAGTCGCTCGGCTACCTGAGCACCCTCGGGTCGCATCGGGTGTCGAGCGACCAGGCCATGATCCGCAAGGGAGCGGAATCGGCGATCGTCCGCTCCCGCATCCAGCACGAAGAGCGCGAGCTCCTCGTGGAGGTGCAGCTCAACAGAGGCGCTCCGAACCGGGCACAGGTCAATCGGGGCGCCATCAAGCCGCGCGAACTGCCCCGCTACTTCTCGAGCGTGCTCTTCGCTCCGGAAGACCTCGCCCTCATCCGCGGTGAACCCGGGATCCGCCGGCGCTTCCTCGATCAGCTCCTGGTTCAGCGCAATCCCCGATACGCCGCGGTGATCGCCGACTACGAGCGCGTGCTCAAACAGCGGAACACCCTGCTGAAGTCGGCGCGCGCCTCGCGGATCAAGGCGGATCAGCTCGGGACACTCGACATCTGGGACGACAGGCTCGTCGCACTCGGTTCGGAGTTGATCGATGCTCGGCTCGACCTCGTCGCGCGCCTCAGCGATCCGTTGGTCACGGCCTATCGTTCCGTTGCGGGCGACGACCACCATCCCCGGCTGCTGCCGCAGCTGACGATCCGCGGTGCTCATGTCGAGGACGACGAAGACGACGACTCCGAGCCGGTAACCGACTCGTCCGGTGTCGATACGGCCGGCGTCTTCCGTGCGGGTCTCGCAGCCGTGCGGCCGAAGGAGCTCGAGCGGGGTCTGACGCTGGTCGGCCCGCATCGCGACGACCTGCTCTTCGAGCTCAACGGACTCCCCGCCAAGGGCTACGCCAGCCACGGCGAGTCGTGGTCGTTCGCGCTCGCGCTCAAACTCGCGGCCGCGGAGCTCCTCCGGCGCGAGTCCAGCACGGGCGATCCGGTGCTCATCCTCGACGACGTCTTCGCAGAACTCGACCAGACGCGGCGACGCATGCTTGCAACCGCCGTAGCTGGTTACGAGCAGGTGCTCATCACGGCCGCCGTCTACGACGACGTCCCGCCGGAGCTCGCCGCCCACACGGTCCGGATCGAGGCCGGGGCGGTGGTGGAGGCCACGGATGCCTGAGCGCACCGGACCGAGCGAGGCGAGCCTCGTCTATCTCCGGATGAAGGAGCTCTTCACGGGGACCTCCTCCCGCGGGCGGCGTACGAAGGTCCGCCCCGACGAGGTCGGCGGAAGCAAGCCGTTCAGCGCCGGACGCGATCCGCGCGGGCTCGGCGACGTGGTCGACGCGCTCGCGGCGCAGCTAGGCTGGACCTCGGCTCTCGCGCAGTCGGATCTGCTCGAAGGATGGCGCGAACTGGCCGGCGACGAGACGGCCAAGCATGCGATCCCCGACGCGATAACGGACGGGGTCCTGGTCGTGCGATGCGAGTCGACGGCCTGGGCGACGCAGTTGCGGATGATGCGATCCGAGCTCCTCGCACGCATCGGCGAGAGGTTCCCCGAAGCGGACATCCAATCGATCCGCTTTCAAGGGCCGGACGCCCCCACCTGGAAACGCGGTCCCAGGTCGATTCCAGGGCGTGGCCCACGCGATACTTACGGTTGAGTGCACAAAAGAGGTAACCCGAGCGAAGAAAACGCGTCAGAAGGGCATTTTCCGCCATTTCTCCACTCCGCCCTTGGTAGACTGAGGAGTCACTGTTGAGTGCGGTCAGGAGCCTAATTTCATATGACGATGGAACCGAACGGGGCCGAGGCGGAACACGACTACGGCGCGAATGAGATCCAGGTCCTCGAGGGTCTCGAAGCCGTCCGCAAACGACCCGGGATGTACATCGGCTCCACCGGTCCGCGAGGTCTGCACCACCTGGTCTACGAGATCGTCGACAACTCGGTCGACGAGGCGCTCGCGGGGCACGCGGACAACATCGAGGTCACCATCCTGGCCGACGGCGCCGTGCGCGTCATCGACAACGGTCGTGGCATCCCCGTGGACGAGCACCCCGTGCAGAAGAAGTCGACCGTGGAGGTCGTGCTGACGATCCTGCACGCCGGAGGAAAGTTCGGCGGCGGCGGATACGCGGTGTCCGGCGGTCTGCACGGCGTCGGCAGCTCGGTGGTGAACGCGCTCTCGTCGCGGCTGGACGTCGAGGTCTACCGCCAGGGCTCCGTCTGGCGCCAGAGCTACCGCAACGGCGTGCCCGAGGCTCCGCTGGAGCAGGGCGAGGCGTCGGAGCGGACCGGAACGACCATCACCTTCTGGCCGAGCCCCGAGACCTTCGAGACCACCATCTTCGACTACGACACGCTTCGCACGCGCTTCCAGCAGATGGCCTTCCTCAACAAGGGTCTGCGCATCGCGATCACGGACGAGCGGACCGACATCGGCGAGATCGAGCCGGTGGAGGGCGAGGTCGACGAGGAGTTCACGCCGCGCAGCGAGGTGTTCCTCTACGAGCAGGGTCTGACCGACTACGTGCACTACCTCAACTCGGCCAAGAAGGCCGAGGTCGTCCACGACGAGATCATCTCCTTCGAGTCGGAGGACACCGAGCGCAAGATCGCCCTCGAGGTGGCCATGCAGTGGACCACCAGCTACAACGAGAGCGTCTTCACCTACGCCAACACGATCAACACCCACGAGGGTGGAACCCACGAAGAGGGTTTCCGTGCGGCACTGACCACTCTGGTCAACAAGTACGCCCGCGAGAAGAACATCCTCAAGGAGAAGGACGACAACCTCTCCGGCGACGATGTGCGCGAGGGCCTCACCGCCGTCATCTCGGTCAAGCTGTCCGAGCCGCAGTTCGAGGGCCAGACCAAGACCAAGCTCGGCAACACCGAGGCGAAGGCGTTCGTGCAGAAGGTCGTCGGCGATCAGCTCGCCGACTGGTTCGATCGCAACCCGAACCAGGCCAAGGAGATCATCCGCAAGGCGCTCCAGGCCGCGACCGCCCGTATCGCCGCCCGGAAGGCCCGCGAGACCGCGCGCCGCAAGGGTCTGCTCGAGAGCGGCGGGATGCCCGGCAAGCTCAAGGACTGCCAGTCGAAGGACCCGACGCTCTCCGAGATCTTCATCGTCGAGGGTGACTCGGCCGGCGGATCCGCCGTCCAGGGCCGCAATCCCGAGACGCAGGCGATCCTGCCCCTGCGAGGCAAGATCCTGAACGTGGAGAAGGCCCGCCTCGACCGCGCGCTCGCGAACAACGAAGTGCAGGCGATGATCACGGCGTTCGGCGCCGGCATCGGTGAGGACTTCAACCCGGAGAAGGCCCGGTACCACAAGATCGTGCTCATGGCCGACGCCGACGTCGACGGCCAACACATCACCACGCTGCTGCTCACGCTGCTGTTCCGGTACATGCGCCCGCTCATCGAGCTCGGCTACGTGTACCTCGCGCAGCCGCCGCTCTACCGTCTCAAGTGGTCGAACGCCGAGCACGAGTACGTCTACTCGGACCGGGAGCGCGACGCGTTTCTCACCGACGGCCTCGCGGCCGGCAAGCGGATCCCGAAGGACAACGGCGTGCAGCGCTACAAGGGTCTGGGCGAGATGGACTACAAGGAGCTGTGGGAGACCACCATGAACCCGGAGACGCGCACGCTGCTCCAGGTGACGCTCGACGACGCGGCGGCCGCCGACGAGATCTTCGCCACGCTGATGGGCGAAGACGTGGAGTCGCGCCGCTCGTTCATCCAGAAGAACGCGAAGGACGTGCGGTTCCTTGACATCTGACAACTCCGGATCCGAAGAGACCGGAACCTCGGGAGACAACATCGTGACCGACGAAGAGAACGCCGGCGCCGCCTTCGGCGTCCACGGCAAGATCGACCAGGTCGACCTCCAGTCCGAGATGCAGCGGTCGTACCTCGACTACGCGATGAGCGTCATCGTGGGCCGCGCACTGCCGGAGGTCCGCGACGGCCTGAAGCCCGTGCACCGCCGTGTGATCTACGCCATGTTCGACGGCGGCTACCGTCCCGACAAGGCGTTCTCGAAGTGCGCCCGCGTTGTCGGCGACGTGATGGGTCAGTTCCACCCGCACGGCGACACGGCCATCTACGACGCCCTCGTGCGCCTCGTGCAGCCGTGGAGCCTCCGCTACCCGCTCGCGCTCGGCCAGGGCAACTTCGGCTCGCCGGGCAACGACGGCGCGGCCGCACCCCGGTACACCGAGACGAAGATGGCGCCGCTCGCGCTCGAGATGGTCCGCGACATCGACGAGGAGACCGTCGACTTCCAGGACAACTACGACGGCCGCACGCAGGAGCCGGCCGTGCTCCCGAGCCGGTTCCCGAACCTGCTGGTCAACGGTTCCGTCGGCATCGCGGTCGGCATGGCCACGAACATCCCGCCGCACAACCTCCGCGAGGTGGCCGACGGCGCGCTGTGGCACCTCGCCAACCCCGACGCCTCCCGCGAGGAGCTGCTCGAAGAGCTGATCAAGCGGATCAAGGGCCCGGACTTCCCGACCGGTGCGCAGATCCTGGGCGTCAAGGGCATCCAGGACACGTACCGCACGGGCCGCGGCTCGATCACGATGCGCGCCGTGGTGAGCATCGAGGAGATCCAGGGTCGCGTGTGCCTGGTCGTCACCGAGCTGCCGTACCAGGTCAACCCGGACAACCTCGCCATCAAGATCGCCGAGCTGGTGAAGGACGGCCGGGTCGGCGGCATCGCGGACATCCGCGACGAGACTTCCGGCCGCACCGGTCAGCGACTCGTGATCGTGCTCAAGCGCGACGCGGTCGCGAAGGTCGTGCTCAACAACCTGTACAAGCACACGCAGCTGCAGGAGAACTTCGGCGCGAACATGCTCGCGATCGTGGACAAGGTCCCGCGCACGCTGGCGCTCGACGGCTTCATCACGGCCTGGGTCGATCACCAGATCGAGGTCATCGTGCGGCGCACGACGTTCCGCCTGCGCAAGAAGGAGGAGCGGGCGCACATCCTGCGCGGCTACCTCAAGGCGCTCGACGCGCTCGACGAGGTCATCGCGCTCATCCGCCGGTCGCCCACCGTGGACGACGCGCGTGAAGGGCTGAAGGACCTCCTGGATGTCGACGACATCCAGGCGGACGCCATCCTGACCATGCAGCTGCGGCGCCTCGCCGCACTCGAGCGTCAGAAGATCATCGAGGAGCACGACCAGATCGAGCTCGACATCGCCGAGCTCAAGGCGATCCTCGCGGACCCGACGCGCCAGCGCACGATCGTCAGCGAAGAGCTCACCGAGATCGTGGACCGCTTCGGCGACGACCGCCGGACCGAGGTCATGTTCGGCTTCGATGGCGACATGAGCGTCGAAGACCTCATCCCCGAAGAGGAGATGGTGGTCACCGTCACCCGCGGCGGCTACATCAAGCGCACCCGCAGCGACAACTACCGCCAGCAGCACCGCGGCGGCAAGGGAGTCAAGGGCGCACAGCTGCGCGGCGAGGACGTCGTCGACCACTTCTTCGTCACGACCACCCACCACTGGCTCCTCTTCTTCACGAACAAGGGCCGCGTTTACCGCGCCAAGGCGTACGAGGTGCAGGAGGCCGGCCGCGACGCCAAGGGCCAGCACGTCGCCAACCTGCTCGCGATGCAGCCGGACGAGGAGATCGCGGAGATCCTGGACATCCGCGACTACGAGGCCGCGAAGTACCTGGTGCTCGCGACCCGCGACGGTCTGATCAAGAAGACCGCGCTGAGCGAATACGACACCAACCGCTCCGGCGGGATCATCGCGATCAAGCTCCGCGACGAGGACGAGCTCGTCTCGGCGCTGCTGGTGGAGGAGGACTCCGACCTGCTGCTCGTCTCGCGCAAGGGCATGTCCATCCGCTTCACGGCCTCCGACGACGCGCTGCGCCCGATGGGCCGCTCGACGTCGGGCGTCATCGGGATGCACTTCCGCGGCGAGGACAGCCTGCTCGACGCGTCGGTCGTCTCGGACGAGGGCTACGTCTTCGTCGTCACCGAGGGCGGCTACGCGAAGCGCACCTCCGCCGATCAGTACCGCCTGCAGAACCGCGGCGGCCTGGGCATCAAGGTGGCCAAGTTGAGCGACGATCGAGGGGACCTCGTTGGCGCTCTGATCGTCGACGAGGACGACGAGGTCTTGGTGGTTCTTGCCAGCGGCAAGGTGGTACGCTCTGCCGTGGCCGAGGTACCTGCCAAGGGCCGCGACACCATGGGTGTCGTCTTTGCACGTTTCGCCGAGACCGACAAGATCATCGCTCTGGCAAAGAACACCGAACGCAACCTCGATTCGCAGGATCCAGCGGATGACCAGACTGATGGGTCAGAATCGGAGGCCGTCGGGAAGGAAGAGACCGTAGATGAGCAGTAGCGTCGCCGAGAAACTGGCCAAGAAGTCGTCACGCCGGCCCGCATCCTCCAAGCAGGTGCGGCTCAAGCTGGTGTACATCGACTTCTGGTCGACCGTGAAGCTCTCGTTCCTCGCCGGCATCTGCCTCGCGATCATCGCGATCGTCGGGACTTTCCTGATCTGGACCGTGCTGGACCGCACGGGGATCTTCGACCAGGTCAACAGCCTGGTCAAGGACATCTCCGGAGCGGGCGGCGGCGACCTGCGCGCCGTGCTCGGCCTCGGCCAGGTGATGGGCTTCTCGCTCGTGGTGGCCGTCCTCGACATCGTCGTGGTCACCGCTCTCGGCGCGGTCTTCGCGCTCCTCTACAACCTTTCCGTGAAGATCACCGGCGGCCTGCTCGTCGGCTTCACCAACAACTGACGATCGGGTTCTCTCGATTTCGTTTGCGGTGACAGATCAGGTACCCTCTAATCTGTTGCCCATTCGGGGATATAGCTCAGGCGGTTAGAGCGCTTCGCTGATAACGAAGAGGTCCGAGGTTCAAGTCCTCGTATCCCCACCATTCACCCTCCCGGGGCCTTAGCTCAGTTGGTAGAGCGCCTGCTTTGCAAGCAGGATGTCAGGAGTTCGAATCTCCTAGGCTCCACACTCACTCACTCGGCGGGACGATCGCCCGCGTCGGGAACGGACTCGAGTACGACACGCTCGTCGTCACGCTTCCGAGGGTCCCGACTTTGCCGCTGACCTGCTCCAGGTGCCGCATCGATGTCGCGACCACTTTCAGGATGAAGCAGTCGTCGCCCGTGACATGGTGCGCCTCCACGACCTCCGGCGTCTCCGCGAGGAGCTCGTGGAGAGGCCCGTACACGCTGCTCGGGTAGCGGAGCCGCAGGAACGCGAGAATCCCGTAGCCGAGCCGCTCCGGGTCGACGAGCGCCCGGTATCCGCCGATGACCCCCGCCTCCTCGAGCCGGCGCACCCGTTCGGTCACTGCGCTCCCGGACATGTGCACCGTTCGGGCGAGCTCGGCGATCGATAGACGGCCGTCCCGCTGGAGCTCGGCGAGCAGGGCGCGATCGACGGAATCAGCGATGAATGGGGGATTCGCGGGCATGCGGCGATTCTTCCACGAGAATCACGGCCCAGGCCTCTGTATGCCGTGGATGATCCGTTCAGATCGCCCATCCGCTTTCGTAATCTGGGGTGCATGACAGCAGCCACCGATTCCTCTCGACACTTCGCCGCCAAGCTCCGTTTCGAGACGGACCCGTCGGACGTCCGTGCGGCGCAGCAGGCCGGCGACGGCTTCGTGCTGGTCGACAGCCGCGGGGAGGCGGCCTGGCGCCAGGGCCGCGCGTCGGGCGCTGTGCACCTGCCGACGGCGCAGATCGCCGAGCGCGCGGCGACGGTCGTTCCCGCCGGGACGCCGGTCGTCGTCTACTGCTGGGGCCCGGGATGCAACGGATCGACGAAGGCCGCGCTGGCGTTCAGCCTCCTGGGGTACGACGTGCGCGAGATGATCGGCGGCTTCGAGTACTGGGCGCGCGAAGGTCTGCCGGTCGAGGACGACCACGGCGTGATCACGCGTGCCGCCGATCCACTGACCGCGCCGGTGGACGGTGTCAGCTGCGCGTGCTGAGGACGGTCCAGCCGGCTACTTGAGGAGGCGGGAGAGCACACGATCGGCCAGCGGCTTGCCGCCGGTCTGGCAGGTCGGGCAGTACTGCAGCGTCGAGTCGGCGAAGATCACCTGGCGGATCGTGTCGCCGCAGACGGGGCACGCCTGGCCCGTGCGGCCGTGCACGCGCAGGCCCGACTTCTTCTCGCTCTTCAGCTCGGAGGCGGCCAGGCCGCCCGCCCGGGCGAGCGCATCGCGGAGCGTGGACTGGACGGCGCCATAGAGCCGGTCGAGTTCGTCCGCCGACATCGCGGCCGGCTTGAACGGCGACATCTTCGCCACGTGGAGGATCTCGTCGGAGTAGGCGTTTCCGATGCCGGCGATCAGGGACTGGTTGCGCAGGACGCCCTTGATCTGCGCTCGCCCCTGCCGGGCGAGGATCCCGGCGAAGACGTCGCGCGTGAAGGCGGCGTCCAGCGGATCCGGTCCGAGTCGTGCCACACCCGGGACGTCGGAGGGGGCGCGCACTACGGAGATCGAGAGACTCTTCTTGGTCCCGGCTTCGGTGATGTCCAGACCGCTGCCGCCGTCGAGGACGAGCCGTGCGGCCAGCGGACCCTTGCCCGGGCGGCCGGTGGGCGCCGGAGGCGGCCCGTCGCGCCAGCGGATCCATCCGGCCCGGGCCAGATGGATCACGACATGGAGGTCGCCTGCGGCGATGTCGAGGAACTTGCCGTGACGGGACACCCCGGCGATCGTCAGGCCGCGGAGGGCGTCGACCGGTGGGTCGAAGGTCTTGAGGGCGGCGAACGCCGCGATGGAGAGCCGGTCGATGACACGACCGGCCAGCCGGGCGTTCAGATCCGCGGCGAGTGCTGTGACCTCCGGAAGTTCGGGCACCACCCCAGTCTGCCCTGGTCCTCCGACAACGGCAGTAGGGTGTCCGCATGGATATCAGGGTCGCTGCATACGGCGTGATCGTCGACAACGGCCGCATCCTGCTCGCCCACTGGAACGAGGGCGGCCGATCCGGCTGGACGCTCCCCGGCGGCGGGATCGACCCCGGCGAAGACCCGGTGGACGCGGTCGTGCGGGAGATCGCGGAGGAGACGGGCTACACGGCCGAGGCGGGCGACCTCCTGGGCATCGATTCCAAAGTGGTTCCGGCGGAGCAGCGCTTCACGCCGGACTCCGGCCCGTTGCATGCACTCCGCATCATCTACCGGGCGTCGGTCGTGGGCGGCAAGCTCACGAACGAGCTGGACGGATCGACGGACGAGGCGGCATGGTTCCGGCTGGATGCCATCCCGAACCGGCGGGTCGACCTCGTCGACGTCGCGCTCGCGATGGCGGGCCTGCGCTGAACCGCGTCACACCGTGACGACGTCGCGGCGCTCGCTGGGGATGATGATCCACATCGCGATGTAGGCGATGAACTGCGGGCCCGGCAGCAGGCACGACAGCACGAAGAGCACACGGACCGTGGTGGGCGTGAGCCCGAACCGCTGCGCGAGTCCCGCGCAGACACCGCCGAAGATCCGACCCCGGAGTGGACGCTGGAGAATGTTCATGACTCCAGCATCGCCGCGCACGTGGCCGGCGACCATCGGGGAAACCCCCCAATCCACCCCGGGGTTCCCCCGAAGCAGAGGGAAGCCCGCTACTCTGCTGCGGGTGCGCTGGGCTCCTCGTCGGCGACCCACAGCTCGTCGTCGGCACGGAACGTCTGCCAGACCGCGTAGAGCACGCCGACCGCTGCGATGACACCCAGGCCGACCGCGATGATCGTGCCGGCACCCGGCCCGGACTTCTGCGGGGCGACCTTCACCTTGCGGGTGAGCTCGTTGCGCGCCTTCGTGAAGTCGCCGTTGAACGCGGCCGCACGGGCGGCACGAGCGTGGTCGACCACCGACAAGGCGGTGCCGACGGCGGAGCCCACGGCCGGGATCACGTCGCCGACGATGCGGTCGCGTGCGACACCGGCGACATGGCCGGCGGTCTGAGCGGCCGACTGGGCGGCGGGTCGGACGTAGGAGTCATAGCCGTCACGGACGCGCGGTGCGATCTCCTCGCGGGTGTAGTAGGCGGCCTGCTTGCGGGCTTCGGCAGCCACGGCGTTCGCGTTGACGAGCACCTCCTGCTGCTTTCCCCACAGCTCCTCCGCGCTGCTGCGCAGTCGCTTGAGCTCCTTCTTGCGCTTCCGTGTCAGGCTCATTCTGGACCTCCATTGCGTCGGAATAGCGAACCGTCTCCATCTTGCCACCGAAAGGGCTGGGGATGGACCGAGAGGTGAAGTCCTCTGCCGATAACCAGCTAACCCCCTGTGCAAGAATTGGGCCATGTCTAAGCACACCGCTGTCGCCACGCTCCACACCAACTACGGAGACATCAAGGTCAACCTCTACGGCAACCACGCGCCGAAGACGGTACGCAACTTCGTCGGCCTGGCGACCGGTGAGACCGAATGGACCCACCCCGCGACCGGCGAGAAGACCAACACCCCTCTCTACGACGGCGTGATCTTCCACCGCATCATCCCGGGCTTCATGATCCAGGGCGGCGACCCGCTCGGTCAGGGCATCGGCGGCCCCGGCTACCAGTTCGACGACGAGATCAACCCCGAGCTCGACTTCACCCAGTCGTACATGCTCGCGATGGCGAACGCCGGCATCCAGGGCGGTCACGGCACCAACGGGTCGCAGTTCTTCATCACCGTCGGCCCGACCACGTGGCTGCAGGGCAAGCACACCATCTTCGGCGAGGTCGCGGACGACGCGTCCCGCAAGATCGTCGACAAGCTGGCCGAGGTCCCGACCGACGCCCGCGATCGGCCGCTCGACGACGTCGTCATCGAGTCGGTCGAGATCGAGCAGGTCTGAGACCGGACGGGCGAGTCAGAAGAATGTCTCAGCCCGTCGACGCCCGAGCGAGCTACTGCTACCGTCACCCCGACCGGGTCAGCTACGTGCTGTGCCAGCGGTGCGGGCGCACGATCTGTGGTGAATGCCAGACCCCCGGCGCAGTCGGTTTCGTCTGCCCGGAGTGCATGGCCCAGCAGCGCGCGACCGCGCCGAAGACCAAGCCGGCCTGGATCCCGCGGCTGACGGGGCAGGGCGCTCCGGTCGTCACGTACGCGATCATCGCGCTCTGCGTGGTCGTGTTCATCCTCCAGTCCCTCCCGGTTATCGGCGGCCAGGTCACCCTGGCGATCCAGTACGCGGGCGTGTACTCCGATCCGCGGGCCTTCGAGCCGTGGCGGATGCTCACGTCGGTGTTCGCGCACGCGAGCATCATCCACATCGCGCTCAACATGTACACGCTGTGGATCTTCGGCAGCATCCTCGAGCCGATGCTGGGGAGACTCCGGTTCCTCGCCCTGTTCCTGATCAGCGGGTTCGCCGGATCGCTCGGCGTGCTGCTCCTGGGCAGCCCGCTTCAACCGGTCGTGGGAGCCTCCGGAGCGATCTTCGGCATGTTCGGGGCGTTCTTCATCATCCAGCGGCGCCTGGGCGGCAACGCCACCCAGATCCTGGTGCTCGTGGCCCTCAACATCGCGATCGGGTTCCTCCCGGGCCTCAACATCGCCTGGCAGGCGCACGTCGGCGGCCTGGTGGGCGGCGTGCTCGTGGGCCTGATCTACGTCGAGACCCGCTCGGCCTCTCGGCGGGCGCTGCAGCTGCCGCTCGTGATCATCCTGAGCGTGCTGCTGATCGCGTTGAGCCTGATCCGCTTCCTGTAACCGTCTTGCTCCCCGTTGTGCGCTCGGCGTGGATAAGTTATCCACAGGGTTGTTAACAGTGGGGATAATTACACGGTTGTAACTCTCCACAGGCTTATTAACACTGGGGAGAACGGCTCACGAGCCTCTGTCCCCAGTGTGGATAAGCAACTGTGGATAACTGTGGAAACGGAAGAAGCCCGGTCCGACTCGGACCGGGCTTCTCGACGCGCAGCGTCAGGGGACGGGAGGGGCGTCAGCGCCACCGTGTGGTCATGAGGAAGCCGATGAAGGCGATGCCGAAGCCGACGAGGATGTTCCACGCGCCGAGGGCGGGGATGGGGTACTGGTTCTGGCTGACGTAGAACACGATGATCCAGACGAGCCCGAGCAGCATGAAGCCGAACATGACCGGCTTGAACCAGACGGGGTTGGGCGCCTCTTCTCCGGAGGCGGCTGCGGTCCGCTCGGTGCGCTCGGGCTTGATCTTCGACTTGCTGCGTGCCATAGCACCACAGTGTAGCGGGACAGGTCTGGGCGTTCCGCCAGCTTTTCCTTTTAGAATCTGTCATATGGCCGACCCGACCGAACCCGAGCTGCGTCGCCCGCGTGGAGCAGACCGCCGCAGCGGACGGAACCGGGGGTCGAAGGAGCGCAAGCCGCATCGCCGTCCGACCGTCGTCGGTGTGCTCGGCGAAGTGCTGATCACGGCCGGTGTGCTCGTCCTGCTCTTCCTCGGCTGGCAGATGTGGTGGAACAACCTCGTCGTCGACAACCAGCAGAGCTCGGCGGCGGCGACCCAGAGCCAGAAGTGGATCGACGACGCCATGAAGGCGCCGCGCCCGACGCCCACGCCCGATGCGAACGGCGTCACCGACATCCCGGTGATGGCACAGCCGGCCGACTACGAGGCGTTCGCGGTCATCTACATCCCCCGGCTCGGGGCCGACTGGAAGCGCACCATTCGTCAGACGGTCGACGTGGAGAAGGTGCTCAACAGCTACACCGCGGGCGTCGGACACTACTCCGACACCCAGATGCCGGGCCAGGTCGGCAACTTCGCCGTGGCCGGCCACGACAGCGGATGGGGCAACACCTTCATCGACCTCTCCAAGCTGCACATCGGCGACCACATCTACGTGCAGACCAAAGACGGCTGGTACACGTACACCTTCCGCAACTTCGAGTACGTGCAGCCCTCCGCCGTGCAGGTGCTGCTGCCCGTCCCGCGCCAGCCGGAGGCCACCCCCACCGAGCGTCTGATGACGATCACCACGTGCAACCCGCCGTTCGCGGCAGGAGAGCGCCTGATCGCCTACAACGTGTTCGACACCTTCGCCCCGCCGCAGGACATCCCGACGGAGCTCGCCGGCGTCCTCAACACCAGCCAGGGAGGCTGACATGTACGCCGCGCTGTGGCGCATCCTGCCGGGCCCGGTCTGGCTGCGCATCATCATCCTGCTCGTCCTGGTGGCGGCCGTGCTCTTCGTGCTCGTCACGTGGGCGTTCCCCTGGGTGGATTCGCTCCTGGGTCCCCAGGAAGGTACCGTGGGCCCGTGACCCGCGTACTCGTCATCGACAACTACGACAGCTTCGTCTACACGCTGAACGGCTACCTCCGGGAGCTCGGCGCGCAGACCGAGGTCGTGCGCAACGACGACATCGCGGTGGAGGACCTCCCCGCCCGTCTCGCCGAGTACGACGCCGTGCTGATCTCGCCCGGCCCGGGCAAGCCGTCCGATGCCGGCGTCTCGGTCCCCGTCGTGGAGCTGGCCCTGTCGACGGGGCAGCCGCTCCTCGGGGTGTGCCTCGGGCACCAGGCGATCGCCGAGGCGTTCGGAGGCGTTGTCACCAACGCCGAGGAGCTGATGCACGGCAAGACATCACAGGTCGGCCACGACGACAGCACGCTCTTCGAGGGGGTGCCCCAGCCGTTCACGGCCACCCGGTACCACTCGCTCGCCGTCGTGGACGGCACGCTGCCCGACGAGCTCGTCGTCACCGCCCGTACAGCGGGTGGCGTGATCATGGCCCTGCAGCACCGCGAGGCGCCGATCTACGGCGTGCAGTTCCACCCCGAGTCCGTGCTCACCGAGGGCGGCTACCGGATGCTCGGCAACTGGCTCGAGGTCGCGGGGCTGCCCGGCGCCGCCGAGGCGGCACGGGACCTGAACCCGCTGGTCAAGCTGGGCTGAGCGGGGATCCGCTTCGACGGACCGGCGCTGGGAGGTCGGCGCTGACGGACCGACGCCGGCGGATCAGCCGGAGCAGTACGTCAGATCGACGGTCGAGCCCTGGGGCACGTCGCCGGGCGCGACGGACTGCGCGTGCACCAACGGAGCACCGGTGTCCTGCGGGCACGACGGATCGGGTTTCGGGTTCGCGGTGAGGCCCAGCTGCGACAGGATGCCCGTCGCCGCCTGGATGGTCTGACCGGTGAGATCCGCGAGAGTGACCTTGCCGCTGGAGACCGTGAGCGAGATCGGATCGCCTTCGTGCGCCTTGCCGGTGGCGGCGGGGTCGGTGGAGATCACGATGTTCGCCGCTACCGAGGACGAGTTCTCGGTCGTGACCGGGCCGACGGTGAGGCCGGCTGCGGTGATGGCGGCCTTGGCCGCATCCACCGTCATGTTGTGAACATCGGGGACCGAGACGGTCTTCTTGCCGGTCGAGACGTAGAGGTTGATCGTGTCGCCCGTCGCGACGACGATCCCGGCGCCGGGGTCGCTGCGGACGATCTGCCCTTCGGGGTACGTCGCGGAGGTCTCTGTGGTCTGGGTCCACTTGAGCTTCATCTTCTCGAGCGTCGCCGTCGCCTCGTCGACCGTCTGACCGGCCAGGGTGGGGACGGTGCGCGAGGTCTCGGGCATCGTCGTGGCCGGAGCGAGCCGGAGGACCCAGGCGAGCACGGCGACGATGACGACCGCCATCACCGCGATCCCGGCCCAGATCCAGATGACCGGAGGACGCCGCTGGGTTCGCGTCATCGTCTGGTCCTCGGCGAGCTGGCGGAACGCGGCCTCCGGACCGGAGACCGAGCTCGGCGGTGCGCCGAACAGCGTCTCGGAGAAGTCGTCGGACTCCTTGTGGACGGGCACACGGCCCGCGGCAGCCTCTTCGAGGTCGGCCCGGAACTCGGCGACGGTCTGGTACCGCTCGAAGCGGTCCTTGGTCAGCGCGCGGGCGACGACGACATCCATCGCCGGAGAGACCTTGGGGTTCAACGTGCTGGGGGCGACGGGCGCCTCGCTCACGTGCTGGTACGCGACCGCCACCGGGGTGTCGCCGCGGAACGGCGGACGGCCCGCGAGCATCTCGAACAGCACGACACCGGTCGAGTACAGGTCGGTGCGGGCGTCGACCGACTCGCCCTTCGCCTGTTCCGGCGAGAAGTAGCTGGCGGTGCCGAGCACGGCGGTGGTCTGGGCCACCGTCGCGGACGAGTCGCTGATCGCTCGGGCGATGCCGAAGTCCATCACCTTGACCTGGCCGGTCTTGGTGATCATGACGTTGCCCGGCTTGATGTCGCGGTGCACGACGCCGGCGCGGTGCGAGTACTCCAGCGCGGTCAGGATGCCTTCGGTGATCCGCACGGCCTCGGAGACCTCGAGGGGCCCCTTCTTGATGAGGTCCTTCAGCAGGATGCCGTCGACGAACTCCATCACGATGAACGGCAGCTGGGCCTCGTGACCGTTCGGCTCCCGCACCGTCTCCTCGCCGGCGTCGAAGACGCGGACGATCGTCGGGTGCGCCATGCGCGCAGCGGCCTGGGCCTCTTGACGGAACCGGGTCCGGAAGGCCGGGTCGGTCGCCAGCGAGGGCTTCAGCAGCTTGATCGCCACCGTGCGGCCGAGGCGCGTGTCGGTGCCCCGATGCACGTCCGACATGCCCCCGCGCCCGACCAGTTCGCCCAGCTGATATCGGCCTGCGAGCAGGCGGCTATCTGGGCTCAATGCGGACTCCTTCTCAGGTGGTGACTGTCGGACAGTGTATCGGGCTGTTTCTGAAGATCTCCCTCGTGCGGGGGTCAGGCGAACAGGGTCACGGGTTGGGGCCCGTGGTGCTGCTCGGGCTGATCACGTAGTCGACGGTCGGCGACTGGCCGGACTCCACCGACTCGCCGCAGAAGATCGTGTACGAGAGCTTGTAGGTGCCGGCGGTGGTGGGTGCCCACACCGTCGAGTTGCCGGACGTCGGAGTCTGCTGGGCGCCGTTCACATAGAGCGCGCGCCCGACGAGGTTCTGCCCGGCGGGGCAGCCGGCCGAACCGAAGGACACCGTGATCTGGGCCGCCGGGTTCTGGAGCTGCTGCGGCGACGACGGGTTGGCCGAGACGGTGTCGGTCGGCGTCGGGATGGCTGCCACGTCGCCGTAGACCTGGACCGTGACGGTCGAGCCCTTCGGGACGGGGCCGGTCGGGTTGACGCGATAGACCGTGTTGACGGCACCCTTCGACGTGGCCGGGGAGCCCGTCTGCACGTCGGCGACCATGCCCAGGCCCTGGAGCATCTGCCGGGCCTCGTCTGCCGTCTTGCCGAGGAACTCGCTCTCGGTGATCTGAGCAGTGTTCGAGGTCGGCGTCGGCGTCGGTGTCGGAGTCGTCGGCTTGGGCGTCGGCGTCTGGCTGGAGGCCGTCGGCGTCGGCTTGGTGCCGCTCGGCTGGGCGACGAGCGCGATGATCGTGCCGATGAGCACGAGCGCGAGCAGGGCGATGAGCGCGATGAGCGGCCACGTCCACGGACTCCGCTTCTTCGACTCGACCGGCTCCTCCGGCGCGTCTTCGGCGGCCTGAGCGGCAGCGGCGGACGGGAGCACCGTCGTCGCCTGAGTGGGGGAGCCGGCGGGCGACGGCATCAGCATGGTGGCGGCGTCGGTCGCGGCCGCGCCGCCGAGGATGGCGGGGACCGACGCGGCGGCGGCGCGGACGTCGCCGCGTCGCAGCGCCTGCGCGGCGCGCGCCAGGTGGGCGGCGCTGGCGGGGCGGTCCGCCGGGTTCTTCGCGATGCAGGCGAAGACGAGGTTGCGGACGGGCTCCGCGACGGTCGCGGGCAGCTCCGGGGGCGCCTCGTTGATCTGCGCCATCGCGATGGCGACCTGCGACTCGCCCGTGAACGGGCGGCGGCCTGCGAGGCACTCGTACGCGACGATGCCGAGCGAGTAGATGTCGGTCGTGGGCGACGCCGGGTGACCGGAGGCCTGCTCGGGCGATAGGTACTGCACCGTGCCCATGACCTGACCGGTCGCGGTGAGCGGCACCTGGTCGGCGATCCGGGCGATGCCGAAGTCGGTGATCTTGACGCGGCCGTCGGGGGTGATCAGCAGGTTGCCGGGCTTGATGTCGCGGTGCACCAGGCCCGCGGCGTGCGCGGCGTGGAGCGCCGCGGCGGTCTGCGCGACGATGTCGAGGGTGCGGTCGGTGCTGAGCACGTGCTCGCGCTCGAGGATGCTCGAGAGCGCCTCGCCGGGGACGAGCTCCATGACGAGGAAGGCGCTGCCCTCCTCCTCGCCGTAGTCGTAGACGTTGGCGATGCCCTCGTGGTTGACGAGCGCGGCGTGGCGGGCCTCGGCGCGGAAGCGCTCGAGGAATCCCGGGTCGCCGAGGTACTCGTCCTTGAGGATCTTGATCGCCACCGTACGGCCGATCACGAGGTCGGTGGCTTGCCACACCTCGCCCATGCCGCCGATCGCGATGCGCGACTGCAGCTCGTAACGTCCTCCGAAGGTGAGCCCTGCTGTGGGTCTCATTTATTCAGCACCGCCTCTAGTACTTTCTTCGCGATCGGGGCGGCGATGGAGTTACCCGTGCCGCTCTGACCGCGTCCACCGCCATTTTCAACGACTACCGCTACAGCGAACTGAGGATCGTTCGCCGGCGCGAACCCCGTGAACCAGAGCGTGTACGGCTCATCGTCGCCGTTCTGCGCCGTCCCCGTCTTCCCGCCGACCTGGACCCCACCTATTCTTGCATTGCTGGCCACGCCTTCATTGACGCCATCCACCATCATCTGCTTGATCGTGTCGGCATTCTCCTGGCTCATCGGCTCGGACAGCTGCTTCGGCTGGAAACTCTCGATCGTCTGCAGATCGGACGAGCGGATCGAGTCGACCAGGTTCGGGTACATCAGCTTGCCGCCGTTGGCGACCGCGGCCGACACCATGGCCATCTGCAGCGGCGACGCCTTGTCGTCCTTCTGACCGAACGACCCCAGCGCGCGGTAGGCGTCGTTCTCGTACAGCGGGTACACGCTCTTCTCGACGGGGATCGGGATCTTCAGCGCCTGGTTGAAGCCGAACTTGTCCGCCTGGTCTTTGATCACCTGCGGGTCCAGCTGCATCCCGAGCTCGGCGAACGGGATGTTGCACGAGAGGATCTGCGCCGTCGCGATGGAGACCGTCTCGCCGGGACCGCAGGTGGTCAGCGAGTCGTTCTTGACCACGGTGGGCGAGTCGGGGAGCGGGAGCGAGGAGAGGTTCGGCAGCTGGCTGTCCTTGGTGTACTTGCCCGTGCCGAAGGCGGTGGCGCTCATGACCGGCTTGAACGTCGACCCGGGCGGGTTGAGGTCGCCGCCGATCGTCCGGTTGATGAGCGGGTCGCCCGACGCGTCGAGGAGCTGCTGGTAGGTCGCGTTGACGGCGGCCGTGTCGTGGGAGGCGAGCACGTTGGGGTCGTAGTTCGGCTTGGAGACCATCGCGAGGATCCGGCCGGTCTTCGGCTCGAGGAGCACAACGGCGCCCTGGTAGTCGCCCAGGGCGTCCCACGCGGCCTGCTGCGCGACCGGGTCGATGGTGGTCTCGACGGTCGCGCCCTGCGGGTTCTTGCCGGTCAGGATGGAGTTGATGCGGTCGAAGAACTGAGAGTTCGACGATCCGCTCAGCTGCTGGTCGAGCGCGCCCTCCAGCCCCGTCGCCTCTCCGTTGATCGGGTAGAAGCCGGTCACGGCCGAGTAGAGCGGCCCGTTGCTGTAGACGCGCTGCCACTTGTAGACGTCGTTCGAGGCGACGGACTGGGCGATCGGCTGGCCGGCGACCAGGATCGCCCCGCGCTGGGCCGCGTAGCTGTCGTTGCGTGCGCGGGTGTTGCGGGCGTCCGCCGAGAGCGAGTCGGCCTGGAACACGGTCAGGATCGACGTCGACACCAGGAGGGCGACGAACATCGCCAGCACGATCGTGCTGACGCGCTTGATCTCACGGTTCATGGGCTAGCTCACCACCAGTCTGGGCTGATTCCGCACCGTGTCGGACAGTCGCAGCAGCAGGGCGACGATGATCCAGTTGGCCACCAGCGAGGACCCGCCGGCGGCGAGGAACGGGGTGGTCAGACCGGTCAGCGGGATGACACGGGTGACACCGCCGATCACGATGAAGCACTGCAGGCCGACGGTGAACGCGAGGCCGACCGCGAGGAGCTTGCCGAAGTCGTCCTGACCGGCGAAGCCGATGCGCAGCCCGCGTGCGACGAACACGAGGTAGAGGGCGAAGATCGCGAAGAGTCCGGCGAGACCGAGCTCTTCTCCGATGCTCGCGATGATGTAGTCGCTCTGGGAGACGGGGGTCACCCAGGGCTGGCCTTGACCGAGTCCCGTGCCGATGAGGCCGCCGTGCGCCAGACCGAAGAGCCCCTGCACGAGCTGGAAGCTGCCGCCGTCGGCGTCGTAGACCTTCTGGGCGAACGGGTTGAGCCAGTTCTCGAACCGGTCGTGCACGTAGACGAGCACCTGGCTGGCCACGATCGCGCCGCCCACGATGAGGAGCAGGCCGAGGATGACCCAGCTGATGCGTGCGGTCGCGACGTAGAGCATCACGAGGAAGAGGCCGAAGATCAGCAGACCGGTGCCGAGGTCGCGCTGGAACACGATCACGGCCATCGACATCAGCCAGACGATGAGGATGGGCCCGAGGTCGCGGGCGCGCGGGAAGCGGATCCCGAGGAACTTCTTGCCGACCATGGAGAGCGAGTCGCGCGCCTGCACGAGGTAGCCGGCGAAGAAGATCGCCAGGCACAGCTTGGCGATCTCGCCGGGCTGGAAGCTGAACGGCCCGATCCCGATCCAGACGCGGGCGCCGTAGATCTCGCGGCCGATGCCCGGGAGCATCGGCAGCAGCAGCAGGATGAGCGCCGCGAACCCGAAGATGTAGGTGTACCGCTGCAGCACGCGGTGGTTGCGGATCACCATGATGACCGCTAGTGCGCAGACGATGGCGATCGCCGTCCACGCGATCTGCTTGACCCCGGCGCTGTCCCACCCGGCGTCGCCGTAGTGGATGTCGATGCGGTAGATCTCGGCGATGCCGAGGCCGGTGAGGACTGTGGCGATCGGCAGCAGGAACGGGTCGGCCTGCGGCGCCACGAACCGGAGCGCGATGTGCATCCCGATCACCAGCGCCGAGAGCCCGGCGCCGAGGTAGACGAGCGTCAGGTCGACATGGCCGAGCGCGCCGAGCTGCACGAGGACCACCGCCGCGGCGTTGATCGCGCAGGCGATGAGCAGCAGGAAGAGCTCGAGGTTGCGGAGCTTGGCGGGCAGGCGCAGCCGCTTGATCGGCCCGGTGGCCGCTTTCGAGGCGGCGCGGGCGGACGAGCGGGACTCCGCGACGCTACTGTTTGACGGCATCGCTCAACTGCTCCACGATCGATCGGGCCGCCGTGAGGTCGTCCGCGTTGATGGTCTGCTTCACCAGCTGCTTGTCGTACTCCGGCAGATCGTTGACGGCGACCGTCGTCTCCTCGTAGACGTGCGAGAGGCTGATCGGCCCGAGATCCTGCTGCACACCCTGGAAGATGGCGACTTTGCCGGTCGAGGACGAGCCCACGAAGTAGCGGGACTGGGTCCACTGGTAGCCGATGAACGCGGCGGCGACGATCGCCAGGACGAGCACGACGAGACCGACCATCCAGGTGACGCGGCGTCGGCGGGCGCGGCGGGCGTCCTCCTCGATCAGCTCGTCGAGGTAGTCGTCGGACTGCGGCTCGAAGTGCGTCGGCCCGGAGGACGGCCGCACCGGGTGCAGCCGCAGGGTCGGGAGCCGGGAGGCCCGGGTCGCCGGCTTCGGGTCGCCGAACTGCAACGGGGCGGCTGCGGAGCCGACCGTCACGGGCTCCTTCACCACGTCGCCCGGCGCCACGTCGGCGATGTCGAGGATGACGACCGTGACGTTGTCGGGCGCACCGGCGTCGAGACTCTGCTTGAGCAGCTTCTCCGCGACCTGCTTGGGCGCGTCCCGTGTCGCCAGGGCCGCCTGGAGGTCGTCGTTCTTCACGACGCCGCTGAGGCCGTCCGAGCAGATCAGCCACCGGTCGCCCGGGCGCGTGTCGAGCACCCAGGTGTCGATCTCGGGCGATGCGTCCACATCGCCGAGCACGCGCATCAGCACCGAGCGGCGTGGGTGGACCATCGCCTCCTCCTCGGTGATGCGGCCGCTGTCCACGAGGCGCTGCACGAAGGTGTGGTCGATCGAGACCTGCTTCAGCTCGCCCTCGCGGAAGAGGTAGATGCGGGAGTCACCGATGTGGGCGAGAGCGATCTGGTCGCCGACGCGGATCATCGCGCTGACGGTGGTGCCCATGCCGGTGAGCTCGGGATGCTCGAACACGGTCTCGGCGAGCAGCGAGTTGGCGGCGATCAGGGCGGACTGCAGCGCGAACTCGGCTTCGGTCGCCGTGGCGTAGTCCGTGTCGGCCTCGCGGATGCGGTTGACCGCGATGGCACTGGCGACGTCGCCGCCGGCGTGGCCGCCCATCCCGTCGGCGACGACGAACAGCCCGTGACCCGCATAGCCGGAGTCCTGGTTGTTCGATCGGATCTTGCCGACGTGCGAGAGCGCCGCCGCTCGGTTCGTGGATGCCACGGCTACCGTCGCAGCTCGAACGTGGTCGTCCCGATCTTGATCGGGGTGTCGAGCGGGACCTGGGTCGGGACCGTCACACGGCGCCCATCGAGGAACGTGCCGTTCGTGGAGTCCAGATCCTGGATCATCCACTCGTCGTTCCAGAGCAGGAGCCGGGCGTGGTGGGTCGAGGTGTAGTCGTCGCGGATGACCAGTCCGGATTCGCTGGAGCGGCCGATCGTGATCGGGTCGCGGCCGAGGGGGAGCTCGGTGCCGGCGCGCGGGCCGGAGGTGATGACGAGGCGGTGGGCGGTCTGCACGCTGGCGTTGGTGCCGCCGCTCACGGTGTTCGCGCCCGAGGGGAGGTTGGACACGGGAGCGTGGCGCTGGACCGGCTCGGTGACCGCTGCGGCCGCCGCTGCCGCCGGCGGACCGGCGGGGAACGGCGACGGGGGCGTCGCCGCCGCCTGCGCCTCGGGGAGCTTGCGGACGCGCTGGCCGAAGAGATCGGTGCGGAGCGCGTAGACGATGCCGAAGACGAACAGCCAGAGCAGCAGGAGGAAGCCGAAACGCAGCACCAGCAGCGTCAGCTCGCTCGGGTTCACGAGGTGCTCCAGAAGTTGCCGACGTCGTGACGGCGCGTCGTGTCGTCGACGGGCGCCTGCGGGCGACCCGGGGCGGCCTGCGGGAGGACCCGGAACACGATGCGGGTGCGGCCGATCGTCACGACGGACTCCGGCTCCAGGATGCCCTTGCGCACCGGTTCGCCGTTGAGCTTCGAACCGTTGGTCGACCCGAGGTCCTCGACCTGGGCGCGGTGGCCGTCCCACGTGATCATGACGTGCCGGCGCGAGATGCCCGTGTCGTCGACGGTGATGTCGGCGTCGCCGCCGCGCCCGACGACCGTGCGGGCGCGCGTGATCGGGTAGTGCGTGCCGTTGATCTCGAGCACCGGTGTCCAGGCGACGTCGCCCTTCACGTTCTCGGAGTCCACTTGCAACATCCCGACCGAGATGTCCTTGTCCTCCGCGAGCTCGATCGAGATGCCGCCGGCGAACTGGTAGTGCTGGGTCGTCGCGTGCTTCTGCACGAAACCGATGAGCTCGTCCGTCAGCGCGGCGCCCATCGAGCGCATCCGCTGGTAGTCGGCGGGCGACATGCGCAGCACGAAACGATTGGGCGCGAGCACCCGGTCGCGCGCGACGACGGCGGCCTTCGTGTCGAGCTCCTTGCGCAGCGCGCTGGTGAGCTCGACCGGTTGCAGACCGGAACGGAAGGTCTTCGCGAACGCGCCATTGACAGCGCGCTCGAGCCCCCGCTCGAAGTTGTCCAGTATGCCCACAGTCTCCCGCTCCCGGCTCGCCAGCTACATGCATGTTAGTCGGAACCCTTGCGAAGAGCCCTCCGTGCGCCTGACCGTCCGGTGAAGATACACCTCAGGGTGGAGTCGCGCGAGCCCTCCACGCCCCGCGGATTCGTGGTCGGCGCGGCTGTCGTGTTAGTCTTCCTTGGTTCGCGCGAGTGGCGGAATTGGCAGACGCGCTGGCTTCAGGTGCCAGTGCTCGAAAGGGCGTGGGGGTTCAAGTCCCCCCTCGCGCACGAACGAAGGGCCGGTACGACGGAAACGTCGGACCGGCCCTTTTGCATGCACCGCCGCTCTGTTCCGGCTATTCCGCGAGGTTGGTGCTGATCGCGTCGAGGGCGAGGCTCTTGGCCTGCACGGCCGCGTCGCCGAGGTGGTCGGTGGTGGCGGCGACCAGACCCTCGATGAGGATGGCCTGGGGGAGCCGCGAGGCGAGCGTGATCTCGTCGCGGAAGGTCAGATCGGGCATCGTGACGACGAGGGTCAGGGTGGCCGCCTGGGCGATCGGGCTGCGGCCGAAGGCTGTGACGGCGATGACGTCGGCGCCGGCGGCCTTCGCGGCGGCGACGGTGCGCAGGGTGACGGCGTTGGAGCCGCTGCCGCTGATGACGAGCAGCAGGTCGCCCGGCTGGAGGAGGCGGGCGGTGATCTGCTGGCCGATGACGTCGGACTGGGCCTCGGCGGCGCGGCCGATGCTGGTCAGGCGGGCGGCGGCATCCCAGGCGAGCGGGGCCGAGAGGCCGTTGCCGACGACCACGACGCGGCGGGCGCCGGCGAGTAGAGTGACGGCCTGCTCGATCGATGCGGGGTCGAGGAGGGCGAGCATGTCGGAGACGCGCTCGGCGAGCTGGGTGAAGGTGTGCGCGACGATGCCGGCGGCTCCGGTGGGAGAGGCGGCGGCGGACGCGGGCAGGGCGGCGGCATCCCGGGCGAGCAGCACGCGGAGCTGCTGGTAGCCGGTGAAGCCGAGGCTCTGGCAGGTGCGCACGACGGTGGCACGGGAGGCTCCGGAGAGGTCGGCCACCTGTTGGGAGCTGAGCTCGACGATCTCGGCGGAGCGCTCGAGCAGCACGGCGGCGACGGCCCGCTCGGTGGGCAACAGGGACGGGAGGAGGCTGCGGATTGTCGCTATGACGGCGCCCGGCCGCTGCTGCTCGCTCATGCGCCGCTCCCGGCTGCGACGGCGATGCGTTCGACTTCGGCGGAGTCGAGGTCGAAGATCTCGGCGCCGTCGTCCGGTCCGGTGACCGGGAGGAAGACCGTGCGCGGCGTTCCCTCAGCAGGCAGGTCGACGACGGCGAGACCCGAGCCGGCGATGGCGCGCTCGGTGCCGGCGGGGGCGATCGGATCGGAGCTATTCGCGACTCCAGGCGCGACGACGACGGGGATGCCCCGGGCCTCCGCCGACAAGGCGTGGTGATAGTGGCCGCCGAGGATGAGGCGCACGTCGCCGGTGGCGCAGACGTCGAGCAGCACCTCCGGGTTGCCGAGCTCCAGCGCGGCGAGAAGGGCGCTCGCCGCGGGAACCGGTGGATGGTGCAGGGCGACGACGGTTCCGTGGGGCGCCGGGACGGCGAGGATCGCGGCCAGCCGGTCGAGCTGCTCGGCATCGAGGGAGCCGTAGCCGGCTCCCGGAACCGAGGTGTCCAGTGCGACGATCCGGAATCCGCCCCGCAGGGTGACCGTCTCGCGCGCCCCGAGCACGGCCTCGAAGCCGCTCCGCAGATCATGGTTGCCCATCGTGTAGACGAGGTCGGCGCCCCGCTCGGCGGCGAACGGCGCGAGTCGCGAGGCGAGCAGTCGATAGCTCTGCTCCCCGCCGTCGTCCGAGAGGTCTCCGGTCGCGACGACCACGTCGAGCGCCTCGATCGAGGCCGCGCGCGCGAGGGTGCAGTCCAGGGAGGCGAGGGTGTCCACCCGGCCGTAGTGGAGGCTGTCGTCGCTGAACAGGTGGGTGTCGCTCAGGTGCAGGATGCGGAGGCCGGCGGGCGTCTCGGCGAGGGTCACGAGGTCACCCTACTGGCTCGGCGGCGCAGCGCGGAGACCAGCGGGAGCTCCCACCGGCCGGCGATGATGCGGTGCCGCACCATCCCGGACAGCTGGTCGATGACCATGGTGACGACGACGACCACGAGCATGAGGATGCCGACGACGTCCCACACCCGGAACTGGATGTTGTCGATGAGCATCTTGCCGATTCCGCCCGCACCGATGAGGCCGAGGATCGCGGACGCGCGCACATTGATCTCGAAGCGGTAGAGCCAGAACGCGAGCACGTCGGGCTTGGCGCTCGGCCAGACGCCCCAGCGCATGATCCGCACGCGGGAGGCGCCGGCGGCGATCGCGGCCTCGATGGGTCCGCGGTCGACCGACTCGAAGCTCTCGTACCCCCACTTGCCCAGGGTGCCGATGGATCCGATGGCGATGGCCAGCGCGCCGGTGTACGCGGTGAGCCCCGTCACCGAGAGCATCAGCACCGCGATGACCACCTCGGGGACCGCCCGGAGGACGGCGAACACGGCGCGGAGCGGCCAGCGCACGATCCCGGGCGTGAGGCCCCGCGTCGCCAGCAGACTGAGGGGGAAGGAGACGATGACGCCGAGCACCGTGCCGAACCAGGCCATCGCGACCGACAGCATCGTGGCCGAGAGGGCGTCCGGGAGCTTGGACCACGCCGGCGGGAGGAACATCAGGCCCAGGTAGTGGGCGAGCTTCTGCGGCAGCTGCAGCAGCGCGTCCCACGAGATGTCGACTCCCCAGAAGGCGGCCACGACGATGACCGTGACGAGGGTCCAGACGATGGCGCGGCCCACCCGCAGGGGACGCTTCGGGCGCTCCTGCCCGGGGCGGCGCGGGATGCCCGGTGCGGTGCCGGGGGCGGCGCCCGACGGCGAGCCGGTGTCGGTGAGCGCGGTCATCGGAGCAGCCTCCTGCGGGCGAACGAGCTGAGCAGCTCGAGCAGCACGACGAGCACGAGGATCTCGAGGATGATCATGCTCAGGTAGTGGTACTGGTAGAAGGTCCGCACCTTGTCGATCAGCATGCCGAGGCCGCTGGCCCCGACGAGGCCGATGACCGTCGACGCGCGGATGTTGAGCTCCAGAACGTAGATCGTCTGCGAGAGATAGGTGGGGGCGACCTCGGGAACCATCGCGGCCCGATTGGCGCGAAACCAGGTGGCTCCCGACGAGAGGGCGGCCTCCTGTCCTCCGCGGTCGAGGCCGTCGAGGGCTTCGGAGACGAGCTTGACCAGGATGCCGACGTTGAACAGCACGAGCGCCAGGATGCCCGAGAGCGCCCCCGTGCCGACCACGGTCACGAAGAGGGACGCGTAGAGCAGGTCGGGCACGCTGCGCACGATGTTCATCACGAATCGGACGACGGCGAGCACGGGGCCGTTCGGGTTGGTCGCCCGCGAGGCAAGGAACGACAGCGGCAACGCGATCACCACGCTGACGGCGGTGGCGATGACGGCCATCTGGACGGTCTGCAGGAGGGCGGGCAGCGTCTCGGGGAAGAACGAGTAGTCCGGCTGGAAGAGCTGGACGAACGTGTTCGAGGCGTTCTGCGCGTTGGCGAACAGGGCCCCGATGTCGACCTGGACCGCGATGGCCGACCACACCGTGATGCCCGCGACGACGACGACCGCGACCAGGGCCTTCCAGCCGGTGCGCGGGCGGGTCGGCCGGATCGTGCCGGGAGCCGTCGTCACAGCTGCACCGTCGGGGCGTCGAGCACGTCGTCGGCCGTGAGCGAGCGGCCGTAGATGGATTCGAAGACGGCTTCGTCGGCGTCGGCCCCGGTGCCGTCGAAGACGATCTCGCCGCTGCGGAGGCCGATCAGGCGCGAGCCGTAGCGGCGCGCGAGGTCGAGGAAGTGCAGGTTGACGACGACGGTGATGCCCAGCTCGGCGTTGATGCGCTGCAGGTCGCGCATGACAACGTGGGAGGTGGGGGGATCGAGGGAGGCCACCGGCTCGTCGGCGAGGATGACCTTCGGCCGCTGCGCGAGCGTGCGCGCGATGGCGACGCGCTGCTGCTGGCCGCCCGAGAGCTCGGAGGCGTTGGCGTAGGCCTTGGGGACGATCTCCACGCGTTCGAGGGCCTGCATCGCGAGCTCCACGTCGTCCTTCGCCCAGGCGCCGAGCAGGGCCCGCCACGCGGACGTGTGGTAGAGCCGGCCCATCAGGACGTTGTTGAGGACGGTCGTGCGCTTGGCCAGGTTGAAGCTCTGGAAGACCATCCCGACATCGCTGCGCAGCTCCCGCAGCTTGCGGCCGCGCAGCCCGCGCAGGCGCGCGTCGCCGACGGTGATCTCGCCCGACGTGATCGGGACGAGTCCGTTGATGGTGCGGATGAGGGTCGACTTGCCCGCGCCCGAGAGACCGACGACGGCGGCCATCTCGCCCGGGGCGATGTCGAGGCTCACGTCACGGAGTCCGACGTAGCCGTTGGGGTAGGTGACCCCGACGCTCTCGAACCGGATGCCGGCGCCGGTGGACGCAGCGTTGGGCGCAACGGTGGATGCGGTCACTCTCTCCCTCTTCTCGTTCGTCTTCGTGGTGCTCGTGGGGGAACGGCCCCACCGGCGCGAGCTGCACCGGCGGGGCCGTCGTCGAGCTCAGCCGAGGCCGATGCTGGCCGCGGCCTCCTGGGTCTTCTTCAGGCTGGCCGGGTCCGCGTCGACGAGACCGGTGATCTGGTAGATCGCGGTGAGCGCCTTCACGCCCTCCTCGGTGCCGGCGTAGTCCTTCATCGCGTCCGCGATCTTGGACTGCCACTTCGCGCTGAGCTTGCCGGTGATCGAGACGCCGTCGTTCGGGATCTCGTCCGTCAGGGCGAAGACGACGACCTTCTGGCCGACGTCGGGGGTGTCCTTCGCGACGACGCTGCGGGCGTCCCAGTAGCTGGTGCCGACCTCGGCGTCGCCGTTGTAGACCGCGAGCACGCTCGCGTCGTTCGCGGTGACCTGGACGGTCTTGATGTCCTTGTCGACGTCGAGCCCCGCCTTCTTCATCGCCGCGACGGGGAAGATGTAGCCGGCCGGGGAGGCCGCCTGCAGGAGTGAGACGGTCGCGCCCTTGATCTTGGTGATGCTGTCGAGCCCGGCAAGGCCCGTGCCCTTCTCGGTGCCGTTGCAGTAGAGCATGCCGTTGGCGCCGGCGACCGGCTTGTCGGAGCAGTACTTGTCGGGGTCGTTCGTGAAGAACTGGGCCGCGTAGGTGCTCTTGCCGTTGCGCTGGGTCTGCAGCGCCGGCACGGCGCCGTACTTGTCGCACGCCTGGCTCATCTGCAGGCTCGGGAGCATGCCGATCTGCGCCTGGTTGCTGCCGATGGCCTCGACGGCGGCCTGGTAGTCCTGCGTGATGACGCCCTTGACGGGGATGCCGAGGCGCTGGGTCAGGGCGTCCTCCAGCGGCTTGACCGTCTCGACGAGCTTGCTGGCGTCGCCGGACGGGACGAGGGCGAGCGTGAGCTGCGTGGGGTCGGACGCCTTGTCGTCCGCGCTGCCGGAGCAGACGGAGGCCGGGGTGCTGGAGGCGCCGGCTGCGGCGGTCTGCTGGCTCACGCCGCAGCCGCTGAGGGCCAAGACGGTGAGGAGCGCGAGGCCGGTGGCGCTCGCGGCGGCGGTCGTGCGGAGTTTCATTGCGATTCCCATTCTGTGCGGTGGTGGGGTCGAGCAGTGCGGGTGGAGCGGATCGGTGGAGAAGAGGTCAGGAGGTGGCGACGGTGGAGGGCACGGCGCCCTCCGTGGGATGGGCGGCAGCGAAGCCGAGCGGGTCGTGCGCCCATTCCGCGATGCCCGGGTAGAGCTCGGGGAAGGAGGGCGCGACCAGGTGCGCCGGCCCCGCGCGGTGCCCGAAGCGGTCGATCAGGGCGGTCGCGCATCCCGCAGCCAGGGGTGCCGCGAGGTCATTGCCCCAGATGTCGCCGACGGAGAGCAGGGCGCGCGGGTCGCGGCCGTCGAGCAGCCGGGGGAGCAGGCCCGTCCAGCCCGCGGGCTTGCCGGCCTCGGCGTGGATGCGGTCGATCGCGCCGGCGAGTCCGAGTGCTCCGAGCGTCTCGACGACGCCGTCGAGCGGGGCGTTGGTCACGAGCACGCGCTCGGCCGTGCCGGCGAGCCCGTCCAAGAAGTCGGCGAGGCCGACGGGCGCCGAGACGTCGAGTCCGCCGCCGGCGAGCTCGCGGCGGCTGCGCTGGTAGGCGCGCTGGAGCAGCTCCTCGTCCGCGTGACCGGCGGCGAGCTGGGCGACCGCCGCGTAGCCGTCGGCGTAGGCGGGCGAGCCGGGCTCACCGTCGAGGAAGGCGCCGAGACGTGCGCGCAGCCCGGCGTCGAGACCGGAGCCCGCGGAGTCGTCGCGGTCGAGGATCCCCGCGATGACCGCCTCCGCGTAGGCCCACACGGGGGCGTCGCCGATGCACACCGTCCCGTCGAAGTCGAGGACGAGCAGGGGCAGGGGAGGGGTGTCTCGGTCGATCACGTTCAGCAGCCTAGGCCTTTATGAACGTTCCGTTCATGAAAATCCGAGCTATGAAACGATCGTTCACGCAGTGTTCACACGTGCGCCGACTCGTAGAATCGGCAGGTGACCGAAGGGATGCCGGCGTCGAGCGAGGAGCTCTTCGAGGTGTTCGGTGCGGGAAGCTGGGTCTTCCTCCCCGCCGCTCCCGTGCGGTCGATCGCGGCCGAGCTCTCGGCCGACATCGTGGACGACCAGTTCGCGTGGGGCGAGAATCCGCACATCGGGGAGGGCGGTCCGGTCGTCGTCCTCACCTCGCCCATGAACGGGTGGATGCTGCTGCACGGCGCCAGCGAGACCGTCGGGGCCGCGGCGGCCGAGCTGAGCGAGCGGCGTGATGTCTACCGCGCGATGATCGACGTCCGACTGCCGGCGATGAGCTGGGCGTATCTGGAGGGCGGGATGCCCGTCCGCTCGGTCTCCGTGGAGCTCGGCGACGACGGCGACCTGGTGACCCGGACGGCCGGCGACCCCCTGCCGTTCGAGCGCGACGGCTCCCTCGGGTCGGGAGCGCCGCACGGACTCGACTCCTTCTACTATCCCGTGGCCATCCTCGGCGAGCACGGCGTGACGCTGGATGAGCTGGAGCGCAGCCTCGCCCGGCCGAGCGTCACCTTGCGGATCCGTTGACCCGGTAGCGCAGCAGGACGGTCCCTCCGGAGAAGGAGCGCTCCTCGAGCAGGTCGAGCCGCAGCGACAGGGCCCGCGGGAGGGCCGGTGTGCCGCCGCCGACGCTGACGGGAACGACGAACAGCGAGACCTCGTCGACGAGACCCGCCCGGAATGCCGCAGCGGCCAGCGTCGGGCCGCCCACGGAGACATCACGGTCGGAGGCTTCGACGAGCGCGCGGACGGCGACCGGGTCGAACGTGCGCTCCAGCCGGCTGCGCGCCATCTCGATCGCGGGGAGGGTCGACGAGTACACGACCTTGTCGATGTCGCGCCAGGCGGCGGCGTACCCGGCGACGACCTCCGGATCGCCCGGGCCGGGCAGATCGTCCCAGGCGCGCATGGTCTCGTACATGCGACGACCGAAGAGGTAGGTGCCGACCGTCCGCTCGCGGTCGTTGATGAACGCGTGCACGTCTGCGGTGGGCGCCGCGTAGTCGAACGAGCCGGAGGCGTCGGAGGTGTAGCCGTCGAGCGAGACGCTCGTGGAGAAGAGGAGGCGGCCCATGCGCCGACCCTAGGACGCGCAGGCCGCCTGCGGCCACCCCTAGCCGCCGACGCGCGGGAAGAGCGCGGCCAGCGCCGTCAACTGCTCGCCGAAGAACAGCGGCACGATCAGATCGATCGTGATCGCGATCCCGACGGTGAGCAGCGCGGCGCCGACCGCGATGACGACGAGGACCGCGAACAGCCTGAGATAGGCGTTCTCCGCCACGGCCGCCAGCACCCCTCGTGCCCGGCGGCCTGGCGCGCTCACCCGCGGAACGGGCGACGTCGCCGTGAGGCGGTGGTCCAGTGTCGTCATCATGTCTCTCCCTGCTTCCCCCTGGAAGCGGCCGGACCCCCGTCCGGCCGATGAATCCAGTCAAGCCGGGCGCGGCTCGCGGGGCATCCACCCCGGGGTCGGTATCGGGTCATCCCTCGGTATGATTCCTCGTGCGCCGGTGGGCTGGGGCGCACGAGCGAGGGGGCGCCGATGAAATCACGCAAGCCGCTGTGGATCGCGGTGGTCGCCGTCGGCACTGCGCTGGTGCTGGGGCTCGGAGCGACCACGCTGGCCCTGTACTCCAACGCGCGGGACGCCGCGCGGCCCGAGGCGCTCGTCTCGCGCTATCTCACCTACGTGCAGCACGGCGAGATCCAGGCCGCGATGAAGCTGGAAGGGCGGAAGGCCGATCCCGCGCAGGTGCTCCTCACGGACGACGCGTACGCGAAGGTCTCGGAACAGCTGTCGTCGTTCCGGATCGAGCGGGTGCGCTCGGCCGGCTCCGACCGGGTGCGGGTGGATGCGGTGACCGTCGCCGGCGGCACGAAGAAGTCGGTGTCGTTCACGCTCCGGCACGGCGACGACGGGCCGGTCGGCTGGCTCGGGGTGCACGCCTGGAAGCTCGAGCCCGTCCCGCTCTCCACGGTGACGGTGGCCATCGGCACTCACGACGCCGTCGACGCGACGATCGGCGGCGCGACGCTGCACTGGGACGGCAAGGTCCGGCAGCTCCTCGCCTTCCCCGGCCGCTACGCGCTGTCCGTGGCGAGCGCGGACCCCTGGTACACGATCTCGGGCGCGGACGCCTCGATCAGCGGATTCGGCCAGGGTGTCGCCCTGCGCGCGAGCAGCATGCTGACACCGGCCGGAGTCGAGGCCGCCACCGCGGCGACGAACGCCTGGGTGAACACCTGCCTGGCCGGAGGGGCCCAGCCGAAGGGGTGCTCGTTCGGCTTGAACGCCGGCCAGCCCGACGGGGAGAGCTGGACGAACCTGCGCTGGGAGCTCACCGCGGCGCCGGCGGTGGCGTTCGGCGCCTGGGACTTCGACTGCACGCAGGGCACCATCCTGACCCCGGGCTGCTGGCCGGTGACCACGACGACCACGGGGACGGCGGACTTCCACGCCGACTACAGCGTCCCGGCGACCGGCGAGACGGGTGAGATCTACTCGGATGCACCCGGCGAGGTCGAGGTGAAGGGCTCGATCCTCACGATCGGCGCGGGAGGCGCCCAGTTCCAGTCGATCACCTGGAACTGACCTCGCAGCCGCAGCCCAGTCCGGGGGCGGGGATGCTGTCGTCGCGCTCGGCCAGGCGCCGGGCGAGCTGCGCGCGCCGGTGCTCGAGCTCGGCGATCGCGGCGTCGAGTTCGGCGATGCCGTCGCGGTAGGCGGCGACCGATGCCGGGCATTCGTCGCTGCGCGCATGGCCGGATCCGAGGCAGTCGATGAACGGCGCGGCCTTGCCCGGAGGGATGCCCGTCGCTGCGAGATCCCGGATCTCGACCACGGCCCTCAGCTGCTCGTCGCCGTAGTCGCGATAGCCGTTCGGCAGCCGCTCGGGCTCGACGAGGCCGAGCTGCTCGTAGTACCGCACCGCTTTCACCGTCACGCCCGCCCGGCCGGCGAGCTCGCTGATCTGCATGGGAGCCTCCGCCCACAGCGTAGACCCGGCCCCCAGGGGCAGGGTCAAGGGCGCTACACTATTAGTTAGTGCCCTAATGAATCGAGGAGACATGTCCGGAGGCTTCGCGCGGTGGTACGCGCGATGGAACGAGAAGCTGATCCGCGTCGCCGGTCCCGCTCAGCTCGGCGCCGGCCACCCCGAAGGGCCCGACCACCGCTCGCCGGCGGCGCCGTGCCCGATGTGCGGACGCCCGATGACCGAGCACACCGTGCTGCGTCCCGGCGGTCAGCGCGATGCCACCCGACTGGTGTGCCCGGAGGCACAGGGCGCCGCCTGACCGACCCGGCGCGCGTCACGGCGTGCGCGTGGCCGCCGCGATGATCCCGTGCAGGCTCCCGCGCAGGCTCTCGAGCTCGCTGATCGGGAGGCCGAGCCGCTCGACGATGCGGTGCGGGATCTTCTCCGCCTCGGTGCGCAACTCGCGCCCGGCCGGGGTGAGCCGCACCTCCAGAGCGCGCTCGTCGGATGTGCTGCGCTTGCGCTCGACGTAACCGGTGGTCTCGAGGCGCTTGAGCAACGGCGAGAGGGTGGCCGGCTCCAGCTGGAGCGCCTCGCTCAGATCTTTCACCGACCGCGGCTCCCGCTCCCAGAGGGCGAGCATCACGAGGTACTGCGGATGGGTCAGAGACAGCGGCTCGAGCACCGGGCGGTACAGCGCGATGACACTCCGGGCCGCCACGGCGAGGCCGTAGCAGACCTGGTTCTCCAGGGCGAGAAGGTCATCGGACACGGGGACAGTCTAGGTGGGAGGGAGTCGATGCCCGGTGTTGTCCCCTTCTCTCATGAATGTTAGTTTCATTGAATGAGCAGAACAAGGAAGTTCGTTTCACGATGGAGTGCCGTGGGCCTCGCCACCGCCATCGCCGCTGTCGCGATCGGAGGGACGTCCGCGGCGGCCGACACTTCGGTCCCGTTGACGAAGTGGGTGAAGACCGCCGACGGCTACGGGTACGACCCGGCGCAGCCGGTGATGCTGCACCCCGGGTCGACGGAACAGGTGCGCATCCCCACGACCTACGCTCAGCCGGATCGGCAGTTCCGCTCGTCATGGGTCGCGACCGTCAGCAATCTCAACGTCGCCAAGCCCACGAGCGAAGCCGACTTCCAGGCGCAGTACACGCGCATCCTCGACCGGTTCGACGAGGCGCAGCTCAACGCGATGATTTTCCAGGTGCGTCCGGCGCAGGACGCGTGGTACCCGTCGGCGCTCAACCCGTGGTCGCAGTTCCTCAGCGGGACGCAGGGCGTCGACCCGGGCTACGACCCGCTCGCCTGGATGGTCGAGCAGACCCATGCGCGCGGGATGGAGTACCACGCGTGGCTCAATCCGTACCGCGTGACCACCACGGCGATCACCTCGGCCGCCGTCCTCACCGCGATCGGGATGACGGCGGACGAGGCGCGCGCCCTGACGCCGGCGCAAGCGGTGCAGGCGCTCGCGGAAGCCGGGCTGCTGGCGGCGGGCAATTACGCGGTGCAGCATCCGGACCAGGTGCTGATGTTCAACGGGACGCTCTTCCTGAACCCGGGCGAGCCGGCCGTACGGCAGCACGTGATCGACACCGTGGCGGAGATCGCGGCGAACTACGACATCGACGGCATCCACTTCGACGACTATTTCTACCCGTATCGAACGACGGTCTACTTCGGCGACGCCGGCGAGGACCGTGCGACGTTCGAGCAGTACGGGCTGTCGGCCGGGTACGCGGACACCGCCGACGAGATCGCCCGCTGGCGGCGCGACAACGTGACGGCGCTGGTCTCCGGGGTGCACGATGCCCTCGATCGGCTCAACGCCGAGCGGGGCACGGCGGTGCAGTTCGGCGTGAGTCCGTTCGGGATCTGGGAGCACGCCGCCGTCGACCCCCGCGGCTCGAACACACCCGCCTCGTCGTCGTCGACCTACTCGCGCGCGGTGTTCGCCGACACGCGAGCGTGGGTGAAGGACGAGCTCATCGACTACATCGTCCCCCAGGTCTACTGGAGCTTCGATCAGGCGGCGGCGCCGTACGGCGAGATCGCCCGATGGTGGAGCGACACGGTCAGCGGCACCGACGTCCGGCTCTACATCGGGCACGCCGACTACAAGCACCTGCAGAGCTCCGCGACCGAGGCGGCGTGGGCCAACCCTGACGAAGTGCCGAATCAGCTGCTGTTCGACCAGACGCTGCCCGGAGTCTCGGGTGAGGTCTTCTACGGCTACAACGACATCGTGCCGGGTGCGACCGACGGTCTGACCGGGGCCGCACTCACGGCGATGGAGGCGAAGAACGCCTCGCTCGTCCGCATCTTCGGCGACCTGCTCACCGAACCGGTGCTGCCGCCGGCGGATCCGCGCAAGGCCTCGCCGGCTCTGCGTGCGCCGGTGGTGACGGGGGACGACCCCGCGACCGGTACGGTCACCTGGACCGACGGCTCAGCGGGGGCGACGCGCGCCTTCGCCGTCTACGCGGACGGCGGGCTGCGCGCCGTGATCTACGCGGACGGCTCTCCGGAGTACTCGCTGACGGCCGTCACGGCGCGCGCACCCCGGGCATCCGGTGCCGTGAGCGTGGCCGCGCTCGACCGGGCGATGAACGAGACCGCGCGCGTGTCGTTCGAGCCGACAGGCCCGGTCGATCCGACCGATCCGACGGATCCGACCGATCCGACCGTCCCTGCGCAACCCGGTGGGACGGGCGCGGGCGGCGAGCCGGCGGCGCTCAGCACGAGCCGCCTCGCGGACACCGGCGCCGACGTGCAGCCGGCGTGGCTGATCGCCGCGGGGCTGCTCGGAGCGGGCGCGCTCATCGTCTGCGCCGCCCGGCGCACGCGTCACTCGGCTCGCGAGAACTCCGAGGCGCGGGCGACCTGATCGGCCGTGAGCGCGACACCGGTGTAGCGCTCGAACTGGCGCGCGGCCTGCAGGGCGATCACCTCGGCTCCCGTGATGAGGGTCTTGCCGGCCGCGCGTCCCGCCTGGACCAAGGGGGTCTCGGACGGGAAGGCGACGACGTCGAAGACGGTCGTGGCTCGCTCGATCTGCGCCTCGCCGAACGCGAGGGCGTGCTCGTGGTCGCCGCGCATCCCGAGCGGCGTCACGTTCACGATCACGTCGTGCTCGGCTGCGGGCTCGTCGGGCGTCCAGGCGTAGTCGTAGCGCGCGGCGAGGGCCTGGCCGGCCTCCGCATTGCGCGCGAGAACGGTCAGGTCGTCGAAGCCGGCGCCGCGGAACGCCGCCACCACGGCCTTCGCCATGCCTCCCGACCCCCGCAGCAGCACGCGCTGCGCGGGGTCGACGGCGCGCTCGGCGAGCAGCTGGGCGACCGCCTCGTAGTCGGTGTTCGAGGCGGTGAGCAGGCCGTCCTCGTTGACGACGGTGTTCACGGACTCGATGGCGACCGCCGACCGCTCGAGGTTGTCGACCAGCGGGATGATCGCCTCCTTGAAAGGCATCGACACCGAGCAGCCGCGGAAGCCGAAGGCGCGGATGCCGCGGACGGCTCCCTCCAGGTCGCTCGTCGTGAACGCCTTGTAGAGGAAGTTCAGGCCCAGCTCGTCGTAGAGGTAGTTATGGAACCGGGTGCCGATGTTGCTCGGACGGGCGGCCAGCGAGATGCAGACCTGCATGTCCTTGTTCAGGATGGGCATGGGTTCATTGTCGCAGGCGCGCCCGCGGGGCTCACCCCTCGGCGCCGGCGACCACCGTGCCGATGCCGAGCGCCGCGAGGATGCCCGCCGAGACCCGCTCGATGACACGCGTGACCCGCGGGCGTTTGAGCCAGGCGACCATCCGCGAGGCGAGGAGGGTGATGGCGACGAGGTAGAGGCCGCCGACGACCGCATCCACCGCTCCGAGCAGCATCGTCTCGCCGAACCCGGCATGGGCCGACACGAACTGGGGTACGACGGCGAGGAAGAAGAGCCCGACCTTCGGGTTCAGCAGGGTCGACAGCAGTCCGGCGAGGAGGCTGGAGGTGGAGCGACGCCGGCCGGCCGGAGCGGTCTCGGCGGTCGCGTCGGCGTCGTGCGATTCCGCTGGTGCCGCCGCGGCCGCCCGTGCGCTGCGGCGCGTGGCGAGGAAGGCGGTCACCCCGAGATAGATGAGGTACAGGCCGCCCACGATCTTGACGATGCGGAACAGCTCGGCCGACTGCTCCAGCAGCGTCGCCAGCCCGACGGAGACGAGGGCCGCCCAGACGAGCGAGCCGGCCGCGCATCCCGCGGCCGCCGCGAACCCGTCGCGCGCCCGGCCCATGCTGTACCGCAGCACGAGGAACGTGTCGGGGCCGGGAGTGAGCGCGAGCACCAGGCAGAGCCCGGCGAACGCCAGGATCGAGAGCGCCGTCATGCGACGATCCTAGAGCCCCGTCAGGCCAGCTCGTCCAGTCGCAGGACGGCCGAGGGACCGGCCGGATCGAGCAGGAGGCCGGCATAGCCGTCCTCCGCTGCGACGCGGGCGACCTGAGCGACGGTCGTGCCGCGGGCGGTGAGCCCGGGCGACCACGCGAAGACCTCGGCGGGGGAGGTGAAGACGGGGTGGAGCAGATCGCCCTCCTGGCCGACGGCGGAGGGGATCGCTCCCTGGCCCTCGTCGAGGCCGACGTAGACGACCGGCGCGGCGGCGACGAGCTCGAGGAACGCGGGCCAGGGCAGATCGCGGTCGACCAGGGCGTTCTTCAGCGCGGCGTTCCGGCCGGGCTCGTCGGTGACCTGGGCGCGCAGCTCGTCGGCGTAGGCGATGCAGAGGGCGTCGTCGCCGGGATCGATCGCGATGCCGTCTGCACGCGTCATCGCCTCGGCGAGCACCGACCAGGCGGGCTGGGCGAGGGAACGGTACGGCTCCCCGCGACGGTACGCGCCGAGACGTTCGTTGCTGGTGAAGGCCACGAGGAGGTCCTTGCCCGCCGCGTCGGTCTGCTTGCCGAGTGCGAGGGTGTCGCCCTGCTGGAATCCCGCCGCGGGGTCGGCGAAGACGGAGGCGCTGATGTCGAGCAGCAGCTCGCCGGCGACGCACTGCCGCAGCACGCCGGCGAAGGTTCGGGCGTCCTTGGTGTCGGCCCAGGCCTCCAGCGCGGTCTGGACGGGGATGTTGCGGACCAGTCGATCGTTCACCCGTCCAGTATCCCCGAGCCGGTCGGTGCCGAGCCCGTCAGCGAGCGCCGAGCCGGTAGGCGCGTTCCGCCGCACCCCCGAGCACCTGGGCGCGCTCGCCGTCGCTCAGGCCGTCGATCAGCTCCGTGACCGTGGCCCAGGTCTCGGCGTACGGTCCGGCCAGGGTGGAGACCGGCCAGTCGCCGCCGTACAGCACGCGGTCGGCGCCGAAAGCCGCCAGGGCGTGATCGACGAGGGGCCGGAGGTCCGCGGCGGAGGCACGTCCGGCCGGCCCGAGCGTGGTGAGGCCGGAGAGCTTCACGGCGACGTTGGGGCGCTCCGCGAGCGCGGCGATGAGCCCGGCCCACGGTTCGCGCGACGCCGCACCGACCGGTGGAGTGCCCAGGTGATCGATGACGAGCTGCAGCTCCGGCAGCTCGTCCGCGATCGCGACGGCGTGCTCGAGGTGCCGGGGGAGCACACCGATCACGTCGAAGGCGAGGCCGCGCTCGGCCAGCAGGCGAAGCGATCGGCGGACCGGAGGATGGGCGAGCCAGTCGGCGTCCGGCTCGTCATGGATCAGGTGACGGATGCCGACGAGCGTCGGGTGCGCACTCCACTCCTCCAGCTGCCGGGCGACCGAGGAGGGGACGAGCAGGTCGACCCAGGCGACTACGCCGGCCACCCGTGGGGAGGCCACGGCGAACATCGCCGCCGAGTCCTCCACCGAGTTCGCGGCCTGGACCAGGACGACCCGGTCGACGCCCGCCTGCGCGAGCTGCGGCTCCACCTCGTCGAACGCGAAGGTGCGGTCGATCGGAGCGAGGGCGGAGGTCAGCCAGGGGTACTCGACCCGCTCGAGATCCCAGAGGTGCAGGTGGGCGTCGACCGTCATCTCAGCCGGCCAGGTCGAAACGGACGAGCACGGGACCGGCGACGGCCGGCTCCGCGAGGGTCGCGACGAGGGCATCGCCGTCGCGCCCGACCGTGAGCGGCGTGCCGTCCGCGAGGCGGGCGCTCGCCGCATCCACGGCATCCGAGACGCCGGGCAGGCGCACGTCGCCGACCGCGTCGACGAACGCGTTCGCCGTCGAACCGGTGCGGGTCCAGCGCAGCCACGGCTCGTCCGCCGGGGCGGCGATCGACGCGTCCAGCGGCCGGCTGCCGAAGACGGCGTCGCCGTTCACCGCGTTCCAGGCGGCGAGGTGCTCGAGGGTGCGGCGCTGGAGGTCCGGAACGGTGCCGCGTGCGGTGAGGCCGACGTTGAGCAGCAGGTTGCCGCCGCGGGACACGATGTCGACGAACGAGGCGACGGCGGCGGGCCCGCTCAGCAGGTGGCGCTCGTCCTCCTGCGTGTTGTGGCCGAACGAGTAGCCGATGCCGCGGCAGTTCTCCCACGCCCCCGTGCCCTCGACGCTCGTGCCGTTCTGGTACTCGCTGGTGCGGAAGTCCCAGTGCGTCTCGCCCCAGCGGTCGTTCGCGACGCCGTCCGGACGCGCGGCATAGAACTTCTCGAACAGGTTCTCCATGCTGAACGCACCGGACGGCTTGCCGGCGTCCGGCCATTCGATGTCTCCCCAGAGCACGTCGGGGGAGTACCGGTCGATGAGGTCCACGACGTGGTCGTAGGCGTACTCGGCGTAGGCGGCGTCGACCGGCCGGCCGAACTCCTGACCCTCGTCCGTGATCGGCGGCAGCTGCGAGAAGTGCCAGTCGAGCCCGCCGGAGTAGTAGACGCCGAAGCGCAGGCCGGCGTCGCGGGTGGCCTTCTCGAACGCGCCGATCAGGTCGCGCTTCGGCCCGCGGGCGACCGTGTTGCGGCCGTCGGTGCCCGGGGCGTCCCACAGCGTCACGCCATCGTGGTGCTTGGTGGTCGGGACGAAGTAGCCGGCACCGGTGCTCTTGACCAGCGCGAGGAACTCGTCCGGATCGAACTCGGCCGGGTCCCACTGGTCGATGAAGTCGTCGTAGGGGGCGCCGCCGTAGACCTCGCGCTGGTGCTCGGCCGCCGGGCTGTCCTCGATGCGGATGGTGTTGTAGTACCACTCGGCGTAGGGGTTGTGGGCGAACCAGTACTGCTTCTCGATGGTGCCGAGCTCGCCGATCGGTTCGGCCCAGGCGGGGACGGAGTAGGGGCCCCAGTGCACGAAGACGCCGAGTTTGGCATCCGTGAACCATTCGGGCACGTCGCGCTCGAAGCGACGGTAGTTCTCAGGGCGGACGGGGTCGTCTTTGAACATGGCCACGCTCGGATGCTCCTTCTTCATTGAATGCATTGTGTGGATTGCGGTATTCACATATCCTATAGGCAATAGCCATTCGACTCAAAGGAGAGCCTCGCTGTGACCACCGCGCTTGCCCCCGCACCCGCATCGTTCATACGCCCCACCGATTTCACCCTTCCCGGCGGCGAATGGTTCATCGGCGCCGGATTCGGCCTGTTCGTGCACTGGGATCACGCCAGCCAGCAGGGGATCGAGATCTCCTGGCCGCTGGTCGGTCGTTCCATCATCCCCGGTTCCGACGCCGTCGAGGACTCCGTGACCGTCGAGGGCTACCAGTCGAGCGCTCCCACCTTCGACCCCGTCGAGTGGGATGCGGTCGCCCTCGCGCGACTCGCCAAGCGCGCCGGCGCCCGCTACGTCGTCTTCACCGCGCGCCACCATGCCGGATACTCGATGTTCCACACGGCGGAATCGGACTTCGGGATCGAGCACTCGCCGTTCGGCCGCGACGTGACCCGGGAGTTCGTGGAGGCGATCCGCGCCGAAGGGATCCGCGTCGGGATCTACTACAGCCTCCCCGACTGGAACCACCCCGACTACCCCGCGTTCACGATGGCGGACCGTCCCTATGCCGAGGAGCACTGGCCGGCCGCCGGGGACCCCGCCAACGTCGGCCGCGCGATCGCCGACGACCGCCACCGCCGCGCGACCCCCGAGCAGTGGGCTCGCTACCAGCACTACCTGCGGGCGCAGCTCACCGAGATCCTGACCGGCTACGGGACCATCGACCTGCTCTGGTTCGACGGCGAGTGGGAGCGGTCGGAGGAGGAGTGGGACAGCGCAGGGCTGCGCTCCCTCATCAAGTCGCTGCAGCCCGACGTCGTGATCAACGACCGGCTGCTCGGCCAGGGTGACTACAAGACGCCCGAGCAGGGGTTCCCCGTCACGGCGCCCTCGGGCCCGTGGGAGCTCTGCCTGACGATCGGCCAGATGTGGGCATGGCGTCCGGGCGACACCAAGAGCAAGAGCACCACGTCGTTGATCACGACGCTGATCGAGGTCGCGAGCCGTGGCGGCAACCTGCTGCTCAACATCGGCCCGAAGGGCGACGGCAGCCTCAACGAGTCGCAGGTGCGGACGCTGGAGCAGATCGGCGCGTGGATGGACGTGCACGCCGAGAGCGTGGTGGGCGTCTCGCCGACGCAGGGCGTCGACTTCTACGGCCCGTCGACCGCGCGCCCCGGCACGCTCTACCTGCACCTCGTGATGCGGCCGATCGAGCAGCTGGTCGTGCGGGGGATCCCCGTCGGGCGCGTGACGGGGGCGCGCCTGCTCGCGACCGGCGAGCAGCTGTCGTACGACGTGAACCTCGAGGTGCACGAGCAGCCCGCGCCGGGCGAGGATCCGCTCGGCGAGCTGATCATCCCGGCACCGCGCGCATCCGGTGCGCCCATCGACGTCATCGCGATCGACTTCGCGTAGACCGAACCGCCTACTTGACCGCCGTGGAGCGAACCCATATGCTCCGATTAACCTATATCATAGACCCTATAGGATCACGGAGACTTCGGGAGCGACGACGCACCACCCGAAGGCCCGCGGACCGGCAGGCACGGTAGGCGATCACAGTGATGAATCCAATGAAGGAGGCACAGCAAGTGACACCACGAAGCAAGCGCACGGCGTTCCGGGTCGGAACCGCCATCCTCATGGCGGGAGCCCTCGCCGCTCTGGCCGGATGCTCCGGCGGCAACAGCGGAGCGACGACCGGCGGCCCCATCGCCATGTACACCTGGGTCAGCAGCCAGAGCGACCGCGATCAGTGGCAGGGGTTCATCGACCTCGGCAAGAAGGTCGACCCCAGCCTCGACGTCACCATCGAGGGACCGAGCTTCAACGACTACTGGACCAAGGTCAAGACCCGCCTCAGCGGCTCCAACCCGCCCTGCCTCCTCACCACGCAGGCGGCGCGGGCGCAGGAGCTCTCGGGGCTGCTCATGCCGCTGGACGACCTGATCAAGAAGTACAAGCTCGACACGTCGGCCTTCGACTCCTCCATGCTCAAGGGCATGACGGTCGACGGCACCATCCGCGCCATCCCCTACGACGCCGAGCCGATCGTCCTCTACTACAACAAGGACGCGTTCACGGCGGCCGGCCTCGACCTGCCCAGCACCACCTACACGCGCGATCAGTTCATCGCCGACGCGAAGAAGCTCACGACCGCCGACCATAAGGCGCTCGCCATCGCCCCAGGCTTCTTCATCCCGAACGCCTGGGCCATCGCCGACGGCGCCGAGGCGGTCAAGAGCGGCAAGCTCGACCTGACTAACTCGAAGCTCGTCGACCAGGTGCAGTCGTACTTCGACCTGGTGAGCAAGGACGGCATCGCGAAGGCCCCCGAGGCCGCCGACGCCTCCGACGCCTCGCAGGCGGCCTTCACCTCGGGCGCGGTCGACATGCTGATCGAGGGCCCGTGGATGTACGGCACCTTCGCCGACGCGGCCAAGTTCGACCTGGGCGTCACGATCGTCCCGAGCACCTCGGGCGACGCGCACGGCATGACCGCCGGCTCCGGCTTCGGCATCGCGAAGAACTGCAAGGACCCGGACGGCGCGTTCAAGGCCATCGTCGCGATGACCGACACGAGTGTGCTGAAGGGTCAGGCCGAGAAGCGCGGCATCGTCCCCTCCCGCGCCGACGCGCAGTCCGCCTGGGCCGAGGGCAAGTCGCCGGAGGCGTACGCCGCCGTGCAGGCCCTGCTGAAGAACGCCACCGCGCAGCTCACCACGCCCACCTGGAACCAGGTGGAGACCCTGTTCACCCAGTACGGCGTCGAGGGCTACCGAGGTGACAAGACCGCCAAGGACGTGCTGAACACGATCCAGAACTCGGTGGGGCAGTAACAGCATGGCCTCCCCGCTGATCACGGGCGCCGCCGTCTCGAACGAGACGGCGGCGCCCGCCGCGCCCGAGACGCGCCCGTTCCACGTGCCCCACCCCTCCCCGCCGCGCAAGAACGGCAAGAAGCGCCGCGGCGACGGCCTGACCGCCCTCGCCTACCTCTGGCCGGGGCTCGCCGGCTTCGTCTTCTTCATCGTCGTGCCGCTGCTCGGGTCGCTGGTCATCAGCCTCTTCGAGTGGCCGCTGTTCGGCTCGCCGACCTTCATCGGCCTCGCCAACTACCAGAAGCTCTTCTCGGACCCGACGTTCTACACCGTCCTCTTCAACACGGTGATCTTCGCGTTCGTGTACACCGCGCTCAACCTCGCGCTGGCGCTGGCGATCTCCCTGTGGCTCAACACCCGGGTCAAGTTCGCGGGGTTCTGGCGGGTGATCTTCTTCCTGCCGGCCATCACGCCGATGGTCGCCAACGCCCTCGTCTGGCGGCTGCTGCTCAGCGACAACGGCATCGTGAACTCCACCCTCGCCTCGATCGGGATCGACGGGCCGAGCTGGCTCTCCGACTCCCGCTTCGCTCTCGCCTCCGTCATCGCGATGTCGGTGTGGCAGTCGTTCGGCTACAACGTGATCGTGCTCTCGGCCGGCCTCGGCGGCATCCCGAAGGAGATCCTCGAAGCGTCGCGGATGGACGGCACCAGCGCCTGGCAGCGGCTCAAGTCGATCATCCTGCCGATGCTCTCGCCGTCGCTGTTCTTCACCATGACGATGACGATGATCGGAGCGTTCCAGGTGTTCGTCCAACCGCAGATCCTGACGCAGGGCGGCCCGGGCGAGTCGACCAACACGTTCGTGCTGTACCTCTACCGCAACGGCTTCGTCTTCGACCGGCTCGGCTACGCCTCCGCCCTCGCGTGGATGCTGTTCGTGGTCGTCATGCTCATCACCGCGCTGCAGTTCGCGGGACAGAAGAGGTGGGTCAACTATGACAAGTGACATCGGCACCGTCGAGCGCCCCGACACTCGCCGCCCGCGGCCGCGTCTGCGCCGAGCGCAGAAGGCCGTGGTCGCCAAGACCTGGCTCAACACCCTCGTGCTCGCGATCGTGGCGCTGGCCTTCACCTTCCCCTTCATCTGGATGTTCTTCTCCGCCCTGAAGCCGGAGAACGAGGTCTTCTCGCCGAAACCGTCCTTCATCGGGTCGGAGGTGAAGTGGTCCAACTTCGTCGACGCATGGACGCTGGTGCCGTTCGGACGGTTCATCTTCAACGGGTTCTTCGTCGCGATCTGCGGCGCACTGCTCTCCGTGATCGTCGCCGTGCTGAGCGCGTACGCGTTCTCGCGCCTGCGGTTCAAGTACCGCGACCGCATCTTCCTGCTGTACGTGTTCACGCTCGTGCTGCCGCAGGAGGTGCTGGTCGTCCCACTGTTCATCATGATGAACCAGCTGGGCCTGGTCGACACGTACGTCGCCCTGATCGTGCCGTTCGCCTTCACCGCGTTCGGGACGTTCCTGCTGCGGCAGTTCTTCCTCACCATCCCCATCGAGTACGAGGAGGCGGCGATCATCGACGGCGCCTCCCGGTTCCGCACGCTGTGGTCGGTGCTGCTGCCCCAGCTCGCGGCGCCCCTGTCGGTGCTCGGTGTGTTCTCGTTCGTCGGCTACTACAACTCGTACCTCTGGCCGCTCATCATCATCAACAGCCAGGACCTGGCGACCGTGCCTCTCGGCCTCTCGATGTTCACCGGCGAGCACGGCACCCAGTGGAGCCTGATGATGGCGGCCTCGACGCTCGCGATCATCCCGTCGCTGATCATCGTTGCCGTGCTCCAGCGCCAGCTCATCAAGGGCGTCGCGCTCGGCGGCTTCGGCGGGCGCTGACCCCCACGCCGACGACGACCCCGATCCAGAGAGAAAGCAGAGTCACGATGACCCTCGCCCCGCCCGACGTCCGCACCGCGGCCGGCGGAACCATCGTCAGCGCGGAAGCCTGGCTGAGCGACCTCGCGGTGGAGACCGTGCGCACCGACGCGGTGCAGTCCTTCCTCAAGCAGGAGACGATCTTCGTCCGGCTGCGCACGGCGGAAGGCGCCGACGGCCTCGGCTACAGCTACACGATCGGCACCGGCGGCACCGCGGTGCTCGCCCTGCTGCGCGACACGCTGCTGGATGCCGTCGTCGGGCTCGACGTGAACCGCCCGGAGGCGGTGTGGCGGGCCATGTTCGCCTCGACGCGCGCCACGACCGTCGGCCCGATCACGTCGCTCGCGCTCGCCGCGGTCGACACCGCGGTCTGGGATGCCCGCAGCAAGGCCGCCGGCCTGCCGCTGTGGGTCGCCGCGGGCGGCGCACGGCCCAGCATCCCGCTCTACGACACCGAGGGGGGCTGGCTCCACTTCTCGACCGAGGAGCTCGTCGCTCAGGCGCTCGAGTCGCGCGCCCGTGGTCTCGGCGGCGTGAAGATCAAGGTGGGAAAGCCGCGCGGGCACGAGGACTTCGAGCGTCTCGCCGCCGTGCGCGACGCGGTCGGCGCCGACCTCGACATCATGGTCGACGCCAACCAGTCGATGACCGCCGCCGAGGCGATCCGCCGCGCGGCGCTGTTCGAGAAGCTCGACATCTTCTGGTTCGAGGAGCCGCTGCCCGCGGAGGACGTCGCCGGGCACCGCCGCCTCGCCGAGTCGACGAGCGTGCCCGTCGCCGTGGGCGAGTCGATGTATTCGGTCGGGCACTTCCGCGAGTACCTGCAGGCCGGCGCCGCCGGGATCGTCCAGGTCGACGTGGCGCGAGTGGGCGGCATCACGCCGTGGCTCAAGGTGGCGCATCTGGCGGAGGCGTTCAACGTGGCCGTGGCCCCGCACTTCCTGATGGAGCTGCACGTGTCGCTGTGCTGCGCGGTGCCCAACGCGCTCTATCTGGAGCACATCCCCCAGCTGCGCGCGATCACGACGGCCGAGATGACCATCCGCGACGGGCACGGCGTGCCGTCCGACGAGCCCGGCCTCGGCATACGGTGGGATCTCGACGCGATCGAGGACAGGCGGGTGGCATGACGCAGACACGAACCGGCACGAGGGCCTACGGCCGCGGCGGACTGGAGGTCGGGCCGATCGGCTACGGCGCCGCCGCCCTCGGCGAGCTGTACGAGCCGCGACCGGCCGACGAGTGGCCCCGGATCGTCCCGACCGCGTGGGAGGCGGGCATCCGCTACTTCGACACGGCGCCGCACTACGGCCTCGGAGTGTCCGAGGAGCGCCTCGGTGCCGGGCTCCGCGAGCATCCCCGCGACGACTACGTGCTGTCGACCAAGGTCGGACGGGTGCTCGAGCCGAATCCCGACTACCGCCCGGGCGACACCGACATCGCGAACCTGTTCGCGACCCCGGCCACCCTCCGGCGCCGCTTCGACTACTCGCGCGACGGGGTGCTGCGGTCGGTCGAGGACTCCCTGCGCCGGCTCGGGGTCGACCGGATCGACGTGCTGTTCGTCCACGATCCCGACGAGCACGAGCGGGAGGCGCTCGACGGGGCGTTCCCGGCGCTCGAGGAGCTGCGCTCGCAGGGCGTCATCCGCTCATACGGGGCAGGGATGAACCAGTCGGCCATGCTGACGCGCTTCGTCCGGGAGACGGATCTCGACATCGTCATGTGCGCCGGACGATACACGCTGCTCGACCACGGCGCGGAAGCCGACCTCCTGCCCGCGGCCCTCGAGCGCGGTGTCTCGGTCGCGGTCGCCGCGGTCTTCAACTCGGGGATCCTCGCGACCGACCGGCCGCTGGCCACCGCACGGTTCGACTACGGTGCGGCACCGGCCGCGCTCGTCGAGCGCGCCGACCGCATCGCCGACATCGCCGAGCCGTACGGCGTCACCGTGCCGCAGCTGGCCGTGCAGTTCCCCCTCCGGAACCCGGCCGTCTCCACCGTGGTCATGGGCGCCGACTCGGCCGCGCAGATCGAGCGGAACGCCTCCCTGGCCGATGCCCCGGTGCCCGACGACCTGTGGGCGGAGCTCGCCGCAGAAGGGGTGCTGTGACGCGGATCCTCCATCCTCTATCCTCTTGGCACGACACCCCGAGTCCTAGGATGTGCACATGAGCATCGAACCCGACACCACGCGCGAGGTCTCGGGCGAGCACTTCCTGCCCGCCCGCCGGGCCCTCGCCGACGACGTCTACGACGCGGTCCTGGGTCTGCTCATGGACCAGGTCATCGAGCCGGGCAGCCGGGCGAGCATCGACGGCATCGCCCGGCAGCTGGGCGTCTCTCCGACGCCCGTCCGCGAGGCGCTCGCGCGACTGGAGTCCGAGGGGCTCGTCGTCAAGAAGGCGCTCAAGGGCTACACGGCCGCCCCGCTGCTCGACAGCGACGGTCTGCGCGAGCTGTTCGAGATGCGCCGGCTGCTCGAGCCCTACGCCACCCGCAACGCCGCCGGCGAGCTCGACGACCGCACCCTCGACCAGCTCGAGGAGCTGTGCGAGGCCATGCACCGCAGCGGCGAGGCGGCGCAGACGGGCGAGGACCGCTTCAAGGACTACAAGGACTTCGCCAACCAGGACTCCGACTTCCACCGCATCATCGCCGAGCACTCGGGCAACGTGCTGCTCTCGGACGCGATCTCGCGCCTGCGGTCGCACATGCACCAGTACCGGATCTACTTCAAGCACGGTGTGGTCGACGAGACCTCTGGCGAGCACGAGACGGTGCTGGAGGCCCTGCGCAGCGGTGACGGCGCCGCGGCCGAGGCGGCGATGCTCGATCACATCACCCGGTCGTACCATCGCATCGCCAGCAGTCTGGAGTCCGGCGCCGCCGACTAGCAGCGGCCCGCATCCTCCCGAGACCCCGTCAGCGGGAGATCAGATTTCCGATCAGGCGAATCATCGATTCCTTCTCATCCGGTCTCGACATCGCGGTCATCAGTGTGACAGCAGCGAGCATCTTCGGACTGAACAGGGGGATCCCCGCCTCGTCGGTGAGCGCACTGTTCTGTTCTAAGTACCAGGTGAAAAGCGCCGCGGCTGAACGCTTGTTGCCGTCCGAGAGCGGATGATCCTTGGTGACGAAGTACAGCAAATGGGCAGCCTTTTCTTGCGCGCTCCTGTAGAGGTGTTCACCGAAGAAGGTTTGCTCGACGTTGCCGATGATGCCGCGGAAGCATCACCGCGCTCCTTGCCGAGCAGAGTGTCGTCGGGGAACTGAAGCGCGAGCTCGTCTGACCGAGAGAACGACCTCGAGGTTGTAGTGCTCGACGACACGCTCTACCTCGCGACCGCCTTCCGTTCGAACCTGTGCAAAATCTGCACGAGTTGCGATTGTGCTCAGCTCCTCGCGCTCAGCGTTCGCGATGTGTCTGGCGATGACAGACCTGTCGCGGCCGAACAAGCTCGCGAGTTGCGCCTGCGTCAACCAGAGCGTGTCTCCATCCGATCTGATCTCCAGAACGACGTCTCCATCGGCTGACTGATAGATCTCGACTTCGCTCATAGGGCCCATTGTGGTCGACATCGGCCGCAGCCTGTCCGCGCCTTCGGACTGGCGCTGCTCTACCTATATCCAATAGGATGTTGGCAACAGCCGAACGAAAGGACAACGGTGTGAGCATCGTCACCGGCTTCGAGACCTCGGACGTGCGGTTCGAGACGTCCGCCCTGCTCGACGGGTCCGACGCGATGAACCCCGATCCCGACTACTCGGCCGCCTACCTGCGCGTCACGACCGACGACGTGGACGGACTCGAGGGGCACTCGTTCGTGTTCACGATCGGCCGCGGGAACGACGTGCAGGTCGCCGCCATCGACGCCGTCGCGCATCGCGTCATCGGCCGCGATGTCGAGGCGATCCTCGACGATCTCGGCGGGTTCTGGCGGGAGTTCGTCCACGACTCGCAGCTGCGCTGGCTCGGCCCGGAGAAGGGCGTCATGCACATGGCGATCGGCGCCGTCGTGAACGCGTTCTGGGACCTCAAGGCGAAGCGCGCCGGGCTGCCCCTGTGGCAGCTGCTGGCGCGCATGTCGCCGGAGGAGATCGTCGCGCTGGTCGACTTCCGCTACCTCAGCGATGCCCTGACGCCGGAGGACGCCCTCGGCATCCTGCGTGCGGCGCTGCCGGGCCGGGCATCGCGCGAGGCCGAGCTGATCGCCCACGGCTACGCAGGCTACACGACCACTCCGGGCTGGCTCGGCTACTCCGACGACAAGCTGCGGCGGCTCGCGCGCGAGGCCGTCGCCGACGGCTTCCAGCAGATCAAGCTCAAGGTGGGCGACGATCTGGCGGACGACATCCGGCGCCTCGGGATCGCGCGCGAGACCGTCGGCCCCGACATCCGCATCGCGATCGACGCCAACCAGCGCTGGGACCGCGACCAGGCGATCGAGTGGATCCGCGCGCTCGAGCGGTTCGACCTCGCCTGGGTGGAGGAGCCCACCAGTCCCGATGACGTCCTCGCCCACGCCGCCATCGCGCAGGCGGTCGCCCCGGTGCGCATCGCGACGGGGGAGCACGGGATGAGCCGGGTGCTGTTCAAGCAGCTGTTGCAGGCCGAGGCCGCCGCCGTGCTCCAGATCGACTCCACCCGCGTCGCGGGCGTGAACGAGAACATCGCGATCCTGCTGCTCGCTGCGAAGTTCGGTGTGCCGGTCTGTCCCCACGCCGGCGGAGTCGGCCTGTGCGAGGCGGTGCAGCACTTCTCGATGTTCGACTACGTCGCCGTCTCGGGCACGCAGGAGGGGCGGATGATCGAGTACACCAAGCACCTCCACGAGCACTTCGTCGCCCCGGTCGAGCTGGTGCGCGGCCGGTACCGCGCGCCGCTGACCCCCGGGACCGGCATGGAGATGCTGGCGGAGTCCCTTCGCGCGCACGAGTTCGCCGACGTGACGCTTCCCGCGGCCGCGCTCGCCTGAGCCGTCGCCGGGTCGAACCCTCCCGAGCACGAAGGGCCCCCATTCCCGCGGGAATGAGGGCCCTTTCCGCGTGCGGCGCGGTGCTAGCGGCGGGGGCGCAGCGAGTACATGCCGCCGTCCACGGGGATGATCGCCCCGTTGGTGGAGCCGGAGGTCGGCGAGGCGAGGTACGCCACGGCCTCCGCGACCTCCTGCGGCTGCACGAGGCGGCCGCTGGGCTGGCGGGCTTCGAGGGCGGCGCGCTCGGCACCCGGATCGGTGGCGGAGTCGAGCAGCCGGCCGACCCAGGGGGTGTCCGCCGTGCCCGGTGCGACGGCGTTGACCCGGATCCCGAGCGGCAGGCAGTCCGCAGCGATGGCGAGGGTCATGGCCGAGATGGCGCCCTTGGACGCCGAGTACAGCACGCGCTGGGGGAGGCCCGCCCACGCGGCGATCGAGCTGGTGAATACGATGGCCGGCGCGGGCGAGGCGGTCAGGTGCGGGAGGGCGTGGCGGACGGTGCGCGCCGAGCCGACGACGTTGACGTTGAGCACTCGTGCCCACTCGGCGTCGTCGTTGGCGGTCACGTCGCCCTGCGCGCCGATGCCGGCGTTCGCGATCACGACGTCGAGCCGCCCGGCGTCGGCGACGACCGCGGCGATCGCGCTGCGGACCGAGTCGTCGTCGCCGATGTCGCAGCGGATGCCCGTGTGCGGGGCGGTCACGCCCGACGGGTCGAGGTCGAGTGCGTAGACGCGGGCGCCCTGCGCCGCGAGCTCGTCGGCGATCGCGCGGCCGAGGCCGGACGCGCCGCCGGTCACCGCGGCGACCAGCCCGTCGAAGTTCTGGGACATCGGTGTCTCCTTGCGTGTCGGTCGCCGCCCGGGCGGCGGCGGATGTCGGGAGGGGCGGGTCAGGCGGGCCAAACGGTGCTGCGCTGCTCGCCCAGCCCCTCGATGCCGACCTCGACCGTGTCGCCCGCGTGGAGGTACGGGAAGCGCCCCGAGAGTCCGACGCCCTCCGGCGTGCCGGTATTGATCAGGTCCCCCGGCTCGAGCACAGTGAACTGGCTGAGCCGGTGCACGATCTCGGCGACGGAGAAGATCAGGTCGCTCGTGGTCGAGTCCTGCCGGGTCTCCCCGTTGACGGCGGAGTGCAGCCGCAGGCCGGAGCCGTCCCCGACCTCCGCGGTCGGCACCAGCCACGGGCCGAGCGGGTTGAAGGTCTCGAAGCTCTTGCCCTTGCTCCACTGGCCGAGCGAGCGCTCGAGCTGGTACTCGCGCTCGGAGACGTCGTTGGCGACGGCGAATCCGGCGATGCAGTCGAGCGCCTCCTCCGGCGAGGCGAGATAGCGGGCGCGGCGGCCGATGACCGCGGCGAGCTCGACCTCCCAGTCGGTGGTGGTGGAGCCGGGCGGCAGCAGGATGTCGTCGTTCGGCCCGACCACCGTGTTGGGATGCTTGTAGAAGACGACGATGTCCGTCGGCGGCTCGGAGCCCGACTCGCGGGCGTGTGCGGCATAGTTCATGCCGATGCAGATGACCGCTTGCGGGCGCGCGATCGGCGCTCCCACCCGTCGGCCGGCGGGGTCGATCACGGGCAGCTCTCCCGCGGCGGCGGCGTCGCGGGCACGGGCGAGGCCGTCCGACGACAGGAAGGCGCCGTCGATGTCCGCCGTGAGGGGGCGGAGGTCCCAGGTGGTCGTGCCGTCGGTCAGGGCGGGGGTCTCCGCGCCCGGTTCGCCGAGTCGCATGAATCGCATCGAGGGTCCTTTCGCTCGCGGCCTTTCGGCACCACGGTTCAGCCTATTACTATTTCCTATAGGAATCCAAGCACAAGGAGATCGCATGCGCATCGCCCTCCACTCCGTCCTCCGCGACGGCCACGAGCTCGCCTACGACGAGGCGCACGCCGCCATCCCGGACGACCTGGCGGCTTCGTTCGACCGGCTCGGCATCCACGACTGGACGATCTGGCGCAGCGGCCGGCACCTCTTCCACCTCGTGGAGTGCGACGACTTCGCCGCGGCGATGGCGGCGCTGGAGGGTGATCCGGCCAACCAGCGCTGGCAGGGCTTCATCACGCAGCACGTCGACCACTTCGAGCAGCTCGGCTCGGGCGTCGGCGACCAGGAGCTGCCGCTGGTGTGGGAACTCTCTCAGCAGCGTGACAGCTGACCGTTACGTTCACAGCTTGACTCCAACACGAGGATGATTCACGCTTGTCCCTATGACCGCCACTCCGGGCCTCGCGCCCCGTGGCGCTCGCAATCCCGGGTCGCAGGGCGCATTGAGGCACCTGAACCAGGAGCGGCTCGTCGAGTTCCTGCTGGCGAACGGTCCTTCCACCCAGGCTGAGCTGGCGCGCGGGACGGGGCTGTCCACCGCCACCGTCTCGAACATCGTCCGGGACATGGCGGTCAAGGGCGTCGTCACCACGTCGCCGGTGACGTCGAGCGGGCGTCGCGCCCTGCTCGTCCAGCTCACGGACACGGGCGACATCGCAGCGGGCGTCGACTTCGGACGCCGGCATGTGCGGATCGTCCTGTGCACCCTCGGCTACGAAGTGCTGGCCGAGCAGGCGCTGGCGCTGCCGCTCGGCTACGACGTCACCGAGGCCGTCGCCGACGCGTCGAGCCTGCTGGACCGCATGCTCGCCGACGGCGGCCACGACAGGGAGTCCGTGCTCTCGGTGGGCATCGGCATCCCGGGCCCGATCGACCGCCGTACGGGCACCGTGCTGCAGGGGGCGATCCTGCCCGAGTGGGTGGGCGTCAACCTGCGCGACCTCGAGAACGCCTTCCGTTTCCCGGTCGTGCTCGACAACGACGCCAACCTCGGCGCGCTCGGCGAGGTCACCTGGGGCGCCCATCGCGGCGCCCGCAACATCCTGTTCGTCAAGATCGGCTCGGGCATCGGCGCCGGGCTGATCATCAACGGCCAGACCTACTACGGCTACCTCGGCATCACGGGCGAGCTCGGGCACACGCCCGTCGTCGACCCCGGGGTGATCTGCCGGTGCGGCAACCGGGGGTGCCTGGAGACGGTGGCTTCCACGACCGTCATGATCGAATCGCTCGGCCGCAGCGGGACGGGGCCCGTGACCACGGCGGACATCCTGCGTCGCGGCCTCGAACGCGACCCGGCCGCCCTGCGCGTCGTCGGCGACGCCGGCCAGGCGATCGGCCAGGCGATCGGCAGCATCGCCAACGTCATCAACCCCGAGCTGGTGCTGATCGGCGGGCCCCTCGTCGGGCTCGGCGAGGCCCTGCTCGAGCCGATCCGGCGCGGCATCCAGCACAACGCCATCCCGATCATCGCCGAGACCACCACGGTGAGCGTGTCGTCCCTCGGCGACCGGGCGGAGTCCCTGGGGGCGGCTGCCCTGGTGATCCAGAACGCGCTGGCGGGAGCCGAGTAGCCCGCTCCCGATCGCGCATTCCGGGCCGGTCACGCAAAACCGTTATCGTCTCGTTGTCTTCACTATTTGACGCCAAGACCAGACATAGCGTTTACTACTTAGGCGCATGACCGAACATGCGTGGCAGGAATCCGAAACCAAGGAGCGACGATGTCGTCGAACGCAGTCATCCTCGAGATGCGCGCGATCACCAAGGAGTTCCCCGGTGTCAAGGCGCTGGAGGATGTGTCCCTGACCGTCAAGGCCGATGAGATCCACGCGATCTGCGGCGAGAACGGTGCGGGCAAGTCCACCCTCATGAAGGTCCTCTCGGGCGTGTACCCGTACGGCACCTACTCCGGCGACATCGTCTACCAGGGCGAGGTGATGCGCTTCAAGGACATCAAGTCCAGCGAGCAGCAGGGCATCGTGATCATCCACCAGGAGCTCGCCCTCATCCCGGAGCTCTCGATCACCGAGAACATCTTCCTCGGCAACGAACCGGGCCGCGGTGGCGTCATCAACTGGAACGAGGCCAAGCAGCGCGCGGTCGAGCTCCTCGCCCGCGTCGGCCTCTCGGACGACCCCGAGACCCAGATCAAGAACATCGGCGTCGGCAAGCAGCAGCTGGTCGAGATCGCCAAGGCGCTCAACAAGTCGGTGAAGCTGCTCATCCTCGACGAGCCGACCGCCGCGCTGAACGAGGCCGAGTCCGCCCACCTGCTCGACCTGATCCTGGGGCTGAAGAGCAAGGGCATCAGCTCGATCATCATCAGCCACAAGCTCAACGAGATCGAGCGCGTCGCCGACGAGATCACGATCATCCGCGACGGCCACAGCATCGAGACGCTGAACGTCAAGGCCGACGGCGTCGACGAGGACCGCATCATCCGCGGGATGGTCGGCCGCACGCTCGAGAGCCGCTTCCCCGAGCGCACGCCCGACATCGGCGAGACCTTCTTCGAGGTGCGCGACTGGGTCGTGCAGCACCCGCAGGTCCCCGACCGTCTGGTCGTCAAGAACTCCAGCTTCACCGTCCGCCGCGGCGAGATCGTCGGCTTCGCCGGCCTCATGGGCGCCGGCCGCACCGAGCTCGCCATGAGTGTCTTCGGCCGCTCGTACGGCAACTTCATCTCGGGCGAGATCTACAAGGACGGCCAGCAGATCCAGGTGCGGAACGTCTCCGACGCGATCCACAACGGCATGGCCTACGTGAGCGAGGACCGCAAGGTGCTCGGCCTCAACCTCCTCGACGACATCAAGCAGTCGATCGTCGCGGCCAAGCTGACGAAGATCGCGAAGCGCGGCGTCGTGGACGACCTGCAGGAGTACGCGGTCGCCGAGCAGTACCGCAAGAGCCTGCGCATCAAGACGCCGGACGTCGACCGCGGCGTCAGCACGCTCTCCGGCGGCAACCAGCAGAAGGTCGTCCTGGCCCGGTGGATGTTCACCGACCCCGACCTGCTGATCCTCGACGAGCCCACCCGCGGCATCGACGTCGGCGCCAAGTACGAGATCTACGGCATCATCCAGCAGCTCGCCGCGCAGGGGAAGGGCGTCATCGTCATCTCCTCGGAGCTCCCCGAGCTCCTCGGCATCTCCGACCGGATCTACACGATCTTCGAAGGTCAGATCACCAACGAGTTCCCGATCGCGGAAGCGACCCCCGAGACGCTCCTGAAGAGCATGACATCCGCCAAGAAGAGGGTGACCGCATAATCATGACCACACAGATTCCCGAGAAGAAGAAGTCCGGGGGCATCCGCGACCTGGGCAAGATGTTCGGCAACGGCCAGTCCACCGGACGCCAGTTCGGCATCCTGGGCGCCCTCGTCGTCATCGTGGTGCTCTTCCAGATCCTCACCGGCGGCAAGACGCTCGACCCGGTGAACCTCATCAACCTGGTCAACCAGAACGCCTACGTGCTGATCCTCGCGATCGGCATGGTCATGGTGATCATCGCCGGCCACATCGACCTGTCGGTCGGCTCGGTCGCGGCGGTGGTCGGCATCGTGGTGGCCCAGGCCATGACGCAATGGAACATGCCCTGGCCGCTCGCCATCGTGCTCGGTCTCGCGATCGGCGCCGTGATCGGCGCCTGGCAGGGCTGGTGGGTCGCCTACGTCGGCGTCCCCGCATTCATCGTGACCCTGGCCGGCATGCTCATCTTCCGCGGCCTGAACCAGTTCATCGGAAACGCGAACACCATCCCCGTTCCCGACGGCTTCACCTTCATCGGCGGAGGCTTCCTGCCCGAGTGGGGGCCGGACACCGGCTTCAACAACTCGACCCTGCTGCTCGGTCTCGTGATCGCCGTGGTGATCGTGGTCCTCGAGATCCGCACCCGTCGCAACCAGACCAAGATGGGCTCCGAGAAGGCGCCGCTCTGGGTGAGCGTGTTCAAGGTGATCGTGCTCGACGCCGTCGTGATCTACTTCACCTTCCTGTTCGCCAGCGGTCGCGTCGGGACCTCGTTCCCGGTCTCGGGCGTCATCCTCGGCATCCTGATCATCCTGTACTCGTTCGTGACGCGCAGCACGATCTTCGGCCGCCACATCTACGCGGTCGGCGGCAACTGGCACGCGGCGGAGCTGTCCGGCGTCAAGATCAAGCGGATCAACTTCTTCGTCATGATGAACATGTCGGTGCTCGCCGCGTTGGCCGGCATGATCTCGGTGGCCCGCTCGGTCTCCTCCGGCCCGCAGGACGGCCTCGGCTGGGAGCTCGACGCGATCGCGGCCGTCTTCATCGGTGGCGCCGCGGTCTCGGGCGGCATCGGAACGGTCGCCGGCTCCATCGTCGGTGGTCTGGTCATCGCCGTCCTCAACAACGGCCTCCAGCTGCTCGGCGTTACCACCGACAAGGTCCAGATCATCAAGGGCCTCGTGCTCCTCATCGCGGTCGGCATCGACGTCTACTCCAAGCGTCGCGGCGGACCCTCCTTGATCGGCCGGATGTTCGGCGGCGGCAAGAAGCAGGAGGCCGACGCCGTGGGCGCCGACCAGCCCGCCGTCGTCCCCGCCGACGACTCCGCCGAGGCCTCGTCCCGTTCACTGACGAACTGACTTCCACCTCCCACCTGCACCATCCAACACACAGAAAGTAGAAACGCCATGCGCAAATTCGCACTCGCGACAGTGGCTGTCGCAGCTGCCGCCGCGCTCGCCCTGACGGGTTGCTCGAGCCGTGACGGCTCGTCCGGCTCGTCGACGGCTGCCGGCTTCGACAAGGGCGCCACGATCGGCGTCGCCCTCCCGACCAAGACGTCGGAGAACTGGGTGCTCGCCGGTGACCTCTTCACCAACGACCTCAAGGACGCCGGCTTCAAGGGCGACGTGCAGTACGCCGGCGCCTCGGGCGCCGTCGCCGACCAGCAGTCGCAGATCCAGTCGATGATCACCAACGGCGCGAAGGTCATCATCATCGGTGCCGTCGACGGCGGCCAGCTCGCGGCTCAGGCCAAGGCGGCCCACGACGCCGGCGCCGTCGTCATCGCGTACGACCGCCTGATCCTCAACACGAAGGACGTCGACTACTACGTCGCGTACGACAACGAGAAGGTCGGCGAGCTGCAGGGCCAGGCCCTCCTCGACGGCATGAAGGCCAAGTTCCCGGACAAGAAGACCTACAACATCGAGCTGTTCTCCGGTTCGCCGGACGACGCCAACTCGAAGGTCTTCTTCGACGGTGCGATGAAGGTCCTCCAGCCGAAGATCGACGACGGCACCCTGAAGGTCGTCTCGGGCCAGACCGACATCAAGCAGACCGCCACCCAGGGCTGGCTGCCGGCCAACGCGCAGACCCGCATGGACACGCTCCTCGCGGCCAACTACGCGTCGACCGAGCTCGACGGCGTCCTGTCGCCGAACGACACCCTCGCCCGCGCGATCATCACCTCGGTCCAGGGTGCCGGCAAGCCGGTCCCGATCGTCACCGGTCAGGACTCCGAGGCCGAGTCGGTCAAGTCGATCATGGCCGGCGTGCAGTACTCGACCATCAACAAGGACACCCGCGCGCTGGTCAAGCAGGCCGTCGCGATGGTCTCGTCCCTGCAGAAGGGTGAGAAGCCCGAGACGAACGACGACAAGTCGTACAACAACGGCGTCAAGGTCGTCCCGGCCTACCTGCTCACCCCGGTCGTCGTGACCAAGGAGAACGCGGCCGAGGCGTACGCCAACGACCCGACTCTCGAGCCGCTGACCAAGCAGTAACGGTCTTCCGCCGCGAGGCGGACAGGCGAGAAGGGCCGGAGCGACGATGTCGCTCCGGCCCTTTCGGTATCCCCCTGTTTTCGTCCCCCTGGCCGAAATCCTGTGACCACCCTATGAGCGCGGGGGAGGGGCGGGCATCCGGGCCACCACGGATTCCGTGGCCGTGGCAGCCCGTACCGAAAGGTTTGTTTTGACGAACAACGCGATGTGAACTAAACATATATCAGGGTACCCGCATCCTGACCGCCTCACCCGGCGAAAGCACGAGACATGATCCTCGACAGCGCCACCCCTCCGCACCTCCCGCCGACCCGCATCCCCGACCGGCGCCTCTTGCGCAACGACGTCTTCGAGATGCTCCTGGAGCGCATCATGGAGGGCTCGCTCGAGCCGGGCTCCCGGCTCAAAGACTCCGATCTGACCGCCTGGCTGCGGGTGTCGCGCACCCCGGTCCGCGAGGCGCTCGGGAGGCTGAGCGCCATCGGACTCGTCGAGACGTCTCCCAACCGGTACACGATCGTCGCTCCCCTCGTCGACAGCGACGCCGCCGACGCGGTCGGCGTGCTCCGCCGGCTCTACCCGGATGCGATCCGTGACGGCATCGGCGAACTCGACGCGGACAGAGAGCTCGAGATCGGGCTGCTCGCCGGGCGTCTCGAGCGCGCCCCGGATCAGAATCCCGTCGACACGTTCCGGCGGATCGTGCAGGTACTCCTCGACGCGCTGTCCAACGGGGTGCTCGTCGAGACGATCGACACGGTGCACCTGCGCGTGCTGCGCTACCTGCGGCTCGTCCCGGAGGCCGCCGGAGTGCTGACGCGCGAACGCGTGCTCGGGTTCGCCGCCGCGCTCGGCGATCGCGACGAACGTGCCGCCGTGATCGTCGAGGACGTGCTCGACGACGCCGCGCGCTCCATCGAGGCGCGGTAGAAGCGCACCAGTTCGGTCGCGCTGGGGCGCTGAGCGGCCATCGCGACCGCGTCGGTCCTGCGCGAGGCCATGTGATGCCGCCACGATTCCGCGGCGCAGCGGTAGTCCCATGCCACCTTCGCGGCGGCCTCGAGGGTGCGGCACCAGCCGATGAGCTCCCGCTGCGCCGAGGCGGCCGCCCAGGTGACCACCCGGAACCAGACGTCGGGACGGCCCGGATCGCCGAAGGCGAAACGGCGGACGACCGCGTAGGCCTCGCCCGCGGCCCCCTGGCGCAGCACCCACTCGGTGGGATGCGCGTTCGCCACGGGATGCCAGGATGCGGTCACGGCGAAACTGTACGGAAGGCCGCCGACACCGCCTCAGGTGAACAGCCGGATGAGCGCGGCCACCACGGCCGCTGCCGGCACCACGACGATGAACGGGACGCGCAGCGCGTAGAGCCCCGCCGCGATCGCCACGGCGGGCAGGCGGGCGTCCAGCTGCAGCGACTGGCCTGCGCCGAAGGTCTGAACCGCGATGAGGGCCGCGAGGAGTGCTGCGGTCAGCAGATCGCTGACGCGGGCGACGGTGGGGTGGTCCAGCGCCTTGGGCGGCACCAGCCAGCCGACGGCCTTGAGGGCGAGCACCGCGATGGAGCCGAGCAGGATGATGTTCCAGGTGGTCATGGTTCGACCTCCCGCTCCATCGGGATCGCTTCGGGATGCGGCGGGTCGTCGCGCCTCCCGAACAGGTCGAGCACGCCCACGACGATCGCGACCGCCGCGGCCGCGAGCACCGGGAGCCCCGGAAGGATGAAGGGGGTCAGCAGCGTCGCGACGAATCCTGCCGCTACGGCGACCGCCTGGGTCTGGCGCGCCTTGAGCCGGGGCCAGAGCAGCCCGAGGAAGGCGGCGGCGGCCGCGGCATCGAGTCCGTAGGCGCGCACGTCGCCGATCAGGTTGCCGAGGAGGGCGCCCGCCAGCGTCATCACGTTCCAGCCCACGTAGACCACCAGCCCGGTGACCCAGAAGCCCATCCGCTGGGCGCGTCGATCGGACTGGGCGGTCGCGACCGCGGTCGACTCGTCGATGGTGAGCTGGACCGCGGCCGAGCGCCGCCAGAACCCGGGGCCGATGATGCGCGAGAGGCGCAGCGCGTAGAACGAGTTGCGCACGCCGAGCAGGGCCGCACTCGCGATCGCCGTACCGCCGGCCGATACGCCTCCGGAGGCCAGCACGCCGATCATCGCGAACTGCGATCCGCCGCTGAACATCACCAGGCTGAGGACGCACGCCTGCCAGACGTCGAGGCCCGACGCGGTGGCGAGGGCGCCGAACGAGATCCCGTAGGCGGCCGTCGCGAGTCCGACCGCCCAGCCCGAGCGCGCCGCGCTGCGGACCTCGGGGGAGCGATCGCCGGCCATCCTGCGAGACTAGCGCGACGTGCGCGGGCTCGCCCGCCCGATCGTACGGCTAGCGGAACAGCCGGGCGACGACCTGGTCGGCGGTCGTGTCGTCGAGCGTCCAGGGCAGGAAGATCACCCGGTAGACGATGGGAGCGACGACCACGTCGACGATGTCGTCGACGGTCTGGGTCGCGTCGGGGTGCCGTGCCAGCAGCATCCCCGCCTCGGCGCGCCGGTTGCGGAGGCAGTCGGACTGCCGCTCGCCCGCACCGGATGCGCCGCCGCGGAGCAGGGCCGCGTTGACCGGCTTGCGGTAGTGCGCGACGATCTCCCGCGCCCAGCCGACCAGGTCGTCGTGCAGGCTGTCGGTCGCGGGGAGGGGGCGCTCGGGGTCGAGCTGGTACGTCACGATGTCGTTGATCAGGGTGGAGAGGTCGCCCCAGCGACGGTAGATGCTCGTGGGGTTGACCCCGGCGCGCTCGGCGATCATCGGGACCGTGACGCGATACCTGCCCTTCTCCTTGACGAGCTCCTCGACCGCGGTGCGCACGTTGTGGATGACCGCTGCACTCCGGCCGCCCGTGCGCTTGGGGGCGGCCTCGTCGATGGTCGATTCGGACATGGGAATAGCTTAAAGCAAATTCCGTTGCTTTAACTCGATCGAACGTTTAGAGTCCACTAAAGCAACCGTATTTGCTTTAAGGAGGCAGTCATGACCACTGCGGACGAGATCTGCGCCACCGGCGCCACCGCCGCCCAGCCCGGCGCCGCGCGGGCATCCCGTGGCGCCTTCCGGCTGCGACCGGTGGCCGCCTTCACGGGCACGGCCCTGGCGTTCGTCGCCGTGGCCCTCGCGGTCGGGGCGCCCAGCCCGCTGTTCGTGCTCTACGAGCAGGAGTGGGGCTTCGCGCCGTGGCTGCTGACGGTCGCGTTCGCGATCTACGCGGTCACCCTCCTCATCACCCTGCTGGTGGCGGGCTCGCTCTCCGACCACATCGGGCGCCGTCCCGTGCTGATCGGAGCGCTGGCGCTCCAGGTCGTGGCGATGCTGATGTTCCTGTTCGCGAGCGACATCGGCTGGATCATCGCGGCCCGCTCGGTGCAGGGCGTCGCAACCGGCGCGGCCATGAGCACCTTCACCGCTGCGCTGGTGGAGCTCGCGCCCGAGCGGCAGAAGAAGCTCGGCGCGACCATCGGCAGCACCGCGCCCGTCGGCGGCATCGCACTCGGTGCGTTCTTCACGGGTCTGGCCGTGCAGTTCACCTCCGCCCCGACGACGCTCGTCTTCGTGACCCTCGCGCTCCTCTTCGCCGCCGGGATCCTCGTGGTCGCGGCGTCGCCCGAGACGGTCCGCCGCCGCGCGGGAGCGGTGCGGTCGCTCGTGCCCCGGCTCGTGATCCCACGGGCCGCTCGCGGGGAGTTCGCCGGAGCCATCCCGCTCTTCCTCGCCACCTGGATGCTCGCCGGGCTCTTCATCGGACTCTCGCCGTCCATCCTGCACGGGGTCTTCCACCTCGACAGCGGGCTGCTGAACGGCGCGATCGTCGCGGTCCCTCCCGCCGTCGGGGCCGTGGCGGGGCTCGCGCTGACCCGGGCGCCGGCCCGCCGGACCACCGTGTGGGCGATGGCCGCGATCGTCGCCGGGATCGTGCTCGCGGGCGTCGGGATCGCTGGCGCCGTCCTCCCGCTGCTGTTCGCGGGTGCGACGGTCGCGGGAGCGGGTTTCGGCGCCGGGTTCTCGGCGATGCTGCGCATCCTCGCGCCGCTCGCGCCCAACGACAAGCGGGCCGAGCTCTTCGCGGGGATCTTCCTGGTCAGCTACCTCGCCTACGGCGTGCCCGCGCTCGTCGCGGGCGAGCTGATCGCGACCGTCGGACTGCTGCCGACGGTGCTCGGCTACTCCGTCGCGATCGCGGCAGCGGCGATCGTCGCGCTGGTCGTCCAGGCGGTCCGGGTGCGGAAGGACCTCACGTCAGGTCGATGAGCACCTTGCCCACGATGCCGCCTTCGACGGCGTCGTGGGCGGCGGCCGTCTCCGCCAACGGGAACCGGGTGAGCGGGAGGCCGTGCTCGGCGCCGACGGGCAGGGCGCCGTCGGCGACGGCGGCCCTCACGGCCCGCACCGCGGCATCCTTCACCTCCGGTGCCGTCGTGTAGGTGAGCACGAACTGCCAGCGCAGGTTCTTCGACATGCTGGGGCGCACCGGCACGCTCACCTCGGCTTCGCCGGGGGTGTCCGCGTAGATCGCCACGGTGGCGCCGGTCGCCGCGACGCGGACGTCGAGCCCGGCGTTGGCGGCCGGGTTCACCTCCACCACGATGTCGACGCCGCGCGGGGCGAGGGCGCCGATCGCCCGGGCGGTGTCGCCGTCCGTGTAGTCGACGACGTGATGGGCGCCGGCCGCACGGGCCAGCTCTGCCTTCTCGTGGCTGCTCACGGTGGAGACGACGGTCGCGCCGGCCCAGACCGCCAGCTGGATCGCTGCGTGGCCGACCGCTCCGGCGCCCCCGGCCACGAGGACGGTGCGCCCGTCGAGGCTGCCGCGCGAGAGCTCGGCGGGCGCGTGCTCGTACGAGGTGAGGGCGCGATGGGCGGTGAGCGCCGGGATGCCGAGGCTCGCCCCGACGTCGAAGCCCACCTCGTCCGGCAGGGCGACGACCTGCCGCTCGGGCAGGACGACGAGCGCCTGCGCCGTGCCGTCCGGCCGCTGGTAGGCCGCATCCCACACCCAGACCCGGTCGCCCGCGCGCAGCCCGGTCACCCCGTCGCCGACCTCGTCGACGACGCCGGCGCCGTCCTGGTTAGGGACCTGCGGCCGGGGGAGCGGCGCGGGGTCGCCGCCGCCACGACGCGACTTCCAGTCCGTCGGGTTGACGCCCGAGACGTGAATGCGCACGCGCACCTGGCCGGGGCCGGCGTGCGGCTCGTCCCGCTCGCCGAGCACGAGAACGTCGGAGTCGCCGGTGGAGGAGTACGTGACAGCCTGCATGCCCCTAGCCAACCACGGGTCAGCCCGCCGAGCACGCCCCCGAGCTGATCGGGGCGCTGCCGACGGAGGAGAGCACGGGCCGCAACTCGGACAGCGCGAGCGCATACCCGGTATCGGGATCGACGGTCGAGCGGGCGAAGACGACGCCCACCACATCCCCGGCCGAGTCGAGGAGGGGCCCGCCGGAGTTGCCCGGGCGGATGGTGCCGCGCAACGAGTAGATCTCGCGCTCCACGGAGCCGCTCTGATAGATGTCGGTCCCGCGGGCGACGAGCTGGTCGCGCACACGCTGCGGGCTCACGGTGAACGGGCCGTCGCCCGGATAGCCGACCGCATAGGCCTGGGCGCCCGAGGCGAGGTCCTGGCCGATGTCGAGCGCCGGGGCGCCGAGCCCGGTCACGTCGAGCACGGCCAGATCGCGGGAGGGGTCGAACGCGACGAGCGTGGCACGGTCGACCGTGTTGCTGCCGGACTCGCGGACCACGATCGAGGAGGCGCCGGCGACGACGTGCGCGTTGGTGACGACCCGGCCGCGCTGCACCACCCACCCGCTGCCCTCGGAGTCGACGCCGCACGCGGGCTTCGACGCGAGCACGGTCACGACCGACTGCTCCGACTTCGCGATGTCGGCCGGCACCGAGGGGTCGGGCGCCGAGATGGTCTTGATCGACTCGTCGCCCTCGAAGACCTTCGGCAGGCCCGCGCTGGCGAGCGCGTCGTCCATCGCGCCGAGCACGGTGGAGGCGGGGATCGGGGCGATCCCGTTGAGCGTCGCGACCACCCGGGACGAGTTCGCCGCCTGCACGACGGTCGCCAGACTCGTCGACATCGCGAAGGCGGCGACGAGCCAGACGACGACGGCCCAGGTCGCGAGGCCCAGCACGGCGCCGATCAGCGAGTCGAGCCAGCGGATCGGACCGCGCCGCAGCACCTTGCCGAGCAGAGCGGCGATCCCCCCGGCGATGGCGTAGATCACGCCGGCGCAGATCAGGATGGTGACACCGGCGACGATCGAACGCTGCGTGACGCCGGTGAGGCCGTACGAGACCCCCCAGCCGACGACGGTCGGGGCGAGGAAGAGGCCGAGCGCGATGCCGCAGCCGAGGCCGACGAGGGAGCCGGCCGCGCGGATGGCGCCGTTGCTGTAGCCGGCGACGACGGCCAGCACGCCGAGCACCAGCAGCACGACGTCGACCACGATCTCCACCCGCATTACGATGCCCCACCAGGCTGTGCGGAGGCTCAACCCCGGGTGAGCATCCTCTGGCCTTCGGCTCCGAGCATCCCGGGCCGCGGAGGAGACGGCGAGCCCGCCTCCTCCGCGGGGCCTACTTCGCGGTGTCGTCGTCGGATGCGGGAGGCGCGTCCGCCTCCTCCGCGGCATCCGTCGCACTGACCGGCGGCTTGCGCCGGGCGGTGAGGATCACGATCACGACGCCGATGATCGCGAGCACGACGATCGCGATGCCGATTCCGATGACCAGCCCGAGTCCCGAGTCGTTCGCCGCCTGGGTCGGCTGCGGGGTCGAGGCGGTGACCAGGGGCTCCGAGCCTCCGGTGGTCGCCTCCGGCGTCGCCGGGTCGGAGGCCGCAGGGCTCTCCGTCGCCGGGGTGGTCGAGGCGGCGCCGCAGGCGGTCTTCTCCGTGCCCTGCGCCTCCACCGTGCCGGCCGGCGGCTGGTAGGAGAAGGCGTACGAGTTCGACACCGTGTGGCCGTCGGCGGACACGATCTGGTAGGTCACCGTGTACGAACCCGCGGCACCGAGCGCGACGGGAGTGCTGACGTTGACGTCCGCGACCGTCGCGCACCCGGTCTCGAAGTGGCGCGTGGCCGCATCGGGACCGGTGACCGTCAGCAGCGTGCTCGAGCCGTCGCCGGCCAGGTCGAGCACGCGGTCGTTGAACGTCAGGGTCACGGTGCTGGGCGGTGCGGTGACCGTCGAGTCCGCCGCCGGATCGCTGCCCACGAGGTAGTCGTGAGCCGACGCGGCGACGGCGGGCAGCAGGGCGAGGGCGATGGCGGCGGCGAGGCCGGCCGACGCGGCGAGGGTGCGGCGGATCATGCCCGCACCTTACCGCGGCGCACCAGCGCCAGCACCGAGATCACCAGGGCGATCGCGCCCAGGGCGAGCCCGCCGATCCCGAGACCGATCGACACGGCTGTCGCGGTGGTGCCCGCCGCCGGGTCGGGTGCGGACGTGCTCGTCGCGACCTGCGTGGTCATGGTGCCGCCGTCCTCCGCCGGCGCCGGATCGTTGATGTAGAGCGTCGGCGCGGGGTGCTCCGGCTCCGTGCCCGAGGCGGGGGTCGGCTCCGCCCAGTCGACCACACTGCCGTCCGAGTAGTACTGATGGGTCGGGAGCACGACCGATCCGGTGTCGGGGACGGCACCGGCCGAGATCGTGAACTCCTGGAACTGACCGGGAGCGATCTGCGTGCCGCTCTCGGCCGTCCACGTGATGCGCACCGGCGCCTGGGTGATCGTGCCGTCGTCGGTCTTGACCGGGGTCGCGAGCTTCTCGGTGTCGACCGTCGCGGTCCATCCCGGGATCGGCTGGTAGCTGACCGAGGTGAACGGCGTCTCGGTCGGCAGGTCGACCACGAGCTTGACCGTGCCCGCGGTGGCGGACTCGGTGGGCACCTTGAACGTGAGGGTGGCGTAACTGCCCGGGGTCGCCGAGTCGGGGGTGACGTGCACGTGGGCGCTGGCGGCGATCGGTGCCGCGAGCAGCAGGAGGGCGGTGGTGGTCGCCGCGACGGAGGCGGCGAAGGTCGTCTTCTTCATGAGGGTCCTTGATTGTCTGCAGGGTCGTCTGGATGCGCATGCGCGTGCGCGGGCGCCCCCGACCGCGGTCGGGGTGTCCGTCAGAACGCGCCGGCGAGAGCCGGAGGACCGCGATGCCGCAGACGGGCGAGCGGGAGGCCGAGGTCGCGCAGCCGGGCCGGCTCGGCCGCGGCGACGGCGGAGACGACGGCGACGACCAGGACCGGAACGGGGGCGGCCCCCGCGATGAGCCGGGCGAAGCGGAGCACCCCGACGCGGGCCGTCACGAACAGACTCCAGAACGCGCGCTCGCCGAATCGGAGCGCGACGACGGTGACGAGCACCGCGGTGGCGTGGGTCAGCCACATCGAGGGGGCTGCGGGATCGGCGTGCGCGGCCGGCATGGCGGCCGCGGTCATCGTCAGATGGGCGCCGGTGTGCAGATGGTCGAGTGCGGGGCCGCCGTCCGCGGCGGCGAAGCGCGCTGTGCCGTCGCCCAGGCTGAAGAGGGCGTGGAAGAGGAACTGGCTCAGCACGACCGAGAGGGTCAGCCTCCAGAGCGACAGCTTCCGTGCCGTGAGCGCGATCGAGGCCAGGGTCGCGAACGCCAGGCTCAGGGCGACGGGGACGAGACCGGGGGCGGCGCCCCCTCCCGCGACGTGGAAGAGGGCTGCGACGAAGATCGCGACGGCGGACGCGAGGGTGCCGCGCATCGCGCGCGCCGGCCTCGATCCCATCGGTCCGTCCTCACTCGTCGCCCTCGTGGGCCGCCCTCGACTGTCGTGGGGCGTTCGGAGCAAGTCTACGGAACGGATCGTCGCGGACCGCTCGGGGGTGGTGGCCCACCGCGCTGCGGCAGTATCGTGCGGATCGTGGAGGTGGCCGCATGACATTCCGAGCCCTGCTGCAGCTCGACGGCAAGACCGCGACCGGGATCGTCGTCCCGCCCGAGGTGGTGGCGGCACTCGGCGGCGGAGGCCGCATCGCCGTGCGCGCGACCGTCGCCGGCGTGGAGTACCCCAGCACGATCGCGATGCGGGCAGGCGAGGCGAAGCTGCCGGTCAGCGCCGACATCCGGTCTCGGGCCGGCATCGCCGCGGGGGACGAGGTCGAGGTCGAACTGGTCCGCGACGACCAGCCGCGCACCGTCGAGGTGCCGGACGACCTGGCCGCGGCGCTCGACGCCGCCGGGGTCCGCGAACGATTCGACGCGCTCTCGCCCAGCAACCGCAAGCGCCATGCGCTCGCCGTGGAGGGTGCGAAGGCGGCGGACACCCGCGCCCGGCGCGTCGCGGCGGTGCTGGGGGAGCTCGGCGGCTGACGGCGTCCCCGCGCGGCGCGTGCTCCTCTTATAGGGGGTGCGATGCGCGCGGTCGGCCGGCGTCGCGCCGGTTATCCTGTGCAGGATGGCCGAGGAGAGCAGCAAGGGCGTGTGGAGCAGGCGGGTGCTCGTGGTGGAGGACCACGCTCTCATGCGCTCGCTCGTGGCGGACGCCTTCCGGCAGCGCGGCTTCGAGGCGACGGCGGCGGCCTCGGCTCCGGAGGCGCTCGCCGCTCTCGACCAGGTGGACCCCGACCTCCTCGTCACCGACATCGACCTGGGACAGCGCCCCAACGGGGTGGAGCTGGCGACCATCGTCCGGGAAAGGGCGCCGCACGTGGCGGTGCTCTTCCTCAGCAACCTCTCCCGCGAGGCGGCCGCCTCCCGAGCCAAGGACACCGTGGCGGACGCGTCGTACGTCAACAAGTCGGCCGTCGAGTCGGTCGACGAACTGGTGGATGCCGCGGAGGCCGTGCTCGCCGATCGCCCGGTGTCCCACGACCGGGCCGGCACCGATCAGCGGGAGGCGCTCCTGCGCTTGAGCGAGGCGCAGCTCGAGACCGCGCGACTGCTCGCCGCGGGGCTGACCAACGCCGAGATCGCGCGGCGCCGGGGCATCTCGGTGCGCGCCGTCGAGAAGAGCGTCGAACGCGTCTTCCACGCCCTCGGCCTCTCCGCGGGCGAGGGCACGACTCCACGCGTCGCCGCCGCCACGCTGTACGTCACGACGTTCGGCGATCCCGCCTCGGGCCTGTGACCGACCTCCCCCGGGTGCGCGCGCGCCGGCTGCTCGCACGGGCCACCGGCCGCTCCGCCATCACGGTGTGGACGTGGGCCATCACCGCACCGTTCGCCCTCACCGTCATGTCGGGGCTGCAGTACGTCGATGGCGGCCCCGGTGCCGTGCTCGCCCTCTCGATCACCCAGCATCTCGCGGTGGGACTCCTGCTGGCGGCGGCGTGGGCGCTGCTGCGCGTCACCCCCGAACGCATCCGCGTCGCCACGGTCTTCGTCCTGTTCGCCGTCATCGGCGTGCTGCGTCCGCTGCTCTTCCTCGCGGTCGGGCAGCTGCTCGGCATCGGGGTGCAGACGGGCGACCTGGGCGGCCGGATCGGCATCAACGTCGTCACGACGGTCACCATCTTCACCCTCATCGCGGTCGGGGTCGACCTCGTCCGCGACCACCTCGGCGTCTTCCGCCGCCTGCGGGCGGCCCAGCGCGCGTCGGAGCTGGATGCGGAGCGCGCGGCGCTGCGGGTCAGCAGCCTCCGGCACGCCGCGGTCGACGATGTGCTCGCCGAGATCGAACGTGCCGCCGCGGTCGCCGACGCCCCGTTGCGGCCGAGCGAGGCCGCCCGCGTGCTGCGCGGACTCGCGGCCGACGTCGTGCGGCCGGTGAGCCACTGGCTGTACGAGCCGGAGGAGCTGCCCGCGGTGGTCGATGCGGACGCTCCGCAGGTGCGCAGGCGTGACTGGGTGGTCTCGGTCCTCGGCGGGATGCAGCCGGCGCCGCCCCTCCTGCTCGCCGTGCTCTTCGCGGCGCTCGTGACGCCGTTCGGACTGTCGCAATACGGTCTCCTGCCCTGTCTGCCGGCGATCGTCGGCGGTCTGATCGTCGTCGCCGCCGGCAATCTGGCCGTCTCACGCGTCGCCGAGGGCTCCGCCCGGCGCTTCCGTGCAGGGGTGCTGGTCGTCGGCTACGTCGTGGTCGGTGCGGTGCTGTCCCTGACCACCGACCTGGCGATCCGGTCGCAGGGCCTCGAACCGCACTTCATCTGGTTCGAAGCGGGGACGTTCCCGCTGATCGCGCTCGGGATGGCCCTCGTCGTGTCCCTCTCCGCACGCATCCGCCTCGACCAGCAGGGGCTCGAAGCGGCCGTGCAGGCGAGCGTGTTCGATGCGGCCCGGCTCCGCGCGGACTACGAGCACCAGCGGGCGACCCTCGCGCGTCTGCTCCACTCCGGAGTGCAGTCCGAGCTCATCGCCGCCGCCCTCGCCCTCGGCGCCGGTGGCGGGGAGGACGCCTCCGGCGAACTGCGCCGTGTGGTCGACCGCATCCGGAGCGAGCTCCTGGCACCGCCGGAGGCCCCGGATCCCGAAGCCCGGGTGCGCGCCCTGGTGGAGAGCTGGCGCTCGGCCATCGCGCTGCAGGCGAGTGTCGCGCCCGACGCCTGGGATCGCCTCCGCGAGCCGGCACGATGCGACACCGTCGTCGACGCCATCTCGGAGGGGCTCGCCAACGCGGTCCGCCACGGCGACGGAAGCCCGGTCACGCTGGATGTCCGCCCGACGGATGCGGCGGGGGTGTCCGTCGTCGTCTCCTCGGGCGGGGCCCTCGCGGTCGCCTCGTCGGGGATCGGCCTGCGCCAGCTCTCCGAGCAGGCCTCCGTCGAGCTGAGCGAGCTCGACGGGCGCGTCGAACTCGCCGTCGTGGTCCCCTGAATCCCTGTCGTAGCAGCCGTACTGGAGCCCGCCCCGCCCGGGTCCGCCGGAATAGGTTCTGACCATCGGAGCCCCGCTTCCGCGCACCATCCGCGCCGGGGCGCTTCCGCACGACCCGAACGTGCGGGATGCGCCCCCGCACCGGGGCCGACGCCGCTTTGCGCCGGGGTCCATGCGTAGGAATGTGAAATCCATTCGTCTGCATTGATAGAACGTTCAGGCGAAATGGGGTAGAAATGATCGGGTACGTCCCCGCCCCTGCCCCCACAGGAAGATCAGCTTGCCCCGTTCCACTGCCTCCCCGCGGCCTCGCCGCGGGTCTCGTGCACCCCTCGTGGTGGATGTGGAACGGCAGTCGGAGCTGACGGCGGATCCGGTCGAGGACTTCACCCGCGGCGAGCACCTCTCCGCGGGGGAGGCACCGGCCGAGCAGGTCTTCGGCAGCCGGCGCGCCCGTCTCGAGGCCGAGCGCGCGCGTCCCCGCAAGCGGGAGCGCGTGGTCGTCAAGCCCACCACCGGTCCCCGTCGCCCCGCCGTCGCGGCCGCCCCGCGAGAGAAGGCCGTCGCGACGGCCCCCGCCCCCCGCGGTGGCATCCTCCGTCTCCTGCGCGGCACCGGCCGCCCCGGTGAGCACCGCCGCCGTGGCTTCCACGTCGTCGTGATGCTCGCTCTGACCGCCTTCTTCGGCACCGCCGCCCTTCCCGCGTACGCCACGACGAGCGAAGCCTCGCCGGTGGGCGCCGCCCGCACCGCTCTCGCCGTGCAGACCCTGACCGGAGGAAAGGCCGACGCCACTCAGGTCGTCGCTCGCGACGGCGTCGACATCCAGGAGAGCCCGCAGGCGCTCGACTCGACCACCAACTCGACGGTGTCGCCCACGGTCCAGGCCCTCGCGATCCAGCTGATGGGCGCGGTCGCCTCCGGTCGGCTCGTCGGCTCCACGCCGAACCACCTCCCCGAGATCGCGAACCTCGCCGAGGGCAAGGCGGTCCAGGGCTGCGGGATCGACTACCGCGTCCTCCAGACCATCTCGTTCGCCCTCGCGCACTACAGCCAGGTCGGCGTCTCGGACATCAACCGGCGCTGCACCGGCCAGATCGAGGGCGCCGGAACCGAGTCGGCCCACTATGCCGACGGCGGCGGTCACGCCCTCGACTTCTACCTGCTCAACGGCTCCCCGCTGACCGGCGGTGACGCCAAGTCGCTCGAGCTGATCCGCCTGCTCGACCCGATCGTCCCTGCGGGCACCGGACTCGGCCAGCTCAACTGCCGCAGCTCGATCGGGCTCGACAACTTCAAGCCGTTCGACGACACGTGCAACCACGTGCACATCGACTTCCTGAACTCGCAGGGCACGACGATCAAGTACTGACCGGGTCGGGGCCGCGCCGCCGGAGCGACGCGACCCACCTCCGAGGTCGACGTCCGCTGCTCAGTCGCCCTTCACTGCTCAGTCGCCCTTCACTGCTCAGTCGCCCTTCACGTTGACGATCTGGCGCAGCGTGTGGCGCACCTCCACCAGGTCCGCGGCGTCGGCCATGACCTGGTCGATCGGCTTGTAGGCCTGCGGGATCTCGTCGAGGAACGCGTCCGTGTCGCGGAACTCGATGCCGGCCATGGCCTCCCGCAGCTCCTCCACCGTGAAGCGCTTGCGCGCCGCCGACCTCGAGAACTGCCGCCCGGCGCCGTGCGGCGACGACTCCAGGGCGAGCGGGTTGCCGAGACCCGACACCACGTACGACGCCGTGCCCATCGACCCGGGGATCAGCCCGGGCTGGCCGGCCTTCGCCGAGATCGCACCCTTGCGGGAGAGCCAGACGTCCTTGCCGAAGTGCCTCTCGCGCTCGGTGAAGTTGTGGTGGCAGTTGATCCGCTCGAGCTCCTCCACCGGCTCGCCGAAGTACTCGGCGGTCTGGCGGATCACGCGGTCCATCATCTCCTCACGGTTGAGCAGCGCGAAGTGCTGAGCCCAGCGCAGCTCGGCGATGTACGCGTCGAACTCCGCCGTACCCTCGACCAGGTACGCCAGATCGCGGTCGGGCAGCTCGATCCACCACTTCTTCATCAGCTCCTGCGCGACGCGGATGTGGTGTCCCGCGATGCGGTTGCCCACCCCGCGCGATCCGGAGTGCAGGAACAGCCAGACGGCGTCCTCCTCGTCCAGGCTCACCTCGATGAAGTGGTTGCCCGATCCGAGCGACCCGAGCTGCAGTTCCCACGCCTTGGCGTGGGCGCCGGGCTCGAGGCCGATGGCGTCGGCCATCCGCGTCAGCTCCTCCAGGCGCGGCTCCGCAGTGGCGACGACCTTGTTGTTGCGGCCGCCGGCCGACAGAGGGATGGCGCGCTCGATCTGGCGGCGCAGCTCCGCGAGCGGAGCGACGCCGGACCGTGCCGCGACGTCCTCCCGCGTGAAGCCGGTCCTCACCGCGATCATCCCGCAGCCGATGTCCACGCCCACCGCGGCCGGCATGATCGCGCCGAGGGTGGGGATGACCGATCCGACCGTCGCGCCGAGGCCCAGGTGGGCATCCGGCATGAGGGCGAGATGCGGGTGGATGAACGGCATCGTCGATGTGGTGACCGCCTGCGCTCGCGTGGAGTCCTCCAACAGGGAGGCCCAGTTCAGCAGGCGGTTCGAGATTCTCTCCATGATCCTTTCGTCTTTCGTGAAGGGTGCGGCCGGGGCGGCCCACGCATCCCGCACGATGACGGCACACAGAGAAAAAGCCCCGGTCCTCGAGTGGACGGGGCTGCGGCATCCGGGCGGATGCGGTCTCTACAGTCCCCGAACGGTCTCGAGCGTCCGGTAGGTGCGCTGTTCGCGCTGCAGGCTGGGCTTGCTCGCCATGACTGCGTGTCCTCTCCGGTCGGCTGATTCCGTGGAATCGGGGCGTCTGCGCCGATCGGCGCAGGAGACCGAACATACACGCCCGGGCGTGTCGGTGTCCAGGATTGTGTTTCCTCAGAACAGGTTCAGCGCCGCCCACTGCAGCAGGATGACCGTCTTTCCGTCCGCGATGCGGCCGTCGGCGACCATCGCGAGGGCCTCGTCGTACGGCACGACGACGGGCTCGATCTCCTCGCCCTCGGCCTCCACGCCGCCGCCGCCCTCGATGTCGGCCGGGCGGTAGGGGGCGGCGTAGAAGTGGACGCGCTCGGTCACCGAGCCCGGGCTCATGTAGAGGTCGAAGAGGTGCTCGAGCTCGCCGATGCGCACACCGAGCTCTTCTGCGGCCTCGCGCCGGATCGCCTCGTCGGGGGCGTCGCCGTCGAGCAGGCCGGCCGCGGCCTCCACCAGCATCCCGTCGGGGTGCCCGTTCACGTAGACGGGGAGGCGGAACTGGCGGGTCAGCAGCACCGTGCGGGCCGCGGGGTCGTAGAGCAGCACGGTCGCGCCGTTGCCGCGGTCGTAGGTCTCGCGGGACTGGGTGGTCCAGGAGCCGTCGCGGCCCCGGTAGTCGAAGGTGGTGCGCCGCAGAACGTGCCAGCCGTCGGAGGTGACCTCGACGTCGCGGACGCGGACGTCCGGGTTGCCGGTCAGGTCGCGACCGGTTCGGTGCAGCCCCGTGCGCCCGCGGCCGTCCGGCTCGTCGTGTCCTCGGCGCGCATCGCTCACATCCCCGAGCCTAGCGGCCGCCGAGGCGGCACGAACTGCCGCGAAAACAGGCGAGAGGGCGGACTATTCGCCGTCTCGGTGGGGGAGGGCGCGGGCGTGCTTGCGGAGGGCGCGGGCGGCGAGGATGGCGCCGGCCTCGGCGTCGCGCGCCTTCACGATCGCAGCGTCGGACTTGAGGGGGAGGCTCAGGCCGTACTCGGCCTCCTCGCCGGCGAGGATCTCGCGGGCGCGCTCCACCTCGCGGTCGAGCTCGGCGCCCAGCAGCAGGGCGACGTTCGCGATCCAGATCCAGAGCAGGAAGACGATGATGCCGGCCAGGGCGCCGTAGGTCTTGTCGTAGCTGCCGAAGTTGGCGACATAGAACGCGAAGCCGGTGGATGCGATGCCGATGACGACGATCGCGGCGATGGACCCGGTGGTCAGCCAGCGCAGCCGCGGGTAGCGCACGTTCGGCGACACCCCGTAGAGCAGGGCCACCAGCACGACGAGGGCGACGACGACGACCGGCCAGCGCAGGATCGACCACGCGGTCTGAGCGGCATCGCCCAATCCGATGGCGTCGCCGATCGCCTGCGCGATCGGGCCCGAGACGACCAGGAGGATCGCGACGATGGCGACGAGCGCGAGGGCGGCGACGGTGACCACGAGCTGGGCCGGGCGCAGGGCGAAGGCCGTGCGGCCCTCCTGCACGTGGTAGATCCGGTTGAGCGCCCGCCCGAACCCGCCGACGTACCCGGAGGCCGACCAGATCGAGCCGACGATTCCGATGGCCAGTGCGAGGCCGGTGGCGGGGGAGCCCGCGAGGGCCTCGATCGGCCCGCGGACGACGTCGAGCATTCCCGGCGCCAGTTCGTTCACCATCCCGAAAAGTGCGTCGATGCCGGTCTTGCTCTGCCCGACCAGCCCCAGGATGCTGACCAGCGCGATCATCGCCGGGAAGAGCGAGAGCACGCCGAAGTAGGTGAGCCCGGCGGCGAGGTCGGTGCAGGCGTCGCGGGAGAAGCCGCGTAGCGTGCCCTTCAGGATGAAGCCCCAGGGGAGCCGGATCCACGGGATCGCGGTGCGCTCAGCCGTCACGCCGGCGCTTCCGGATCAGCAGCGCCGCCACTCCGGCGGCTGCCGCGGCGAGGGCCAGGAGGGCCCCGCCGGCTGCGACCGGGTGCGAGCGGATCTGGATGCGCGGATTGAACGTCGCGAAGATGTCGTCCAGCGTGTGCGCCAGCTCGCTGCGGGTGACCTCCAGGTCGAGCTGGATGGTGTTCATCCCGGCGCCCTTCGGCAGCGGCGGGCGCGCGGAAGCGGACGCGGCGGAACCGGCCGAAGAAGTGGATGCGGTGGGTGCGCTCACGCCTGCTCCCCCTTCAGTGCGTGGGCGTCCGCCCGCAGCTCGGAGCCGAGGTCGTCGGGGATCGGCGGGACGCCGCGTTTGAGGCTGGCGCGGCCGATCAGCGCGGCGATGATCGCGAGCACGATCAGGATGCCCGCCACGATCAGGGCGGCCAGCCAGCCGGGCACGATCAGCGCGAAGGCGAGCACCGCGGCCGTGACCAGCACGCCGAGGGCGAAGAATACGAACACGAGGGCGCCCACGAGCAGGCCGGCGCCGATGCCCGCGGCCTTCGCCTTGGCCGACATCTCCGCCTTGAACAGCGCGAGCTCGGCCGTGACCAGCCGCTTCAGCTGCGCGACCAGGTCGCGGGTCAGCTCGGGCAGGGGCCTCAGGCCGCGGGTGGTGCGCCGCCGCTCTCGGGGGAAGGCGGACCCCGCCGAAGGGCCGCCGGTGCTCGTGCTGTCGTGACTCATCCTGTGTCGTCTCACCTTTCGCTGTACGCCGACCGTACCCCGATGGGATGGTGCACACTAGGGACATGAGCGGCAACGACTCCCTCGGTCGCGGCGGCGTGCTGGTGGCGGTGGTCGCCGGGCAGCCCGTCGCGGTGCTCGAGCAGGCGGCCCGGCTGGCGACCGACCTCCACGTGCCGCTGGTGTGCGCCACGGTCGACCCGAACCGCTACCTCGTCTCCAACTACGTGGACGGCACAGTCGTCGCCCTCCCGTACGACCCCGACCTCCCCGAGGCCGAGGAGGAGGAGTTCGACTCCGAACTGGAGGAGCGCATCCGGACGGTGCTGGAGGGTCGCGGCGTCCCGTTCGCGCTCCGGCAGCTGGCCGGAGACCCGGCGTGGGCGCTGACCCGGCTGGCCGACGAGATCGACGCCCGGTACATCGTGGTCGGGACCCGCGAGGCGGGCCTGCGCGGCAGCCTGCGCGAGTTCTTCAACGGCTCGGTCGCTGTGCATTTGGCCCACCGCCAGCACCGCCCGGTGATCGTGGTGCCGCTCGCGCCCGTGCCGGGCGCCGAGACGCTGCCGTGGGAAGACCCCACGACGAAGTGACGCCGCGAACCCCCGTCCCCGTGCACCTGCACTGGCGCTCCGTGCTGCTCGTCTTCGTCGGCGGCGCCGTCGGAACGACCGTGCGGTACCTGATCTCCTCAGCCGTTCCCCCGGTGCTCGGGCTCCCGCTCGCGACCTTCGGCATCAACGTCGTCGGTGCGTTCGTCCTCGGCTGGCTGCTGGAGGCGCTGGCGCTGCGCGGCCCCGACGAGGGCCGCCGGCGCTCCCTGCGCCTCTTCGTCGGCACCGGCATCCTGGGCGGCTTCACGACGTACAGCGCGTTCGCCGTGGACACCGACGGCCTGATCGTGGCGCAGAACCTCGGCGGGAGCATCGTCTACGCGGTGGCCACGATCGCCGTCGGCGCGCTCGCCTCGATCGCGGGCATCGCCGTCGGCGCCGCCCTCGGCCGCCGCCGCGCCGAGCGCCTCCGTCGCCCGGAGGGAGACGCGTGACGCCGCTGCTGGTCCTCGCCGTCGCAGTGGCCGGCGGCCTCGGCGCGGTCGCCCGCCTCGTGCTCGACGGGGTCACCCGCAGCCTGGTGCGCGTGAACTTCCCGCTCGGGACCACGGTCATCAACGTGACCGGCTCGTTCCTGCTGGGCCTCGTCACCGGGCTGGCCCTCGCGAACGGCCTGCCCGCCGAGTGGCGCGCGATCCTCGGCACCGGGTTCCTCGGCGGCTACACGACCTTCAGCACGGCGAGCTTCGAGACCGTGCGGCTCGCGCAGCAGCGCCGGTACCGCGCGGCCGCGTTCAACGGCGTCGGGATGCTGCTGCTCGCGCTCGCCGCAGCGGGGCTCGGCCTGTGGCTCGGGGAGCTCTGAGGCTCACTCCTCGGCGCTTACTCCGCGGCGCTCACTCCTCGGTGGAGTCCTGTTCCATCCACCACTCGGTGAACTCCTCGGCGCGGCCGTCCGGCGCCAGCAGGATGATCCACAGGTTGCTGTAGGTCGGGCCGTCGCGGTAGTCCGTGACGCCTTCGACGAAGTACTGCGGGCCGTCCTGACCGACCAGCCGCCACTCGAACGAGGCGGCGCCGGGCTCGTCGCGGGCGTCCAGCCAGCCCTCGACGATCTCGATGTGGCCGTCCCATGGTTCGGCGAACGGCTCGGTGCGGTAGCTCGCGTCCTCGGTGAAGAGCCCCCGGATGTCGTCGGGGTCGTTCGTCTCCCACGCGCGTCGGTAGTCGTCGATCCAGCGGGTGATCGCGTCGGCCATGTCCCCGTTATACGCCCTGCCCGCCCCGACCCGCCAGCCTGGCGCACGGGCGATCGATACGATATGCGCCATGACCCCGACGTTCGAGGAGTGGGCGGCCTTCAACACCGCCGTCGCGGGTGCGGGAGCGGCGCTCGGCGGCCTGCTCATCGTCGCCCTGTCCGTCAACATCAAGCAGATCGCGGAGTCGCGCGGACTCGCGGCCCGGGCGGGCGCCTCCATCGCCTCGCTCATCCTGGGCGTCGCGTTGTGCTGCCTCGCGCTGATACCCGGTCAGAGCGCGACCGGGTTCGGGATCCAGGTGCTGGCCGGGGCGCTCGCCTGCGGGATCGTCGCCGTGCTCGCGGCCCGCGCGATCCGCCAGGACGAGACGCGGTCCGGGTACCACCAGTACGACGCGACGCAGATCGTCCCGTTCGTGATCCCGTTGCTGGCCTACCTCGCCGGCGGCGTGCTCCTGCTGATCGCCGAGCCCGGCGTGGGGCTCGTGCTCGTGGGGGTGGCCACCATCCTCGCGATCATCGCCACAGTGCTCTTCTCCTGGGTGGCGCTGATCGAGGTGCTGCGCTGACCGTGCCGCGCGGTGTCAGCGGAGCGCGAAGGGCGGCGTCTCGACGCCCGGCGTGAGAGCCTCGGCCGGGTCCGAGCCGACGGCGACGATGCGGTTGGCCTCGTCCACGTGCACGACGCGCGGGATGTGCGAACGGGCTTCGTCCTCGTCCATCTGCCCGTAGGCCATCACGATCACCAGATCGCCGACGTGGGCCAGGTGCGCGGCCGCGCCGTTGACGCCGATGACCCCGCTGCCGCGCTCGCCGGGGATGAGGTAGGTCTCGAACCGGTTGCCGTTGGCGATGTCGACCACCGACACCTGCTGCCCGGGCAGCAGGTCGGCGGCGTCGAGGAGGTCGAGGTCGACGGTGAGCGAGCCCACGTAGTGCAGGTCGGCGTGGGTGACGGTCGCGCGGTGGATCTTGGAGGTGAACATCGTGCGGAGCATGGCCGGGCCTCTCAGCGGGTCGCGAGCGCGAGTTGCGGCAGGGCCGCCACCAGCGCTGCCAGTTCGGGGAGGTCGGTCGCCTCGGCCAGGGCGTGCTCGAGCGCGGCATCGTGCACCGGTCGTGCCCGGTCGAGCAGGGCGTGGCCTGCGCGGGTCAGCTCGGTGTAGGTGCCGCGGCGGTCGTCGAGGCAGTCGACGCGGGTCAGCAGGCCGCGCTCCTCCAGCCGGTTGACCAGGCGCGTGGTGGCGCTGGGGCTGAGGGCGCTCGCCCGGGCGAGCTGCTGCATGCGCATGTGCCAGCCGTCCTGCCGGTTGAGGGCATCCAGCACGGTGTACTCGACGACCGAGAGGCCGGCGTCGCGGGTCAGCGCGCGCTCCAGCCCGTTCTCGATGAAGTTGTGCAGTGCGGCGAGGGTGCGCCACCCCTGGGCGCGCACCTCGACCGCGTCGTCTCCGATCCCCACGGGGTCTCCTGTCTGCTGAAGCCGACGCGCCGGGCTTGCGCAATGTACTTGCACGTGCAACTATTTATAGCGCGTCTGCAACTAACAGGATACGCGTTCTTCCCACCCACCCCCCTCACTCACGGAGTCTTCACATGCCTGCTGGCCTGATCGCCCTCGCACTCGGCGGATTCGGCATCGGCCTGACCGAGTTCGTCATCGCCGGGCTGCTGCCCGAGGTGGCCGCCGACTTCCACGTCGACGAAGCCGCCGCCGGATGGCTCATCTCCGGCTACGCGCTCGCCGTCGCGGTCGGCGCGATCGCCCTGACCGCGGCCGCCACCCGCATCCCGCGCAAGGCGGCTCTACTGGGCCTGATGGTGCTCTTCATCATCGGCAACCTGCTCTCGGCCCTCGCACCCACCTACGCGATGATGCTCGGCGGCCGTGTCGTCGCCGCGCTCTGCCACGGCGCGTTCTTCGGCATCGGCTCGGTCGTCGCGGCCGGGCTCGTCGGGCCCGAGAAGCGCGCGCGTGCCATCGCGATCATGTTCACCGGCCTCACCGCCGCGAACGTCCTGGGCGTCCCGTTCGGCACCCTGCTCGGCCAGGCGGCCGGGTGGCGCTCCACGTTCTGGGCCATCACCGGTATCGGAGTGATCGCCCTGATCGGTGTGGCCGTGCTCGTGCCACGGGATGCGGCGGACGCCGGCGGCACCAGCCTGCGTCGCGAGCTCAGCGCGTTCCGCTCGGGTCAGGTCTGGCTCTCCCTCGTCGCCACGGTGCTCGGTTTCGGCGGGATGTTCGGCGCGTTCACCTACATCGCGTACACGCTCACCGGGGTCTCCGGGTTCGAGGCGAGCGCCGTCCCGTGGCTGCTCATCCTCTTCGGCCTCGGCCTCTTCGTCGGCAACTGGGTCGGCGGACGCCTCGCCGATCGCTCGATCGACCGGACGCTCCTGGTGCTGCTCTCCGTGCTCGCGCTCGTGCTCGTCGGATTCGCACTCGTGGCCGGGATGCCCGTCCCGGCGGTCATCGCCCTCGTACTGATGGGCGCTGCCGGGTTCGCGACCGTCCCCGCGTTGCAGCTGCGGGTGCTGACCTACGCCGATCACGCGCCGACTCTGGCGTCGGGGGCGAACATCGCCGCCTTCAACGTCGGCAACGCGATCGGCGCGTGGCTGGGCGGACTCACCATCGCTGCAGGGCTCGGCTACACCTCTCCGCTCTGGGTCGGAGCGGGGATGACCGTGGCGGCCGTCGTCGTCGTGACGATCGCCGCCGGGTCGTCCGCCGCCTCCCGTCGCCGATCCGCAGCGCAGGGGGCCGCGGAAGTGACCCTTCCCGTCTAGTAGACGGAGGCGTACACTCACCGGTGTCTCGAACGAACTGGACATCCCTGAAGTACCGAACAGCGTGACGATCAGGGGGTGATCGTGATGGTGGATGCGGCTGATGACCTACTCCCCTCGCGCCTTCCCCTCCGCGTCCTCCTCGGCTCCGTCATCGGCGGAGCGGGACTGATCGCCCTCGGACTCCTGTTCGGCGGAGGCTCCGCGCATGCCGACGAGACTGCGCCACCGCCGCCTCCGCCCGCTGCGTCCTCCGGACTCGGGGGTGTCGTCACGGGGCTGACGAGCGGGCTCGGTCAGACGGTCGGCGCGGTGACGTCGAGCGTGGCGCCCGTGCTCCCGGAGCCGGTGAAGCAGGTCGTCTCCGCGGTCGTGACCCCGGTGACATCCGCGGTCTCGGGCATCGCCGATTCGGCCCCGGTGGCCGCCGTGGTGCAGCCCGTGGCGTCGGCGGTGGACACGGTGGTCACCTCGACACCGGTCGTCGGCGACGTGGTGACCGGCCTGCTCGGCAGCGGCACCCCGGTCCAGTCGGTCACCGCTCCGGTCACCGGACTCGTCGATCAGACGGTCTCGGGTGTCGCAGGCGTCGTCACCGATGCCGTCGCCCCCCTCGCGCCCGGCGTCTCCGGGCCGCCCGTCGTGTCGCAGCCGCCCGCCGGGAACGGTGGACCAGGCGCGATCGCGACCACCTCGACCACGCCCACCGCTGCGGGCTCGCCTGCGGCGACCGTCAGCGGGCCGCTCGCCGCCCGATCCGCCGGTGACCCGGCCGCAACGGACGCTGCGGCCGTGCCGAACGGCGCGGCGTCCGGCGGAACCGCGGATCCCGCGGCGCCCTCGCCGGGACAGCCGGGCGGGAACGGCCAGGCGCCGCCGCCCGCGGTGCCCGCGGGAAGCGCCGGAGCCGGCTCCGCCTCGGCGGCCGGCGGGGGACTCGCGCTGTCGGCCGTCGCCGACAGCAGCGCCCTGCCCGCGCGGGCCCTCGGAGCCTCGAACCATGCCGTCTCGGACGACCGGATCCCGGCGTCCCCCGTCGCCGACCACGACACCAGCCCCGACTGAGTGGGTCCCGTCTGCCCTCGGGCAGAACGCGACCATGCCTCCCCTCCGGAGGCGACATCACTCATTCGAAAGGCTGAACCATGAACAAGTACGTCTCGCGAGGGTTGTGGATCACCCTCTGCGCCGGCGGGCTGTGGCTGGCGGGCACCGCGGCCGCGAACGCCGCCGAGGCTCCCACCGGCGACAGCGCCGGCTCCGGCGCCCAAGCGGTCGTCGGGCTCTCCGTGCCGGTGACGATCTCCGGCAACGGCATCTCCCTCCTGGGGGACTCCTCCTCGGCGGGGGCGACCACGGCCGCTCCGGCGCCCGCGGCGGCGCCGTCGCTCACCATCGACCCGTCCGCCGTCGGCGGCGTCCTCGACGGCACCCAGGCGGTCGCCGACGTCGCGGTGCCGGTGACGGTCACCGGCAACGCGATCAGCGTGGTCGGCGATGCCGGCAGTGCCCAGTCGCAGACGGCACCCGCCGCCGCGGCCCCGGCGCCGGCTGCCACCGCCGTCGATTCGTCGGGCGACGGGGGCCTGGTCGGCGCCGTGCAGGCGCCGGTGAATGCGGCCGTGCCTGTCACGGTCGGCGGTAACGCGATCAGTGTGGTGGGCGATTCGTCGTCGGCCGGCTCGCACGCGTCCGCTCCGGCGGCGACTCCCGGTTCGACGGTGACGTCGAGCGGGCCGGCCTCCGGTTCGGGTGATTCGGGTCTGCTGGGTGGTCTGCTCGGGAACGTGCAGGCTCCGGTGAACACGGGTGTCCCGGTGACCGCGGGCGGTAACGCGATCAGTGTGCTGGGTGACTCGTCGTCGTCCGGTTCGCAGACGTCCGCTCCGGCGGGGACTCCCGGTTCGACGGTGACGTCGAGCGGGCCGGCCTCCGGTTCGGGTGATTCGGGTCTGCTGGGTGGTCTGCTCGGGAACGTGCAGGCGCCGGTGAACGCGGGTGTCCCGGTGACCGCGGGCGGTAACGCGATCAGTGTGCTGGGCGACTCGTCGTCGGCGGGTTCGCAGACGTCCGCTCCGGCGGCGACTCCCGGATCGACCGTCACGTCGACCGGGCCGGCCTCCGGCTCGGGTGATTCGGGTCTGCTGGGCGGTCTGCTCGGGAACGTGCAGGCTCCGGTGAACGCGGGTGTTCCCGTGACCGCCGGCGGTAACGCGATCAGTGTGCTGGGCGACTCGTCCTCCACCGGTTCGACCACCACCGCTCCTCCCGCGGCCGGCGGGACCACCGCGACCAGCGGCGGGACCGGCTCGGGAACCGGGGGCGGCCTCCTGGGAGGCGGCCTGCTGGGCGGTCTGGTCGGCGGGGTGCAGCTGCCGATCGACGCGGGCATCCCCGTGACCCTCGGCGGCAACGCGATCAGCGTCGTCGGCGACAGCGGGACGACCGGGTCGACCACGACCCCGACCACCCCGACGACGCCCACCACGCCGACCACGCCGACCACCCCCACCACCCCGACGACTCCGGTCGTCCCCGGTGGAGGGAGCATCGGTGCCGGGATGACGACCGCATCAGTCGGTGCCGTCGTCGCCCTGGGCTCGGGCGGTTCGGCGATGCTCGCCTCGACCGGCTCGAACGAGCTGGCCGTCGGCGGCCTCGCCGCACTGCTCGCTCTCATCGGAGTGCTGGCTCTCTTCATGGCTGCCAGCCGGGAGCGGCGGCACAACCGCACGCGGTAGTCGCGCGTGCACGGCAAGCGGGCCGCCGGTCCATCCGGCATCGGCGGCCCGCTCCGCGCTGCCCGGGAGGCGTCGGCGATCCCTCTTCCGCCCGTCGTCCGCCGACCACTACGGTGTGAGTCATGATGAGCCTGCGACCTGCCCGCGCCGCCCTCGCCCTCGCCGCCGTCGCCGCGGTCGTCGCCCTCAGCGGATGCTCGTCGTCCGCGTCGTCCTTCACCGGGACCTGGGGATCGTCGAGCTCGGGCCAGCCCAACCTCACGATCACGGACGACGGGTCGTTCAGCGGCACCGACGGCTGCAACGCCATGTCCGGCAAGGGAACGATCAGCGGAGACACGTTCACGTTCGGGCCCTTCGCCTCCACGCTCAAAGCCTGCGACGGCGTCAACCCGTGGCTGAGCCGCGCGAACACGGCCAAGATCTCCGACGGCGACCTCGTCGTCTATGCGAACGGCGGAGAGAAGGTCGGCACGCTCGCCAAGGGCTGAGCGTGCCGACCGGTGAGTGAGAGGGCGTTCGCGGCGTAGTTGGGGGGATCCCCGCGAGACGCCCTCTCGTCCCGGTCAGAACCCGATGGGTCTGCCGGGAGTCAGTGGCTCGTCGGTGACGGTGAAGCTCTCGCCGTCGTTGTGAGCGATCTCTCGACGCTCCACCTCGGCGAGGAGCGCCTTGGTGAGCATCTCGGACCAACTGCTGTCGCGCTCGGCGAACGACGTGGCCCGATAGACCGACCGGGCGCGGTTGCGCAGCGCCTCGGTCAAGTAGAACGTGATGGTGGTGCGGTTCCGGGCGGTCGGGCCGCCGACCGCGCTCGGCTGGGCGCGGAAGGGTGAGGCCTCGGGAGACGTGCGGCGACGGGCTGGTGAACTCTCGTCGGCGGAGCGGCTCATGAAGACCTCGCAAATATCAGTACGTGATGGTAAGTCGTCTACATTCTACGCAGGGATGCCGGTCGAATACACCCTTGACGCTGTCCTATGCATGCATTTTCAGCGCGAAAGGCGCTCGACGATCGAGCCGAACAGCTCGGGCCGGGCCGCCGCGGTCGGCACGATCCGCGACCGAAATCGGGAGCGCGCCGCGATCACGAGGCCCGAGGTGAGCATCCGGAAGTCCCGTGTCGTGGCCCGCCAGGCGCGCTCGTACTGCTCGGTGTCGCCCGCGCGAACGGCCGCGACGGCGGCGCGGGCCTGCGAGAACCCGACGCGCATCCCCTCGCCGGTGAGGGCGTCGACGTAGCCGGAGGCGTCCCCGGCGAGCAGAGTGCGGCCGGACGCCCGCGACCGCGCCCGTTGCAGCAGCGGCCCGGCGCCCCTGGTCGACCCGACGGTCTCGGCGCCGTCGAGCCGGGAGGCGAGCGCGGGAAGCGACGCGAGCACTGCCTCCTGATCCAGCGGGCGGCGCCCCAGGACGGCGATTCCGACGGTGTGCTCGTCGACCGGGGTGACGTACGCCTCTGCCAGCGGGGACCAGTGCACCTCGACCAGATCGCTCCAGGGCGCGATGGCGTAGTGCCTGCGCACGCCGAATCGCCGTCGCGACTCGACCTGAGGCCGTCTCTCGAGCCCGAGCAGGCGGCGCACCGGCGAGTGCAGGCCATCGGCCGCGATCGCCCAGGGGGTGTCGAGCACGGTGTCGTCGGCGAGAGTGATCCTCACGCGGTCGCGCTGCTGGTCCAGGCCGACGACCCGTCCCTCCGCACGTCGTGCACCCAGCTGCTCCGCGCGTGCCTCGAGGGCGGAATGCAGGACGGTGCGCCGCACGCCGCGACCCGGTCGCTCGGCGAACCGGTGCTCGACCCGGGAGGAGCCGTCCACATACGCGATGCCGGCCAGCGGGTGCCCCTGCGGGTCGACCCCGATGCGGTGGAGCGCCGCGAGCGCACCCGGCATGAGGCCTTCACCGCAGGCCTTGTCGATCGGGCCGGATCGCGGCTCGACGACCAGCACGTCCATCCCGTCGAGGCGCGCCTCGATCGCGCAGGCCAGTCCGACCGGTCCGCCGCCGATGACGACCAGGTCGGGTGCGCTCATGCCCGTGCGGGGAGGACGGTGGCCAGTGCCCGATCCTCGCACGGGATGCGCACCGCGAGCAGGAGCACCGCGTTCAGCACGGTGAAGGCGATGGCGGTGATCCACGCGGTGTGCACGAGCGGGAGGGCGAAGCCCTCGACGACCACGGCGACGTAGTTCGGGTGCTTCAGCCAGCGGTACGGCCCGCGCTCCACCAGGGGGAGGTCGCGCACGATGATCACGCGCGTGTTCCAGCGCGGCCCGAGGGAGGCGATGCACCACCAGCGCAGCGCCTGGCTGGCGAGAACGAGCACGAGCATCGGCCAGCCGAGCCACGGCAGGAACGGGCGGTCGCCGAACCAGACCTCGGCCAGGCAGGCGAGCAGGAGGCCGGTGTGCAGCGCGACCATCGGGGGGAAGTGCCCGCGCCCGAACTCGACGCCGCCGCGCGCGAACGACCAGCGGGCGTTGCGGGCTGAGACGACCAGCTCCGCAATGCGCTCGCCGCCGGTCGCCAGGACGAGGATGCCATACCAGATCATCGTTCTGCCCAGATCATCGCGCCGCCCGGCTCACGCGGCCGCGCCGATCGCGTCGTGCACCCGCGGTGCGCCGTCGGCCCAGCGCAGCAGCACCAGCTCGCTCGTCACTCCCGGGCCGAGGGCGAACAGCAGCCCGATGGTGCCGGGCTCGTGGGCGTCGAGCTGCTCCGCGAGCACGTGCAGCACCGCGGCGGACGACAGGTTCCCGACCCGCGCCAGCGACCTCCAGCTGGCGTCGAGTGCTCCCTCGGGCAGGTCGAGGGCCTGCGCGAACGCCTCGAGCACCTTCGGTCCGCCGGGATGCGCGGCCCACGCTCCCACGTCGGCGACGTCGAGGCCGTGCGCGGCGAGGATGCCCCGGGCGTCGCCGGCGAAGTTGCTCTCGATCACGGCGGGCACTCCCGCGCTCAGGACGATGCGGAACCCCGTCCCTCCGATGTCCCAGCCGATCACGTCGGCCGTGTCGGGGTAGATGCGGCTGCGCGTGTCCACCACCTCCGGTCCCGCGAGGCCGAGCGTCGCCGCCTTCTCGTCGCCGACCATCACGACAGCGGCCGCCCCGTCGCCGAAGAGCCCGCTGGCGACGATGTTGGCCATCGAGTCGTCGCTCGCCTGCATGGTCAGGGAGCACAGCTCCACCGACAGCAGCACCGCGACCTCCCCGGGATGCCCGGTCAGATAGTCGTGGACGCGGGCGATTCCCGCCGCCCCGGCGACGCAGCCGAGGCCGAAGCTGGGCAGCCGTTTGACGTCGGGCCGCAGCCCCAGCCGGGCGACCAGCTGGGCGTCGATGGACGGCGCGGCGATACCGGTCACCGAGGTGAAGAGCAGGAAGTCGACGTCGGCGGGCTCGAGACCGGCCGACGCGAGCGCGCCTGTCATGGCGCGCTCGGCGAGGGTGGTTCCCTCGGCGATGAAGAAGTCGTTCGACTCCTGGAACGACGCGATGGAGCTGTACCGCTCAAGCGGCATGACCAGGCTGCGCGTCTCCACCCCGCTCGACGCGTGGATGCGGCGCATCACGGCCTGGCGCTGCGGGTCCGGAGTGATCATCCCCAGCAGCGCGGTCGTGATCTCCTGCTGGGGGTAGCTGCGGGCCGGGAGCACCGGCGCCACCGACACGATTCGGCTCACATGCGAAACGTACACCCGGGGCGCGCCCGGCGACGGTCGCTCACGGCCGCCTCACATCGAGGGCGATCATTCGTGACGAATGCGGGCTCAGCGCGCCGCTTTCGCGACATTCGGCACGAATGATCGCGACGGCCTCAGGCCAGGACGGCCAGCGCGTCGATCTCGACGAGCATCTCCGCGCGCGGCAGCCCGGTGAACACGGTGGTGCGCGCCGGCAGCACGTCCGAGGCGACGCGCGCGCCGACGAACTCGCCGTACGCGTCGTTCATCGGGCCGAAGTCGTCGCGGGTGGTGAGGTAGACGCGCAGCATCATGACGTCGTCGAACGTCGCGCCGCCCGCGGCGAGGATGGCCTCGACGTTCTGGAGGGTGCGGATGGTCTGCGCCTTCACATCGCCCGGGTGCAGGTACTCGCTGGTGGCCGGGTCGACCGGCCCCTGTCCCGACACCTGCAGGAACGGTCCGCGCCGCACGCCCTGCGAGAAGGTGTGGGCGGGAGCCGGGGCGTCGGCGGTGGAGACGGCGATGCGGTCGGTCATGGGGTGCCTTTCGAGACGGTCGGGAGGCCGGAGGCGGGCGCCCCCAGCTCGGCGGAGATGCGGGAGGTGGCGGCGAGGAGGGCGGGGAGCAGCCCGAGGACCCCGTCGTAGGGCAGCACGACGTTCGGCACGGAGACCGAGACGGCCGCGGCGATCCGTCCGTCGGCGCCGAAGACGGGGGCGCCCACGCAGTTCATGAACGTCTCGTGCTCCTCGTGGTCTTCGGCCCAGCCGCGTTCCGCGCTCCGGCGCACCTCGTCGACGAGGGCGGCGGGGGTGGCGATGGTGCGTTCCGTGTACTTCTCGAAGTCGACTCCGGAGGCGATGCGGTCGAGCTCGGTCGCCTCGAGGCCGCCGAGGAGCACCTTGGCGACGGCGGTCGCGTGCAGGGCGGCCGGGAGGCCGACGCGGGAGTACATGCGCAACGGCTGGCGCGACTCCACCTTGTCGATGTAGGTGACGACGCCGTCCTGGTAGGTCGCGAGGTGGACCGTCTGCCCGGTCTCGGCGGCGAGCTCCCGCAGCGCGGCGGAGGCGGCCGAGCGCACGTCCCGGGCGTCGAGGGCGCTCTCGGCGAGGGCGAACACGGCCGGGCCGAGGTGGTAGCGGTGCGAACGGTCGCGGCCGACGAATCCGCGCTGCTCCAGGGTCTGCAGGAGGCGGAGGACGGTGGTCTTGTGCACGCCGACCTGCTCGGCCAGGGCGTCGAGGGTGGCGACACCGCGCGAGACCAGATCGAGCACGTCGAGGGCGCGGGCGAGGGACTGGCTCATGCGGACCTCCAGGGGATCTCGCCGGGATGCACGTGCCACCCGGCCCAGGCGGCGTCGGCGGCGTCGGCGATGGTCGCGCGCTCGGCCGGTGCGGGCACGGAGACCGGGCGGTCTCCGTGCCCGATCAGGGTCAGGGCGGCGAGAGCGTGCCCGAGACGCAGCGCCTGTTCGTCGTCGCGGCCGTCGGCCAGCCCGGCGAGGAAGCCCGCCGCGAACGCGTCCCCCGCGCCGACCGGCTCCACGACCTCCACCGTCAGGCAGGCCACGTGTGTCTCGCGGCCGTCGCGGCGGTGCACGGAGGCGCGGTGCGCGTCCTCCTTGAGGACGAGGGCGTCGAGGTGGGGGAAGGCGGCGAAGAACCGGGCGGGGTCGGTGTGCCCGAAGTGGGCGGCCGCCTCGTCGTGGCCTGCGAACAGCAGATCGGCCTGTCCGACGAGGGCGTCGAGCGGTGCGGTGTCGCGGTCGTGCCAGAGCCGGGGGCGGAAGTTGAGGTCGACGCTGATGAGGGCGTCCGGGCCGGCGGTGGCTCGGAGTCCGGCCACCGCCTCCGCCGTGCTCGGCGAGAGAGCGGCCGTGATACCGCTGGTGTGGAGGTGGCTCGCCCGGTGCAGCAGGCCGGCGGCCGGAGCGGCGCGGAGCGTGTCCGGTCCGAGGGCCGAAGCGGCGGAGTCGCGGCGGTAATAGTGCATCCGCGTGGCGATGCCGTCGGCTCCGGGCGTCGACTCCTTGATGTAGAGGCCGGTGGGGCGTGTTTCGTCGACCTCCACGGCCGCGGTGTCGAGTCCGGCCTCGGCGGCGACCCGGCGGATGCGCTCGCCGAAGCCGTCCGCGCCGAGCCGGGAGATCCAGGCCGTCGGCAGTCCGAGCCGGGCGAGGGAGGTCGCCACGTTGAACTCGGCGCCGCCGACGTCGGAGCCGAAGGTCTCCGCCTCCGCGAGCGGGCGGTGCCGGTCGGGGTAGAGCGCCACGAGCGCTTCGCCGAGGGTGACGAGCAGGGGTGACGGCACGGCCCCTCCTCTCTGCGGCGTCTCTCGGCGGCGGACGTCGTCTTGGCGGACGTCCAGAGGCATGCTAGAACAGAACGAGCACACACTGCAACGAGCGTTGCAACATACGCAACGACGCCTATCCCGGAGGATCGACGTGAGAGAGTACAAGGCCGTGCCCCTCGGCTACGCCGCCGCCGAGGTCGCCGCGCTCGGCGAGTCTCGACCGCCGCTGCACGACTTCCCCACCCCGCTCGTCACGCTCAGCGAGAGCGCCGTCGCGCACAACCTCGCGACGATGGCCGAGTGGGGCCGCAACGCGGGCGTCGGGCTCGCTCCGCACGGCAAGACCACGATGAGCCGGGAGCTCTGGCAGCGGCAGCTCGACGCCGGTGCTTGGGGGATCACCGTCGCGACCCCGTGGCAGGCCTCCGTCGCCCTCGGCTGGGGCGTCCCGCGCGTGCTGCTCGCCAACGCCCTCGTGCAGCCGTCCGCGCTGCGCGCCCTCGCCCCCGACGCCGATCGGCTGACCGTCTGGGCCGACTCCCTGCGCGCCGTCGAGATCATGACCGAGTCGCTGACCGGCCTCGACCTCCCGGAGCCGCTCGCCGTGCTCGTCGAGCTCGGCGCACCCGGCGGGCGCACGGGCGCTCGCACGATCGACGAGGCGCTCGCCGTCGGGCGCGCGGTCGCCGCCTCTCCGGCGCTCCGGCTCGCGGGGGTCGCGGGCTACGAGGGCGCGCTCGCGCACGACGCCCGTCCCGAGGCCCTCGCGACGGTGCGTGCCTACCTCGAGACCCTCGGAGCCCTGCACGACGGGTTCGAATCGGCTGGCCTCTACCCGCCGGGTGCGTCCGTCGTCCTCACGGCCGGGGGGAGCGCCTACTTCGATGTCGTCGCCGAGGTGCTCGCGCCCCGCCGCGACCTCGACGGCGCGGGCGGCCGGGTCGTCGAGATCCTGCTGCGCTCGGGCGCTTACATCACGCACGACGACGGCTTCTACAGCGTGATCACGCCGCTCGGCCGGGTCGGCGGCGGTGAGTTCCGCTCGGCGATCCACGGCTGGGCCACGGTCGTGTCGCGTCCGGAGCCGGGGCTCGCGCTCGTCGACGCCGGCAAGCGCGACTTCCCCTACGACGAAGGGATGCCCGTCCCGCAGGCGGTGCGCCCCTTCGGCACCGAACGCGACCTCCCGCTCGCCGGCGCCGTCGTCACCGCGATGAACGACCAGCACACCTTCGTGCGCCTGCCCTCCCATGCCCGCGTGGAGGTCGGGGACGTGATCCGCTTCGGTCTCTCGCACCCGTGCACGACCTTCGACAAGTGGCGCGCCCTCGCGGTCGTCGACGACGCGCTCGCCGCCGAGCCGCGGGTCACCGGCCTGCTCGAGACCGCCTTCGGCTGAACGGACCCCGCATGCTCATCGACACCCTCCGCACCGACCGCGCGCTCGCCGTCGTGCGCGCGCCGCGGATCGACGACCCCGTCGCGCTGTGCCGCGCGCTGGCGACGGGCGGCATCCGCACGGTCGAGTTCACCTTCACGACTCCAGGCGTCGAAGACGTGATCGCTGCAGCCGTTGCGGGAGAGCACGACGCCCTCGTCGGCGCCGGCACCGTGACCGACGCGCGCACCGCGGAAGCGGCCATCGCCGCGGGCGCGCGCTTCCTGGTGACGCCCGGTCTCAGCGAGAGCGCGGCCGGGGTGGCGCGGGAGGCCGGTGTGCCCATCCTGCTCGGCGCGCTGAGCCCGAGCGAGGTGATGCGCGCCGTCGAGCTGGGCGCGGCGGCGGTGAAGGTCTTCCCGGCCTCGCTCGTCGGGCCCCGCTATCTGCGCGACCTGCGCGGGCCCTTCCCGGGCGTCCCCTTCGTGCCGTCGGGCGGCCTCGACGCGGACAGCGCGCGGCACTGGATGGATGCGGGCGCCCTGGCCGTCACCGCGGGTTCCAGCGTCGTGAGCGCCGCCGACATCGAGGCGGCGGCCTGGGGCTCCGTGACCGAGCGCGCGCGGGAGTTCGGCGCCGCCGCGACGGGCGCATGACCGGGCCGGCGCCCACGCTCATCCGCGGCGCCCTGGTGCTCGACGGCACCGGCCGTCCCGGTGAGACCGGGGATGTGCTGCTCGCCGACGGGCGCATCCAGCGGGTCGGCGGACGCCTCGATGAGCTGCGCGCCTCCGCGACCGAGGTGATCGACGCCGACGGCCTCGCGATCGCCCCCGGGCTCATCGACATGCACGCGCACTCCGATCTCGCCGTGCTGACCGACCCCGTCCATCTCGCGAAGGTCTCGCAGGGCGTGACGACCGAGGTCGTCGGGCAGGACGGTCTCTCGTACGCGCCCGCGACACCGGCGGCGATCGACGTGCTGCGCGAGCAGCTCGCGGGCTGGAACGGCATCCCGCCTGGTCTCGACCTCGGCTGGGAGACGGTGGGCGGCTACCTCGACGCGGTCGACCGGGCGCGACCGGCGGCCAACGTCGCTGCGCTCGTGCCGCAGGGCACCGTGCGACTGGACGTCGTGGGCACCGCCGACCGCCCCGCCACCGCCGCCGAGATCGCCGCGATGTGCGCGGTCGTCGACCGGGGCATGCGCGACGGGGCGTTCGGGATGTCGTCCGGCCTCACCTACGTGCCCGGGATGTTCGCCGGCACGGACGAGCTCGTGGCGCTCTGCGAGGTGGTCGCCGCCCACCGCGGCGTCTACGTCCCCCACCAGCGGTCCTACGGCGCCGGCGCGCTGGAGGCGTACGCCGAGATGATCGAGGTGGCCAGCCGCTCCGGCGTCGCCCTGCACCTGGCGCACGCCACCATGAACTTCGGCGTCAACCGGGGCCGGGCGCGAGAGCTGGTGGCGCTCTTGGACGACGCCGTCGCCTCCGGCGTCGACCTCACGTTCGACACCTACCCGTACCTCCCGGGCTCGACCACTCTCGCCGCCCTGCTGCCGTCGTGGGCCGCAGCGGACGGCCCTGCGGCGACCCTCGACCGCCTGCTCGACCCTGCGGCCCGCGAGCGCATCGCATACGAGCTCGACGTCGTCGGCAGCGACGGCTGCCACGGCGTGCCGGTCGAGTGGGACACCATCGAGATCTCCGGGGTGCGCGACCCCGCCCTCTCCGGCCGGGTCGGCCGCACCGTCGCCGCCCTCGCGATCGAGTCGGGCCACCCGGCTTCCACCGTCGCACTGGACCTCCTCGTCGCCGACCGGCTCGGCACCGGCATCCTGCAGCACGTCGGCGACGAGGCCAACGTGCGCACGATGATGGCGCATCCCCGGCACACGGGCGGCAGCGACGGGATCCTCGTCGGCGACAAGCCGCATCCCCGCGCCTGGGGCACCTTCCCGCGCTACCTCGGCCACTACGTCCGCGACGAGGGGGTGCTACGGCTGGAGGACGCGATCGTCCACCTCTCCGCGCGCCCGGCCGCCCTCCTCGGCCTCGCCGATCGCGGCCGCATCGCGCCCGGGATGGTCGCCGACGTCGTGCTCTTCGACCCGTCGACCGTCGCCGACCGCGCGACGTTCGCCGAGCCCCGGCGGCAGGCGACCGGTATCCCCTGGGTCTTCGTCGCGGGCGAGGCGGTCCTCGCGGACGGGCAGCGGACCGGGTCCCGCCCAGGCCGCGCGCTACGTCATGGGCTTCTACAATCAGAACAACGTGCTGCTCGACGCCTACAACGTTCGAGCGGTCGCCTCCAACAGCAATGACCGCGTGATCACAGCCCTCCCATTGAAAGACGGCGGATCCTTCTGCAGTTAGGCAGCCGATGGAACAGAAGCCGCGGGATGTCCGCCTCTTCCCCGATTGGGGTCACCGGTGGCCGCTGTGGGAGGCCGAGCCGGGGCCGGACATGTCCCCCGAGGACTACGGCCTGTCGCCGGGCCTCACCGTGAGAATGCGGCGGTGGTATGACGAATGGTTCGACCACTTCAATCCCGACGGTGGATGGGATGATCCCGACCTCGGAAGAGCGTGGCTGGCCGAAGGGGGCCGTCTCGCACACGATCTCAGAGTAGAGCTCGGCGACGGGTTCACCGTAGAAGAGGGCTACCGGTACGCCTCGGGCGGGACCTGAACCGCGCGCTACGCTCGACGGCATGCGCAGCTTCCTGATCCTGCACGGCTGGGACAACCACCGACCGCCCGGGCACTGGCAGCACGAGCTCGCGACGGCCCTGCGGGCGCGCGGTGAGCGCGTCGAGTATCCGCAGCTCCCGAGTGCGGCCGCACCGTCGGTCGCGGCATGGCGGGATGCAGCCGCGGTGTCGCTGCGTGCGGCCGCCGCCGACGGGGCCGAGGTGACCGTCGTCTGCCACAGCCTCGCGTGCCTGCTGTGGCTCGGCGCGCGCCCGCTGGACACCGCGGTCGACCGTGTGGTCCTGGTCGCGCCCCCGTCGCGGGAGGTCGTGGCCGGCATCCCCGAGATCGCCGCGTTCGCCTCGCCCGACCCGGCACGTCCCGCCTACGCGACGACCATCGTCGCCTCCGATGACGACCCGTTCTGCCCCGAGGGGGCGCAGGCGGCCTACGGTGCGCCGCTGGGCATCCCGATCCAGGTCATCCCCGGCGGCGGCCATCTCGAGCTGAGCGCGGGCTACGGCGAATGGCCGTCGATGCTGGCGTGGTGCTTCGACCCGACCACCACGCTGCAGCCCCGCTGACCGGAACGACGGAGGCGCCCCGGCCGCGATGGCCGGAGCGCCTCCGTCGTCTCGACAGGGCCGAACTCAGCCCTGCACCTCGCGCACGATCGCGACGAGCGGCTCGTAGAGCACTTCGCCCGGGATGACGCCGGTCACCTCGGTGACGATGTCCTCTGCGGACGCCTCCTCGAGGAGGTGCGTGAGCTCGACGCTCTGCGTGTCCGACGGCACGCGGAAGCGCAGGGCGGCGCCGACGGCGGCGAGCAGCGCCTGTGGCACCGTCCCCACGTAGGCGACGTGGTCGATGGCCGGCCCGATGAACCGGTCGTTGCGGCCGAGCTTGCGCAGCGGCTCCCGGCCGACGCGCGTGACCTCGTCGACCAGGTGCGGGTTGGTGAAGCGGTCCAGGATCTTCGCGCGGTACGCGGCCATCTCGTCCTCGTCGAGACCGTGCTTGGCGACGAGCGCCGCGGAGGTCTCGAGCAGGGCGTACTCGGCGGCCTGACGCACGGCCGGGATGGCGATGGCCTCGCTGATCGTGGTGGCGCCCTGCAGGAAGCCCGTGTAGGCGACAGTGGCGTGGCCGGTGTTCACCGTGAAGAGCTTGCGCTCGATGTACGGCGCCAGCGAGTCGACGAAGTGCGCGCCCGGGATGACCGGCTCATGACCGGCGAAGGGGCTGCGATCCACCACCCACTCGTAGAACGTCTCGACCGTCACATCCACGCCCGCGCCGGGATCCTGTGCGGGCACGATCCGGTCGACGGCGGTGTCGGCGAAGACCGCCTTGGCGCCCAGCGCCTCCCGCGTCTCGTCGTCCGGCAGTCCGTCCATCAGCTCGGCGGCCAGCAGGTCGGTCGCGCCGATGGCGTTCTCACAGGCCATGACGGCGAGCCGGGTCGCGTCGTCCGCGCGCGCCGCGAGGCCTTTCGCGATCACCGGGGCGACGAAGCGCAGGATGCGCGGGCCGACCGCGGTGGTGACCACGTCCGCGGTCGCGATCTCGGCGACCAGCGCCTCCTCGTCGGTCGCGCTGTTGATCGCGCGGAACCCGGTCACGGTCCTGGTCTGCGACTGCTCGCCGACCAGGTGCACGTCGTACGAGTCGGCCGCGGCCAGCGCGTCGATCAGCTCGGCGTTGACGTCGGCGAACACGACCTCGTACCCGGCTTCGTGGAGCAGGAGCCCCACGAAGCCGCGGCCGATGTTGCCGGCTCCGAAATGGACGGCCTTCATGCGTTCGGTCACCTCACTCGTTCACGTCGCCGAGGAGCGCGAACAGGGCGTCCGCGTCCGGGGCGTCGATGAGCTTCTGCACGTCGTCCTCCTCCGAGAAGAGGATGGCGATCTTGGACAGGATCTCGAGGTGCTCGTTGTTCTGCCCGGCGATGCCCACGACGAACCGCACCTCCTCGCCGCCCCAGTCGAGCGGCGAGGAGTAGCGGATGAAGGAGAGCGCCGAACGGGTGATCTCGTCCTTGGACTCGTTGGTGCCGTGCGGGATGGCGAGCCCGTTCCCCATGAAGGTGGAGACCGTGTCCTCGCGGTCCTGCATCGAGTCGACGTACCCGGGGAGCACGGCGCCGGCGTTCACCAGCAGCGCGCCCGCCTCGCGGATCGCGTCCTCCCGCGTGGTCGCGGAACCCGCGGCCACGACGTTCGCCCGGTCGAGAATCGTGTCGGTCATTTGCTGGCGTCCTCCGGTGCTGCTTGGGCCTGCTGCGTCTTGACGAGGTCGACGACCTCGTCGTAGCGCGGGCTGTTCATGAAGTTGTCCACGGACACGTGGACGGAGTCGGGCGATTGACCCTTCGCGCGATCGGTCAGCTGCTGCTGGGTGATCACGAGGTCGGCCGTGCCGTCGAGGTTCGCGATGGCCTGGTTCGTCACCGTGACCCCCTCCACTCCGGCCTTCTTGATCTTGTTGCGCAGGACGGATGCGCCCATCGCGCTCGAGCCCATCCCAGCGTCGCACGCGAAGACGATGTTGCGCACCAGTCGATCGGTGGCGTCGCCCTGGGCGTCTCCGGTGTCGTGCTCGCCCTCGTTGACCAGGCCCTCGAGGACGCTGGACGACTTGCCCTTGTTGGCCTCGGTCTGCGCGACCGCTGCCGAGAGGTCGCCCGCGTTGCCGGAGGCGAGGTCGCGCTTGCGGGTGGAGCGCAGCACGATCGCACTGAAGGCGAACGAGACGGCCGCGGCGGCGACGATCGAGACCGCGATGCCGAACATGTTCGCCACCGGTGCCTGGGCGAAGATCGCGAACACCGATCCCGGCGCCGCCGGCGCCCGCAGGCCGGTCTGGAAGGCGACGTTCACCGCCACACCGGTCATGCCGCCGAGGACGGCGCCGATGATGAGGATCGGCTTCATCAGCACGTACGGGAAGTAGATCTCGTGGATGCCGCCGAAGAACTGGATGATGAACGCTCCGGGAGCGCTCGCCCGGGCGGCGCCGAGACCGAAGATCGCCCACGCGAGCAGGATTCCGGCGCCGGGGCCGGGGTTCGTCTCGATGAGGAACAGGATCGACTTGCCGGTCTGCTGCGCTTCGAGCGTGCCGATCGGGGTGAAGACGCCGTGGTTGATCGCGTTGTTGAGGAAGAGCACCTTGCCGGGCTCGACCAGGATGCTGACCAGCGGCAGCAGGTGCACCGAGACGAGCCAGTTGACCCCGGCCTCCAGCGCCTTGCTCAGGCCCTCCACCAGCGGCGCGATGCCGAAGAAGGCGCCGATCGCGAGGATGAAGCCGAGGATGCCGGCCGAGAAGTTGTTGACGAGCATCTCGAAGCCCGCCTTGATCTTCCCCTCCCAGATCTTGTCGACCAGCTTCATCAGGTAGCCGCCGAGCGGGCCCATGATCATCGCACCGATGAACATCGGGATGTCGGAGCCGACGATGACGCCCATCGCCGCGATCGTGCCGACCACGCCGCCGCGGACGCCGTAGACGAGGCGTCCACCGGTGTTCGCCAGCAGCAGCGGCAGCAGGTAGGTGATCATCGGGCCGACCAGGCTGGCGATGTCCTTGTTCGGGAGAGGCCCCTCGGCGATGAACAGGGCGGTGATGATGCCCCACGCGATGAATGCCGGGATGTTCGGCATCACCATGCTCGAGAGGAAGGTGCCGAAGCGCTGCACGGCGACGCGGGCGCCGCCGGGCTTCTTCGGGGTCGACGCCGTCGCCGACGTCTCTGTCGCCGATGTCATGATGGGGCCTCGTTTCTGTCGGTGATCACCGGGGAGGTGTCACTGCGGGGAGAGGGAGGCGGCCGCACGGACCGCGTCCCGGGCTTCGGCCGCGCCGTCGGCGGCCAAGGCGATCTCGGCCAGGGCTCGGGCCTGGGCGAGGGTGTGACGGGTGAGGGAGAGCCGCACGTCGGCGAGTGCCGCCGGCGACATCGAGAGGGTGGTGGCGCCGAGGCCGACGAGCACGACGGCGAGCAGCGGGTCGGCGGCGGCCTCGCCGCAGATGCCGACCGGCTTGCCCTGTGCCGCGCCCGCAGCGCCGACCTCGCCGATGAGGCGGAGGACGGCGGGGTGCCACGGGTCCTGGAAGCCGGCGACCGAGCCCAGCAGGCGGTCGGCGGCGAGCGTGTACTGCGTCAGGTCGTTCGTGCCGATGGAGGCGAACGCGGCCGTCTGCAGCACGCGGTCGGCGAGCAGTGCGGCGGAGGGGACCTCCACCATCACGCCGACGGTCTTCAGCCCGAACCCGCTCGCGAGTTCGACGAAGTAGCGGGTCTCCTCGACGGTCGACACCATCGGCGCCATGACCCACAGGTCGGCTTCCGTGGCGGCGTCCGCTTCGGCCAGGGCCGTGAGCTGCTCGCGCAGCAGATCCTCGTTGGCCCGCAGCGCGCGCAGGCCGCGGAGGCCGAGCGCCGGGTTGTCCTCGTGCGCGTCGTTGAGGAACGCGAGGGGCTTGTCGGCGCCGGCGTCGAGCACGCGCACGACCACCTTCTTGCCGGGGAAGGCCGAGAGGAGCGCGATGTAGTGCTCGCGCTGCTGCTCGACGGTCGGGGCCATGCGCTGGTCGAGGAAGAGGAACTCGGTGCGGAACAGGCCGACGCCCTCCGCTCCCGCGTCGAGCGCCTTCTGGGTGCCCTCCGCCGAGCCGAGGTTGGCGAGCAGGGGGATCGCCGTGCCGTCGGCGAGGGCGCCGGGCTCGAGGCCGCCGGACAGGGCCGCCGCGCGCTCCTCGATGCGCCGCTGCGCATCCGTGCGTGCGTCGTCGGACGGCGCGACCGTGACGGTGCCCGAGGCCGCGTCGACGATGACCTCGGTGCCGTCGGCGAGCGTGTCCGCTCCGGCCACGCCGACGATCGCGACGATGGCCTTCTCGCGGGCGAGGATCGCGGTGTGGGAGGTCGGGCCTCCCTCGCGCGTGACCAGCCCGAGGACCTTGCCCAGGTCGAGCAGGGCGGTGTCGGCGGGCGCGAGGTCGTGGGCCACGAGCACGTAGGGCTCGTCCGATTCCGGGACGCCGGGAGCGGGCCGGCCCGAGAGTGCGGCGATCACGCGCTGGGCGACGTCGTCGAGGTCGGTGGCGCGCTCGCCCATGTAGCCGCCGAGGCCGATGAGCATGTCGCGGAACACCGCGAAGCCCTCGAACACGGCGCGCTCGGCGGTGGTGCCGCCGTCGATCCGGGTGGCGACGTCGTCGGCGAGGGTGGAGTCCTCCGCCATCATCGACTGCGCCTCGAGCACGTCGGCGGCGATGCCGGTGACCTTCGCGGCGCGGGACCGCAGATCGGCGGCGACGGTCGCGACGGCGTCGGCGACACGCGCCTTCTCCTCGTCGGGGGTGCGGGTGCTGGGGGTCTCGGCCGGCTCGGGGAGCGGGTCGGACATGCGCAGGACCCGGCCGAGGGCGACGCCCTGGCCGATTCCGGCGCCGGTGAGCTGCGCGGTCGCGGATTCGTTCGGCACGGTCGACATGATCAGGCGTCGTGGTCCGTGGTGAGGATGTCGGCGAGGTCGTCGAGCACCGCATCCGCGTCGGCCGCGTCGGTGGTGAGGACGATCTTGTCGCCGTGGTCGATGCCCAGCGAGATCACGCCCAGGATGCTCCCGGCGTCGACGGACTTGCCGCCCTCCTTCGACAGCTGCACGGAGGCTCCGGAGCTCTTGACGGCCTCGACGAAGAGCTTCGCCGGTCGTGCGTGCAGTCCGTGGGTCGATCCGACAGTGATGATCCGCTCAGCCATGGGTGTTCTCCTTCGATGTTTCGATGCCCCGGGGTACCGGGAAGGCTCGTGCTCTCATAGTGCCGTCGTCCGGCTGTCGAGAGCCAGGTCCAGCGTCCGGGCGCCGTCGAGGGCGGCGGGGGAGATCGGCGGGAGCACGGCGACCGCGGTCCCCGAAGCGGCGGCGCGGTCGCGCAGGGCGGGGACCGAGGCTTCGAGATGTGCGCCGACGAGGATCACGTCGATGCCGTCCAGGGAGTCGAGCTGCGAGACGCTGCCCGCCTCGACGGTCACCGGGATGCCGCGCGCGGCTGCCGCGTTGCGGAGCTTGACGGCGACGAAGGTGCTCGAGGCACCCGCGCCGCAGACGACCACGATCTTCATCGACCTGTGCCTTTCGGTAACGCGGAGTTGCTGGGTGGAGCGGAGGGATCTGGTGGTTCCGGTGGATCGTCTGCCATGGTCGTCCCGTTCGGCCGCCGCCTCCAGCAGGGTTTCTTCCGGGGGTGCGGAAGCCCTGCGGAAGGCCGAGCCGCCCCTGCCCGGCTTCCGGGGGGACAGGAAGATCGGTGGGATGCGCCTCGGTCTACGGTGCGGTAGGTGATTGACTCGTAGGCGGAAGGTGGTGCGGGTGGCGCTCTCGGCACAGCAGACGAGGATGCTGGACATCCTGGTGCGCCGTGCTGCCTGGGTGACGGCCGCCGAGCTCGCGCACGACCTCGGCGTCACCACGCGCAGCATCCGCACCTACTCGGCCGCGCTGGGCGACCTGGTCGAATCGGGCGCCAGCGGCTACCGGGTGCGACCGGAGGCGTACGCGGCCCACCTCGACGGCGGGTCTCCGACGGACCCGGGCGCGGGCTCGCCGCAGGAGCGCCTGGTCTTCGTCGCACGTCGCCTGCTCGACGAGCCCGACGGGGTCGACGTCTACGAGGCGGCCGAGAGCCTGTTCGTCAGCGAGTCGACGATCGAATCCGATCTCACCCGGCTGCGCGGCATCCTCGCCGACACGGAGCTCGCGCTGCAGCGGCAGGGGCCGGTCGTGCAGCTCACCGGCCCGGAGATCGCCCGCCGCAAGCTCATCAGCCGGCTGTTCCGCGACGAGATGCGGCAGGGCGTCGTCGACATCGCGCGCATCCAGGAGGCGTTCTCCTCCCGCGGTCTGACCGAGTTCAAGTCGGACCTGGTCGGGATGCTCGACTCCCGCGGCTTCTTCGTCAACGAGTACGGCATCAACGACGTGCTCCTGCACATGGCCGTCGCCCTCGACCGGGTCGCCAAGGACCGCGTGCTGCCCGCGGCCGGCGACCCGGAGGTGAGCGAGACCATCCGCTCCCTGGCCGACGACCTCGGCGGGCTCGTCGCGAAGCACTTCGACGTGGTGCTCGACCCGACCGAGCTGCGCTACCTGGCCATCCTGCTCCGCACGCGCGTCATCGCGCCGGGCGCCGGGCGCGACACGGTCGAGGAGTTCGTGAGCGAGGCCGACCTGGAGGTGGTGCGCGGCATCGTCGCGCGCGCCTCCACCGAGTACCTGGTCGACCTGCGCGACGAGAACTTCATCGTGCGCCTCACCCTGCACGTGCAGAACCTCGTGGCCCGCGCGCACCAGAAGTCGTACTCCCGCAACCCGTTGACCCGCTCCATCAAGAGCTCGTACCCGATGATCTACGAGCTCGCCGTGTACATCGCGAGCCGGCTGCAGGCGGCCGAGGGCATCGAGGTCAACGAGGACGAGATCGCCTACATCGCCATGCACGTCGGCGCGTATCTGGAGCAGCAGTCCCGGCGACGCGACGCCGTGACCTGCGCGGTGGTGTGCCCGAACTACTACGACATGCACATCCTGCTGCGCGACCGGCTCGAGAGCGCCCTCGGCGACGACCTCGACGTCACGAGCGTCATCACCACGGCCGACGCCGACTGGGCCGCCATCGACGCCGACCTCGTGCTCACCACGATCGACCCGCGGGGCCGCCGCGAGAACGCCGTCATCGTGCAGCCGTTCGTGACCGAGACGGACGTGGAGCACATCCGGCAGGCCGTCGCGCGCATCCGCCGGCAGCGCCGCCGCGCGCGCATCAAGAACGACCTGCTCGAGTACTTCGACGAGAGCCTGTTCCTGCGCAACTTCTACGCGCGCGACGCGATCACGATGATCCGGGCACTGGGCGACCGGATGATCGCCGCCGGCGCGATCGACCAGGACTACATCGATCAGACGATCGAGCGCGAGCAGATGTCGTCGACGGCCTTCACCGACTCCCTCGCCGTTCCGCACGCGATGACCATGAGCGCCAAGCGCACCGCGATCGCCATCGTCGTGAACGACACGGCGATGGACTGGGGCGATGCGCGCGTGAACGTCATCGCCTTCATCGCCTTCGACGCGGGCGGGCGGGCGTCGTTCCAGACGGTGTTCGATCAGTTCGTCGAGGTCTTCGGCGACCGGGAGGCCGTGCTCGGCCTGATCCGCCGCGCCGACACCTTCACCGCCTTCATCGACGAGCTCGTCCGCATCATCGACACCTGACGACCGTCGCACGCCCGCCGAGACGACGAACCGCCGGTCGCGCGAGGCGACCGGCGGTCCGGGAGCGAGGGAGGCGCGAAGCCTAGTTCGCCGTGACGGTGTACGTCACCGAGACGCCGGGGGTGCCGACGGAGACGGTGTACTTGTCGCTCGTGTACACGGCCTTCGAGTCGGTCGAGCCGGCCTGCTTGGTGAAGCCGGCCTTCTCGAGCGCGGCGGACGCGTCGGCGAAGCCGGTCTTGGTGGTGGGCTGGACGGTGACCGACCAGCCGTTGTCCTTGTCTCCGCGGGCGACGACGATCTGGCCGTCGACGAGCGGGACGTCGCTCTTCGGGAAGTCCGAGGGCAGCGAGGCCGAGGCCTGGGTCTGCGACGAGCTCGGGGTGGACGAGGAGTCCGATCCGGTGCTGGAGCAGCCGGCGAGGGTGGCGATGGAGAGGGCCGCGACGAGGGCGGCGGGTGCGAGCAGAGTGGTACGGATGCGCATGATCTTCCTAGTGCTGTATGTCTGGGTGGTGCGGTGTTGCAACAACACTCCAGCGTACTCGCGCCCCGATCGCGCCCCTGCCTCCGCTCAGCCGAGCAGCAGACTCCGCAGCTGGTCGGCCGAGTGGACGACCGCGATCGCTCCGGCGGCCTCGGCGGGGGAGCCGTAGCCCCACTCGACGAGGATCGTCGGCAGCCCGTGGGCGCCCGCGCCCTCCACGTCGTACTGGCGGTCGCCGACCATGACCGTGTGGTCGAGGTCGACGCCCCCCGCGGTGAGACGGCGCAGCGCCTCCTCGACGACGTCCGCCTTGGCGCTGCGGGACTCATCCTCGCTCGCGCCGGTGATCACGGTGAAGTACTTCGCCAGGTCGAAGTGCTCCAGGATGCGCGTCGCCTGCGACTCGGGCTTGCTGGTCGCGATGGCGAGCGGGATCCCGGAGGCCTGCAGGCGCTCGAGCAGCCCGCGGATGCCGGGGAAGACCGCGCTGTCGAACGCGCCGTGCGCGGCGTAGTGGGTGCGGTAGACGGCGAGGGCGGCGCGGGCTTCGGTCTCGTCCATGCCGGCGAACTTCTCGAGAGAGTCCAGCAGCGGCGGGCCGACGTACTCGACGAGCTCGGCGGGGGTGGGGACCGGGCGGCCGAGCTCCTCGAACATGCTGACGAGGGAGCCGGTGATGCCCGGTGCGGAGTCGGTGAGGGTGCCGTCGAGGTCGAACAGCACGCAGGTCCACGTCCGAGTGACGGTGGGGGTGATGGGGGTGGTCATAGCCCACCCATCGTATGCGGCGTTTGTGAACGTTCGCTCAGCGGTCGCCGAGTGCCGTCTCGATGTGCGAACGGGCGACGACCATGGTCTGCTCGGAACCCGGGTCGAACTGCACGGCGACGAACTCCGCGGTGCGCACGAAGCCGAGCGCCTCGACGGCCGGGACGATGACCGCCTGCACCTTCGTCCCCGCCCCTTCGGCGGTCTGCCCGACCGCGGAGCGCAGGGCCTTCATCGAGGTGAAGAGCGGCAGCACCGGCTCGCCCGCGGTCGAGCTGATCGTGCGCAGGCGGGTGTCCTCGGGGGTGGATCCGGTGACGTCGACCACCAGTCCGCCCTTCACCGCGGCGGCGAGCAGCGCCTCCAGGTTCGGGAGGGTGGGCTCGGCGGCGATGGTCGCGAGCGCCGTGCGGACCGGCGTGTTCTCGTAGGTCTGCGGGAAGCGGGGGGCGGGTGCCATCAGAAGAGCCTGCTGTCGCTGTCGTCGATGCCGCGCATCGCGTCGTAGTCGAGCACCAGGCAGCGGATGCCGCGGTCCTCGGCGAGGGTGCGCGCCTGGGGCTTGATCTCCTGCGCGGCGAAGACGCCGGAGACGGGGGCGAGGAGGGGGTCGCGGTTCATCAGCTCGAGGTAGCGGGTCAGCTGCTCGACGCCGTCGATGTCGCCGCGGCGCTTCAGCTCGACCGCCACCGAGGCGCCCGCCGCGTCGCGGGCCAGGATGTCGACCGGCCCGATCGCCGTCATGTACTCGCGGCGGACCAGCACGTGGCCGTCGCCCAGGAGGTGGATCTGCTCGGCGAGCAGCTTCTGCAGGTGCGCCTCGACGCCGTCCTTCTGCAGACCCGGGTCGATGCCGAGCTCGTGCGCCGAATCGTGCAGCACCTCGTGGATCGAGACGATCAGCATGTCGGCCGTCTTCGCCTGGGTGACGCGCCAGACCTCGGTGACGCCGGCCTCCCGCTGCAGCTCGTCCGGCTCGCCGACCGCGAGAGTGCACGGCGGGCTCATCCAGTTGAGCGGCTTGTACGACCCGCCGTCGGAGTGGACGAGCAGGCTCCCGTCGGACTTGAGCATGAGCAGTCGCTTCGCCAGCGGCAGGTGCGCGCTCAGGCGACCGGCGTAGTCCACGGAGCAGTTGGCAATGACGAGACGCACCGGAACATCCTACGGGGGCGCCCTGGCAGGATGGGGGCATGCCTCACGATCTCGTCATCGGCACGTACACCGAGCAGCTCCCGCACGTCGACGGTCACGCCGAGGGCGTGCTCGCCGCCCGGTTCGACGGTGCGGAGGTCTCGGGTCTCTCGGTCGCCGCCCGGGTGCGCAACCCGTCGTGGGTGGCCGTGAGCCCGGACGGCACCCGCGTCTATGCGGTCTCGGAGACCGGTCCGGACGGCGGCCTGCTCGCCTTCGCCCGCGGGGGCGACGGCACGCTCCGGCTGCTCGGCGAGGTCTCCAGCGGCGGCGCGGATCCGGCGCACCTGGCCCTCCACCCCTCCGGCGCGTATCTGATCGCCGGCACCTACAGCGGGGGGACGGTCTCGGTCTTCGCCCTGAACGGCGACGGGTCGATCGGCGCCCGCACCGGTTTCGTGCAGCACGAGGGCCGCGGGCCGGACGATGCGCGCCAGGAGGCCCCGCACGTCCACCAGCTGAGCGTCGATCCCGTGTCGGGCGATGTCGTGGTCGTCGATCTCGGTCTCGGCGAGACCCGCTGGTACGCCCTCGACGACGACGGCGGGCTCGTGCTGCGCCCCGAGGCCACGATCTCCTCCGGTGCGGCCGGCCCGCGGCACCTCGCGTTCCATCCGGACGGCCGCCACGCCCTCGTGCTCAACGAGCTCGACAGCACCCTCGACGTGCTGCGCCGCGACGGCGACCGTTTCGTGCGGGTCTCCACCGTCTCGACGCGCGAGCCGGGTGCGACGGGGCAGAACCTGCCCGCCGCCGTGCGGGTCACCGACGACGGCGGGACCGTGCTCGTCACCAACCGCGGCGACGACACGATCGCCGTCTTCTCGTTCGACGCCGACGTCTCCCGCGCGGCCCTGGTCGCGGCGGAGCCGGCACGCAGCCGGGCCCCGCGCGACCTCGTCGTCGCCCCCGAGGGCGACCGCGTCCTGGTCGCGTGCCAGGACAGCGACGAGGTCACGATCTTCGCGTTCGACGCGCGCACGCGGGTGCTCCGCTTCGTGGGCGCGTCGCCCGTCCCGACCCCGGTGTGCCTGGCCTTCGTCTGACCCGGCCCGCCGACCCACAGCCCCGCAACGAACGGAGGGGATCCCGGCTACGTCAGCCGAGATCCCCTCCGTTCCGCGCGTGTCGGGCGGAAAAGACCGAGATTCTCCTCCGTTGCCGACCGGCTCAGCGTTGCGGCCGTCAGGCCGCCGCGCGCTCCTTCTGCGGGCGAACGGCCGGTGCGGCCAGGAACGACGCGAGCAGCAGGGCCAGGATCAGGTAGAGCGCGTTGAGCAGCCCGAAGTCCTTGCCGAGGAAGCCGATGACCGGCGGCCCGACGAGGAACGCGCAGTAGCCGATGATCGCGACGGCGGAGACGCGCGCGGCCGGGTTCTTCGCGCCGTCGGCGGCCGCGGACATCCCGAGCGGGAAGCCCAGCGAGACCCCGAAGCCCCACAGCACCGTGCCGATCACGACGACCCACATCGGGCCGCCGAGGATGAACAGGAGCAGCCCGGCCACGCCCATCCCGGCCGTGATGCGGATGGCGTTGACGCGCCCGATGCGGTCGACGACCGGGCCGCCGGCGACGCGGCCGACGGTCATGGCCGCCACGAAGCAGCCGAAGACGACGGCGCCGGTGGAGTTTGCCTGGCCGTGACCGTCGACGACGGCCAGCGAGATCCAGTCGTTCGCCGACCCCTCGCCGAACGCCATGCCGAGCATGACGACGCCGATGAGGATGAGGCGCCAATCCGCCCACACCGACAGCGCGGCGCGCAGACGGTCGCCGAAGGGGACGCGCGGCTTCTCGGCCTCCACCTCGTCGCCGAGGTCGGCCTCGCGCGGGATGAAGCGGATGGCGACCGCGATGCCGACCACCAGGACGACCGCGATGCCGGCCAGGTGCCAGGCGACGGAGACGTGGAGGGCCGCGGCGGCGGCGCCGATGCCCGCCCCGAAGACCGTGCCGAGGCTGAAGCAGGCGTGCATCAGCGGCATGAGGGTCTTGCCGATCTCGCGCTCGACGGCGGTCCCCTCGACGTTCATCATGACGTCGAGCATCCCGTTGCCGAAGCCGAGCAGGATGAGCCCCACCGCGACGACCGGGACGGCGTGGAAGACCGTCGAGCCGAGGCCCAGGACCACCGTGCCGACCGCGGCGATCGCCAGCGAGCCGAACATCGCCTTGTGCGGACCGAAGCGCACGAGCACGAGGGAGGAGATGACGAGGCCGAGGATCGCGCCTGCCGACATGCCCAGGATGAGCAGTCCGATGGAGGACGGGTCTTTGCCGAGGCCGAGGTCGTCGCGGACGCCGGGGATGCGGGCGACCCAGGTCGCGGTCGCGAGCCCGCTCAGCACGAACACGGCGAAGATCGCGTTGCGCCAGGCGACGAGTGCGCGGCGGCTGCGGGCCGGTGCGGCGGAGGAGGGAGTCGGGGTCGGCTGCGTCATCGGCTGTCCTGGTGATCGAGGGGTCTGGGGCGGGTTTTGTGCTGTCGAATCGTTTCGATCGAAACGATTCGACTAAGCTAGCACACGTGAAGGAAAGCAGCACAGCCCCCGCCCGGCCGACGCTGGCCGCGGTGGCGCGCCTGGCCGGCGTCTCCAATTCGACCGCCTCGCTCGCGTTCTCGGGCACCGGCCCGGTCTCCGATACGACCAGGGACCGCGTGCTCGCGGCCGCCAAGCAGCTCAACTACGCGGGCCCGGACCCGCGTGCCCGCTCGCTGCGTCGTGGCCGCTCCGGCATCGTCGGCGTGGTGATGGAGGAGCGCGTCGGCGACGCCTTCCGCGACCCGATCAAGATCGCTCTGCTCGACGGCATCACGGAGGAGATCGGCGCGATCGACGCCGGCCTCCTCATCCTCACCGACGCGGGCGACGGAGCCCAGCGCATCGAGGACGCCCCGATGGACGCCGTCGTGCTCGTCGGCTGCAGCCCGCGACTCGACGAGTCGGTCGGGATGCTGCGCCAGCGCGGTATCCCGCTCATCGCCATCGAGGGCGACCCCGCCGTCGGCGTGCCCGTCATCGGCCAGGACAACCGGGAGGCGACGCGCATCGCCGCGCAGCACCTCCACGACCTCGGCCATCGCGATGTCGCCGTGGTCGCCCTGCCGCTCACCCGCGACCGCGCGCGCGGACGGTTCACGACCGAGTCCGCCCGCTCCGCCAGCTCGACCACCGCCGTCGACCGCCTCGCCGGCGCGCAGGACGTCTTCCCCGGGGTGGAGGGCTGGGTCACCCGAGGATCGTTCGTCGAGGAGGGCCGGATCGCCGGCGCCGCGCTGCTCGAGAAGGCGCAGGGGCGCCCGACCGCGATCATCGCGCAGAGCGACCTCCTCGCGGCCGGCGTCATCCGCGCGGCCGAGGAGCTCGGCCTCGAGGTCCCGTGGGATGTGAGCGTCGTCGGCTTCGACGGCGTGCGGGTCGACGGCCTGTGGCCCTACGACCTCACCACGCTCGTCCAGCCCGCCGTCGACAAGGGACGGGCCGCGGGCCGCGCCGTGGTCGACATGCTCGAGGGGCGCGAGATCACTCCCGAGTCGTTCACCTCCGAGTTCCACCAGGGCAACACGACCGCCGCCCCCGCCCGCCGCTGACCTCCCTCCCACCGCTGCCCCGTTCCACCCGCTGACATTTGGACCAAATGTCGCGAAAGCGCACCCCTAAGTCGACATTCGGTCCAAATGTGCGCTCCCTGACGAGGTGCACACGGGGGTGCGTAGGGTGAGGGGTATGGATCTTGAGGCCCTCTACCGCGATCTCCACGCCCACCCCGAGCTCTCGTTCGCCGAGCACAGGACCGCCGGCATCGTCGCCGACCACCTGACCGCACTGGGGGTGGAGGTGCACACGGGCATCGGCGGCACCGGCGTCGCGGGCGTGCTCCGCAACGGCGAGGGCCCGACCGTGCTCCTGCGCGCCGACATGGACGCCCTGCCCGTCCGCGAGCAGACCGGCCTGCCCTGGGCCTCCACCGTCACCGCCGAGGACGAGACGGGACACCCCGTCCCCGTCATGCACGCGTGCGGCCACGACATCCACATCACGTGCCTGCTGGGTGCGGTGGAGGAGCTGGCCGGTTCGCGCGACGCCTGGTCCGGCACGCTCGTGGCCGTGTTCCAGCCCGGCGAGGAGCACGGGGGCGGCGCGCAGGTGATGGTCGACAGCGGCCTGTACGACACCGTGCCGACGCCGGATGTCGTCCTCGGCCAGCACGTCACCCCGCTGCCCGCCGGCATGCTCGGCGCGCACTCCGGCGCGGCCATGGCGGCCGTCGACACCATGGAGGTCACCCTCCACGGTCGCGGCGGGCACGGCTCCCGCCCCGAGACGACGATCGACCCGGTCGTGATGGCGGCCTCGGCCGTGATGCGCCTGCAGACGGTCGTCTCGCGCGAGATCGCCCCGCAGGACACCGCGGTCGTGACCGTGGGAACCCTGCACGCGGGCACCAAGAACAACATCATCGCGGCCGAGGCCACTCTCGGGATCAGCGTGCGCAGCTTCAACGAAGAGGTGCGGGAGCGTGTGCTCGGGGCCGTCGACCGCATCCTGCGCGCGGAGTCCGATGCCTCCGGTGCGCCGAAGGCCCCCGATCTGGTGTGGGGCGAGCGCTACCCCGTCACGGTCAACGAGCCGGAGGCGACTGCTCGGGTGACGGCGGCGTTCACCGCCGAGTTCGGCGCCGACCGCATCTTCGACCCCGGTGCGCTCTCGGGCAGCGAAGACGTCGGCAACCTCGCCACCGCGGCCGGCGCGCCGCTCGTGTACTGGATGCTCGGCGGAGGCGACCCGGAGGTCGTCCAGGCGGCGATCGCGGCGGGCACGGTCGACACGGACATCCCCTCGAACCACTCGCCGCACTTCGCGCCGCTCGCGCAGCCGACCATCCCGACCGGGGTCCGCGCCCTCGTCGTGGCCGCGCGGGAGTGGCTGGGCTGACCCCCGCCGGCGCTCGCTAGAGCTCCGCGCCCGCGCGCATCCAGACGCGCCCCCGGGCGCGGAGCCCGAGCGTGACGGCGCGCGCGCCCAGATAGCCGAACACGAACGCCGCGGTGAGCCAGGCCAGGCCGGCCGCATCGTGGCCGCCCCACGCGACGACCGCGAGCGCCAGGGGAACGAACACGGCCACGTTCGCGAGCCCCGTAAGGGCGAGATAGCGGGCGTCCCCGGCGCCGATCAGCACCCCGTCGAGCACGAACACGTACCCGCCGAGCGGTGCGCTGATCCCGACCAGGGCGAGGCCGACGGGGAGCAGGGAGGCGACTGTCGCGTCGCTCGTGAACAGCCCGGCCGCGATCGGGCTGAGGAGCACGGTCACCGCCCCGAGGACAACCCCCGCGCCGACGCCCCACTGCAGGCAGCGGCGCAGCACGGCGCGCACCTGCTCGAGGTCGCCGGCGCCGAGCCCCTTGCCGATCAGCGCCTGGGCCGCGATCGCCAGGGCGTCGAGGGCGAAGGCGAGCGTCGCGAAGATCGTCATCGTCACCTGGAACGCGGCCAGCTCGTCCGGCCCGAGACGGGTCGCTGCGAAGACCGCGAGCAGCATCGCGGCGCGCAGGCTCGCGGTGCGCAGCAGCAGCCAGCCGCCGGCTCGGGCGCTGCGGCCGATGCCGGAGTGGTGGGGGAGGAGCGGGGCGCCCGCTCGCCGCGCGTGGCGCGCGACGACGATCACGTAGATCGCGACCATCCCCCACTGGGCGGCGACGGTGCCGGCCGCCGACCCGGCGATGCCCCAGCCCGCGACGTAGATGAAGAGGTAGTTCAGCACGATGTTGGCGGCGAAGCCCGCGACCGCCACGACCAGCGGAGTGCGGGTGTCCTGCAGCCCGCGCAGCAGGCCGGTCGCCGCGAAGACGATCAGCATCGCGGGCAGGCCGAGCATCGAGAGCTCAAGGTAGCGCGTCGCCTGCGCGGAGATCTCGGCGGAGGCGCCGAAGAGACCGACGAGCGCCGGTGCGGCGAACCATCCCGCCGCCGCCAGTACCACGCCGAGGCCGAGCGCCAGCCACGTCCCGTCGACGCCCGCTGCGACGGCGCCGCGCTCGTCGCCTGCTCCGAGCCGGCGCGCGACCGCGGGCGTCGTGGAGTAGGCCAGGAACACCATCAGCCCGACGATCGTCTGCAGCACCGCGCTGGCGATGCCGAGCCCGGCGAGCGGCGCGACCCCGAGATGCCCGACCATCGCCGAGTCGGCGAGCAGGAAGACGGGCTCCGCGATCAGCGACCCGAGCGCGGGGACGGCGAGGCGGAGGATCTCCCGGTCGACCGGGCGGCGGAGGACGGCTTTCACGGCGAGGTCCACGCTAGCGCGGAACCCCGACATCCGGCCCGCTCGACGACCGGGCGCCCGGTACGATCGCCCGATGCGGCTCACCATCCTCGGCGTCTCCAGCCACTACCCGAAGCCCGGCGCCCCCTGCACCGGGTTGCTGCTGGAGCACGGCGGCGCCTCGGTCTGGGTCGACGCCGGTCCGGGCACCCTCGCCGAGCTGCAGCGGCACGTCGCGCTGGAGGACCTCTCGGCCGTGTGGATCTCGCACGGGCACGCCGACCACGCCGCCGATCTGCTCCCCGCCTTCTACGCCTTTCGTTACGGCGACGTGCCTGCCCGGGCCGCCCTTCCCGTCCTCGCGCCGGAGGATGTGCGCGGCCGCCTCGCCGGGTTCCTCGGCCCGTCGTCGCCGCCGGAGCTCGATCGGGTGTTCGCGTTCGATCCGCTTTCCGACGGCGGCCGGACGGAGGTCCCGGCCACGAGCCCGGACGGCCTGGCGCTCCGCTGGGCCGCCGTGCGCCACGACGCCCCGGGCTTCGCCCTCCGTGCCGAGGGCGGGGGCGCCTCCCTCGTCTACACCGGCGACTCGGCGCCGTGCGCCGCGCTCGACGAGCTCGCGCAGGGCTGCGACCTGCTGGTGAGCGAGGCCGGCACGGATCGCCGCGCGCCCGGCGAAATGCCCGTGCACCTCACGCCGGAGGAGGCCGGCGAGCTGGCCGAGCGGGCGGGTGCGAAGCGCCTGCTGCTGATCCACCTGGCTCTCGGGCTCGCCCCTGACGAGGCGGTCCGCCGCGCATCCGCGCGCTTCGGGGGCACGGTCGCGGCCGCTGTCGTGTCGGGGGTGCCGATGTCGGTGGACCTTCCTACAGTGGAGTCATGAGCACCCTCATGCCGCAACTCCTCGCCACCTGGACCTGGCGTCTGGAGCGCGTGAGCAGTGGGCGCACCATCCTCAGCCGCTCGCAAGCCCGGACCGCCCGCGTCGACCTGGTCAACGACCGCGCCGCGCAGCCCGAGTCCTATGCCGACTACGCGGAGGACTACGCGGCGGCCCTGGAGGCACTCGAAGTGCTCTCGCAGCAGCAGAACCGGCGCGACGACCTGCTGTCCGTGCTCTCGACCGAGCGCCGACGGCGCGAGGGGGACGGTGCGGTGACCGCGTCGAGCGATCGTGGCCGTGTCTCGCTCGCAGCCGAGCACGATCGCGTTCCGGCGGGCCTGCCCGAGATGCTCGACGAGTGGGTGCACCGTCTCATCCGCTACCGCAGCGGCGCCAAGGTGATCGCTCCCGTCGAGGCCTCTCGGGCCGAGATCCGTCTGCGCAACGAGGCCGATCTGCACCCGGGCGCGTACCGCAACCCGAAGGCCGCCCCCTACTACGGCCGGGTCATGCGCGAGCTCGGCGAGATCGCCACCAGCGAGCGACCGGGCGTGCACCTGGGCGGCCGCGGCCTGCACCGCGGCATCCCGAGCGACAGCCTCCGGTGACGCGGCGGCGTTCCCCCGCCCGGCTCGTGACGACCCTGGCGGGGATGGCTCTTGCCGCCGTGCTCGGTCTCTGCGGGTACGCGGTCGTCAGTGCAGGAGGTGCGGGAAGTGCGGGAGCTGCGGGAGGTGCAGCGGTCGCGTCCGATCCCGCCGCGCGGGACGCCGGCGTGCCGACGGCCTCCGACGCGCGCGCCCTCCTGGCCGGCCTGCCGGTCAAGGGAAGCGCCCCGAAGACCGGCTACGACCGCGTCGCACGGTTCGGCGAGGCGTGGCGGGATGTCGACGGCAACGGCTGCGGAACCCGGGACGACATCCTGGCCCGCGACCTGGTGGACGTCGTCCGCAGCGGCGACTGCACCGTGGTCTCCGGCACGCTCGACGACCCGTACACGGGCACGCGCATCGCCTTCACCCGGGGGCCCGAGACCTCCGCGCGGGTGCAGATCGACCACGTCGTCCCCCTGCTCGACGCCTGGCGCACGGGGGCCCGGGCGCTCACCCAGGAGCAACGGGTGCGGCTCGCGAACGACCCGCTCAACCTGGTCGCGGTGGACGGGCCGACCAACCAGAGGAAGGGCGCGGGAGACGCGGCCACCTGGCTGCCGCCCGCGAAGGCGTACCGTTGCACCTACGCCGCACGGCAGGTGGCCGTGAAGGCCGCCTACGCTCTGTGGGTCGTGCCGGCCGAGCGCGCGGCGCTCGACCGCATACTCGCCGCCTGCTGACGCTCGCCGCCCTGATCGGGGATGTCACTTTTCGGGGGTGTGCCCACCGCCGGGCGATCGTCTAGCGTCATCCCATGACCGACGCACCTCGTGAGAGCGGCCAGAGTGGCGCGCACGCCCCGCTCGGGCGCTGGAGCCCCGCCGCCGTCCTCCTCGTGGCGCTCGGCGCGGTGCTGGCGATCGGAGGCGTGGCCGGCGCTCTCATCGTCGCGACGTCCGCCGCCCGTCTGTCGCAGGACGGGGCCCCTCGGACCCTCCCGGTGTTCGTGTACACGCAGTACACCCAGCGCCTGGTCGCGCCGGACTACACCGGCCTCTGGATCGGCGTCGCGGTGGCGGCGATCGGAGCGATCGCGGTCGTGGCCGGAATCGTTCTGACGCGGCAGCGGATGTCCGCCCGCCCCGGCCACTAGCATCGAGCCATGCTGAGCCCTGTCGAGGCCGCGGCGCTCCTCGGAGTGAGCCCGTCCGCCGCCCCTCACGACGTCGAGAGCGCGTACGTCGCCCGCCTGAGCCTCGTGCCGGAGTCGGAGATCGAGGCGCGCGACCGCCTCACCGCCGCGCGAGACGCCCTCGTCGCCGCGGCCTGGTGGCAGGCGCCCGGCGTCGCGCCGGGACAGCCGGTGGCCGCGCCGCCGCAGCAGCAGCCGTATCCGGTGCCGTCGCAGCCGTATCCGCAGCAGCAGCCGTATCCGTCCCAGCCCTACCCCGCCCAGCCGGCGTCCCACCCGGGCTACGCACCCGCCTATCCGCAGGCCCAGCCCTATCCGCAGGCCCAGCCCTATCCGCAGGCCCAGCCCTATCCGCAGGCCCAGCCCTATCCACCCGCCCAGCCCTACCCGCCATACGCACCGCCGCGCCGCGGGCCCTCCACGGGTGCGATCGTCGGCTGGGTGCTCGGCGGCTTCGCCGTGCTCCTCGTGCTGGTGGTGGTCGCGGTCGTCGTGATCGTCGGCTCCGTCGCGTCGCAGGCGCCATCGAGCGATGCGGGCGGCGGATACAGCACGTCGGCGTCCGGCGAGTACGACGTCGACGGCGTGCGGGTGCAGTACAACGAGGACGGCTGGGACTTCACGCTCACCTCCCCGCGGGACTGCCCGGCCGCCACGGTGACCGTCGGGTTCAGTGACGACGAGAGCGGTCCGTCGCAGGAGCAGTTCACCGACACCGTCCCGCTCGTCGCCGGGCAGCCTCACATCTACTCCGTGCCGTACGACGCCTCGAACCGGCAGTACGCGAGCATCGACGCGATCGACTGCGGGACGTGAGACACACGCCGATGCACCGCAGGGCCGCCCCGTAAGAATTCCGTTAGAACTTTTCACAAATTACTGAAACAAGCGTAAAGTCCCGCGCATGGACACAGTGATCACGGCCGCCGGCCTCGAGAAGCGGTTCGGGCGCGTGCGCGCCCTCGACGGGCTCGATCTGTCCGTCGCAGCGGGCGAGGTGCACGGCTTCCTCGGCCCGAACGGCGCCGGCAAGTCGACCACCATCCGCATCCTGCTCGGCCTCGCCCGCCCCTCGGGCGGCACGGCGACGGTGTTCGGCCGCGACCCGTGGACCGACGCGGTCGACCTCCACCGGCGCATCGCGTACGTGCCGGGCGACGTGAACCTCTGGCCCAACCTCTCCGGAGGCGAGGCCATCGACCTCCTCTCGCGCCTGCGCGGGGGAGCAGCCGACCGCGCCGCCTACACCGAGCGCAAAAAGCGCCTGATCGACGTCTTCCAGCTCGACCCGACGAAGAAGGGACGCGCGTACTCGAAGGGCAACCGGCAGAAGGTCGCCCTCGTGGCGGCGTTCGCCACCCCGGCCGACCTCTACATCCTCGACGAGCCGACCAGCGGTCTCGATCCGCTGATGGAGGCGACGTTCGACGCCGAGATCACCCGTATCGCCCGAGAGGGCGCGACCGTGCTGCTCTCCAGCCACATCCTCTCGGAGGTGGAGCAGCTCTGCGATCGCGTGAGCATCATCCGGGCGGGCAGGACGGTCGAGACCGGGACCCTCGACCAGCTGCGGCACCTGACCCGTACCGAGGTGTCGTTCGCGGCCGACGGCGTCGCGGAGGCGTCGCTCGCGAGCATCCCGGACGCCCACGATCTGCGCGTGCAGAACGGGCGCGTCACCTTCACCGCCGACAGCGATGCCCTTCCGCCGGTCCTCACGGCGCTGGCCGCGCTGGACGCGAAGAGCCTGACGGTCGCGCCGCCCTCGCTGGAGGAGCTGTTCCTGCGGCACTACGACGCGGAGGAGGCGACGGGGCGATGAGCGCCGCGACCGCGACCGATCGTCCGGCCGGGCACCACGCCGCCGCTCCCTCCGCCCACCCGGGCGGCGCCGGCCGTACTCTCGCCGCGCTGCTGCGGCAGCGGCTGCGCCGTGACCGCTGGCAGCTGGTGATCTGGCTCGTCAGCATCGCCGTCCTGGCCCTCTTCTCGGCGGCAGCGATCAAGCAGACCTACGGGGACGAGGCGAGCCGCACCGAGCTGGTGCGACTGGCGATCGCCAACCCGACCGTGCTGCTGCTGCGCGGCCTCCCGGAAGGCACGGGTCTCGCGGCTCTGACCTTCTTCGAGATCTTCACCTTCCTCGCGCTGCTCGCGGGCCTGATGAACACGTTCCTGGCCGTGCGGCATTCGCGGGCGGAGGAGGAGTCGGGCCGGGCCGAGTTGATCGGCTCGACGCCCGCGGGGCGCCTGCTGCCTACGGTCGCGACGGTCGTCCACGGGGTCCTCGCCGACATCGCCCTGGCGCTCGTGACGGCTCTGGGCTTCATCGCGGCGGGCCTCCCGATCGGCGGATCGCTCGCAGCCGGGGCCGCGACCGGAGGCGTCGGGATCGTCTTCCTCGCCGTCGGTCTGCTCCTCGCGCAGATCATGAGCACGTCCCGCGGTGCCAACGGGTTCGCGGCCGCCCTCGTCGTCCTCGCCTACGTGCTCCGCGGCATCGGCGACGCCACGGGCACGGTCGTCGGCGACGGGACGCACATGGTCACCGGATGGCTCAGCTGGCTCAGCCCGATCGGCTGGGGGGAGCAGTTCTCCCCGTACTCGGGAGCGAACTGGTGGCCGCTGCTGCTGCAGCTCGGCTTCGCCGCCGTGCTCCTCGCCGTGACGTTCTGGATCCAGACGGTGCGCGACTCCGGTGCCGGCGTCATCCCGGAGCGGGCGGGGCGCCGCGACGCCCTCCCGATGCTGCGCGGCCCGCTCGGCCTCGCCTGGCGGCTGCAGTGGCCGGTCATCCTCGGCTGGACCGTCGGGGGAGCATTCACCGGCGTCCTCGCCGGCGCCCTCGGCAGCGTGGTCAGCAACTCGATCGCCGACGACCCCAGCCTCGCGGACATCCGCTCCGCGATCGGCCGCATCGGCGCCGGCGGCTCGGGGCCGCTCACCCAGCTCTTCATCTCGGCGATCTTCGCGATCGCCGGTGTTCTGGCGGCCGCGTGCGCCGTGCAGTCCGTCATCCGGCTGCGGCAGGAGGAGGCCGCGGGCACCGCGGAGGTCCTCCTCACGACGCCGGTGTCCCGCATCCGCTGGCTGCTCTCGTTCGTGCTCGTCGGGGTCGTCGCCGTGGTGCTGGTGCTGGTGGCGGCCGCGCTCGCCTCCGGGCTCTCGGCGCTGGCAGCGGGGGAGGATGCGGCCCGCATCGGCGACTCGTTCGTCGCTGCGGCCGCACAGCTCCCGGTAGCCCTGGTCTACCTCGGCGTGCTGACGCTCGTGTTCGTCGTCCTCCCGAGCTGGACCGTCGCCGTCGGTTGGGCGACCCTCGGTCTCGGCGCGTTCATCGGCATCTTCGGCGGGCTCATCGACCTGCCCGACCCCATCCGGCACCTGTCGCCCTTCGCCGATGCCCCCGTCGTCGTGGGCGACGTGGATTGGAGCGGGGGATACTGGATGTTCGGCATCGCGATCGTCGCCCTGGCCGCGGCCGCCGTGCTCATCCGCCGCCGCGACGTCGCGATCGGATAAGGAGCAGGCATGGCGAAGGACCCGATCGCCCTCGGAGACGTGCGCGAGCACTCCGCAGCGATCCTCACCGCGGCCGGCTTCCCGAAGATGCCGGCCCGGGTGCTCATGGCCCTCACCGTCACCGAGCAGGCGGGGCTGACCGCCGCCGAGCTGGCCGAGACCCTCTCCGCGAGCGCGGCGGCGATCTCCGGCGCCGTCCGCTACCTGCAGACCCTCGGCATCATCCGCCGCGTCTCGCAGTCCACCAGCCGCCGCGACCGCTACGAACTGCCCGCCGACTGGTACTCGCTCATGGTGCGCAACAGCCCGATCTACGCAGCACTCGCCGACCAGGCGGACCTCGGGCTGGCCGCCGTCCGCGACCCGGAGTCCCCGGCCACCGAGCGGCTGCGCGACATGGCCGGCTTCTACCGGTTCCTGCAGGGCCGCCTCCCGGAGCTGATCGGAGAATGGGAGGGCGTGCGCGCGGCGTACGATCCACCGCATGTCCATCGCACTTGAGAACGTCGGGATCGCCGTGCGCGAACTCGACGCCACGATCGCCTTCTTCACCGACCTGGGGCTCACCGTCGTGGGCCGCGACACGATCAGCGGGGAGTGGGCCGACACGGCCGTCGACCTCGACGGCAACCACGCCAGGATCGCGATGCTGCAGACGCCGGACGGTCACGGTCGGCTCGAGCTCTTCGAGTACATCCACCCGGACGCGATCGAGACGGAGCCGACGCGGCCCAACGAGATCGGCATGCACCGTGTCGCCTTCTCGGTCGACGACATCGACGAGGCGCTCGCGATCGCCGCGAAGCACGGCTGCCTCCCGCTGCGCGGCGTCGCGAACTACCAAGACGTCTACAAGCTCACCTACCTCCGCGGGCCGAGCGGGATCATCGTCATGCTGGCGCAGGACCTGACGACGAGCTGACGGCCCGCCTCCCGGGCGGGAGGCCTCCCATCCGCCAGACTGGACGGAGCACCAGGCTTCATCGCACCAGGCACCATCGCACCATCCAGGGGGACCCATGCGTTTCACCACGCCCACGCAGAAGGCGATCGTCATCGCCGTCCTGGTCGCGGTGGACATCCTGCTCGTGCTGCTGTTCGACGCGTTGCACTCGGAGGCGGGATCCATCGCCCTCACCGTGCTGCAGGTGCTCGGCTGGTACCTCGCCACGCGCGTGTTCCGCGGCCCGGGGGAGCCGCCGGAGGCCGCGCGGCCCTGGTGGCGGATGACGAACCGGCCACTGTTGTCGGGCGTGCTCGGTGCGGTCTACGCGGTGTCGGCGATCGCGAACGCGTTCTTCTCGTTCGCCGGTTTCGGCAGCGTCTCGGGCTGGGTGTCCATCCTCGGGCAGGCCGCGCTCGCCGCGCTGTTCCTCACCTCGGCGACGCGGTTGCGCGCCCTGGCCCGCGTCCCGGCCTGAGCCGTAGGCTGGGGGCATGACGCTCGCCTCCGGTATCGCCTCCGACGAACTCGACCCCACGATCCGCCCGCAGGACGACCTCTTCCGCCACGTGAACGGCAAGTGGATCGACCGCACCGAGATCCCCGACGACAAGGCCCGCTGGGGCTCGTTCATGGTCCTCGCCGAGCAGTCCGAAGCGGCGGTGCGCGCGATCATCGAGACCGCCCAGACCGCCCCGGAGGGCACCGAGGAGCGCAAGTTCGGTGACCTGTTCGCCAGCTTCATGGACGAGGACCGCGTCGAGTCGCTGGGCACCGCTCCCATCGACGCGCAGCTCGCGCTCGCGAGCGACGTGAGCTCGGTCTCCGAGCTGCTGCAGACCCTCGGGCGGCTGGAGCGCCACGGTGTCGGCGGCTTCTACCAGCTGTTCGTCGACAACGACCCGGGCGACCCGGAGCGCTACCTGGTGTTCGCCGAGCAGGGCGGCATCTCGCTGCCCGACGAGTCGTACTTCCGCGAGGAGCGCTTCGCGCCGATCCGCGAGGCCTTCCTCGCGCACATCCAGCGCCTGTTCGAGCTCGCCGGGCTCGAGGACGCCCCGGAGCGCGCCCAGCGCGTCTTCGACCTCGAGACCGAGATCGCGGCGCAGCACTGGGACAACGTGACCTCGCGCGACTCCGAGAAGACCTACAACCTCTTCAGCTGGGCCGACGCCGACGCGCTGTTCGCCGGTGGCGGCGGCGACCCGGCGGCGAGCCTCGACCTGTGGGCCACCGCTCTGGGCGCCCCGGAGGGTGCGCTCGCCGAGGTCGTGCTGCGCCAGCCGTCGTTCACCTCCGGCCTGGCCGGCCTGCTCACCGACTCCCGTCTCGAGTCGTGGAAGGACTGGCTCGCCTGGCAGATCATCCACGGCGCCGCCCCCTACCTGCCGGGCGACTTCGTCGACGCGAACTTCGACTTCTACGGCCGCACGCTCACCGGCACGCCGCAGATGCGCGCCCGCTGGAAGCGCGGCGTCTCGCTGGTAGAGGGCTCGATGGGCGAGGCCGTCGGTCGCATCTACGTCGAGAAGCACTTCCCGCCCGCGGCGAAGGAGGCGATGGACGCGCTGGTCGCGAACCTGATCGAGGCCTACCGCCAGAGCATCCGCACGCTGGAGTGGATGGGCGAGGACACCCGCGACCGCGCCCTCGACAAGCTGGACAAGTTCACGCCCAAGATCGGCTACCCGGTGAAGTGGCGCGACTACTCCGCCCTGCAGATCGACCCGACCGACCTCGTCGGCAACGTGCGCGCCGCCGCCCTCTTCGAGTTCGATCGCGAGCTCGGCAAGATCGGCAAGCCCCTGGATCGCGACGAGTGGTTCATGACCCCGCAGACGATCAACGCGTACTACAACCCCGGTTTCAACGAGATCGTCTTCCCCGCGGCCATCCTGCAGTACCCGTTCTTCGACGAGACGCGGGATGCGGCGGCCAACTACGGCGCCATCGGCGCGGTGATCGGCCACGAGATCGGACACGGCTTCGACGACCAGGGGTCCAAGTTCGACGGCGACGGCCGGCTCGAGGACTGGTGGACGGCCGCCGACCGTGCCGCGTTCGAGAAGCGCACGAGCAGCCTGATCGAGCAGTACAACGCGCTCGCCCCGGCCCAGGTGCCCGAGCACCACGTCAACGGCGCGCTCACGATCGGCGAGAACATCGGCGACCTGGGCGGTCTCGGCATCGCGTGGAAGGCGTACCTGCTCTCCCTCGACGGCCAGGAGCCGCCGGTCGTCGACGGTCTGACCGGCGCGGAGCGGTTCTTCCTCTCGTGGGCGCAGGCCTGGCAGCAGAAGGGACGCGACGCCGAGGTGATCCGCCTCCTCGCGATCGACCCGCACTCGCCGAACGAGTTCCGCTGCAACCAGATCGTCCGCAACATCGACGCGTTCTACGACACGTTCGGCGTCGTGGCGGGCGACGCCCTCTGGCTCGACCCCGAGTCGCGCGTCACCATCTGGTGAGGTGGGCGCGTGCGTCGCCGGCCGGCGACGCACGTGTCCCCTGATCGGGGTAGCATCGACCCCAGCCGCGGGTTCGGGGGGACCGCGCGAACCCGACGAACGCTCGCAGGAGAAACCCGAACCACGTGACGATGCAGACCCAGGAGTCCGAGCGCCGCCGGCGCCACGCCACCGCCCGGCGTGCGCGTCACCGCGGACCGGCGACGTCCGACGACCCGTTCTCGCGCAGCTTCAACAGCCTCGGTCAGCTCGCCCTGCAGGGCGTTCAGGTCTCGGCCCGCGCGACGGATCTGAGCACGGGCGCCGTGCTCTTCTCGGTCGACGATCACGTCGTCATGCCGACCGCGAGCATCGGCAAGGTGCTCCTGCTGGTGGAGGTCGCCGCACGTCTGGAGTCCGGCCAGCTCAGCCCGCTCGCCCAGCTCGACCGCCTGCCGCAGGACGCCGCGGGCGACTCGGGCATCTGGCAGCACCTCCAGGTGCCGGCGCTCCCGGTGGCCGATCTCGCCGCGCTCGTGGGCGCGTCGAGCGACAACCTCGCCACTAACGTCCTGCTGCGCCGCGTGGGGCTGGAAGCGGTCAGCGCGCGCACGGAGGCCCTCGGACTCACCCGTACCGGCCTGCTCGACCTGGTGCGCGACCACCGGGGCCCGGACGACGCCCCGCAGCTGTCGGTCGGCAGCGCGAACGAGCTCACCTGGTTGTTCTCGTCGCTGGCGCGCGGGGAGATCGTGGACGCCGCGACCAGTCAGCGCGTGATCTCCTGGCTTTCCCTGAACAGCGACTTCTCGCTCGTCTCCAGTGCGTTCGGTCTCGACCCGCACTCGCACCGCACGGCCGAGCACGGCATCCTGCTCGTCAACAAGACGGGCATCGACGCCGGGGTGCGCAGCGAGGTGGGTGTGCTGCGCGGCCCGAACGCCGGCGTGACCTACGCGGTCTCGACGTACTTCGACGACACCGAGCTCCCCGACCGCCTCGCGGTGATCGAGGGCATGCGCACCGTCGGCATCGATCTGCTGGAGTACGTGTTCTGAGCGCGTGCGCCGTGCCCGCTCAGCGGGCCGCCACGAACGCGTCCTCGGCCGCGTAGTCGAACCAGCGGTCGGCCTCCGCCCGCTTAGCGAGCCCGGGGAAGGCCGCCGTCCAGTCCTCCTGGCGCCGCTCGGCCGCCGTGACCTCCCGCACCGCCCAGTCGACGGCGGCCGCGACCGCCTCCTCGTAGTGGACCTGCTGGCGGTAGCCGAGCTCGACCGTCGCTCCCGCCATGCTGAGGAGCAGCGGGCGTGCGACGGTCCAGGGCGTGCTCCCGACGCCGTCGACCGGGGGACCGGGAAAGCCGACGACCTCCAGGTCGCGGTCGAGTGCGCGGTACACGGCGCCGGCGATGTCGGCCACGCTGAGGTCGTCGGTGTCCACGGCGTTGAGCACGCGCGTGCCCGGCCGATCGGCGCACAGGGCCACGAGCTCGGCGATGTTGACGGTCGAGGAGGTGCTGAACCGGTTGGCCCCGTCGTCGGAGAGCACGACGCGGTCGCGGCCGTCGAGCGCCCGCTTGATGAAGTACCACTCCCGGAGCGCCGGGCTGAAGGGTCCGTACACCGCGCCGGGGCGCAGGATGCTGACCGGCAGGTCGTCGACGGCGAGCAGCGTGCGCTCCAGCGCCGCCTTGAGCGGAGAATACGTGCGCTCGGCGTTGTCGATCGTGGGGTCCGTCTCGCGCAGCGGGACCGGGTAGTCGGGGAAGTCGTCCGGCCCGGTGACGATGTCGAGGTAGCCGCCCTCGCGCCCGGTGTAGACCGAGCCGGTCGAGATCACGACGAGCGAGCCGACCTCCCCGGCGAGGCGCGCGAGCTGCTCGCCGTGACGTGGCTCGTACGCGACGGTGTCGAGCACGAGGTCGTGGCCGCGTGCCCGCTCGATCAGCGCGTCCGTGTCGTCGCGGTCGAGCCGGATGCTCGTGACGTCGTGTTCGGCGAGCTCGGTGTCGCCGTGGTGCTCACCCCGGTGGGCGACGAGCACCGACCAGCCGTCGGCGACGAGCCTCCTGGCCACGGCCGAGCCGATCTGACCGGTGCCACCGATGAGCATGGCCGTGCGCGTGGTGTCCGACATGGCACCACCGTACGCCGGGCCGAGCGGCGCAGGAGCGGCGTCTGCCGTCAGCGAAGCAGCGTGCGGGCCAGCGCGACGTATTCGCGCGCGTTCGCGTCGGGCAGGTACGCCTTGCCGAGGGCGTTGCCGATGGCCGGGAGGGCCAGAGGGTCGGCATAGGCCATGTAGATGGTCTCGTAGGTCGGATTGAACTTGCTCTTGAATGTGAAGAGCGAGGCGAAGCCGTACGCGGGCTCCAGCGTGCGCGCGAGGAAGCCGAGGAGGCGATCCATCGTGTCGGGCTCGCCGGGCTCTTCTCCGGGCGCGAGCGGCTTGCTGGCGAGGGGTGCGCCCGAGAGGCTGAGCACCTCGACGCCGTCCTCGCGCATGCGGAGCGCGGCGGAGGCGATGGTGAACTCCATGATCCCGGGGATGCTGCCGTCGGCCCGGCGCATGAAGTCGATCGTGTAGGCGACCACATGACCGTCCCGCCAGCTCGGCATCCAGCTCGTGACCGCCTGCAGGCCGCCGGAGGGGTCGAACGCGAGGTACAGCTTGACGTCCGGATCCTTGAGCTCGGCCATCCCGCCGAGCGTGAAGCCCATCTCGGGCAGCTCCTTCTCGGCCACCCACTGCTCGCTGATCGCGGCGATCTGGGTCTGGTGCAGCGGCGGCAGGTCCTCCCACGTGGACCAGACCGTCGTGATGCCCTCCTTGAGCCCGCGGTTGTGGGCCTGACGCACCTTCTGCCACGGCTTGCCCTGCATGTCGAAGGTCTGGGGGTGCATCAGCGTCTCCTCGCCGACGGACACGGACTGCCAGCCGAGGGAGTCGAAGACCGGGAGGTACTGGCCGTGGACGCTGTAGAACACGGGCGTCCAGCCGTTCGCGTCGCAGAAGCCGATGAACTCGATGATCGTGCGCTCGGCGCGGTCGGGGTGGCAGACCGGGTCCGAGAGCGTGATGGCGATGCCGTTGATGACCCGGTAGGCGACCGCGGCGTCGTTCTCCTCGCTGAACCAGTAGACGTTGCCGGGCCAGGTGCCCATGAAGCCCAGTGTTCCACCGCCGCCCGCACGGAGCAGTTCGCGGAAGTGCAGTTCGTCCCCGATGGTGCGGCCGGTCGACGTCGCACGGTAGAGCCGCAGGGTGGCCAGCACGAAGATCAGCCAGAAGACCGGTCCGACCCACTGGTACAGCACGATGACGAGGGGGGAGGTGGGCACGATGACCTGCCCGAGCACCGACTCGAAGCCCGACGGCACGAACCGCCGCACGGTCGAGGCGAAGACGTCGCCGATCGTCGCGTCCGGGACGAACTCGACCAGGGAGGCGAGTCCGGCGATGAGGTAGGCCACGGCGAGAAGCACGAAGGACGAGACCGTCAGAAGGGTGAACCGCACGACGGCGTCGCGCGGGGCACGGATCTGAAACTGCCGTCGGGTGAGCACCAGCAGCACGATCGAGGCGAGGGGCACCACGACGACAGCGAGCAGCCACGCCAGCGCCTCGATCGCCGGTGCGAGGGCGTCGATGCCGTCGACATCGATGCGGAGGTCGCCGTCCGGCAGGGCCGTGAACGGCAGCACGAGCATCCCCGCGTTGACGACGATGCCCAGGATGAGCGCGAAATGCCGCCCGCGCCGCAGGCCGATCGCGGTGACCAGCAGCAGCACCAGGGGGAGGAGCGTCAGCAGCAGCGGGCCGAGCCCCTGCACCGACACCACCGCCAGTTCGAGGTGGCAGTTCGAGGTGTACACCTGGTCGCACTGGTTCAGCACGGTCGCCGCGTCGAGCTGCTGGTGCTGGAACAGTGTGGCGATGAACGAGAACGGCCCGAGGCCGCCGGGCGGCAGCAGCGCCACGAGCGGCCCGAGCGCGGTGATCGCGACGATCGCCGCCACCAGGTTGCGCGTCTCCCCGTGGGAGCTGCGCCGGATGCGTTGGATGCGCCCGCCGCGCAGGATCGCGCCGAGCGCCAGACCGAGCAGTGCCGCGAAGAGCCGGTACACGTTGTTCTGGTCGCCGTTGTAGAGCACGAAGGCGAGCACGGTCGCGAAGGTCAGCAGGCGGATGCGCCGGCGCCACAGAGCCGAGGCGAAGGCGCTCGCGGTGACGAGGGCGCCGACGATGCCGATCGTGGGGTCGAGGGTGAAGTCGTACTCGGTGGCCGACGCCCACAGCTCGCCGATGCTGGCCGCCGCCCACTGCCCGACGACGCCGATGGTGATGCCGAGTACCCCGGTGACGAGGAACGCGAGGGAGGCGCGGAGCGTGCCCAGGAGCCGCTCCGCGACGGCCATCAGGGTGAGGGCCAGCACGACCGCCACCACGAGCTGCACCGTGTTCTCCGGCACGAAGAGCGCCGTGAGCGGCGTCCACCAGAAGCCGCCCTGGATCGTCGTCGTCACACCGGCCGCCCAGACCAGGGCCGTGCCGCTCTCGGCGGCGGGGCTCCACATCGTCCCGGTCACGACGGACGTGACGGTCGTCAGGAGCGCGAGCACGATGCTCGCCGGCGCCACGCGCGAGAAGCGGCCGAGCGCCACCCAGAACGCCGCAGGAGGCCTGCGGTCGCGGCCCGGCGGCACGGGCGCCGGTTCGGCGTCCGCGCGTCGGTCGCTCGCGGGAGGTGCGCTGCTCATGCTCGGTTCCGGTCGTCGGCGGGCGGACCCTCAGCGGATCCTTGATGACGAGTATGGCCCGAGGCGGGCCGCCGGCCTATCGTCGACGGCGCCGTCGCGTGTCGCCGCAGGGCGTCTCAGATCTCGCGGAGCCGCTCCGCGAGGTAGCGCTCGAGGCCCTCGAGCGGGATGCGCTCCTGCTTCATCGTGTCGCGGTCGCGCACGGTCACGGCGTCGTCCTCGAGCGAGTCGAAGTCGACGGTCACCGCGAGCGGCGTGCCGATCTCGTCCTGGCGGCGGTAGCGGCGGCCGATCGCGCCGGAGTCGTCGAAGTCGACGTTGCGGCGCTGGCGGAGCCGGTCCGCCAGCGAGCGGGCCAGCGGCGACAGGGCCTCGTTGCGCGACAGCGGCAGCACGGCGACCTTGACCGGCGCGAGGCGCGGGTCGAGGTGCAGCACCGTGCGCTTGTCGGTGCCGCCCTTGGCGTTCGGCACCTCCTCCTCGTCGTACGCGTCGACCAGGAACGCCATGAGGGCGCGGGTCAGGCCGAACGACGGCTCGATCACGAACGGCACGTAGCGCTCGTTCTTGTTCTGGTCGAAGTAGCTGAGGTCCTTGCCGGAGTTCTCGATGTGCGTCTTGAGGTCGTAGTCGGTGCGGTTGGCGACACCCATGAGCTCGCCCCACTCGCTGCCGGCGAACTCGAACTTGTACTCGATGTCGATGGTGCGCTTCGAGTAGTGCGCGAGCTTGTCCTTCGGGTGCTCGAGGCGGCGGATGTTCGCCGGGTCGATGCCGAGGTCGACGAACCAGTCCCAGCAGAGGTCGATCCAGGTCTGGAACCAGTCCTCGTCCGTACCGGGCTCGACGAAGAACTCGATCTCCATCTGCTCGAACTCGCGGGTGCGGAAGATGAAGTTGCCGGGCGTGATCTCGTTGCGGAACGCCTTGCCGATCTGGCCGATGCCGAACGGCGGCTTCTTGCGCGCGGTCTGCAGCACCGAGGCGAAGTCGGTGAAGATGCCCTGAGCCGTCTCGGGCCGCATGTAGTGCAGGCCGGACTCGTCGTCGACGACGCCGAGGTAGGTCTTCATCAGGCCGGAGAACTGGCGGATCGGCGTCCACTGGCCCACCTTGTCCGGGTGGTCCGGGTCGGCGATGTCGTCCAGTCCGTTCACCGGCGGGTGGCCGTGCTGCGCCTCGTACGCCTCGAAGAGGTGGTCGGCGCGGTAGCGCTTGTGGGTGATGAGCGACTCGGTGAGCGGGTCGCTGAACACCTTGACGTGGCCGGAGGCCTCCCACACGGCGGTCGGCAGGATGATCGCCGAGTCGAGGCCGACCATGTCGCCGCGGCCGCGCACGAAGCGGTTCCACCACTCGCGCTTGATGTTCTCCTTCAGCTCCACGCCGAGGGGGCCGTAGTCCCACGCCGACCGGGTGCCGCCGTAGATCTCACCGGACGGGAAGACGAATCCGCGGTGCTGTGCCAGCGTGATGACGGAATCCAGCTTCGACGTGGCGGCCATGGTGCTCCCTGCTCGTGGGGTCGGTGCGGGTGGGTGGAGAACTCCGCAACCATCCTAACGAGGATGCGCCGGTGCCCGCGCCGGGCGGCCGGCTCAGCGCGAGCGCCACTCCTGCTCGAGCAGGGCGTAGACGGCCGTGTCGGACCACTCGCCCTTGAAGATCTGGGTCTCGCGCAGCAGTGCCTCCTGCTGCATCCCGATGCGCTCGCAGAGCCGGGCGGACGCCTCGTTGCGGGCGTCGAGCTGGGCGAAGACGCGGTGCGCGCCGAGGGTGTCGAAGCACAGGCCCAGGATCGCCTCGGCCGCCTCGCTCGCGAAGCCGTTGCCATGGAAGGCGGGATGGAACACCCAGCCGATCTCGAACTTGCCCCACGCCGCCGATTTCAGGAAGACGCTCATGTCGCCGATGACGCGGCCGTGGCCTCCCGCCGGGTCCGGCAGCTCGACGGCGTAGACGATGCCCTCGCCGTCCTTCTCCAGGCGGTTCATCGCGATGCGCTTGCGCAGGTGCTTCGCCGACTCCTCGTGGTCGTGCACCTCCCAGTAGAGGTAGCGCACGACGTCCTTGAGCTTCTGGTAGGCGTGCACGTCGTCCAGGTCGCCGGTGTTCAGCGGACGCAGCACGAGTCGTTCGGTGCGCAGCTCCTGCGCGGCGTAGGGGAGGCCGGTCGCGCCGTGCGGCTCGAGGGTCTCGGTGGGGGCTGCGGCGTCGTTGCTCACGGATCCTCCGGTTCGGGGTGGGTCAGGCGGTCTGGTCGTCGATCGCGCTGAGGCGCGGTCGTGCGGGTTCTGTGTCGATCTCGAGCCCGAAGAGCGCGGCGGCACCGGCGACGAACGCCTCGGCGTCGCCTCCGCGGGCCAGCTCCCTCGCGCGCACCGACGGGGTGTGCAGCAGCACGCCGGCGAGGTGGCGCAGGGCCATCTCGGTCTGCTCGTCGGCGCCGCGGGAGCGGGCGCGCTCGATCTCGGCGTCGAGCACGTCGAAGACGTGCTTGCGCAGGGCGACGAGGGCCGGCGTGACGGCCTGCTCGGCCGTCTGCGCGGCGAACTCGGCGGCGGCCTCGCCGACGATGCTGCGGGCGTCGTCGGCGGCCGAGAGCTCCTCGAGCGGCGCGTGGATGCTGATGGTCTCCAGATCGAGCAGCTCGACGCCGTCCAGCTCGGCGACGGCGGGGTCGACGTTGCGGGGCAGACCCAGGTCGACGACGAGGCGACGCTCGGCGGCTCCCGGCTGCGCGAGGGCCTCGGCGAGCAGCTCGCGCGTGAGCACGTAGTCGGTCACCGTCGTGCAGGTGACGACGAGGTCGGCGCGGGCGAGCGCCTCCAGCAGGCCGCCTTCGACCACCGGCCGCACGTCGTGGGACAGCGCGAACTTCGCGGCACGGCCCGAGGCGGAGTACACCCGCACGTCCTCGGCGCCCTTGTCGCGGAGCGCGGCGAGGCTGGCGCCGGCGTACTTGCCGGTGCCGACGAGCATCACGCGGGTCCCGGCCCAGTCGCTGACCCGGCTCTCGGCCAGGTCGAGCGCGAGGCGGACCATGGATCGGCCGGCGGTCATGATGCCGGTGCGGTTCTTCACGCCCCGGGAGGTGCGGGAGGCGACCTGGAACAGCCGCTCGAGGTCGCTGGTCACGGTGCCGGCGGCGCGGGCGGACTCGAGCGAGCGCCGCACCTGGCCGGCGATCTCGCCCTCGCCGACGACGACGGACTCGAGTCCGCTGGAGACGGCGAAGAGGTGCTCTGCGACGGAGTGGTCGCAGTAGACGGCGCTCGCCCGGCGCAGCTCGTCGGCGGGGATGCCGCTGGCGGCGCTGACGGCGTCGATCACGGTCTCGGACGACACCGCGCGGGCCGACGGCAGCGGGTCGTCGATGTCGAGGTAGGCCTCGAAGCGGTTGCAGGTCGCGACGACCACCGATCCGGCGACGAGCTCGCTGTGCTCCGCGAGCGCCGCGGTGACGGCTGGAGCGGATCGCTCGAGCCGTTCGAGGAGGTCGAAATCCGCCGTCCGGTGGCTCGACGAGAAGCAGAGAAGCACGGACGGAAGCCTACGCTCGCTCGGCGCGAACCTCGAATCCGAGAAGCCCTCCGTCCGAGCCGTCGCGCGGATTCCCGGGGGATTGGCAGATTGCACCCTGGCAGAATCAGGGGGTGACCGCACTCGCCCCCGCCCACCCCCTCGCCTCCGGCCTCACCGCCTCCAGCCGGCTGGTCCGCGCCTATCAGGCCGATCGTCCCGAGACCACGCCCGTCTGGTTCATGCGTCAGGCCGGGCGCTCGCTGCCGGAGTACCGGGAACTGCGCGTCGGCACCGACATGCTCGACGCCTGCCTCGACCCGGCGATGGCGAGCGAGATCACGCTGCAGCCGGTGCGCCGTCACGGCGTGGATGCCGGCATCTTCTTCAGCGACATCGTCGTCCCTCTCAAGCTCGCGGGCGTGCAGGTCGAGATCCAGCCCGGTAAGGGGCCCGTCTTCGCGCAGGCGGTGCGGACGGCGGACGACGTCGACCGGCTGACCGCGGTCGACCCGGTCGCCCTCGGGCTCGACGCGTTCGCCCCGATCGCCGAGGCCGTGCGCCTCACCATCGCCGAGCTCGGTGAAACCCCCTTGATCGGTTTCGCCGGCGCGCCCTTCACCCTCGCCGCCTATCTGGTCGAGGGCGGCCCGTCCAAGGACCACATCCGGGCCCGCACCCTGATGCATGCCGATCCGGACGCCTGGGCCCGCCTCATGGCCTGGACGGCCGACATCACCGGCGCGTTCCTGCGCGCGCAGGTCCTCGCCGGCACGAGCGCCGCCCAGCTGTTCGACTCCTGGGCCGGTTCTCTGTCGCTGCACGACTACGTGCAGCACGTCGCCCCGGCGTCGGCGCGCGCCCTGTCGCACGTGCGCGACCTGACGTACGACGTCCCGAGCGGCGATGCGGATGCCGCGGGGGAGCCCGAGCCCCGCAACGTCCCGATCGTCCACTTCGGCGTCGGCACCGGCGAGCTCCTCAAGGCGATGCACGACGTCGGGGCCGACACGGTCGGCGTGGACTACCGCATCCCGCTCGACGAGGCCAGCCGTCGCCTCGGGCACGTGGTGCCGCTGCAGGGCAACGTGGACCCGGCGATGCTGGACGCGCCGTGGGAGGTGCTCCAGGCGCACGTCGCCGATGTGCTCGAGCGCGGGCGCGACGCCCCGTCGCACGTCCTCAACCTCGGCCACGGCGTCCCGCCCGAGACCGATCCGACCGTGCTGACGCGCCTGGTCGAGTACGTGCACAGCTGGCGCCCCGAATGAGCGGCGACGCGCTCGCCGACGAGATCCGGCACGCCGTCGAGGCGCCGCCGACCCGTATCGTCGTCGTCGGCGGCGGGGTCGCCGGCCTCGTCGTCGCCCGCGAGTGCGCGCGACCCGGCTTCGCGGTCACGCTGCTGGAGGCCTCCGGCCGCGTCGGCGGATCGGTCGCCCCCCTGGAGCTCGACGGCCTGACCCTCGACGCCGGCGCCGAGAGCTTCGCGACGCGCGGCGGCCACGTCGCCGAGCTGCTGGAATCGCTCGGGCTGTCGGACGACATCGTGCAGCCGGCCGCGGCGGGCGCCTGGGTGCGCCACGGGAGCCGCTCCGTCCCGCTGCCGAAGGCCGGCCTGCTCGGCATCCCGAGCTCTCCGCTGGCGAGCGACGTCGTCGCGGCGATCGGCAGGCGCGGCGCCTTCCGCGCGTACCTCGACCGTCTCAAGCCGGTGCTCAAGATCGGCCAGGAGAAGCGCTTGGGGCACCTCGTGCGTTCGCGGATGGGCGACAAGGTGCTCGAACTGCTCGTCGCCCCCGTCGTGACGGGCGTGTACTCCGCGAGCCCCGACGATCTCGACGTGGATGTCGTGGCCCCCGGCCTGAACGCCGCCCTCACCCGTCTCGGCTCCCTCTCCGGCGCCGTCGGCGAGCTGCGCGCGACGGCGAAGGCAGGCAGCGCCGTCGGCGGGATCCGCGGCGGGATGTGGCGTCTGCCGGCGGCGCTCGCCGCCGACATCGAGAAGCGCGGCGGCGTCGTCCGCGTCGACGCGCCCGTGGCCGGTATCGACCCGTACCCGATGCGCTCCGAGGAGGAGCTCGCGGCGGATGCCGTCGACGCCGCCCTCGAACCCGGCGCCCTCGAACCCGGCGCCCTCGAATCCACCGCACGAGACGAGATGGAGTCGCCCGCCCGCTGGACGGTCCGTCTCGCCGGCGGGGAGGAGATCCCCGCCGATGTCGTCGTGGTCGCCGCGCCCGCCGACCCGGCGCTCGAGCTCCTCGCGACCGCGGACCCCGCCCTCGCGGAGCTGGCGACACTGGAATGGCCCGCCGGGTCCAGCGTCGAGCTCGTCACCCTCGTGCTCGCCGACGACCGCCTGGCCGCGGCCCCGCAGGGGACAGGAGTGCTCGTCGCCGACACCGCCGACGCCGACGTCACCGCGAAGGCGATGACCCACTCGAGCGCCAAGTGGGCGTGGGTGGCCGAGGCGGCGGGGGAGGGACGCCATGTCGTACGGCTGTCCTACGGCCGCGCCGGTCGGCCCGCCGAATCGCGCGCGCTCGGCGATGCCGAACTGCGCGAGCTCGCGCTGAAGGATGCCGGCCGATTGCTGAATATTCCGCTCCGGGCATCCGATCTCGTCGCATTCGCCCGCACCCCCTGGACGAACGCCCTTCCCTATGCGACAGTGGGGCAGCGGGACCGCATCCAGCGGGTCCGCGAGGGAGCCGATGCCGTCGAGGGCCTCGAGGTCACCGGTTCCTGGTTGACCGGTACGGGCCTCGCCTCGGTCGTCCCGGATGCACGCCGGGTCGCCGAGAACGCACGGGGTCTACGCTGGAAGGCACTGACCGACAACCTGTAGGCCGAGCAAAGGGGACCACATGCGCGGAAAGCTTCTCTTCGTCACGGGTGCGGCCGTGGGCTACGTGCTCGGCACGCGCGCCGGCCGCAAGCGCTACGACCAGATGAAGTCGGCCGCGACGAAGGTCTGGGAGTCGCCGGGCGTGCAGAAGCAGGTGCACGCGGTCGAGGACTTCGTCGCCGAGAAGGTCGGCGAGTTCCCCGAGACGGTGTTCGTGACCGTCAAGAAGTTCGTCGTCCGGGCCAACGAGCGCCGCCGCGAGTCGCGCGAGACGTATCCGTCCCCGGCCGCCGAAGCCGCACTGCGAGCCGAACGGGACGCGTGAGCGCGCCCGTCCGAGAGGAGTGAGCGGAATGACCGATCGTGACAGTGCCCGCACGAAATCCCTCGTCGAGCTGATCTCGGACCTGCCCCGTCTGCTGATCGACCTGATCAAGGCGGAGCTCGCTCATCTGAAGGCGGAGTTCGCGGCCAAGGCGAAGTATGCCGGGGTGGGCATAGGCCTGTTCGCCGTCGCCGCCGCCTTCCTGTTCTTCGCGCTGGGCGTGCTGGTGGCCGCGGCCATCCTGGGTCTCGCCGTCGTGCTGCCGGGATGGGCGGCCGCGCTGATCGTCTTCGGTGCCCTCCTGATCCTGGCGGCGCTGCTGGTGCTGCTGGGTGTCGGCTCGCTGAAGAAGATCCAGGGCGTCGCGCCGCAGAAGACGATCGACAGCATCAAGGAAGACGCCGACGCTCTGAAGGGACTGGGCAAGTATGACCACTGACCGCAGCGACGTCGACGCCGCCCGCGCCGAGCTGGCCGCGACCCTCGACGCCATCCAGTACAAGCTGAACGCCCCCAAGCGTGCCACTGAACGGGTGAAGACCCTCGCGACGCAGAACCCGCTCGCTTTCACCGGCGTCGTGGTGGGAGCGGCCGCCGCCGTGGCGGGCGTCGTCTGGGGCATCGTCCGGCTCACTCGACGCTGACGCGCCTCCCGCGGGCCGTCCCTCCCGTGGATCGGCCGCGTGGTTTTGGCCTTCTCAGGATTGAGAGAGAGACTGTGGGTATGAGTACCCCGGCTGCCGCACCGGCAGAGTCGACCGCCCCCGAAGAATCCAGCGACACTCCGACCGGCTTCGCCCTCTGGGCGGTGCTCCGTCGAGACCCGGCCCGTCCCGACGATCTCGACGGCACCGACGTGCCCAAGGCCGTCTCCGAGCTGGAGGGCGTGATCGCGGACATCACGCTCCAGGGTGTGACCACCCGCGGCCTCTACGACGTCTCCGGCCTCCGCGCCGACGCCGACCTCATGATCTGGCTGCACGGCCCCGACGCCGAAGGGCTGCAGTGGGCGCTCCGCCAGCTGCGGCGCACCCGTCTGCTGAAGGCGCTCCTGCCGACCTGGAACGCGATGGGGGTGCACCGCGACGCCGAGTTCAACAAGGCGCACGTGCCCGGCTTCCTGCGCGGCAAGGAGCCGAAGGGCTGGCTGTGCGTCTACCCGTTCGTGCGCAGCTACGAGTGGTACCTGCTCCCTGACGAGGAGCGCGGGCGCATGCTCTCCGAGCACGGCCGCAAGGGGGCCGCGTTCCGCACGGTCCTGGCCAACACGGTCGCGTCGTTCGCCCTCGGCGACTACGAGTGGATCCTCCCGCTCGAGTCCGACGAGCTGGTCGACCTGGTCGACCTGATGCGCGACCTGCGGCAGACCGACGCCCGCCTGCACGTGCGCGAAGAGGTGCCGTTCTTCACCGGACGCCGCATCGAGCCGGCCGAGGTCGTGGAGGTCCTGCAGTGAGCGGCGCCGAGACCGCCGCGCGCGTGATCGGCGCGACGCCCGCCGCTGCCGACGGTCCCGAGCACGTCACCGAACCGGTCGCGTACGACGCCATCCTGCTCGCCGGCTTCGGCGGCCCCGAGGGCCAGGACGACGTCATCCCGTTCCTCCGCAATGTGACCCGCGGTCGCGGCATCCCGGAGGAGCGCCTCGAGGAGGTCGCGCACCACTACCGCCACTTCGGCGGCGTGAGCCCGATCAACGACCAGAACCGCGAGCTCAAGGCGGCGCTCGAGGCCGAGCTGGCCTCCCGCGGCATCGACCTGCCCGTGCTGTGGGGAAACCGCAACTGGGACCCCTACATCGAGGACGCGCTCAAGGAGGCGCAGGAGCAGGGCTTCACGAAGCTCATCGCCATCGCCACGAGCGCCTACTCCTCGTACTCCAGCTGCCGGCAGTACCGCGAGGACTTCGCGCGCGTGCTGGAGGAGACGGGCCTCGAGGGCACCATCCAGATCGACAAGGTCCGCCAGTTCTTCGACCACCCCGGTTTCGTCGAGCCCTTCATCGAGGGCGTGAGGAACGCGGTCGCGGAGCTGGAGCAGAAGATCCCGGGCATCGACCCGGCGACCGAGATCCGCATCCTGTACTCGACGCACTCCATCCCGTCGACGGACGCCGCGAAGTCCGGGCCGGCGGAGCGCGGCTTCGGCGAGGGCGGCGCCTACGCGGCTCAGCATCTCGCCGTGGCGGAGGTCGTGACGCAGGCGGCGACCGACGGCGTCATCGCGTGGGACCTGGTCTACCAGTCGCGCTCCGGTCCGCCGTCGATGCCGTGGCTCGAACCCGACATCAACGACCGCATCGCCGAGCTGCCCGCCCTGGGCGTGAAGGCCGTCATCATCGTGCCGCTCGGTTTCGTGAGCGACCACATGGAGGTCCTCTGGGATCTCGATAACGAGGCGATGGAGTCGAGCGAGGAGAACGGGCTCGTCGCCGTGCGGGTGCCCACCCCCGGCACCCACGCGAAGTACGTGAAGGGGCTCGTCGATCTCGTGCTGGAGCGCCGCGACGGCGTCCCGGTCGGCCAGCGTCCCGCGATGACGGCGCTCGGCCCCTGGTACGACGTCTGCCGCCCGGGCTGCTGCGAGAACGTCCGCCTCGGGTTCAAGCCCGCCGCTGCGGGACTCGCGCCGTGACCGGCGCCGTGCGCCGTGCCGACGGGGCGGCCGAGCGTCGCGAGGGCGTGCTGCGCGTGGGAACGCGCGGCAGCGCACTGGCCGTCGCCCAGACGACGGTGGTCGCCCAGGCGATCGCGCGTGCGACCGGGCTGGACGTCGAGCTGATCACGATCACGACGCACGGCGACACCTCGCGCGAATCGCTCTCCGAGCTGGGCGGCACCGGCGTCTTCGCCACGGCGTTGCGGGAGGCCCTGCTCGCCGACGAGTGCGACCTCCTGGTCCACTCCCTCAAGGACCTGCCCACCGCGGCCGCGCCCGGCCTCGTCATCGGCGCCGTCCCCAAGCGCGCCGACGCCCGCGACACGCTCTGCGCCCGCGACGGCCTCACGTTCGAGAACCTGCCCGAGGGTGCACGGGTGGGCACCGGCTCGCCGCGCCGTATCGCCCAGCTGAAGTCCCAGCGCCCGGACCTCGAGATCGTCGACATCCGCGGCAACGTGGACACCCGCCTCGGCCGGGTCGCCGAGGGCGACCTCGACGCGGTGGTCCTCGCCGCAGCCGGACTCGGCCGCCTCGGCCGCCTCGAAGCGGTCACCGACTATTTCGCCCTCTCGCAGATGCCGACCGCCCCGGGTCAGGGGGCTCTCGCCCTCGAGGTGCGGGCCGGCGACGAGAAGGGCCGCGGCCCGATCGCCCGCGCACTCCACGCCGTCGACCACGTCACCACCCATGCCGTCGTCACCGCCGAACGTGCCGTGCTCGCGGGGCTGCAGGCCGGCTGCGCCGCCCCGATCGGCGCGACCGCCCTCGTCGACGACGGCCTGCTCTTCCTCACCGCCTCGGTCTACCGGCCGGACGGCTCCGAGCGGATCACCGCCTCCCACGCCGCGACTCCCGACTCGCTCAGCGCCGGCCACCTCGACGCCGCCGCGCGCGACGTGGGGGAGCGCGTCGTCTCCGAACTGCTCGGCGCCGGGGCCGCCGGCCTGGCCCCCCTGGGGAGTACCCGATGACCCAGCCGTCCGCTGCCCCCAAGCCCCTCGCCGGCTGGCGCGTGCTCGTGCCGCGCGGCGGCCCCTGGGGTGACTCCGTCGCGGCGGACCTGCGCTCGAAGGGCGCCTCCCCGGTCGTCGCAGCGATGATCAACTTCGCCCCCACGGCCGATGCGCCGGCGCTGGAGCGCGCGCTGGAGCGGCTCGCCGCGGGCGGGTTCGACTGGATGACCGTCACCAGCGCGACGACGGTCGACGTGCTGAGCGCCTCCCGCGTGGTCGTCCCCCCGACCACCCGCGTCGCCGCCGTCGGCGAGACCACCGCCGCGGCTCTCGCGGCTGCCGGCTACAAGGTCGACCTCGTGCCGTCGGAGGACAACTCCGCCCGCGGCCTCCTGGAGGAGTGGGAGGCGGCCACGCAGGGTGTCGTGCCGCTGCGCATCCTCACCCTCCGCTCCGAGATCGCGAAGCCCCTGCTCACCGAGGGCCTGAAGCGAATCGGGCACGACGTCGAGTCCGTCGTCGCCTACCGAACCGTCGGCGTCTCGGTCCCCGAGAACGTGGTGACGGATGTGCACGACGGGCTCGTGCAGGCCATCCTCGTCACCAGCGGTTCCGTCGCGGAGCAGGTCCAGCTCCAGCTCGGCCCGGTGCCCGAGACGACCCTCGTCGCCGCGATCGGCCCCCAGACCGCCCGCGACGCCCGTTCCTTCGGCCTCCGCGTCGACGTCATCGCCGAGGAGCGCACCGCCGCCTCGCTCATCGACGCGGTCGCCGCTGTGGCCGTCACCCGCGCCTCCTGACCCCACGTCCCCGGCAGGCGCACAGCCGCACGGGCGTAGGGTTGTGAGAGTGAGTGAGCTGCATCCCGTCATCCGCCCGCGTCGCCTCCGGCAGTCTCCGGCCCTCCGTCGCCTGACCGCGGAGACGCGGCTCCACCCGGCGGAGCTGATCCTGCCGATGTTCGTCCGCGAGGGCACGAACGAGCCCGTCCCGATCGGCTCGATGCCGGGGGTGCAGCAGCACTCGATCGACTCCCTCAAGCGGGCCGCGGTCGCTGCGGCCGAGGCCGGCGTCGGCGGCGTGATGCTCTTCGGCGTCCCGGAGGTGCGGGATGCCGTCGGCAGCTCCGCGACCGACCCGGAGGGCATCCTCAACGTCGCCACCCGCGCCCTGGTCTCCGAGGTGGGCGACGCGCTCGTGGTGCAGACCGACCTGTGCCTCGACGAGTTCACCGACCACGGCCACTGCGGCGTGCTCGACGCGGCAGGCCACGTCGACAATGACGCGACCCTCGAGCGCTACCGCGACATGGCCCTCGCCCAGGCGGAGGCCGGTTCGCAGCTGCTCGGGCTCTCCGGGATGATGGACGGTCAGGTCGGCGCGGTGCGCGAGGCGCTGGACGCCGCCGGCCGGCACGACGTCGTGCTGCTCGCCTATGCGGCGAAGTACGCGTCCGCCTTCTACGGCCCCTTCCGCGAGGCCGTCGACTCCCAGCTCTCCGGCGACCGCCGCGCCTATCAGCAGGATCCGGCCAATCGCCGCGAGGGGCTGCGCGAGGCCCGGCTCGACCTCGACGAGGGCGCGGACATCCTCATGGTCAAGCCCGCACTCAGCTATCTGGATGTGCTCAGCGATGTGGCCGCGATCAGCGACGTGCCGGTCTGGGCGTACCAGGTGTCGGGCGAGTACGCGATGGTGGAGGCCGCGGCCGCCCACGGCTGGATCGACCGTCGCCGCATCGTGGAGGAGACGCTGATCGGCGCCCGTCGAGCGGGAGCCGATGCGATCATGACCTACTGGGCGACCGAGGTGGCGGGATGGCTGCGATGAGCGACGAGCACGCACGCGACGACCAGGGCGGATCCATCGATGGCGGATCCATCGATGGCGGAGACATCCAGGGTCTCGCCGACGGGGCAGCACTCGGCGACGTGAACCTCGCACAGTTCGAGCGTGCGCAGCGGGTGATCCCCGGTGGCGTGAACTCGCCGGTGCGCGCGTTCCGGTCCGTCGGCGGCACGCCGCGCTTCATGGTCTCGGCCCGCGGGCCGTACATCACGGACGCGCAAGGTCGCGAGTACGTCGACCTCGTCGCGTCGTGGGGCCCGGCCATCCTGGGCCACGCCCATCCGGCGGTGGTCGCCGCCGTGCAGGAGGCCGCCGCGAAGGGCCTCTCGTTCGGCGCGTCGACCCCGGCCGAGACCGAACTGGCGGAGGCCGTGCTCGGCCGCGTGCCGTTCATCGAGAAGCTGCGCATGGTCTCCACCGGCACGGAGGCGACGATGACGGCCATCCGTCTCGCGCGCGGCTTCACGGGGCGCCCGCTGCTCATCAAGTTCGCCGGTCACTACCACGGCCACTCCGACGGCCTCCTCGCCGAGGCCGGTTCCGGCCTCGCGACGCTGTCGCTCCCCGGCTCGGCCGGCGTGACCGAGGCGACCGCCGCCCAGACCCTGGTGCTGCCGTACAACGACCTCGACGCGGTCCGCGCCGCCTTCGAGGCGAACGGTCCCGACATCGCCGCGGTCATCACCGAGGCGGCGGCGGCGAACATGGGGGTCGTCCCGCCGGATCCCGGCTTCAACGCCGCCCTCGCCGACCTCGCGCACGAGTTCGGCGCGCTGCTCATCCTGGACGAGGTGCTCACCGGCTTCCGGGTCAGCGAGGCCGGGTTCTGGGGTCTCGATCGGGGCTACACGCCCGATCTCGTCACGTTCGGCAAGGTCATCGGCGGGGGGATGCCGCTCGCGGCACTCGGCGGTCGTGCCGAGCTGATGGACTTCCTCGCGCCGACCGGCCCCGTCTACCAGGCCGGCACCCTCTCCGGGAACCCGGTCGCCGTCGCTGCGGGACTCGCGACCCTCGCACACGCCGACGAGGCCGTCTACGACCGGCTCGACGTGGTCGCCGAGACCGTCTCATCGGCCGTCTCCGACGCGCTCGCGGCCGAGGGGGTCGCGCATCGCGTGCAGCACGCCGGCAACCTGTTCAGCTTCGTCTTCGGCGATTTCCCCGCGGCCCCGCGGACCTACGCCGAGGTGCAGACGCAGGAGGCGCTCCGCTACCGTGCGTTCTTCCACGCCATGCTCGACGCGGGGGTCTCGCTCCCGCCGAGCGTCTTCGAGGCGTGGTTCGTGACCGCGGCCCACGACGACGCCGCGGTCGGCCGCATCCTGGACGCGCTCCCCGGTGCGGCCCGGGCTGCCGCGGCGGCTACGGCGCCGGCCGTCTAGTCGTCCGCCGCCGAGCGCGGCGGGGAGAGCGTCTGCACGTAGCTGTAGGTCGCCGTCGCCGGCCAGCCGTCGGCGTCGAGCAGGGCGTAGATGTCGTAGATGCCGCCTCCGGATGCGCTCCGGCGCAGCGTGCGGGGCGGCACGTCCGACGGGGCGCGCTCGGTCACCGTGCGCGGTGTCTCGCCCTCACGCAGAAGGCGGGCGCGGAAGGTGGTGGTGCGGGTCACCGGACCACCTTCTCACACCCGCCTCCGCCTAGGCTTGGCCGTGCGAGGCCCTCGACCTGCGGGACAGCGAGTCGATGATGACCGCGAGCAGCAGCACGGCGCCGGTGATCATGAAGCGGTACGACGAGTCGAGGTTCATCAGGGTCAGGCCGTTCGAGATGGACTGGATGACCAGGATGCCGAGCAGCGCCGACCACGCGGATCCGCGCCCGCCGAAGAGGCTCGTCCCGCCGATGACCGCCGCGGCGATCGCGTTGAGGTTCGTGTCCGTGCCGCCGGATCCGGCGCCGACGGATGCGAGCCGGGCCGCCGCGAGAAGGCCGCCCACCGCTGCGAAGGTGGAGCAGAGGATGAACACGCTGATGAACACGCGGTTGACCTTGATACCGGCTCGCCGCGCCGCTTCGACCGAGCCGCCGACTGCGAACACGGAGCGTCCCCATCGGGTGCGGGTGAGGAAGAAGTTCATCACGATCACGAGGATCACGAAGAACAGGAACATCGCGCCCGTGCCGCGGTCCGTGGAGAGATACCAGACGGCGATGCAGAGGCCGACGAGCAGCAGGAGGGCCTTCAGGATCATGACGGAGGCGGAGCCTTCGGAGAGTCCCGCGCGGCGACGACGCGTATTGCGCCGCCAGTCGGCGAGGAACATCCCTCCGGCCGCGATGACCGCCAGGGCGTACGCCGCCCACGGCGGCAGGAAGGTCTGCTGGGCGAACTGCACGATCCACGAGTCGTAGGGGATGTTGATCGAGCTGTTCGGGCCAAGGATCCACAGCTGCACCCCGAGGAAGCCGAGGAGGCCGGCGAGTGTGATCACGAAGCTCGGGACGCCGAATCGGGTGAAGAGCAGCCCGTAGACGTAGCCGATGAGACCGCCGGCGAGGATCGCGACGATCACGGTCGCCCAGAGCGGCCAGTGCAGCTGGGTGAAGCCGACGCCGAGGATGGCGGCCGAGACGCCGCTCACCGATCCGACCGACAGGTCGATCTGGCCCAGGAGCAGCACCAGGACGATGCCGATGGAGATCGTGCCGATGGCCGCGCACTGCAGGGTGAGGTTCACCAGGTTGTTGGCGCTCAGGAAGTTCGGGTTGAGCACCTGGAACACGACCCAGATGACGACGAGCCCGACGACGACCGGCAGCGAGCCGAGGTCGCCTCCGCGTACCCGGCGCCCGAAGGCGCGCATGGCGCCGCCCAGCCCCTCGTCGCGGATCAGGCGCTCGTCCTGCAGGTCGGCCGCGGCCTCCGCGGGGGTCTCCGCTGTTGTCTTCGTCATGCGTCGGCCTTCCCTTCGCTGATGTCGGGTTCAACGGCGCGGCCGGCACGGCGGCTCACGACGTTGTCCGTCGCGCCGGTGATCGCGGAGATGATCTCCTCGTAGCTGACGTCCGCCACATGGAAATCGCCGTTGTTGCGTCCGAGCCGCAGGACTGCGACACGGTCGGCGACGGCCTGGACGTCGGCCATGTTGTGGCTGATGAGCAGCACCCCGAGCCCTCGCTCGCGCAGACGCTCGATGAGGTTGAGCACCTCGGCGGTCTGCGCGACGCCCAAGGCGGCGGTCGGCTCGTCGAGGATCACGACGCGCGGGTCGCCGATCAGCGAGCGGGCGATGGCGACCGTCTGGCGCTGGCCTCCGGAGAGCGAGGCGACCGCGATCCGCACCGAGGGGATGCGCGCCGAGAGCTGCCGGAGCAGGCTCCACGAGCGCTTCTCCATCTCCTCCTCGTCGAGGGTGCCATGGGTGATCTCCCGGCCCAGGAAGAGGTTGGAGACCACGTCGAGGTTGTCGCAGAGCGCGAGATCCTGGAACACGGTCGCGATGCCGAGCTCGCGCGATGCGGCGGGCGACGGGATGCTGACGTCCTGCCCGTCGAAGGTGACCGTGCCCGAGTCCTGCGGGTGCACACCCGCGAGGATCTTGACGAGCGTGGACTTGCCTGCGCCGTTGTCGCCCACGAGGGCGACGACCTCGCCGGGGTAGACGTCGAGGTGGATGTCGGTGAGCGCCTGCACGGCGCCGAAGCCTTTCGAGACGCCGCTCAGCGAGAGCACGGGCCGGCGATCGGTCCGCTCCTCCTCGGCGATCGCGGTTTCCATGGTCACGGCGTTCTCTCCTTCGAGGTGAGCTGGGTGGTTCGGGTCAATCGTAGGGCGGGTGCACGCAGCCCTCCAGGTGCGTTCGGTCGCATCTGGAGGGCCGCGCTGCTAGGCGTTACTTGATTCCGTACTTGTCGCACGCCGCCTTGTAGTCCGCGGTGCAGATCTTCGCCGCGGAGTCGGCACCGTAGAACTCGTCCTTGACGACGGTGCTCTCGATGTTGTCGGTCGTGACCGCGACCGGCTTCAGGAGGAACGACGCGATCTTCGCGCCGCCCGCGGTGTCGACGCTCGTGTCACCGGCCGGCTTCTGGGCCTTGGTGAGCGCGATGGCGAGCTCGGCCGCCTTCTCGGCCTCCGGCTGGATGGCCTTGTAGACGGTCATGTACTGGTCGCCGGCGAGGATGCGCTGGATGCCCGCGAGTTCGGCGTCCTGACCGGTGACCGGCGGGATCGGCGAGACGTTGGCCGCCTTGAGCGCGGCGATCGCGCCGCCGCCGGTGCCGTCGTTGGCCGCGTAGACGGCCTTGATCTGGCTGCCGAACTGCGTGATCTGGCCGGACACCCAGTTCTGGGCCTGCGCCGGGTCCCATCCTGGGGTGTCGTACTCGGCGAGCACCTTGTAGCCGCTCGAGTCGATCACGCTGTGCGCGCCCTTCTTGAACAGGGTGGCGTTGTTGTCGGTGGGGGATCCGTTGACCATCAGGATCCCGCTGCCGGCGGCGACGCCGTCCTTCTTGAGCTTGTCGACGAGGGCCGTGGCCTGCAGCTTGCCGACCTCTTCGTTGTCGAAGGAGATGTAGTAGTCGACGTCTTTGCTGTTGATGAGGCGGTCGTAGGAGATGACCGGGATGTTCTTGGCCTTCGCCTCGCCGACGATGGAGGCCGCGGCCTCGCCGTCGAACGGGTCGAGGACGAGGACCTTGACGCCCTGGGTCAGCATGGACTCCGCCTGCTGCTGCTGCTTGCTCGCATCGCCGTCGGCGTTCGCGTAGAGGACCTTGCAGTCGGGGCAGAGATCTTTGATCTTCGCCTCGAAGAAGGGCTTGTCGGCCGCCTCGTAGCGGGCGGTCACGGAATCAGGGAGGAGGAGGCCGATCTGGGCCTTCGAGGCGTCCGCCGTGGAGGAGCTTCCACTGCCGGAGCCGTTCGAACACGCGGTGAGACTGAGTGCTGCGAGGAGGACCGCGGACGCCGCGATCATTCCTCTCTTGGTGGCGATCTTCATTGAAAAACCTCCGGTTCGAGCCCGCCGTCCTTGGCGGCTGGGTTGAGTGTGTCAGGTGCGAGTCTTGGCGTCAATACTTGAAGCCAACGCATTCGATAACGGTTCGTCACGTTTGGGGGACAGTGGGGGGCAGTGCGGTGGGGGTGGTCAGTTGGAGGCGCTCTGGGGCGTCAGGGAGACCCGGTCGACCGCGTACGCCACGGCCCCGAGGGTGGCCGCCCGGGTGCCGAGCTGCCCCTGCACGATGTCGGGCATGAGCTCCTCGCCGACGATGATCGAACGCTCGACCGCGTGCCGCATCGGCCCGAGCAACAGCTCGCCCGCCCGTGCCAGCTCGCCGCCTACGACGACCCGTTCCGGATCGAGCAGGTTGCAGAGGTTCGCCGTCGCCACCCCGATGTGTTTTCCCGCGTCGGCGATGGCACGGATGCAGCGCGCATCCCCCGCCATCGCCTGCAGGACGACATCGCCCAGCTTGAGGCTGCCCAGGTGGTCGCGCAGCTCGTCCAGGATGGCCGGACCGCCCGCGATCGCCTCCAGGCAGCCGCGGTTGCCGCACCGGCAGAGCGGCCCGTTCTCGCGGATGGTCGTGTGGCCGAACTCGCCGGCGACGCCGTTGTTCCCGCGGAAGAGCTGGCCGTTCAGCAGCAGCCCGGCCCCGATCCCGTCGCCCACGTCGAGGGTGATGGAGTTGCCTTTGCCCCGGCCCGCGCCGAACCGGGACTCGGCGAGCGCCGTCAGGTTCGCCGCGTTGTCGACGAAGACGGGACGCTTGACGCGGCGTTCCATGGCCTCGGCGACGACCACGCCGTCCCAGCCGCGCATGATCCCGCTGCGCGCGATGGTGCCGCTCGCGCGATCGAGCGGGGCGGGGAGCGCGATGCCGACGGCGAGCACCTCGTCGCGCGACGCCTCCACCGAGTCGAGCATGTCGCTCAGCAGCATCGAGACCTTGTCGAGCTCGTTGTCGGCCCGGTGGTCGCGGGCGAGCGGCATGTGGTTCTCCGCCACGACCGTGTGCGCCACGTCGGCGAGTGCCACGCGCATGTGACGCGTGGAGAAGTGCACGCCGACGACGAGTCCGAGCGCGTGCGCCAGGGTGACGTGCTGGGCGCGCCGGCCGCTGCGGATGCTCTGGGTGGTGTGCAGCACGCCGGAGGTCGACAGCTCCTTCACGATGTTCGACACCGTGGCGGGGGAGAGGCCGGTCGCTCCGGCGAGTTCGACCTGCGTCAGGCCGCCGTGCTTCTTGATGGCGTCGACGATTCGAGCCCGGTTGGCTTCACGAAGTGAAGTCTGCGAGCCCGGAGTCCGTCTCTGGGTTGCCACGACGAGAAGGATACATGCAGCGTCGGCGCTCGGACCCGTCGCCCACAAGCCAACGGTTATGGCTTTGTGAGGTTCGGCACTGCCGCACGCTCCGAGTGCTTGGCAGGATAGACGTATGGCCGACCTGCACGTTCACCCCGATCGCTTGGAGATCCATCTCACGCGAGCGGAGAAGGTGCTCGCGCTCAAACGCGACGACCTGGTCATCCCGCGCGAGAGTATCCGTTCGGTCGCCATCACGGAGGACCCGTGGATCTGGATCCGCGGCATCCGCGCACCCGGCGCCGCCGTGCCGCTCACGCTGTCGGTCGGCACCTGGAAGTTCCACGGAGGCCAGGACTTCCTGCTCATCAAGGGCAAGCAGCGCGCCGCCGTTGTGATCGACCTCGACGGCGAGGACTACTCGCGGGTGATCGTCTCGACGCCGCACGCCGCGAAGCTCGTCGAAGCGCTCCGGGTCGACGTCGGCGACATCCCCGCCGAGGGCGAGATCATCGAGTAGACCGCGGGTCAACCGGCCTGTGCGACGACGAACAGCACCAGCCCGATGAGCGGGGGGAGCCCCTGCACCAGCGCGGCCGACGGCGTGCGGCCGCCGACGGTCAGCTGCACGACCGCGGCGAGCACCATGCAGGTGCACGTGAAGAAGACCAGCCCGAAGCCGACGTGATGCAGGGTGGTCCAGTACAGGACCAGCCCCACCACGGCTCCCGCGGCCAGGAACAGGTTGTGGAATCCCTGCGTGTAGGCGAGGGGTCGCGTGACGTCGGCGTCCCGTTGCGACGCCACGCCGTAGCGGCGCCAGACGGCCGGAGTCGACCACGCGATCGTCTGCGATGCGAACACGGCGAGATGCACGATCGCAGCGAGTGAGACGAACACGGACGCAACGATGGCCATGGCGGGAGGATACGCTGCGGAGGCATGGAACTGCTTCAGGCGGACTGCGTGATCTCGGGAGGCGGTCCGGCCGGCGTGATGCTCGGTCTCCTCCTCGCCCGCAACGGGCTCGATGTCGTCGTGCTGGAGAAGCACGCGGACTTCTTCCGCGACTTCCGCGGCGACACCATCCATCCCTCCACCGTCGGCGTGCTCGGGGAGCTGGGGCTGCGCGAACGGTTCCTCGGTCTGCCGCACACGAGCGTGCGCACCTTGGACGCCGTCGTGAGCGGCACGCGGCTGCATCCCGTCGACTTCGCGCGGCTCGGCCCGCCCGACGACTTCCTCGTGCTGGCGCCGCAGTGGGACTTCCTGTCCTTCCTCGCCGCGGAGGGCGCCCGGTGTCCCGGGTTCCGGCTGCTGATGGAGACGACGGCGACCGGACTCACCTGGTCCGAAGGAGCCGTGTCGGGACTCACGGCGACCGGTCCGGAAGGCGAGCTGGCGATCGCCGCGCCGCTGACGGTCGCGGCCGACGGGCGCGACTCGGCGTTGCGCGAGGCGGCCGGTCTGCGGCCACGGCGGTTCGGAGTGCCGATCGACGTGCTCTGGTTCCGGGTCCCGAAGCCGGCGGAGACCCCGCCGAGCACCCTGGCCTATCTGCGGCACGGGTCGATGGTCATCACCATCGACCGCGGCGACTACTTCCAGACGGGCCTCGTCATCGCGAAGGGCGGCATCGACCAGCTGAAGGCGGCCGGGCTGCCCGCGTTCCGGGATGCGGTGGCCGCGGCCGCGCCCTTCCTCCGCGAGCCCCTGGAGATGATCGACGACTGGGACGGCGTCAAGCTCCTGAGCGTGCAGATCGACCGGCTGGACCGCTGGTACCGCCGCGGCTTCCTCGCGATCGGCGACGCCGCACACGCGATGTCGCCGGCGTTCGGCGTCGGTGTGAACTACGCCGTGCAGGATGCGGTGGCCGCGGCGAACGCGCTCGTCGCGCCCCTGCGCGTGGGCGAGGTCGACCTGCGCGTGCTCGACGGCATCCAGGGTCGCCGGTTGCCGCCCGTCGCCACGATGCAGCGCATCCAGCTCGCCGCGCATCGCGGTATCGCGCGCCCCGGCGGGCCGGAGGGGCTGCCCGACCCGCTGCCGCCGGCCGTGCGGGCGGCGCTCGCCGCAGCGACCCCTGTGCTGCAGCGGGTGACCGCGCGGCTGATCGGGCGCGGGCTGCGGCCGGAGTCGGTGCTGCCCGAGCTGCGCCAGGAGACGCTAGCAGTCTCCAGGAGTCGCTAGGACAGTCGCTAGGAGAGCAGCATCAGGATGAAGCCGATCAGCGGCAGCGTCCCCTGCGTGATGGCGGCGCGCCAGTACCCCTTGCCGGTGGTGAGCAGCACGACCGACGCCGCGAACATGCACGCCATCGTGAACAGGATGAGCGCCAGCCCGGCCGGGTGCAGCCCGACGCCGTAGAGGATCAGCCCGACGACCGCGCCGATCGCGAGGAACAGGTTGTAGAAGCCCTGGTTGTACGCCATCGGCTTCGTGGTGTCGGCCGCCTGCTGGTCGGCGACCCCGAAGCGCTTCCACACCGCCGGGCGGCCCCAGGCGACGCTCTCCATGAAGAAGATCGCGACGTGCAGGGCGGCGGCGAGCGTGACCACGACGGTGGCGAGGACGATCATGCCGCCAGCATACGGGGACGCCGGGCGGATGCGTCGTCAGGCGCGCACGTCGACCACGGTGCGGCCGCGCAGCCGGCCGGCGAGGATCTCGTCGGCGGCGGGGACGGCCTGCGCGAGCGGGATGACGCTGGTCATCGCCGCCAGCGTCTCCTCCTCCAGGTCGGTCGCGAGCCGGCGCCACGCGGTCTCGCGCAGCGCGGCGGGCGCTTCGACCGAGTTGATCCCCACCAGGGTCACGCCGCGCAGGATGAACGGGAGCACCGTCCCCGGGAGGTCGGCTCCCTGCGCCAGCCCGCACGCCGTCACCGTGCCGCCGTAGCGGGTCTGCGCGAGCGCGTTCACGAGGGTGTGGCTGCCCACGGCATCCACCACGCCGGCCCAGCGCTGGCTCTGCAGGGGCCGCCCCGGGTCGCTCAATTTCGCCCGGTCGATGATCGACGTCGCCCCGAGGCCGGTGAGATATCCCGAGAGCTCGTCCGTGCGACCGGTGGAGGCGGTCACCGGATAGCCGAGCCCGGCCAGCACCGCGATGGCCACCGAGCCGACGCCTCCTGCCGCTCCGGTGACGAGCACGCTGCTGCCGCTTGCGCGCACCTCCTCCGGGTCCACCCCGTTGCGCTCGAGGGCCAGCACGGAGAGCATCGCGGTGAATCCGGCCGTGCCGATCGCGGCCGCCTGCGCCGACGAGATCGCGTCCGGGATGCGCACGAGCGCGTCGCCGCGAACCCGGGCGCGCTCGGCCAGACCACCGTGATGCGACTCCCCGATGCCGTCGCCGTTCAGCACGACGCGGTCGCCCGGTCGCCAGCGCGGGTCGTCGCTCTTCTCGACCGTGCCCACCAGGTCGATGCCCGGGATGAGCGGCGACGTGCGCGCGACTCCGGGGCGGCCTCCGATGGCGAGGCCGTCCTTGTAGTTGAGGTCGGAGTACTCGACGGCGACCGTCACGTCGCCCGGCATCAGGAACGCGTCGGTCACCCGGCGCACCTCCGCCGTGTGGGCGACGATCGCGCCGCCCTCGATCTCCTGCTCGATCACGATCGCCCGGAAGTCGCTCATGACGGCAGCCTACGCGGGGCGTTCGTGGTGTTCGCGGGGCGGCGGACGTCAGTTGAGTGCACGGGTGCCTTCGGGGAGGGCTCCGCCGGCGTAGATCGCCTGTGCGGCGTCCTGCAGCGCGGTCAACGCGACCCGCTGGGTCCACGGGCCGTACGAGACGCGGGCGACACCGAGCTCCTGCAGGCGAGCGGGTGCGAGCGAACCCGGCACGGCGATGACGCTCAGCGTGCGCTCGCCCAGCCCTGCGACGAGCGCTGAAACCGTCGGCTCGTCGAGCAGTCCGGGCACGAAGACGCTCGTGGCCCCGACGTCGAGGAAGGCGCGACCGCGTCGGACCGCCTCCTCGATCTTCTCCTCGACCGTGGGGTGCGCGTCGCGCAGGAAGACGTCGGTGCGCGCGTTCAGCGCGAACGGCACACCCTCCGCGTCCGCAGCCTGCACCGCGTCGCGGGCGACGGCCACCGCCTCGTCGAAGGGCCGCATCCTGTCCTCCAGGTTCGCGCCCACCACGCCGACGCCGATCGCCCGGCGGATGGTCTCGCCGGCGTCGCCGTAACCGCCTTCCAGGTCCGCGCTCACGGGCAGATCGGTCGCGGCGACGATCCGTCCCACCATGTCGAGCATGAGATCGAGCGGGATCTTCTCGCCGTCCTCGTAGCCGAGGGTCGCCGCGATCGAGTGGCTGGCCGTCGCGAGCGCGCGGGTGTCGGGCAGGGCGGCGATCGCGGAGGCGCTGATCGCGTCCCACACGTTGACGACCTGGAGCAGTTCGGGGGCGTGGTGGAGGCGGCGCAGCTCGGTGCCGCGTTCGGTGATGGTGGCCATGCCGCCACCCTACGACGGTGCGCCCGTGCCCTCTAGGATGTCCCCATGACGCAGGTGGAGGCTCCCGGCCCAGCGCCTCGCGACGCCCCGGCGGAGGGTCGCAAGACCCGCTCGGCGACGGCCCGTCGCGTCTCCGTCAATGCCGTTCTCGACTACGCCTTCTTCATCTTCGGCGGCGTCTCCGCCGTCTGGCTGGCGTGGCTGGTGCTCACCGAGAGCTTCGGCTGGGGCTGGTTCCTGGTCCTGTTCTTCGTGCTGTTCTGGCTGGTGCTCGCGTACCTGGTGCTGCCGCGGCTGCATCGCATCCTGACCCAGATCTACGTGCCCGACTACTTCATCGGCCGCGCCCGGACGAGCGACGGCCTGCTGGGCGATCCGGTGAACCTCGCCCTGCTCGGCTCGGAGGAGCAGCTCGACGACGCCATGCGTGCCGCCGGCTGGACCCGGGCCGACGACGTGACGCTGGCGTCGAGTCGCCGCATCGTCACCTCGACCCTGCTGCGGCGCAGCTACGACGAAGCCCCCGTGAGCCCGCTGTTCCTGTTCGGACACCAGCAGGATGCCGCCTATCAGCAGGAGGTGCTGGGCAATCCGGCCAAGCGTCACCATGTGCGCTTCTGGAAGTGCCCGGAGGGCTGGCTCCTCCCGGGCGGCCACCAGGTCGACTGGCTGGCGGCGGGAACGTTCGACAAATCGGTCGGCTTCTCGCTGTTCACCCTGCAGATCACGCACAAGATCGACGCGAACACCGACATCGAGCGCGATCACATCGTCTCCACCCTCCGTGCGGCCGACATCGGGGTGGAGGTGGAGGTCATCCGCGACTTCTCGACCGGCTATCACTCGCGCAACGGCGGCGGCGACAGCATCGAGACCGACGGCGACCTCCCCATCATCGATCTGGGACGCGTACCCGTCGACGCGGAGGCCGAGCGGATCGTCCAGCAGGCGGAGGCCCGGCGGATCGCGTTGGCCGAGCGCCGCCCCACACCGACCGCCCTCGGCTTCCTCCTGATGCTCCTGCGCGTGGGGGCCGGCGTGCTGTTCATCGTGCTCACCGTCTTGAGCTGGCGCGTCTGGGTGGGTTCGCTGTATGCCTCCGGTGACCTCGTCGGCGTCGACCGGCATCAGGCCGACGTCGTCTTCGGAGTGCTGCTCGGGATCTTCGGCGCCGGCCTGGTCTTCTACTTCCTCCTCGCGCTCCTGGTGTTCTTCGGCAGCAACTGGGCCCGGATCGCCTCGATGTCGTTCAGCTCGGCGCTCATCGTGTTCGCGGCGATCGACTTCTTCAACGGGGGCCCGCAGATCTCGCTCCGCAACAACCTGTTCGGCCTGCCGCTGGACATCCTGGTCGTGCTGGCGCTGTCGTCGCAGCGGGCTCGCCAGTGGGCGCGCCGCCCGCGTGGATCGCGCCGCACCGGCACCGCCGCGGCGGAAGCGCAGGCGCTCGCCGCGGCCCGGGCGCCCGCGGACGACACCACCACCGCATAGGCGGCGCCTCCGCGCCAGCCCCTACATCAACGTCTTCTTGCCTCCCGGGCCGGACGACTTGAGCGCCGCCTCCTCCGCGTCGAGGAAGGCCAGCACCGAACGCACGGCGGGTTCCTGGTAGCGGCCCTCCGCCCGGGCGCTCAGCACCGCCTGCCGTTCGGCCGTGATCATGGTGCGGCGCAGGTGACGGTACTCGAGCGGGGTGTCCTCGTTCTCGTCGGGGGACGGGTTCTCCAGGGCGTCCGAGAGGAACACGGCGTTGATCCGGAGCCGTTCGATCACGCGCTGATCCTCGTTGCCCGTCACCTGGCTGTCGAGGTGCTCGAGCCCTGCGGTCTGCGCTTCGGCGAGAAGGCGCTGCATCTCGCTGGCCTCCTGGGCGAAGTCGGGGGCAGGGAGGTGCAGGCGGCGAATGATCCACGGCAGGGCCAGCCCCTCCAGCAGGGTCGCGACCACGACCACGAACGCCAGGAACTGCAGGAACTCGCGGTGCGGCGTCCCGGTCGGCAGCAGGAAGACCGCCGCGAGCGTCACCACCCCGCGGATGCCGGCGAACGACACGGCGATCCCGGTCGGCCACGACCAGCCGCGCTCGCGCAGCCTCTGCGGGCCGTAGCGGTAGAGGGCGGTCGTGCCGACCATCCACGCGAACCGGGCCAGGAACAGGGCCAGCAGCACCACCACGCTGATGAGGACCGTCTCCCACACGGTGATGCCCGAGCGGAACGCGCCGTTCAGGATGCTGGACAACTCCAGCCCGATGAACAGGAACACCGCGTTCTCGAGCAGGAACTGGATGGTGCGCCAGTTGATCGTCTCGGCGATGCGCGCCTCCGCCGTCTGGATAGTCGGCGACCGGTAGCCGAGGTAGAGGCCGGCCACGACCACGGAGAGGATCCCGGACCCGTGCAGGAACTGCGACGGGATGAACGCCAGGTACGGCGTGATGAGACCGAGGGAGGTGTCGAGCACGGGGGAGCGCAGCTGCTTGCGGATGATCGCCAGCACCCAGCCGACGGCGAGCCCGACCCCGATGCCGACGACCACGGCGAGACCGAACTCGCCCGCGATCGCCCACGGGTTGATGACGCTGACGATCGCCGCGATGCTGGCGTTCAGGGCCACGAGCGCGGTCGCGTCGTTGAGCAGGCTCTCGCCCTCGAGCACCGTCACGAGCCGGCGGGGGAGGTGCCCGCGTCCCGCGATCGCCGTCACCGCGACCGTGTCCGTCGGTGCGACGACCGCCCCGAACGCGAACGCCGCCGCCAGCGTGATGGCCGGCACGACCAGCCAGGTCGCGAACCCGACGACGATCACGGTGAACGCGACGAGTCCCACCGAGAGCAGCAGGATGCCGTCGCGCCTGGCCCGCACGTCCACGATGGACGTCTGGATGGCCGCGGCGAACAGCAGCGGAGGAAGGAGCCCGAAGAGCACCACCTCGGGCTCCAGGGCGATCTGCGGCACACCGGGGATGAACGACGCGATGGCGCCGACGACCACCAAGACCACCGGGGCCGACCAGCCGACGCGGCGGGACAGGCCGGTGACGGTGACCGTGACGAGGACGAACGACACGATCCAGACGATGGCGGCTACCGGATCCATGCTGTTCATGATGGCCGCAACGCGAAGAGACCAGCAATGGTTCCCGCGAGTCGGTGGATAACCCGTTCGCCCTCAGAGATGCGGAGCGTCAGGCGTGCGCGGGGCACCGCAGCACGTCGCACCCCTCGCACACGACGAGCTGCTCGCGGCACGACGGGTCGGCGCAGTTGCGCATCCGGCTGGTGGCGGCCCCACAGCCCGCGCACCGGCCGAGCACCGCGGGCTGCGCACCGAACGTCATCGAGCCGCGCCCGTCGAAGACGTAGAGCGAACCCTCCCAGAGACCTTCGTCGCCGTACGTCTCCCCGTACCGGACGATGCCGCCGTCGAGCTGGTACACCTCCTCGAACCCGCGGGACTTCATCAGGCCCGACAGCACCTCGCAGCGGATCCCTCCTGTGCAGTAGGTGACGATCGGCTTGTCCTTGAGGTGGTCGTACGCGCCGCTCTCCAGCTCGGCGACGAACTCGCGGGTGTTCGACACGTCCGGCACGACCGCTCCGCGGAAGCGCCCGATCTCGGCCTCGAAGCGGTTGCGCCCATCGAAGAGCACCACATCGTCGCGCTCCTCCAGCAGCCGGTGCAGCTCCGACGGGGCGAGGCGCTCGCCGCCGTCGACGACCCCGGACGCGTCCACCTGCAGCTCGCCGGGAGCGCCGAACGACACGATCTCGTCCCTCACCCGCACCGAGAGGCGCGGGAAGTCGAGGCTGCGGCCGTCCTCGTCGAGACCGGATCCCTCGCTCCACTTCGCATCCAGGCCGCGGAACCCTGCGTACTCGCGCGTCGAGCGCAGGTAGCGCTTCACCGCGTCGAGCTCCCCGCCGACCGTTCCGTTGATGCCGTCCTTCGAGATCAGGATCCGGCCGCGCAGCCCGAGCCCCTCGCAGAGATCGCGCTGCCACAGCCGGATCGCCTCGGGGTCGGCGAGCGGCGTGAACGCGTAGTAGAGCAGGATCTTGGGGACGGGCACCCATCGATGGTAGGCGACCCGTCGGGCAGTGGGCCGCGCGCGCGAAACTTCGAACGCCCGAAGTTTCGTTCGCCAACTGTTCAGGCAGTTCCGGCAAGGTGGGAGTAGCGTCCCAGGCGCGCACTCCGGCAGAAAGGCGGTTCCTTGCGAACCCTCGTCATCATCCCCACCTATAACGAGCGGGAGAACGTCGGCCCGATCGTCGGTCGGGTGCGTGCGTCCGTCCCCGCGGTCGAGGTGCTCGTGGTGGACGACAACTCTCCAGACGGCACCGGGGAGATCGCGGACGCCCTCGCGGCCACCGACTCCAACGTGCACGTGCTGCACCGCGCGGGCAAGGACGGCCTCGGCGCCGCCTATCGCGAGGGGATGCGCTGGGCGCTCGACGCGGGGTACGACCGCATCGTCGAGATGGATGCGGACGGCTCGCACCGCCCCGAAGAGCTCCCGCGCCTGCTGGACGCATTGCGGACGGAGGCGGCCGGTGCGGAGGCGGCCGGTGCGGGTGCCGACGTGGTGCTCGGTTCGCGCTGGGTCGCCGGCGGCGGCGTCGTCAACTGGCCGGCCCGGCGACGCCTGCTCTCGCGTGGCGGGAGCGCCTACTCCCGGATCGCGCTCGGTGTCCCGGCCCGCGACGTGACCGGGGGGTACCGCGCGTTCACCGCCGACGCCCTCCGCCGCATCCACTTCGCCGATGTGGAGAGCCAGGGCTACTGCTTCCAGATCGACATGCTGCGTCGCGCCTACGGTGCGGGCCTGACCGTCGCCGAGGTGCCGATCACCTTCGTGGAGCGCGAACACGGTGCCTCGAAGATGACCGGGGGGATCGTGGCCGAGGCCATGCTCCGGGTCACGGGATGGGGCATCACCGGGCTCCCCGCGCGGTTCCGCCGCCGCCCGGCTCCGTCCGCCGTCTCCGAATCCGCTCAACGCGTCTGAGATCGCCCGCACGCCTGCCGTCGCCTGAGCGTAGGTTACGGATATGACCTCGAACGATCCCCTGGAGCGCTTCGGCGCCGTCCCCCGGTTCACCCTCACCAGCGACGACATCGCCGACGATCGGCCGCTCTCCCGTGAGCAGTGGGGCGCGGGCGGAGGCGGCGGAGACATCTCGCCGCAGCTGTCCTGGAGCGGATTCCCCGCAGAGACCCGGAGCTTCGCCGTGACCATCCACGACCCGGACGCCCCGACCGGGTCCGGCTTCTGGCACTGGGCCGTGTTCGATATCCCGGCCGACATCACGTCACTTCCGGCGGGAGCCGGAGCGGAAGGCGGGGCGGCCCTGCCGCAGGGAGCCGCGATGCTCTCGAACGAGCTGCGTTCGAAGAGCTTCACCGGAGCCGGCCCGCCGCCCGGGACGGGCACCCACCACTACCACGTGGTCGTGCACGCCCTGGATGTCGACCACCTCGATCTCGACCCCGAGTCGACGCCGGCGGTGCTGGGTTTCAATGCGCACTTCCACACCCTCGCGCGCGCCGTGCTCACCCCCGTCGCGACCGCAGGGGATATCTGACCGTCCGCTCGTGCGGCGCGTCAGCTCTTGCTGCCCGTGAGGGCGAGCACGCCGCCCAGCCCGATCATCATCACGCCGCCGGCCGCGCCGAGGCGCTCCACCCGCTTCGGCGATCGGCCGAACCACGCGCGCGCGGTCCCCGCCACGAGCGCCCACACGCTGTCGCAGAGCAGAGCGAGCACGAGGAAGACCACTCCGAGCTCGAACAGCTGCACGGGGATCGCCCCCGCCCGGTAGTCGACGAACTGGGGCAGCACGGCCACGAAGAAGACCAGGGTCTTCGGGTTGGTCAGTCCGACCAGGAATCCTTCGCCCAGGATGCGCCAGGGGGAACGGGAGGGTGCGGCCTCGTGGGTCACGGCGGTGTGCCGACGGTGCCGGATGGCCTGGATGCCGAGGTACACCAGGTAGGCCGCTCCGGCGAGCTTGATCACCGTGAACACGACCGCGGACTGCGCGACGACCGCGCCGATCCCGAGGGCGACGGCGGCCACCAGGGGCAGCATCCCGAGGGCGTTGCCCAGCACGCTGAGCAGACCGCCGGCGCGGCCCAGCGCGAGGGAGCGGCCGATGACGAAGAGCACGCTCGGCCCGGGGATGACGATGAGCGCCACCGAGGCCAGCGCGAACGCCAGGAGCGACGGTGCGGGAACCATGAGCAGAGCGTAGCGAGGTAGGTTCGATACGTGAAGATCCACAACGTCCGTGTGCACCGCAGCGATGAGAACCTCGCCCGACAGGACCAGCTCGCCTGGAAGATCGCCCAGGTCGCCGCCGACCCGGTGGAGGTCGACGGCGAGGTCGCCGACATGGTGATCAACCGGGTGATCGACAACGCGGCGGTCGCTGCAGCCTCGCTCACCCGCCGGCCGGTCGTCTCCGCACGGTCTCAGGCGCTGGCTCACCCGCTGCCGCAGCGTCAGCTCGAGGAGCTGGCCGAGGCCGCCGACCGCCCCCAGGACGGCGCGACCGTGTTCGGCGAGCAGGAGGCTCTGCGCGTCTCGCCCGAGTGGGCAGCCTGGGCCAACGGCGTCGCGGTGCGGGAGCTCGACTACCACGACACCTTCCTCGCCGCGGAGTACTCGCATCCCGGCGACAACATCCCGCCGATCACCGCCGTGGCGCAGCACGCCGGCCGTGCGTTCGGCCTCACGGGCCGCGACCTCGTGCGCGGCATCGCGACCGGGTACGAGATCCAGATCGACCTGGCGAAGGCGATCAGCCTGCACGCGCACAAGATCGACCACGTCGCGCACCTGGGGCCGTCCGCCGCGGCGGGCATCGGGACGCTGCTCGGCCTGCCGCCCGAGACGATCTTCCAGGCCATCGGGCAGGCGTTGCACACCACGACGGCCACCCGGCAGTCCCGCAAGGGCGAGATCTCCAGCTGGAAGGCGCACGCCCCCGCCTTCGCCGGCAAGATGGCGGTCGAGGCGATCGACCGGGCGATGCGCGGCGAGACCAGTCCGACGCCGATCTACGAGGGCGAGGACGGCGTCATCGCCTGGCTGCTCGACGGTCCCTCCGCGTCGTACGACGTCCCGCTGCCGGAGGCCGGGGAGGCCAAGCGCGCCATCCTCGACTCGTACACCAAGGAGCACTCGGCGGAGTACCAGGCGCAGGCCTGGATCGACCTGGCTCGCAAGCTGCATCGGGAGCACCCCGAGGCCGCGGATCCGTCGCGGGTGGAGTCGATCCTCATCCACACGTCGCACCACACCCACTACGTGATCGGCTCGGGTGCGAACGACCCGCAGAAGTACGATCCGACGGCGTCGCGGGAGACGCTGGACCACTCCATCCCGTACATCTTCACCGTCGCCCTGCAGGACGGCGGGTGGCATCACCTGGAGTCGTACCTGCCGTCCCGCGCCGCCCGGCCCGACACCGTCGCGTTGTGGGGCAAGGTGACCACGACGGAGGACACGGAGTGGACGCGCCGCTACCACTCGATCGATCCCGCCGAGAAGGCCTTCGGCGGGCGCGTGGAGATCCGCCTCGCCGACGGCCGCATGATCACCGATGAGATCGCCGTCGCCGACGCCCACCCGCTCGGAGCCCGGCCGTTCGCCCGCGCCGACTACGTCGCCAAGTTCCGTGCGCTCGCGACGGGCGTGCTGGAAGAGGCGGAGGTCGAACGCTTTCTCGCTCTGGCCGAGCGCCTGCCCGAGCTGTCGGCCGCCGAGCTCGGCGGCCTCACCATCACCGCTGCGCCGGGGGTGCTCGCGTCCGTGCCCACGCCGAAGGGACTCTTCTGATGCTCTACTCCTCCGTTCCCGCCCACGAGAAGCGTGCGGCGTTCCGTGCCCGTCTGGCGTCGGGCGAGCTGGTCAGGATGCCCGGGGCGTTCAACCCGCTGTCGGCTCGGCTCATCGAGCGCAAGGGGTTCGAGGGCGTCTACATCTCGGGTGCGGTGCTCTCGGCCGACCTCGGCCTCCCGGACATCGGATTGACCACTCTGACCGAGGTCGCCGGCCGTTCTGCCCAGATCGCGCGGATGACCGACCTGCCGGCCCTGGTCGACGCCGACACCGGCTTCGGCGAGCCCATGAACGTCGCCCGCACCGTGCAGACCCTCGAAGATGCCGGCGTCGCCGGCCTGCACATCGAGGACCAGGTCAACCCCAAGCGCTGCGGCCACCTGGACGGCAAGCAGGTCGTCGACGAGAACACCGCTCTCAAGCGCATCCGCGCCGCCGCCGACGCCCGGCGCGACCCGAACCTGCTGATCATGGCGCGCACCGACATCCGTGCCGTCGACGGCTTGGCCGCTGCGATCGACCGGGCCAAAGCACTTGTCGATGCCGGTGCCGACGCCATCTTCCCGGAGGCGATGGCCGATCTCTCCGAGTTCGAGGCCGTCCGTGCCGCCATCGATGTGCCGATGCTCGCCAACATGACCGAGTTCGGTAAGAGCGACCTCTTCACCGTCGACCAGCTCCGGGATGTCGGGGTCAACATCGTCATCTGGCCGGTGTCTCTGCTTCGTCTCGCGATGGGCGCCGCCGAGCGCGGTCTCGACCAGCTTCTCGGCGAGGGCACGCTGAAGCCGATGCTTGGCGAGATGCAGCATCGCGCCGACCTGTACGACCTGATTGACTACGAGGGATACAACGCGTTCGACACCTCCGTCTTCAATTTCGACGTGCGCCGCTAGCCACACACCCCGGCCGGCGGTGCGAACCGCCGGTGCGGTGCCACCTCACCTGCCAGGCAGCTGTAGCGAAGGAGCTCACATGACCGATCCGCAGATCCACAAGGGCCTCGCCGGCGTCGTGGTGGACACGACCACCGTCTCGTCCGTGAACCCGGAGACCAATTCGCTGCTCTATCGCGGCTACCCCGTGCAGGAGCTGGCCGCCCAGTGCTCGTTCGAGGAGGTTGCGTACCTCCTGTGGAACGGCGAACTGCCCACCCCGGATCAGCGCGAGGCGTTCGAGTCGCAGGAGCGCTCCCTCCGTCGCCTCGACGATCGCACGCGCCGAGCGCTCGACGACATCCCCGCGTCGGCGCACCCGATGGATGCTCTCCGCACCGCGGTCAGCCAGCTCGGCGGTCTGGACGACACCCTCCAGCAGACCGATGGCATCCTCGACCCCGAACTGAACGCCGGCCGCGCGATCTACCTGTTCGCCCAGCTCCCCACCATCGTCGCGTACATCCAGCGCCGTCGTCGCGGCCTCGAGCCGGTCGAGCCTCGCGATGACCTGGACTACTCCCGCAACTTCCTCTGGCTCACGTTCGGGGAGGTCCCGGACGACGTGGTCGTCGATGCGTTCCGCGTCTCCCTGGTCCTGTACGCCGAGCACTCCTTCAACGCTTCGACCTTCACTGCCCGCGTGATCGCCTCCACTCTCTCTGACGTGTACTCCGCCGTCACCGGCGCGATCGGCGCTCTCAAGGGTCCTCTGCACGGAGGAGCCAACGAGGCCGTCATGCACGCCTTCGACGAGATCGGCACCGCCGACCGCGCCGAGTCCTGGCTCGACTCCGCTCTGGCCGAGAAGCGCAAGATCATGGGCTTCGGTCACCGCGTCTACAAGAACGGCGATTCGCGGGTCCCCACCATGAAGGCCGCCCTGGAAGCCCTCGTCGAGCACTACGACCGCCAGGAGATGCTGGACCTCTACAACGCTCTCGAGGCCGCGATGGGTGAGCGCAAGAACATCAAGCCGAACCTCGACTATCCGTCCGGGCCCGCCTACAACCTCATGGGCTTCGACACCGACACTTTCACCCCCCTCTTCGCTGCTGCACGCGTCACGGGCTGGACCGCCCATGTCTTCGAGCAGTACGCCGCCAATTCCCTCATCCGCCCCCTTTCCCAGTACACCGGCCCCGACGAGCGCCACCTCGACCGCTGAATCGTGGCGGCCGCCACATCGACCACCGGCCCGGGGGAGCTCTCAGCGCCAGAGCAGCAGTGCCTCGCCCTGTCCGCCGCCTCCGCAGAGGGCGACGGCCGCGCGACCCGAACCCCGTCGCGCGAGCTCATGGGCCGCATGGCCGGCCAGCCGCGCGCCCGACGCGCCGATCGGGTGGCCGAGAGCGATGGCCCCGCCGTGGACGTTCACTCTCTCTGCGTCCACTCCGAGGTCGGCCATCGACTGCAGCGCGACCGCAGCGAACGCCTCATTGATCTCGATGAGGTCGAGCTCCTCGGTCTCCCAGCCGGCCCGTGACAGCGCGGCCTGGATCGCGTGGGACGGCTGCGAGTGCAGCGAGTTGTCGGGGCCCGCGACCTGACCGCTCGCCCCGACGACGGCCAGCCATTCGAGACCGAGCCGCTCGGCGTTCGCCCGAGTCGTCAGTACCAGCGCGGCGGCGCCGTCGCTCAGCGGCGACGAGTTCCCCGCCGTCAGAGTGCCCCCCTCGGCGAAGCTCGGCGACAGCCGGGCGAGTGTCTCCGCCGTCGAATCGGGTCGCACGCCTTCGTCGGCGGTGACCTCGACGGGGTCGCCCTTGCGCTGGGGGATGCTGACGGGGGCGATCTCCTCGTCGAACACACCCGCTGCCGCGGCCGCCCCGGCCCGCTGGTGAGAGGAGGCGGAGAACGCGTCCTGCGCTTCTCGCGTGAGACCCAGGCGCTCTGTGTACTTCTCCGTCGAGGCGCCCATCGAGATGCCCTCGAACGCGTCGGTCAACCCGTCATGGGCAGCCGAGTCCAGCGCTTGGATGGAACCGTATGTCCAGCCCATACGGGAGCCGGGCAGAACGTGCGGCGCATTGGTCATCGATTCCTGGCCGCCGGCGACGACGACCGTCGCCTCACCCGTCCGGATAAGCCGCGCGGCATCGATGACGGCCGTGAGTCCAGACAGGCACACCTTGTTGATGGTGATCGCCGGGACGTCCCAGCCGATCCCTGCCGCGATGGCGGTCTGACGGGCGGGATTCTGTCCGGCGCCCGCTTGGAGGACCTGTCCGAAGATCACCGCATCGACAGTGCCGGCATCGAGGCCCGAGCGCTCCAGGGCGCGGGCGAGGGCGACCGCTCCGAGCTGCACTGCACTCTGCGATGCGAGTGCGCCCTTGATCTTGCCGAACGGGGTTCGGGCGGAGGACAGGATGACGACGTCGTCCGGGCTGGCCATGTGCTGCTCCTTCGTGTTGCGTGCGTGACTCCATTGTGTCTCCGGGATGGTCGGCGCTCCGAGGATCGACAGAATCCGTGGACAGATCGCTCATCCACACGGTTGGGGAGAGATTTCGTCGCGTTCTCCACAGGCTCGGCCGAAGGTCGACTTGTCCACAGATCTCGCAGATGTAGGTCTCGGGGTTCCGTGTGCTTCGTAGCGTGATCGCATGACCCACGATGCACCTGACGAGGAGGAGTCCCTTGCGAATGTCCCCGTTCACGATCGCCCGCGCGAGCGGATGCGGCGGCTCGGCGTCGGGGCGCTCACCGACGACGAAGTTCTCGCACTCGTGCTCGGCTCCGGTCAGACCGGCCGGAGCGTGCGCGCTCTCGCCCGCTCGATCCTTCGGCGCACCGGCGGCTTCCCCGGGCTCGCGACGATGGATTTCGCGCGCCTCGAGACGCTTCCCGGCGTCGGTCCGGCGACCGCCGGGCGCCTGGTCGCGATCATCGAGATCTGGCGACGGGCCGGTGCGTCGTCCTCCTGGACGCGCCTCGTCGACGATCGAGCCGTGGCCGACATCGTCAGGCCGGAGCTCCTCCATCGCGACAGCGAGCGATTCCTGGTGGTCGTCGCCGACCGTGCCGCTCGACCGCTCGAGCTGGTACTCCTACGCGACGGTGGGGTCGACGACTCGCGGATCCAGCCTGCGGATGTGCTCCAGTCGGTCCTCACGCGGGGCGGGAGGTCGTTCGCCGTCGCGCACAACCACCCGTCCGGCGTCACTGACCCGTCCGTCGCCGACCTAGTACTCACCCGGAGGCTCGATCAAGCCGCAGCGACGATGGGGCTCCGGTTCCTCGGTCACATCCTGGTCGCCGGCGACCGCTGGGCGGCGATCGCGACCAACGGAGCAGCCGTTACGGGGTCAGGCGGGTCGGCCCACGGAACAGGTAGGTCGTCTCGCGCAGGTTCGAGAGGTGCAGCATGAGCATCAGCACCCGGGCGAGACCCATCCCGAAACCGCCGTGCGGCGGCACTCCGTAGCGGAAGAACGCGAGCACGTCCTCCAGCTCTTCGACGGAGAGACCCTTCTCCCGGGCCTGCTTCTCGATGACGTCGACACGGTGCTCACGCTGAGCACCCGTGGAGATCTCGACCCCGTTGAAGATGAGGTCGTAGCTCTTGGTGATCGTTTCGTCGTCCTCATGACGCATGTGGTAGTACGGCCGGATGGTCGACGCGTAGTCCGTCAGGAAGACGAACTCGTGTCCGTAGGCCTCCTGCACGTACGCGGAGATCTGACGCTCGCCCTCCGGGTCCATGTCGTCGTCGTCGCGCGGCACCTCGTAGCCGCGTTCGGCCACGATGCGCTTCGCTTCGGCGAGCGGGATCCGGGGGAACGGGGTCGACGGCACGGTCACCTCGACGCCGAACAGCGCCTCGATCTCCTCGCCGTGCTTCTCCTTCACCGCGGTGAAGCCGGCGACGAGGAGCTCCTCGTGCACCTTCATGACGTCCTCGTGGCTGTCGATCCAGCTGAGTTCGGTGTCGATGCTCGTGAACTCGGTCGCGTGGCGGCTGGTGAAGCTCGGGTCGGCGCGGAACGCCGGGCCGATCTCGAACACCTTGCCGAAGCCGGCGGCCTGTGCCATCTGCTTGAAGATCTGCGGGCTCTGCGCGAGGTAGGCCGTCGTCTCGAAGTAGTCGAGCTCGAAGAGCTCCGCTCGCGACTCGGAGGCGGAGGCCATCAGCTTGGGGGTGTGGATCTCGACGAACCCGTTCTCCACCCAGTACTGACGCAGGGCGTGCTCGAACGTGGTCTGCACGCGGAAGATGAGGTTGTTCTTCGGCTCGCGCAGGTCGAGGAAGCGCCAGTCCATGCGCTTGTCGATACCGCTGTCCGCGGCGATCGGAGTCTCCGGGATGGCGGCGGTCTCGACCGTGAGCGTGCTCAGCTTGATCTCGATGCCGCCGAGCTTGACGCGCTCATCGTGCTTCAGCTCGCCGGAGGCCCGCACGAAGCTTCCCTGAGAAAGACCGGAGATGGTCGTGGCCGGCTCGTCTGCGACGACCGTGCCGTCTTCCGCGACGGTCCTCGGATTGACGAGCTGCACCGCCCCGGACTCGTCGCGCAGCACGACGAACTGCACCTTCTTCTGGTCCCGGACGGTCTCGACCCATCCGGCGACGCTGACGGGGCCGTCGGGGTGGGCGGCAAGGTCCTTGATCAAAACGCGTTCGGTCACGATCAGCAAGCCTACCGCCCGCATCTACCGCTCAGACGAGGCCCGAAGCGGGCGCCCGTGCCCGCGCTCAGTGAATTCAAGGGAAACGCCTCCGTAGACTGGGGCTGTGGTAGCAAGCCAGGTTCATCTCGTCCGCCATGGCGAGGTGTTCAATCCCGACGGCATCCTGTATGGCAGGCTGCCGGGCTTTGGCCTCTCCAAGCTCGGTCACCGCATGGCGCAGGCCGCGGCCGACGAGATCGTCTCGCGCGGCCGCCCGGTCGCGTCCGTCCGCGTCTCCCCGCTGCAGCGCACCCGGGAGTCGGCGGCGCCGATCCTGGCGGCGATGGGGATGGAGCCGACGATCGACGACCGCATCATCGAGCCCACGAACCACTTCGAGGGGACGGTGATGCGGCGCGCGCTCAAGAAGCCGCAGAACTGGCCGTTCCTCGTCAACCCGCTGCGCCCGAGCTGGGGCGAGGCCTATCAGAGCATCGAGAAGCGCATGCGAGCGGCCATCGACGACGCGTTCGAGTCCGTCGACGCGGGCGATGTCGTGCTGGTGAGCCATCAACTCCCGATCTGGATCTCGCACCTCTCCGTCGCGGGCGAGCGTTTCTGGCACGATCCCCGGTCCCGACGGTGCGCGCTGTCGAGCATCACCACCTTCGAGCGCACGACCGAGCCGGTCGACCAGCCCGGATCGGTCGACCAGCCCGGATCGGTCGAACAGCCCGAGTCGAAAATCGGGGCCCCCGAAGTCGCAGCCCCAGTCCTTCGCCTCATCGAGGTCGGGTACGTCGAGCCCGCCTCCGAGTTGCACGCCTCGGCGACCGATGTGGGAGCCGTGTGATGCGCACACCGACGTCTCGAATCCGACGGCGCATGACGCTGGCGCTGCCCGCACTGGCGGCCGCGACCGCCCTGCTGCTCAGCGGCTGCACGGCCGACGACAGCCTCGCGAAGCAGTACCGCTCCGGCAGCGGGCAGAACTACATCGCCGGTGACGGCACCGTGAGCGAGTTCGCGGCGAACAACCGCGGCGATGCGGTGAGCTTCCAGGGCACACTCGCCGACGGTTCCCCGGTCTCCTCCAAGGACTACAGCGGCGATGTCCTGGTCGTGAACTTCTGGTACGCCGGATGCCCGCCCTGCCGCGTCGAGGCCCCGGACCTCGAGGCGCTCTACCAGAAGTACAAGGCGGAGGGCGTCGGCTTCCTCGGCGTCAACCTCTACGACTCGGCCAGCACCGCGGAGAGCTTCGAGAAGGAGAAGGGCGTCACGTACCCGTCCGTCCTCGATCGCGACACCGGCTCCGTCCTCCTGGCCTTCAGCAAGACGGTCCCGCCGAAGGCGACTCCGACCACCCTCGTCATCGACAAGAAGGGGCGCGTCTCCGCGCGCATCCTGGGTGCCATTCCCGACCGCAGCATCCTCGACTCGCTGATCTCCGACGCCGTTGCCGAGAACTGACGTGGGCGTCGGAGAGATCGTCTTCAGCGGCCAGCTCGTGGTGGCGCTGCCGATCGCGCTGCTCGCCGGGCTGGTGTCGTTCGCGTCGCCGTGCGTGCTTCCGCTCGTCCCCGGCTACCTGGCGTACGTCGGGGGGATCAGCGACCCGGGGGCCAAGCGCGACCGCTCCCGCGTGATCACGGGTGTCGCCCTGTTCATCCTGGGCTTCGCCATCGTCTTCATCGCGTACGGCGCCGCCTTCGGTGCCCTCGGGCTCTGGCTCGTGCGCTGGCAGGAGACGGTGATCCGGATCCTCGGAGTCCTCGTCATCGTGATGGGCCTGGTGTTCATCGGGCAGTTCTCGTTCCTGCAGCGCACCATCAAGCCCGGCTGGCGACCAGCGACCGGACTGATCGGCGCCCCTCTTCTCGGCATCGTCTTCGGCCTGGGTTGGACGCCGTGCATCGGCCCGACGCTCGCCGCCATCAGTGCGCTCAGTGTCGGCACCGGTTCGCCGTGGCGCGGAGCCCTCCTCGGGCTCTTCTACTGCATCGGCCTCGGCATCCCCTTCCTCCTCGTCGCCCTCGGCTTCGACTGGGTCGCCGGGTCCGTCGCTTTCGTCAAGCGGCACATCCGCACCATCAACATCATCGGCGGTGTCCTGCTGGTGGTCATCGGCGTGCTGATGGCCTCTGGCCTGTGGAGCGCCATCATGTCCCAGTTCTTGGCGGTGATCCAAGGTTTTGAGCCGGCCCTCTGATCACATCGACTCCGCGCCTCCGCACGTCGACCCCGACGTCGTCCAGCCGAAGCTGGGCCCGCTCGGATGGCTGCGCTGGTTCTGGCGCCAGCTCACGAGCATGCGCACCGCGCTGTTCCTGCTCCTCCTGCTCGCGATCGCGGCCGTGCCCGGCTCGCTGGTCCCGCAGCGGAGCTCGGACCCGAACGGTGTCACCCAGTACTTCACCGCCAACCCGCAGCTCGCACCGGTGCTCGACAAGCTGCAGTTCTTCGACGTGTACACCTCGTCGTGGTTCTCGGCCATCTATCTACTGCTCTTCGCCTCGCTCATCGGCTGCATCATCCCGCGCACCAAGCACCACTTCCAGGCGATGCGTGCGAAGCCCCCGAAGACGCCGGTCCGGCTGACCAGGATGGCCGGCTTCCAGGCCCGCCTTCTGCCCGCGGACCTGCGGGACGGAGCGCCCGAGCCCATCGCCGCCGCTCAGGAGGTCCTGCGGAAGGCCCGGTACCGGACGGCGATCTACGAGAACGGCCGGTCCGTGTCGGTCTCGGCCGAGCGGGGCTACCTGCGCGAGAGCGGCAACCTCGTGTTCCACATCGCCCTGCTCGGCGTCCTCGTCGCGATCGGAGTGGGCGGCGGCTTCGGCTACACAGGCCAGAAGGTCGTCGTCGAGGGGCAGAGCTTTGTCAACAGCCTGCCGTCCTACAACTCGTTCAACCCCGGCCGGTTCTTCAGCGATGCGGCACTCGAGCCGTTCTCGATCCGGGTCGACAAGCTCGACGTCTCCTACGAGACCAAGAACGAGAACGCGGTCGGTACGCCGCTCGACTACACCGCGCACGTCACGACGACGGGTCCGGGGGATGCCTCGAGCTCGACCACGATCAAAGTGAACGAGCCGCTGGCCATCGGGGGGACGAACGTCTACCTCCTGGGGAATGGATACGCGCCGACGATCACCGTCCGGAACCCTGCGGGGGACGTCGTGTTCACCGACTCCGTGCCGTTCCTGCCCCAGGACGCCCGGCTCACCTCGCTCGGGTTCATCAAGGTGCCGGACGGGCTCGCACAGCAACTCGGCATGATCGGCTTCTTCTATCCGACCGTCGGCGACAGCCAGACCGCGAGCGGCGCGCTCACCTCGACGTTCCCCGGACTGAACGATCCGCTCCTGAGTCTCAACGTCTACGTGGGCGACCTCGGAGTCGACAGCGGCGTGCCGCAGTCCGTCTACAGCCTGAACACCGACAAGCTCAAGCAGCTGGCCGGGCCGCCGACCAAGACCAAGGCTCTGCAGCTCCGCCCGGGCGAGACCGTCGAGCTGCCGAACGGACTCGGCACGATCTCGCTCGACAACGTGAAGCGCTACGCCTCGCTCGACGTGCACCACGACCCTGCGCAGGGATGGGTGCTCGCCTTCGCGGTGCTGATCTTCGCCGGACTGCTGACCGCCCTGTTCGTCCCGCGACGCCGGATCTGGGTCAAGACCGTCGAGAATCAAGACGGCTCCCTCACCCTGGAGTACGCTGGCCTCGCCCGTGGTGAGGACCCCAACCTGATCGCCGCTGTCTCGGCCGTCGCCGACGAACATGCGGCCTCCCTCACCCGCCAACACAAGAATTAGGCTGTCATCGTGACCGAGACCCTGTCCCAGCTCTCCACCGTTTTCATCTACGTGGCGATGGGGGTCTATGCCGCCGCGTTCATCGCGTTCGCACTCGATCTCGCCAGACGCGGAGCGCGCGTGACCGCCGTCGAAGCGGCATCGGTGCCGAGCGCCGTGGCGCGACGATCGGCGGTGCCGGCGCAGGTCGGCGCCCGGACGACCATCACCGCGGAATCCGGCGGTCCCTCGGTGACGGACCCGCCGCCGAGCTCGGCACTCGGCCGGTTCTCGTCACGGATCAGCACCCGCATCGAAGACGACGTGATGAACGGATCCGTGTCGTCGGTGTCGATCCGATGGGCGTTCACCTTCACGATCATCGGCTTCGCGTTCCACCTCGTGGCCACAGTGCTCCGCGGCATCGCTGCCGCCCGGGTGCCGTGGGCCAACATGTGGGAGTTCTCGATGACCGGGACCCTGGTCATCATCGGCGTCTTCCTGGTCGCGAACCTCAAGTGGGACATCAAGTACCTCGGCACGTTCATCCTCGGGCTGGTACTGGTCCTGCAGGGGATCGCGCTGCTCAGGTATTACGTGCCTGTGGTGCCGCTGCAGCCGGCGCTGCAGTCGTACTGGCTCGTCATCCACATCATCGTGGCCGTGCTGGGCACGGCGTTCTTCGCGTTGGGCTTCGCCTTGTCTGGTCTGCAGCTGCTCCAGTACCGACGCGAGCGCCAGGTCGCGGAGTCCCGTCCGCAGCAGTTCCGCTTCCTGGCGACACTGCCGAGTTCGGTCGCGCTCGAGAACCTCGCCTACCGGATCAACATCGTGGGCTTCATCGCCTGGACCTTCACTCTGATCGCCGGGGCGATCTGGGCGGAGAAGGCGTGGGGCCGGTACTGGGGTTGGGACACGAAAGAGGTCTGGACGTTCATCATCTGGGTGATCTACGCGGGATACATCCACGCGCGCGCCACCCGGGGATGGCGGGGATCGCGGTCGGCCTGGCTGGCGATCATCGGTTTCGCGGCAGTGTTGTTCAACTTCGGAGTCGTGAACGTCTTCTTCAAGGGACTGCACGCGTACTCGGGTCTGTGACCCGGGCACGCGTCGCCCACGAGAAAAGCGCCGGCCGGAATCCTGCAGAGGATTCCGGCCGGCGCTTTCTGCATCTCGGTCCCAGTTCGGCCGCGCGAACGGATACCCGAGCCGCCGGTCGCCGATGGCAGGGCCGGGAGAAATCCGCGTGATTCCGCGGAAGTCAAGCGCGACACGCCCGGGATGAACCCGAGATTTGCACGCTCCCGGGGACCTGCGTAAAGTACTTACTTGTCACCCCAAAGGTGCGGGAAGCGGAAGAGCTTCCCGGCCTCAAGAGGGACCAAATCCTAAGCCTAGCGGCAAATCTGAACTTGTAAGAGTTCCTTTGTTGCGCTTAGGATTAACACCCCACTCACTGAGCAGGTCTAACCGGTTCGGTTCGTGCAAATCGGATGTATCCCACGATGGATGAACGAGAGAGCGCGAAACGGCCGACTTGACAAACTGACTGAGAGTGGTAAGGTAGAGAAGTTGCCTCACAGAGCAGCCCGAGAGGGTGAAAGGTGAGAGCGTCCGATCCTTGAGAACTCAACAGCGTGCACAATGTCAAATGCCAAATAACCTCGGTATTGACTCGAAAGACTTCGGTCTGAAGGTCGATACGAGATTCCTTTGGATTAGAACAGAATGTCAGTAGATATTCGAAACTAGTCAAGACAAACTCGCAGTGCTTGGACACATTTCCTGTCCTGCCTGCACAATGTTTCCCAGTCGCTTGCGACTGTGGAGCTAAACATTTACGGAGAGTTTGATCCTGGCTCAGGACGAACGCTGGCGGCGTGCTTAACACATGCAAGTCGAACGATGAACCAGGAGCTTGCTCTTGGGGATTAGTGGCGAACGGGTGAGTAACACGTGAGTAACCTGCCCTTGACTCTGGGATAACCTCCGGAAACGGAAGCTAATACCGGATACGACCCGCGGAGGCATCTCCAGCGGGTGGAAAGAACTTCGGTCAAGGATGGACTCGCGGCCTATCAGGTAGTTGGTGAGGTAAAGGCTCACCAAGCCTACGACGGGTAGCCGGCCTGAGAGGGTGACCGGCCACACTGGGACTGAGACACGGCCCAGACTCCTACGGGAGGCAGCAGTGGGGAATATTGCACAATGGGCGAAAGCCTGATGCAGCAACGCCGCGTGAGGGACGACGGCCTTCGGGTTGTAAACCTCTTTTAGTAGGGAAGAAGCGAAAGTGACGGTACCTGCAGAAAAAGCACCGGCTAACTACGTGCCAGCAGCCGCGGTAATACGTAGGGTGCGAGCGTTGTCCGGAATTATTGGGCGTAAAGAGCTCGTAGGCGGTCTGTCGCGTCTGCTGTGAAAACCCGAGGCTCAACCTCGGGCCTGCAGTGGGTACGGGCAGACTAGAGTGCGGTAGGGGAGAATGGAATTCCTGGTGTAGCGGTGGAATGCGCAGATATCAGGAGGAACACCGATGGCGAAGGCAGTTCTCTGGGCCGTAACTGACGCTGAGGAGCGAAAGCGTGGGGAGCGAACAGGATTAGATACCCTGGTAGTCCACGCCGTAAACGTTGGGCGCTAGATGTGGGGACCATTCCACGGTTTCCGTGTCGCAGCTAACGCATTAAGCGCCCCGCCTGGGGAGTACGGCCGCAAGGCTAAAACTCAAAGGAATTGACGGGGGCCCGCACAAGCGGCGGAGCATGCGGATTAATTCGATGCAACGCGAAGAACCTTACCAAGGCTTGACATATACGAGAACGGGCTAGAAATAGTCAACTCTTTGGACACTCGTAAACAGGTGGTGCATGGTTGTCGTCAGCTCGTGTCGTGAGATGTTGGGTTAAGTCCCGCAACGAGCGCAACCCTCGTTCTATGTTGCCAGCACGTAATGGTGGGAACTCATAGGAGACTGCCGGGGTCAACTCGGAGGAAGGTGGGGATGACGTCAAATCATCATGCCCCTTATGTCTTGGGCTTCACGCATGCTACAATGGCCGGTACAAAGGGCTGCAATACCGTAAGGTGGAGCGAATCCCAAAAAGCCGGTCTCAGTTCGGATTGAGGTCTGCAACTCGACCTCATGAAGTCGGAGTCGCTAGTAATCGCAGATCAGCAACGCTGCGGTGAATACGTTCCCGGGCCTTGTACACACCGCCCGTCAAGTCATGAAAGTCGGTAACACCCGAAGCCGGTGGCCTAACCCTTGTGGAAGGAGCCGTCGAAGGTGGGATCGGTGATTAGGACTAAGTCGTAACAAGGTAGCCGTACCGGAAGGTGCGGCTGGATCACCTCCTTTCTAAGGAGCATCTGGCACCCTCGGGTGTCCAGGCGCCGGATCTGAGCGAACGTCTCAGCCGGTTAGCTCATGGGTGGAACATTGACATTGGTGCGGAGCCGAACGGCTCGAACTCAGTACATCTCTTGTAGATAGGAACGGTTCGGACCCGGAAGCCCCGCACATGCACGCTGTTGGGTCCTGAGGGACCGGACCTCATTCGAATGAATGAGTACCGAATCCTCTGGACCTTTTCTTGTCGGCCATAACTCGGCCGGCGGAGAAGGTACCGCCCGTACTTTGAGAACTACACAGTGGACGCGAGCATCTTAGATTCGAACCTTCGGGTTCGGATCACAAAAGATGATCTGATTTATTAGATCATTGGTCAATCTGCTCACTTAGGTGAGCCGATCGATTCAAACTCATGTGATTTCAAATTTCTAAGAGCAAACGGTGGATGCCTTGGCATCTGGAGCCGAAGAAGGACGTAGTAATCTGCGATAAGCCTCGGGGAGCTGATAAACGAGCTTTGATCCGAGGATCTCCGAATGGGGAAACCCCGCTGGGCCCTTTGGGTGACCCAGTGACTCCCGCCTGAATATATAGGGCGGGTAGAGGGAACGTGGGGAAGTGAAACATCTCAGTACCCACAGGAAGAGAAAGCAAAAGCGATTCCGTTAGTAGTGGCGAGCGAAACCGGAAGAGGCTAAACCGATCATGTGTGATAGCCGGCAGGCGTTGCATGGTCGGGGTTGTGGGACTTTTCTGCTGCTTCTGCCGAACAGCGAACGTTACAAAGGATCATAGGTGAATGGCATTGAAAGGCCAGCCACAGAGGGTGCCAGCCCCGTAACCGAAATGGTCCAATGGCGTGAAGAGTATCCCAAGTAGCACGGGGCCCGAGAAATCCCGTGTGAATCTGTCAGGACCACCTGATAAGCCTAAATACTCCCAGATGACCGATAGCGGACAAGTACCGTGAGGGAAAGGTGAAAAGTACCCCGGGAGGGGAGTGAAATAGTACCTGAAACCGTTTGCTTACAAACCGTTGGAGCCTCCTTGTAGGGGTGACAGCGTGCCTTTTGAAGAATGAGCCTGCGAGTTAGCGATATGTGGCGAGGTTAACCCGTGAGGGGTAGCCGTAGCGAAAGCGAGTCTGAATAGGGCGATTCAGTCGCATGTCCTAGACCCGAAGCGAAGTGATCTATCCATGGCCAGGTTGAAGCGACGGTAAGACGTCGTGGAGGACCGAACCCACTTAGGTTGAAAACTGAGGGGATGAGCTGTGGATAGGGGTGAAAGGCCAATCAAACTTCGTGATAGCTGGTTCTCTCCGAAATGCATTTAGGTGCAGCGTTGCGTGTTTCTTGCCGGAGGTAGAGCTACTGGATGGCCGATGGGCCCCAAAAGGTTACTGACGTCAGCCAAACTCCGAATGCCGGTAAGTGAGAGCGCAGCAGTGAGACGGTGGGGGATAAGCTTCATCGTCGAGAGGGAAACAACCCAGACCACCAACTAAGGTCCCTAAGCGCGTGCTAAGTGGGAAAGGATGTGGAGTTGCACAGACAACCAGGAGGTTGGCTTAGAAGCAGCCACCCTTGAAAGAGTGCGTAATAGCTCACTGGTCAAGTGATTCCGCGCCGACAATGTAACGGGGCTCAAGCACGCCACCGAAGTTGTGGCATTGACATTATTGGTAGGCCTTCGTGGTCCAGCCGTGTTGATGGGTAGGAGAGCGTCGTGTGGCCAGCGAAGCGGCGGTGTAAACCAGCCGTGGAGGCCACACGAGTGAGAATGCAGGCATGAGTAGCGAAAGACGGGTGAGAAACCCGTCCTCCGAAAGACCAAGGGTTCCAGGGCCAGGCTAATCCGCCCTGGGTAAGTCGGGACCTAAGGCGAGGCCGACAGGCGTAGTCGATGGACAACGGGTTGATATTCCCGTACCGGCGAAGAACCGCCCAAGCTAATCCAGTGGTGCTAAGAGTCCTAATCCAGGTGACTGATCCCTTCGGGGTGACGCTCCTGGCCTAACGCTCGACCCCATGCTGGTGCGGCTAGCGTATTAACAGGTGTGACGCAGGAAGGTAGCTGTACCGGGCGATGGTTGTCCCGGGGCAAGGATGTAGGGCGAGAGATAGGCAAATCCGTCTCTCATACAGCCTGAGATCTTACGCATAGCCGTCAAGGCGAATTCAGTGATCCTATGCTGCCAAGAAAAGCATCGACGCGAGGTTCAAGCCGCCCGTACCCCAAACCGACTCAGGTGGTCAGGTAGAGAATACCAAGGAGATCGAGAGAATCGTGGTTAAGGAACTCGGCAAAATGCCCCCGTAACTTCGGGAGAAGGGGGGCCTGAGGCGTGAAGGGATTTACTCCTGGAGCGTTTGAAGGCCGCAGAGACCAGTGGGAAGCGACTGTTTACTAAAAACACAGGTCCGTGCCAAGTCGCAAGACGATGTATACGGACTGACGCCTGCCCGGTGCTGGAAGGTTAAGAGGAAGGGTTAGCTTCGGCGAAGCTCAGAATTTAAGCCCCAGTAAACGGCGGTGGTAACTATAACCATCCTAAGGTAGCGAAATTCCTTGTCGGGTAAGTTCCGACCTGCACGAATGGCGTAACGACTTCCCAGCTGTCTCAACCGCGAACTCGGCGAAATTGCACTACGAGTAAAGATGCTCGTTACGCGCAGCAGGACGGAAAGACCCCGTGACCTTTACTATAGTTTGGTATTGGTGTTCGGTGTGGCTTGTGTAGGATAGGTGGGAGACTTTGAAGCGGGCACGCCAGTGTTCGTGGAGTCAATGTTGAAATACCACTCTGGTCACTCTGGATATCTAACTTAGAACCGTAATCCGGTTCAGGGACAGTGCCTGATGGGTAGTTTAACTGGGGCGGTTGCCTCCCAAAAAGTAACGGAGGCGCCCAAAGGTTCCCTCAACCTGGTTGGCAATCAGGTGTCGAGTGTAAGTGCACAAGGGAGCTTGACTGTGAGACTGACAAGTCGAGCAGGGACGAAAGTCGGGACTAGTGATCCGGCAGTGGCTTGTGGAAGCGCTGTCGCTCAACGGATAAAAGGTACCTCGGGGATAACAGGCTGATCTTGCCCAAGAGTCCATATCGACGGCATGGTTTGGCACCTCGATGTCGGCTCGTCGCATCCTGGGGCTGGAGTAGGTCCCAAGGGTTGGGCTGTTCGCCCATTAAAGCGGTACGCGAGCTGGGTTTAGAACGTCGTGAGACAGTTCGGTCCCTATCCGCTGCGCGCGCAGGAAATTTGAGAGGATCTGACCCTAGTACGAGAGGACCGGGTTGGACGAACCTCTGGTGTGTCAGTTGTTCCGCCAGGAGCACCGCTGATTAGCTACGTTCGGGATGGATAACCGCTGAAAGCATCTAAGCGGGAAGCCGGCCTCAAGATGAGATTTCCATGCCTTCGGGCGAGAGGCTCCCAGCTAGACTACTGGGTTGATAGGCCGGATGTGGAAGTGGGGACTAAAGACCCATGGAGCTGACCGGTACTAATAAGCCGATAATTTGATAATCACTATCTTCATACTGTTGTAAGGCTGGTATGAGGAGCCAAGATTGCTTGCGTCCACTATGTGGTTCTCGATGTACGGTCGAGAACTGAAACAATCGTGATGATTGTTCGTTCACTTTGATACATCAATAGTGTTTCGGCGGCCATAGCGAGAGGGAAACGCCCGGTTACATTCCGAACCCGGAAGCTAAGACTCTCTGCGCCGATGGTACTGCAGGGGGGACCCTGTGGGAGAGTAGGACACCGCCGGACTTCTTTGTGAGATGGCCACCCAGTGATGGGTGGCCATTTCGCGTTAACAAGTCCTTTTCCGCGCTCGCAGACCCGCGCGTGAACACCCAACGTAGGCTGGGCTCGATAGTCCGCCATCCGACAGGAGACGTCGTGAGCGATACACCAGATGACAAGGACGCCCGGAACAAGGGGCGTAGCGATCGCGGAGCTGCATCGAGCGGCGATGGACGACGACCCTCCTCTGGTCAGGGCGGCCGCGGAGCAGGAGCTTCCGGTCGAGGAGACCAGCGCGCGAACGGCGCCGGCCGCAGCTATGGCAAGGACGCCGAGCGCGGCGGGGGCTCGAATCGCGGCGGGTATTCGCGCGATGGCCAGTCTTCGGGCGGTCAGCGTTCCGGTGGCGAGCGTGGCGCGTATTCGCGTGACGGTCAGCGCCCGAGCGGACAGCGCCCGGGTGGCGAGCGTGGTGGGTACTCGCGCGATGGACAGCGTTCCGGTGGTGAGCGTGGCGGGTACTCGCGTGACGGTCAGCGCCCGGGCGGTCAGCGTTCCGGCGGCGAGCGTGGTGGGTACTCGCGCGATGGACAGCGTTCCGGTGGTGAGCGTGGCGGGTACTCGCGTGACGGTCAGCGTTCCGGTGGTGAGCGTGGCGGGTACTCGCGTGACGGACAGCGTTACGGTGGTGAGCGTGGCGGGTATTCGCGTGACGGTCAGCGCCCGGGCGGTCAGCGTTCCGGTGGTGAGCGTGGTGGGTACTCGCGTGACGGACAGCGTTACGGTGGTGAGCGTGGTGGGTATTCGCGTGACGGTCAGCGCCCGAGCGGACAGCGTTCCGGTGGTGAGCGTGGTGGGTACTCGCGTGACGGTCAGCGTTACGGTGGTGAGCGCGGTGGGTACTCGCGCGATGGACAGCGTCCGACCGGACGGCGTTCCGGTGATGATCGCGGCCGCGACGGCGATCGTGGTGGACGTGATGAGAAGCTGTGGACCCGCGATGGTGCGCCGGCCCGGGGTGATCGGGACGCGCGCGAGCGCGAGCTGCGCAGCGACGAGGAGATCGAGCGTTCGCGCGAACTCCGGTCGGTACGGCCCCACCACGACGACCCAGAGATCCCCGAAGGCGTCGTCGCCCGCGATCTCCCGGGGCCGGCGCGTGTCGAGCTCAAGACTCTGTCCAAGGACAACGCGGAGTGGGTCGCGCAGCACCTCGTCATGGTGTCGCGCCTGATCGAGAGCGACCCCGACCAGGCGCATCGCCACGCACTCTCGGCTGCGCGTCGAGCAGGGCGTATCGGCGTCGTGCGCGAGACGCTTGCGATCACTGCGTATGCGACCGGTGACTTCGCCCTCGCCCTTCGCGAGCTCCGCACCTACCGACGTATCTCCGGGTCGAACGACCAGCTTCCGCTCATGGTGGACAGCGAGCGCGGCGTCGGCCGTCCGGACCGTGCGCTCGAGCTCGGACGCTCCGTCGATAAGGCGACGCTCGCCGCCGACGTCCAGGTATCGCTGGCGATCGCGATGTCCGGTGCGCGCCTCGACCTCGGACAGCCGGAAGCGGCGCTGGCCGAGCTCGAGATCCCCCAGCTCGACCCCGACCGCGCGTTCAGCTGGAGCCCCGACCTGTTCCACGCGTACGCCGAAGTCCTCGAAGAACTCGGGCGCGACGAGCAGGCGGCGTCCTGGCGTGAGCGCGCGGACCGTGCGGACGAGGCACTCGCCGACGCGCTCGACATCGACGAACACGAGACCATCGACGTGATCGAGGAAGAGATCTTCCTCGATCCGGGCGACTTCTCTGCGGTGTCCATCGAGGCGGAGGTGGACGAGCTGCTCGCTGACGACGAGGAGCCGGCAAACGCCGAAGCCGATGCCGAAGCCGATGATGACGCTGAGAGTGCGGCCGAAGTCGACGACGAGGTCGTGGCCGATGAGGAGAAGGGCGAGCCCGACGATGGCGCTGTTCCGACGGAGCACTGACGCAACCACCCCGCTCGATGGAGTGGATGTCGTGCTCGCCGACCTGGACGGCGTGGTCTACAAGGGCGCCAGCGCCATCCCGCACGCCGTCGACAGCCTCAACGCTGCCGCTGATACCGTTCGTGTGGGTTACATCACGAACAACGCATCGCGCACGGACGCGTCGGTCGCCACTCACCTCAGCGAACTGGGCCTGAACGTGCAGCCGAGCGACGTCGTGACGTCGCCACAGGCCGCCGTGCGCCTCCTGAGCTCCCACGTCGAACCGGGATCGACGATCCTCGTGATCGGCGGGGACGGGCTGGTCGACGAGGTGCAGAAGGGTGGATTCTCGGTCACGCGGTCTGCCGACGACGACCCAGCCGCGGTCATCCAGGGATTCGCGCCGGAGGTGGGCTGGGCCCAGCTGGCCGAGGCCGCGTTCGCGCTGCAAGGACGCTCCGACACCGAACGGCCATGGATCGCGACGAACACGGACTGGACCATTCCCGTGGCGCGCGGCATCGCCCCCGGCAACGGGACGCTCGTCTCCGCCGTTCACACGGCCGCCGGCCGGCTTCCCCTGGTCGCGGGCAAGCCCGAGGTGGCGATCTTCGAGGAGGCTGTGTCGCGCTTCGGTGCCGCGAAGCCCCTCTTCATCGGCGATCGCCTCGATACGGACATCCTCGGTGCGAACCGTGCGGGGATCGACTCGGTGCTCGTCCTGACCGGGATCGACGGAGCGAAACAGCTCATCGCAGCCGATGCGAACTCCCGTCCGACCTACATCCTCGACGACCTTCGCGGGCTGGCCCAGCCGTATCCCGCGGCCACCATCGCGCGCGACGGTGCAGTGACCGTGGGCGATGCGACCGTGGCGATCGAGGGGAACGACGTCCGGATCCGCGCGGAGGGCTCCGACGCGCTCAACCTGCTCCGGGCCGCGTGCGCCGCGATCTGGAACTCGGGACGTGCGATCTACGGGCTGGAAGTGCCGGAGCGGCTGTACGCCTGACCGGTCCGAACGGCAGGCTCGATGTGATCGGCCCGATCGGTCGTTTCGTCAGAGCGCCGTCGCGTGCTCGATGATGCGGTAGCACCGGCGGATGCGTTCGAGCCACCAGTCCCGGCGATCGGCGGGCGCGTCCATGGCGGCGGCACGAGACTCGTCCACTCGGGGCCGTACGACCGGGATGAATCCGTCGACCGGGAGCAGCGGCTCGATCGCGACATCCTGGACGAACATGGCCACGGTCCCCAGACCGCAGTCGTACTCCAGCTCGGGGATCGCGGCGGCGAGATGCGCCCCCATCGCGATGCCGATCGAGGTGTCGATGGCGCTGGACACGACGACCGGAAGTCCGGCTTCGGCGACGATCCGCAGAGCGGAGTGGATGCCTCCGAGCGGCTGGGCTTTGACGACGAGCAGATCGGCGGCACCGGCACGGGCGACGGCGAGCGGGTCATCGGTCTTGCGGACGCTCTCATCGGCGGCGATCGGGATGCCCATGTACGCGGTGCGCCGGCGGATCTCGGCGAGCTCCTCGACGGTGGCGCACGGCTGCTCGACGTACTCGAGGTCGAACGGCGCGAGGGCATGGATGGCGTGCTCGGCCTCATCGACGTTCCAGAGCGTGTTCGCGTCCACCCGGATCCGCCCCTCAGGGCCGAGCCTCTCGCGGACGGCCCTCACGCGGGCGACGTCGTCGGCGAGGGCCTGGCCGGGCTCGGCGACTTTGACCTTCGCCGTGCGCGCGCCGGGGTAGCGGTCGAGGACCGCGTCGACCTCGGCGGCCGGGACGGCGGGCACGGTCGCGTTGACGGGGACGCGGGTGCGCAGCGGTGCGGGTGCGGGACGCCAGCCGAAGTCGATCGCGGCGTGCAGCCAGGCCGCGGCCTCCTCGTCCGCGTACTCCACGAACGGCGAGAACTCGGTCCAGCCCTCCGGGCCCTCGAACAGCACTGCCTCGCGCACGGTGATACCGCGGAAGCGGGAGGTCATCGGCACGCTCACCACGCGCGCTGTCATCAACACGTCGCGCAGCTCCGGCACCATTCCACAAGTTTCGCACGGCCGACCCCCGATGAGGCCGCCGACCATAGGCTTGATGCATGGCAGCGGCAATCTCAGAGATCTTCGATCCGACGCAGTGGGTGGAGGCGCCCGGTTTCGGCGGGCTCACGGACATCACCTACCATCACGACGTGTCCGGGCGGATCGCTCGCGTCGCATTCAACCGGCCCGAGGTGCGCAACGCCTTCCGACCGCACACCGTCGACGAGCTCTACGCGGCGTTGGAGGACGCACGGACCAACTCGAGGATCGGTGTGGTGCTCCTCACCGGCAACGGGCCGAGCCCGAAGGACGGCGGCTGGGCGTTCTGCTCGGGAGGCGACCAGCGCATCCGCGGGCGCGACGGCTACAAGTACGCCGAAGGGGAGACCGCGGCCGGGATCGACTCGGCCCGCAGCGGCCGGCTGCACATCCTCGAGGTGCAGCGGCTGATCCGCTTCATGCCCAAGGTCGTCATCGCCGTCGTGCCGGGCTGGGCTGCGGGAGGCGGGCACTCGCTCCACGTCGTCTGCGACCTGTCGATCGCGAGCGAGGAACACGGCCGCTTCAAGCAGACGGATGCCGACGTCGGATCCTTCGACGCCGGATACGGCAGCGCGTACTTCGCACGCCAGGTCGGCCAGAAAGTCGGCCGCGAGGTCTTCTTCCTCGCTCGCGAGTATTCCGCCCAGCGTGCCTACGAGATGGGGGCGGTCAACGCGGTCGTTCCCCACGCGGAGCTGGAGGCGACGGCTCTGGAGTGGGCCCGGGAGATCCTGACCAAGTCGCCGACGGCCATCCGGATGCTGAAGTTCGCGTTCAACGCCGTCGACGACGGACTGGTCGGCCAGCAGGTGTTCGCCGGTGAGGCGACGCGTCTTGCGTACGGCACCGACGAGGCGGTCGAAGGGCGGGACTCCTTCCTCCAGAAGCGCGAACCGGACTGGTCGCCCTTCCCCTGGCAGTACTGAGGCTCGGCATGACGCGCACGGTGCGGGCGGTGGATGCAGGCGAGCCGCGGGATGTCTTCGAAGCGCTACGCGATGCGCTGGCCGGTTCCGGACCGGCGGTCGTGCCGCGAGAGGCCGCGGAATCGCTCAACGGACAGGAGGCCACGAACAAGCAGAACCAGCAGGCCGAACCGGACACCGTGCCTCAGAACGTCGCCCTCGTGATCGAGACCTCCGGCTCGACGGGGGTGCCGAAGCGCGTTGCGCTCTCGGCCGACGCGCTCCTGGCGAGCGCGGCCGCATCCGCCGGAGCGATGGGTGGACAGGGGCAGTGGCTGCTCGCCCTCCCCGCCCACTACGTCGCCGGAGCACAGGTGCTGGTGCGATCCCTCGCGGCGGAGACCGAACCGCTCTACTACGGGCCAGGGCACTTCGATGCGGTGCGGTTCGCGACTCTCGCCGCGGCTCTCACGCACGATCTGCGCTACACGTCGCTCGTCCCGGTGCAGCTGGCGCGGCTGGTGGAGGCGGTCGAGGAAGGGGCCACGGACGTCGCAGGTGCGCTCAGACAGTTCGACGGGATCCTGGTCGGCGGTCAGGCCCTCACGTCACAGCTGCGGGAGCGCGCGGAGCGCGCAGGCGCACGCATCCTGAGCACGTACGGATCGAGCGAGACGGCAGGGGGCTGCGTGTACGACGGGGTCCCGATCGGTACGACGACGGTGCGGGAGGTCGGCGGGCTGCTCGAGATCGGCGGCCCCACCCTCGCGGAAGGCTACCTCGGCGACGAGGGGCGGACGCGCGCGACCTTCCACGAGGCCGACGGCCATCGCTGGTACCGCACGGGAGACCTGGGTCGAGTGGACGACGGTCGCGTCACCGTGTTCGGCAGAGCGGACAACGTGATCATCTCCGGAGGGGAGAAGGTGCTGCTGGACTCCGTCGAACTCACGGTCCGCAGCATCCCGGGCCTCGATGCCGCGATCGTCGTCGCGTCGGACGATGACGAATGGGGTCAGGTCCCTGTCGTCGTGGTGGCAGCTGACGCACGCCGGTGGGCCGGCCCTGATGCTCTCCGGAAAGTGCGGAGCACCGTCGCCGAGCGCGTCGGCCGCGCAGCGGCCCCCGCTCGAATCGTCGCCGTCGACCAGCTGCCCCTGCTGAGCAGTGGGAAACCCGACCGGAGGGCGGCCGCCCTGATCGTCGCGGACACGGACGCGGACACGGCCGCAGCCACGAGCGCGAACGAGGCATAGCCGATGTTGTTAAGATTCGCACTGTGATGAGCGAGAACAAGCCACGGATGCAGAGAATGGCCCCGCCCCAGGCACGCGGACCCCGCGGCGGCAAGAGCGGCCGCCCGGGCGCGAAGGCAGTGGCGGCGGCGCGACCCGCGACCGCGGCCGACTGGATCGCCGGTGCCCGCCTCCGCACCCTGCCCCTCGCCATCGCTCCGGTGCTCATCGGTGTCGGTGCGGCGAAGGTCGCCGAGGACCCCGGAGTCTGGCACCCGGTGCGCTCCCTGCTCTGCCTCGCGGTCGCAGTGCTGCTGCAGATCGGCGTGAACTACGCGAACGACTACTCCGACGGCATCCGAGGCACCGACGAATACCGGGTCGGCCCGGGTCGTCTGACCGGATCGGGCAAGGCCTCCCCCAAGAAGGTGCTGACCGTCGCCCTCGTGTTCTTCGGGCTCGCAGCGGTGGCTGGTCTCGTGCTCGTCATCCTCACCCAGCACTGGTGGGTGCTGCTGGTCGGTGCGGCAGCGATCGCCGCCGCATGGTTCTACACCGGCGGCAAGCGGCCCTACGGCTACTTCGGGCTCGGTGAGCTCTTCGTCTTCGTGTTCTTCGGGCTCGTGGCCACTGCGGGTACGACGTACATGCTCGCCGGGACCGTCAACCAGGAGGCCTGGTACGGAGCCGTCGCGGCCGGCCTCATCGCGTGCGCGGTGCTCATGGTCAACAACATCCGCGACATCACCCCCGACAAGGCGGCTCGCAAGCGCACGCTCGCCGTGCTCATCGGCAACGTCGCATCGCGGATCGTGTTCTGCGTGCTGCTGCTCGTGCCGTTCGCGATCGTCGCGCTCCTGGCGCTCTTCTATCCGCTCGCCTGGTTCGGGATGTTCGCGCTGCTCGCCGCCCTGCCGGCGTGCGCCATCACCCTGTTCGCCAAGACCTCGCGGGAGCTGATCACGGCGCTGCAGCTGACCAGCATCACCGGACTCCTGGTCGGGATCGCGCTGGGCGTGGCCTTCGCGTTCTGACCGAAGCGTCTGACAGGGGAGCGTCTGACAGGGGCGCTTCTGAGCGGGGGAGCGGTCAGGCGGCCGGAGGCTTCGAGTCCGAGTCGGCTGCCGGCTGAACGGAGTCGACAGCGGCGTCCTCCACCTCGTCGTCGACGGACGGGACCGGCTTCTCACGGTGCCGGACCTCGTAGAGGTCGGTCGAGACGGCGTTCCGCGGCTTGCTGAGGAAGATGTACGACAGGCAGAGACCGATGAGCGCAGCGGCGATCACCGACGCCCACCACACGATGCCCAGGAGCAGCAAAACGGCGAGCGGGATCGCGAACACCAGCAGGCGCAGGACGGTGTAAGTCAACCAAGAGGGAATCCGCTTCACCCTCCCAGCTTAGAGACGGACTCTGAGAGTTACGATTGACCCATGGTTCGCCTCTGGATAGTCCTCGGCGTCGCAGCCGCGGTCTTCTACATCTATTCGGTGGTGGACTGCGCGCTCTTCGATCGAACGAGAGTGCGCGGCCTTCCCAAGCCGCTCTGGCTGCTCATCATCATCCTGTTCCCGGTCATCGGGGGGATCCTCTGGTTCCTGATCGGCCGGGGCCGGCGACGCGCAGGCGACCGACGACTGGTCGCCCCGGACGATGACCCCGAGTTCCTCGGCAAGCTCAAGCTCGACCGTGACCAGGAGGAGCGCATCCGGCAGCTCGAGAAGGAGCTCGCCGATCTCGACGACAACGGACCCGACACCGACCAAACCGGCCGACGGGATGGGTGACCCCCTCCTCGCGTCCGAGGAGGGAACGACGGGCAATCCCGCCACCGACTACTCGACGGCACTGCTGCGAGCCTTCGTGCGCAACGGAGTGCGCGACCTCGTCGTGAGCCCCGGCTCCCGGTCGCAGGCGCTCGCGCTCGTCGCCGCCGGACTCGAGCACAGCGGACACGTGCGCCTGCACGTGCGGATCGACGAACGGGTCGGCGGATTCCTCGCTCTCGGCCTCGCGCGCGAGACCGGAGCGCCGGCCGTCGTGATCACCACGAGCGGGACGGCCACGGCCAACCTCCACCCGGCCGTGCTCGAAGCGCACGAGGCGGGCATCCCGCTCATCGTGCTCACGGCGGACCGGCCCGCAGAGCTCCGCGGGATCCGCTCCAACCAGACCACCCGGCAGGACGGCCTCTACGGCGTCGCGGTCCGCTGGTCGCAGGACGTCGACGCTCCCGGAGCCACCGACGAAGCCGGGCGCGCCGCCGAGGCAGAGGCAGCGGAGGCCGTGGCCGCCGCTGCGGTCAGAGCCGCCGTCGGCGCCGACACCGCCGACCCGGGACCGGTCCACCTCAACGTCGCCTTCCGTGAGCCTTTGTCCGTCGCAGCCCCCACGCTCCTCGAGCCGATCGCCGGAGAACTCCCCACGACCGCGGGCCCGGAGGCGCTCGGACGCGAGATCGTCGAGCTGTCCGACCGGCTCCGCACCGTCGTCGTCGCCGGGGCGGACGCCGGGCCGGCAGCAGAGGAACTCGCCCGGGAGGCGGGCTACCCGCTCCTCGCCGAGGTCTCGAGCGGCGCGCGATTCGGGCCGAACCTGGTGGTCGCCTACCGCGAGCTCCTGCGTGAGGACGCCTTCGGTGGGCGGGTCGAACGCGCGATCGTCTTCGGTCACCCGACGCTCAGCCGGGAGGTCCCGGCGCTCCTCACCCGTGAAGACGTCGAGCTGATCGTCGTGGCCCCGACGGGCGCGCAGGCCTACGACCCCGGGCACCGGGCCCGCATCGTCGGCGGAGTGCACGCACCGGCCGGCATCGACCTGCGCTCGCCGGAGGTGCGCGGCTGGGTCGGCAGCTGGGTCTTCGCGAGCCGTCGGCTGATCGACGAAGCGGAGCGCGCGGCCGACCCGGCGGCGATCGCACCCGATGTCGACAAGGCGCGCTCGTACGATCCCGCCGACGCACTCGCATTCGCCAAGGCGGAGCTCGCCGCGGTCCGCGCCCCGATCACGCGTCCCCTGCTCGCAGAGGCGCTCTGGCGGTACTCGTGGCCGCACGACCGTCTCGTCCTCGCGGCGTCACGACTGATCCGCGACGCCGACCGGATCGTGCCGGGCAAGAAGATCCACGTGCACTCCAACCGCGGCCTCGCCGGCATCGACGGGACGATCGCCACGGCGACGGGCATCGCGATCGCCAGCCAGGCCGCTGCGGCGGAGGCGGGGAATCCGGCGGGCGTGACACGGGTCCTGCTCGGCGACCTCGCCCTCCTCCACGATGCCGGCGCCCTGCTCGGCGCGGCGGGCGAGGAGCGCCCGCACCTGCAGCTCGTCGTCGGCAACGACGGCGGAGGCACGATCTTCGACGGACTCGAGGTCGCATCGACCGCGGGGACCGCCGCGTTCGACCGGGTGCTCTACACGCCTCACGACGTGGATGTGCGTGCGCTCGCCGCGGCCTACGGCTGGGAGTACCGCGCCGCGCGGACGAAGGGCGAGCTCGACCAGGCGCTCTCCGCTCCGCCCGCGGACGTCAGCATCGTCGAGGTCCCGCTCAGCCGTTGATGATGCGGGGGACGGCGACCGCCTTCAGGCCTTCGACGCCGAACTCCAGGCCGTAGCCGGAGCCCTTCACGCCGCCGAACGGGATCATCGGGTGGACACCGCCGTGCGAGTTGATCCAGACCGTGCCCGCATGCATGCGGGAGGCGACGGCGAGGGCTTCGTCGCGGTCGCCCCAGACCGAGCCGCCGAGACCGACGTCGAGCCGGTTGGCGCTGGCCACGGCGTCGGCCACCTCGGTGTAGCGGATGATGGGCAGCGCCGGACCGAACTGCTCCTCGTCGACGAGGTCGGTGCCGTCGGCGATGTCGGCGACGAGGGTGATCGGGTAGAAGAGCTCACCGAGCTCGGTCGCGGGTGCCCCGCCGGTGACGATGCGGCCGCCCTTCGCCTTCGCGTCCTCGACGAGACGGTTCACGATGTCGAACTGCTGCTTGTTCTGCAGCGGGCCGAGCACGTTCTGCTCGTCGAGGCCGTTGCCCATCGGAGTGGACCGCGCGATCTCGGCCAGCGCATCCACGGTCGCGTCGTAGATCGAGTCGTGCACGTACAGCCGCTTGAGCGCGGCGCAGGTCTGGCCGGTGTTGATGAACGCGCCCCAGAACAGGTCCTGCGCGATGGCCTGAGGGTCCGCACTGGGCAGCACGATCCCGGCATCGTTGCCGCCGAGCTCCAGGGTGAGCCGGGCGAGGTTGCCGGCCGAGCTCTCGATGATCCGGCGGCCGGTCGCCGTCGACCCGGTGAACATGATCTTGTCGACGTCGGGGTGGCTCGCGAGCCGGGCACCGACGTCGCGGCCGCCGGAGACGGCGATGAGCACGTCGGCGGGGAGCACCTCGTTCAGCACGCTCACCAGCGCCAGGACGCTGAGCGGGGTGTACTCCGACGGCTTGAGCACGACGGTGTTGCCCATCCGGAGCGCCGGAGCGAGCTGCCAGATGCCGATCATGAGCGGCCAGTTCCACGGGCCGATCGCCCCGACGACCCCGATCGCCCGGTACTGGAGCTCGGCGTGGACTTCGCCGTCGTCGATGATGACCTCGGCCTCCATCGGAAGCGTCGCCGACGTGCGCAGCCAGGCAGAGCAGGCGCCGATCTCGAAGCGTGCGTTCGGGCCGTTGAGCGGCTTGCCCTGTTCGCGCGACAGCAGCTGCGCGAGCGCCTCCGCGTTCGCATCGATGGCGTCGGAGGCGCGCAGGAGGATCTCCGTGCGCGCCTCGTGTCCGAGCGCTTCCCAGTCGGGCTGGGCGGCGCGGGCGCGGGCGATCGCGGCATCCAGTTCGTCGACGGTCGCCTCGGGGGCGCGGCCGAGCTCGGCGCCGGTCGCGGGATCGTGGATCGGTCGGCCCGATCCCTCCGGCGCGCTGACGCGGGCGAGCAGTTCGGTGTAATCCGACATCGGGTCTCCTCCAGTGGAACGGTCCTCGGTCCAGTCTCGATCCGGGGCCTGCGAGCCGCTTGACCGTGCACGCACGGCCGATGACGCGCGGTGCAGACCTGGACGAGCGGGTCCGCTCGACGTCCTGGCACCTGCCCAGGACGGGATGATACGGTCCACATCACGGATCGTATACAACGTCGTCCCCGATCCGCAGTGAGGTCGACCGTGATCATCGCCCAGCAGCCGCAGGCACCCGTCCGCTCCGCAGAGAGCAGGATTTCATCGAGCGCGACGCGCGATTTCAGCGCGTTCCGGACCGCCGTCTCGGAGTCGTTCGTGCCGTTGCACGTGACCAGCGAGCGACCCGACCCCTTCTGGGGGCGCATCAGGATGGCCACCGCCGATACCGTGCACGTCTCGGAGGTGAGTGCGTCGCAGCACGTCGTCGAGCGCACCCCGGAGCTCATCGCCCGGTCCGACCGCGACTACTACAAGCTCAGCATGATGCTCTCGGGCACCGGACTGCTCATCCAGGACAACCGGGAGGCGGTGCTGCGCCCCGGCGATCTCGCCGTCTACGACACCCACCGGCCGTACTCGCTCGTCTTCGACGACGACTTCCGCACGATGGTCGTCATGTTCCCCAAGAACCTCATCGACCTCCCGCGGGAGCTCGTCGCGCAGCTCACTGCAGTGCGCTTCGATGGACGCTCGGGCGTCGGCGGCATCATCGTCCCGTTCCTGGCGCAGCTGGTCGGCAACCTCGACCAGCTCTCCGGGCCGACGGGCACCCGCCTGGCGCACAGCGCGATCGACCTCGTGACCACCCTCTTCGCCGACGAGCTCGACGCGCGGACCGAGACGGTCGACCCGCATCGTGCCCTCATGCAGCGCATCCGGATGTACATCGACGCGAATCTCGCGTCGACCGACCTCGGGCCGACGCAGATCGCAGCCGCCCACTTCATCTCCACCCGCCACCTGCAGGGACTCTTCCAGGAGCAGAGCACCACGGTCTCCGCGTGGATCCGCACTCGGCGGCTCGAGCGCTGCCGGCGCGACCTGGTCGACCCGCTGCACGCCGACCAGTCCGTGGCCTCCATCGCCTCGCGGTGGGGATTCGTCGACGCGGCGCACTTCAGCCGCGTCTTCAAGGCGGCGTACTCCGAGTCGCCGTCGGACGTCCGCGCCGCGGCGCGGGTCTGACCGCCGGCTGCGACCACGAAACCGGCCGCGACCACGATAGAGGCGCCTTCCTCGGAGGGCGCCTCTGTGTCGACCGGCGGCTGCGCGACCGGGAGGGTCAGTCGTCGTCGGCGCCGAGCTCGGGAGCGCCGGCCTCCTCGGTCCCGTGCCCGATCTGGGCGTAGACCTTCGGATTGCGCCGCTTCAGCGCCATGCCCCAGAAGACGCCGATGATCCCGGGCACGATGACGATCGCCGGCAGGATGAACGTCGTCGCGGTGGGCGGCGCCGTGGGGTCGCTCGTGAGCAGCGTGTTGAAGTAGATCAGGATGAGCGCGAACACCACCGTCAGCGCGACTCCCGACACCACCGGCGCGACGATCCGCTGCCACGGCCCGACACCACAGCCGTTGCGACGGAAGAACCCGATCACCGAGAACGACACGACCGCCATGAGGAGCACCAGCCCGAGAGCGCCACTGTTCGTGAGCCACGAGAAGAGCGTGAGAACGGGGAACAAGGCGGCCGGGGCACCCTCGGGCGGAGTCCATCCCGCGCCGGCGATGGCGAAGGCGATGATGACGACGGCGGCGAGCACCGTCTGGGTCAGGGAGCCGGCCCACGGGGCGCCGCTCTTCGCGCGGATGCGTGACAGCCGCACCGGGAGCACGCCCTCCCGGCCGAGCGAGAAGAAGTACCGGGCGACGGCGTTGTGGAAGCTGACCAGCGACGCGAAGAGGCTGGTGATGAAGAGCAGCTGGGCGATGTCGCTGATCACCACGCCGATGTGCGACGAGAGGAAGTTGAAGATGAGGTCGGGGCCCTGCTCGGTGGAGGCCTTGATCACGGCGCTCGGGCCCGTGCCGACGGTCATGGCCCAGGAGGACAGCGCGTAGAAGATCGCGATGACGCCCACGGCCGTGTAGGTGGCCCGGGCGACCGTGCGCTTGGGGTCCTTCGACTCCTCCCCGTAGATGGCCGCCGACTCGAAGCCCATGAACGCGGCGATGCCGAACGCGAACACCGCTCCGATCCCGGGCACGAACAGCGAGGACGGGCTGAGCGCCTGCGCACTCACGCCCTCCGGCGCGACGATGAACGAGGCGATGTCGTAGACGATCACGACCACGAACTCGAGCGCGACCAGCACACCGAGGACCTTGGCCGACAGGTCGACGCGATTGACCCCGAGGACAGCGATGAGAGCGATGCACACGAGCACCGGGATCCACCACGGCACGTCCCACCCAAACTTGCTGGACAGCAGGGACGACACCTGGAAGCCGAACATCCCGTACACGCCGATCTGCATCGCGTTGTACGAGATGAGCGCCACGATCGACACCCCGACACCGCCGGGCCGGCCGAGGCCCTGCGCGACATAGGAGTAGAAGGCGCCCGCATTCGTGACGAATCTGCTCATGGCCGCGTATCCCACGGCGAAGATCGCGAGCGTGGCGCCGAGGATGAGGAACGACAGGGGTACGCCGAGCACGCCGGTGACGGCGAACGTGGTCGTCACGCCGCCCGCGAGAACGGTGAGGGGTGCGGAGGCCGCCACGATCATGAACGTGACGGCGGGGACGCCCAGACGGCGGTGGGCGGCGGTCCGGGTGCCGACGGCGGTGTCGGCGAACTGGGTGGAGGTCAACGGATTCTCCTCGATCGGCGCGCTGGAAGGGTGAGCAGGGGATGCGCGATTGCTGACGATTGAACAGGGTGCGGGCCCGCCGGGGTTGGCGTGCGACGCAGAGCGGTTGTCTGAATCGGAACGGTCGGCCGCACGCGCCTTCCGGCTCGTGGCGGCGACCCCGGATACTGAACGGACGAGCTCGACGTAAGGAACACCGATGTCCCACCAGCACACCTCCACCACCACGGCGCCGACCGAGGTCCGGCATCCCCTCGACGCGCTGACCGCGCAGGAGATCGCCGATGGCCGGGACATCCTGGTGGCGGCGGGCCTCGTGGGGGAGACGACGCGGTTCCCGTCGGTGCTGCCCGTCGAGCCGTCGAAGGAGGCCGTCGCCAGCTTCCAGGAGGGCGATGCGATCGATCGCCGACTCCTGTTCGTGCTGCTCGACACCGCGACCGGCGCGTCGGCCGAGGCGATCGTCTCGGTGACCACGCGCGAACTCGTCGAGCACCGCCCCCTGTCCACCGCGGAGGCGCCCTACGGCCAGCCGCAGTACCTCTTCGAGGAGTACGAACGCGCCGAGGAGATCGCGAAGGCATCGCCCCAGTGGCGGGCGGCGATGGCCCGGCGCGGCCTAGAGGACCGCATCGAGCTCGCCTTCTGCGCCCCTCTCGCCCCCGGCTTCCACAACCGCGCCGAGGAGACCGGGCGGCGCGTCATCCGCTCGCTGACCTTCCTGCGCTCCACCCCGGCCGATTCTCCCTGGTCGCACCCGGTCGAGGGCCTCATCGTGCACATCGACCTCACGACCGGGGAGGTGCTGCGGGTCGAGGACGATGGTGACGTGCCCGTCCCCGACCTCGACGGCAACTACGACGCTGCGACGATCGGCGCCGCGCGCACCTCCCTCAAGCCCATCGAGATCTCCCAGCCTGAGGGGCCGAGCTTCCGCGTCGACGGGCAGCACGTCGAGTGGGAGAACTGGAAGCTGCGCGTCGGCTTCAACGCCCGCGAGGGGCTCGTGCTCAACCAGGTGACGTTCCGCGACGGTGACGAGGACCGCTCCGTGCTCTACCGCGGCTCGGTGCCCGAGATGGTCGTCCCCTACGGCGACACGACGTCCACTCGGTTCTGGATCAGCTACTTCGACGCCGGCGAGTACCTGCTGGGCAAGAACGCGAACACCCTGACCCTCGGCTGCGACTGCCTCGGCGTCATCCACTACTTCGACGGCGTCGTGGCCGACGACCACGGCAACCCGGTGACCATCCCGCAGGTCGTCTGCATGCACGAGGAGGACTACGGGATCCTCTGGAAGCACACCGACCTCGACGGCAAGACCGAGGTGCGGCGCTCCCGCCGCCTCGTCATCTCGTACTTCTCGACCATCGGCAACTACGACTACGGCTTCTTCTGGTACCTCTACCTCGACGGCACGATCCAGGTGGAGGCGAAGGCCACCGGCATCGTCTTCGCGGGCGCGGGGATCCCCGGCTCGACCGATCCGCACGCGCCCGAGATCGCCCCGGGGCTCTTCGCCCCCGTGCACCAGCACCTGTTCTGCGCGCGACTCGATGTCGCCATCGACGGCGAGGCGAACTCGCTCTCCGAGATCGACGCGGTCGGCATCCCGATCGGCCCGGACAACCCTCACGGCAACGCCTTCACCTGGACCAATACCCCGCTCACGAGCGAGTCGGAGGCCCAGCGTCTCGCCGATCCGTCTCGGGCGCGGGTGTGGGAGGTGCGGAGCGCATCGCGCACCAACGCCGTCGGCGCCCCTACCGCCTACCACCTCCTCCCGCAGCCGAGCGCGACGTTGCTCGCCCAGCCGGAGTCGACGGTGTGGGGGCGTGCGACGTTCGCGACCAAGCACCTCTGGGCGACGCCGTTCGACCCGGCCGAGCGGTTCCCCTCTGGCGACTACCCGAACGCGCACGCGGGCGGAGCCGGGCTGCCTGCGTGGACAGCGGCAGATCGCTCGCTCGAGGAGACCGACCTGGTGCTGTGGCACGTCTTCGGGCCGACGCACATCCCGCGCCCCGAGGACTGGCCGATCATGCCCGTGGACTACTCGGGCTTCCACTTCAAGCCCTACGGGTTCCTCGACCGGAACCCGGCGCTGGACCTGCCCGACGGCGCCGCCGCGGGTGGCAGCTGCTGTGCGGGCCGGGAGTGCAGCTGCGAGCACTGAGGGGCGAGCACTGAGGGCGGTGGTCAGTGCGGGAGGAGCATCCCGGCGGCCATGACCGCCATCGCTGCCGCGGCGACGAGGGGGAGCGCTCCGCGGGCGAGGCCGACCCTCGTGGCGTGGCGCACGGCCAGCAGCGGGCACACGATCGCCAGCACCGCCACCGCGAGCTGCACGACGACGGGGAGCCAGCCCTCGTGGCCCACATGAGCCGCCGTCGCCGTCGCGGCTGTGGCCGCCGATCCGTGGGAGTGGATGAGATCGAGCACGACCATGAGCGCCATCGCGAACGGCTCGACCGCGAGGTGAGCCGTCGGGGCGGCGCGTGACGTCCGTGCCGCAATGGCGCATCCCACGGCGATGCCGATGAGAGCACCGGCCCAGGCGAGAGGCGGGACGATCGGGAACCGCGCCGACATGGCCGCGGTCGCCAGCAGCGACACGACCGCGACCGCCGACGCGAGGGCGCTCGCCGAAGGCGCCGTGCGGGCCGCGCGCGCCGGTGCGGTGGTCATGGTGCGACGCTACGGCAGGGTGCGCGGAGATGCTGTCCTGGACGCGCACGGTGGTTGCGCGTGACGGCAGCGCTGGGTGCCGCCGCGACGGGCGGCTAAGGTGGGCCACCATGGTGGACTACGAGCATCAGCCGACTCCGGGACCGGTCGTCTGGATCGGCGCGGGAGCGCTGGCCGCTGCCGGCGGTGCCGCGTTGCTCTGGCTCGGTGTCGCTTCGGGGGAAGCGGCGACGATGGTGCTCGGCGTGACCCTGGGAGCGGCGGGAGTCGTGACCGCCGTGGGTGGCGTCTGGCGAGCCGCGCGCACGCGTCGGCGACGTGGTGGCCGGTGACAGCGCGACGAACCTCGGGCGGCTACCCGCGTGACATCGCACAACGCGGGAAGACCGTGGCCTGACTGGACTTGGAGGTCGGGCACAACGATTGCGCAGGATCGTTGGCCGGTGGCTACTCTGGCTCGGTGCACATGATCTTCCGGACGATGCTCCATTTCTGGCTCTCCCGCTTCGGCCCGCGGCTCGGGCACTGGGATGTGGCGCGCACGAAGTTCCGGGTGGTGCCGACCGACCTCGACATCCTCAAGCACATGAACAACGGGGTGTACCTGTCGATCGCCGATATCGGGCGCTTCGACCTGCTGAGTCGCAACGGGGTGTGGGCGGTCTTCAAGAAGCGCGGCTGGTACCCGGTCGTGGCGTCGGAGACGATCTCGTTCCGCAAGTCGCTGGAGCTGTGGCAGCCGTTCGTCGTCGAGTCGCGCATCCTCGGCTTCGACGAGAAGGCCGTCTACGTCGAGCAGCGCTTCACGGTCGACGGCGAGATCTACACGCAGGCGTTCATCCGCGGCCGGTTCCTCAAGCGCGGCGGCGGAATCGTGACGATCGACGAGCTGCTGGAGGCCGTGGGCACGGCGCCGTCCGACGTCGCCGTGCCCGACTGGCTCATCGAATGGGGTGCGGACGCCGCCCTCCCGTCCACGCGGGCCTCCGCGCCCAGCGTCTGGAACGAGTGACGCCGGGCACGGCCGCGACGGCCGGGCCCGGCCGGTTCGGTCCGGCCTACGCCGGGCCGAACGGGAACACGCGCTCCGGATCCCACTGAGCGCGGGTCGTGGAGAGCCGGTCGAAGATCTCCTCCGGCCACATCCCCTCGAACTGGACGGGATCGTTCAGATCCGTGACCCAGTTGACGTTCGTGACGGCGGAGACCCGGTCGCCCAGCACCGCCGCGATCGCTTCCGCGTGGGCCGGCGCAGCCTCCGCGAAGGTCGACGGGTCGGCCGCGATCGAACTGAAGGTGTGCGAGCTCGCACGGCCGCCGACCGCGGTGCCGTCGGCGGGATCGCGATGCGTCGCGCCTCCCAGTTGGCGCACCTCGACGGCGAGGAACGGCGACTCCGCGCCGGGCCCGATCAAGGGGAGGAGCGCTTCGGCGAGCTCGCGGTCGAACGAGTCGAGCATGTGCCCGCGGATCCAGGTCGGACCGCCCTCCTCCGGGTCATTGTGGATGGTGGCCACGGCGGTCGTCGGCATCTCGGCGACGAAGTCGAGGTACACCGGTGCTGCATCACGCATGGGGGCGAAGAGCCGCTCGCCCTCCTCCGCAGCGCCCGGGTAGGCGAACCGCACGTTCAGGAGCGACCGGCCGCGCAACGGCGGGGGAGGCCCCTCCATGTCGGGGATGCGCAGGAACGCCACCGAGGTGGTCGCCTCGTCGGCGAGCTCGGACGACCAGTCGACCCACGCCCGGAAGGCGTCGTCGATCGCGTCGCCCTCGAAGAACACGCTGCCGCCGTACAGGGTGGCGAGCGGGACGAGTTCGAGCGTCATCTCGGTGACGACGCCGAGGCCGCCCTTGCCTCCCCGCAGTGCCCAGAACAACTCGGAATGCGTGGTGTCATCGGCGGTGACGAGCTCGCCGTCGGCGGTGACGACCCGGAAGCCGCGCACCCAGTCGGCGGTGAAGCCGTGACTACGGGCGAGCGGGCCGAGGCCGCCGCCGAGCGTGTACCCGACCGCGCCGACACTCGTCGACGACCCGGTGACCGGGGCGAGGCCGTGCTCGGCGGCGGCCGCGATCACCGGAGCCCACCGCAGGCCGGCGCCGATGCGGACGCGACGCGCGTCGGCATCCACGTCGAGGGTGTCGAGGTCACGGGTGATCAGCAGCAGACCCCCCGAGATCGGTGCCTCGGAGCCGTGGCCGGTCGCCTGGATGCGCAGCGGCAGGTCGTTCTCACGCGCGAACCGCACGGCGGCGACAACGTCGGCCTCGTCGCGGGCGGCGACCAGGATGTCGGGGTCGTGCCGGATGGTCGGGTTGAAGCACGCGGCTTCGGCGGCGAGGCCGTCGTCGCCGCGGAGGAGGACGGTGCCGCGGACGGATCCGCGCAGCTGCGCGACGAGTTCGTCGTCGAGTTCGATTCCCATGGCGCCGAATGTAGGGCACACCGCCGACACGCGGGAAGGGGCCCGGGCCGGTCGGCGCTGTCAGGCGGAGGACGTAGCATTCCGGCATGACCACCGTGCTGCCCGTCGCCGCGGGACGGCACGCGCCCCCGGACGCACGGACGGTGTACCGGCCCGAGGTCCCGGTGGACCTCCCCGGAACGCTGGCCCTCCTCGGGCGGGGACCCTACGACCCCACCACCCAGTGGGACCTCGGCGGGGTCTGGCGCACGTGGCGCACACCGGCGGGACCGGCGACCCTGCGGGTCCACCGGCCCGCCGGCGACGGGTCGGTAGGGGCGGACGCCTGGGGGCCCGGCGCCGCCTGGGCCGTGGAGGCGGTGCCTGCGCTGCTCGGCCGCGAGGACGACTGGTCCGGGCTCGACGTGAGCGCGCATCCACTGCTCCGCGGCAGCCTCCACCGCAACCCGGGGCTCCGGCTCGCGCGAACGGGACGCCTACTGGAGGCGCTCCTGCCCGCGATCATCGAGCAGCGGGTCACCAGCCTCGAGGCCTACCGGTCGTGGGCACGGCTGCTCCGCTGGTACGGCGAACCGGCGCCCGGACCCGCTCCGGACGGCATGCGCGTGATCCCGACCATCGAGCAGTGGCGTGGCATCCCCTCCTGGGACTGGCATCGGGCGGGCGTCGACCCGCGGCGGGCGCGCGCGGCGCAGGCGGTGCTCGCCGTGGCGACCTCGCTGGAGCGCGCGACCGAACGCGCGCAGACCCTTCAGGCCGCGGCCGACGCGCTACGGACGATTCCGGGCGTCGGCCTGTGGACGACGGCCGAGACCCTGCAGCGCACGCACGCGCACCCCGATCTCGTCAGCGTCGGCGACTACCACCTCGCCCACTACGTCGGGGAGGCGCTCATCGGGAGGCGGGTGGACGACGACGGGATGCTCGAGCTCCTCGAGCCCTACGCCGGGCACCGCCAGCGCGTGGTGCGGCTGATCCTCGCGAGCGGTTTCCGCTTCGAGCGGCGCGGCCCGCGGATGGCCGTGCAGGACCACCGCTGGCACTGAGCGCCCTGTCGTCTCCGGGAGCGGGAGGTCGGCACTCAGCCGGTCGTGCCGTTGCGCAGCGCCTCGGCGTGCTCCACCTTCAGATCGTGGTCGAGCTCGCGGCACAGCGTCGCGTAGTGGTCGAGGAAGTCGGGGTAGTAGTCGTCCCAGACGGGCAGCGGCTTGCCGTCGTGCGCGGCGATCATCCGATCGAGGTAGTAGTCCCAGCCGACGCCGTAGTCCGCGCCCTCGGCGACCGTGTGCAGCAGGTCGCCGAACGTGATCGTGGTGTGCCCGCTCGACTGGGTCAGATGCACGAACATGCGACGGGCCGGGTCCGTCCCGACGTCGACGTGCAGACGGTGCGGTGCTTCGCACAGGCGGATCGTGACGTTCTCCCAGGCGGCGCCGTCGCCTTCCGCGTTCATCCGGAACTTCACGGCCCCGGTCGACGGGGTGCCGGTGAACTCGCCGATCCACTTGCTGAGGTACGCGGACCGGCTGAAGTAGGCCCACACCTCCTCGATCGGAGCATGGACGATGCGGTCGAGGACCACGTAGACCCCGTCGTCCTTCCTGACCAGTCTTCCCGTCGGCTGCGGTGTCATGATGACCTCCAAAAGAGTCCGACCCTCGTGTCCCTCACCATAGTCATCGCCAGGCGGTTCCGGCAGTGGGGGCGCTGGGCGCACGGTGGGCGGTCGGTGCGAGTCCTCTCAGCCCGCAGCCGCATCGCTCAGACCGTCGCGTCCGTCTCCTCAGCCTTCGAGGACGGCCATGGCCGCGTTGTGCCCGCCGAGGCCGCTCACCGCGCCTCCGCGTCGCGCGCCCGACCCGCAGATGAGGATCCGCGGGTGCGGCGTCGCGACGCCCCAGCGCTGGGCCGGGGTGTCGAGCGGCTCGTCGTCTTCGGCGAACGGCCAGGAGAGCGGGCCGTGGAAGATGTTGCCACCCGGCATGTTCAGGGCGCGCTCGAGATCGCGCGTGGTCTTCGTCTCGATGCACGGGTTGCCGTCGCCGTCGGTGAGCAGCAGGCTCTCGATCGGCTCGGCGAGCACGGAGTCGAGGGAGGCGAGCACCGCATCCTGGAGCCGCTGGCGGGTCGCGTCGTTGTTCTCGTCGGTCAGCCATCGGTCCGGGGTGTGGAGGCCGAACACCGTGATGGTCTGTGCGCCGCTCTCGGCGAGCTCCGGGTCGAGGATGCTCGGGTCGGCCAGCGTGTGGCAGTAGATCTCGCAGGGGAGGAACTCGGGCATGACGCCCTTCAGCATCCCGGAGTGGGCCGCTTCGAGCTGCGTGTACGTCTCGTTGATGTGGAACGTCCCGCCGAATGCCGCCCGCGGGTCGAGGGATTCGTCCCGCAGACGCGGGAGTCGGCTCAGCAGCAGGTTGACCTTGACCTGGGCGCCCTCGGCGCGCGGGCGGTCGGGGGTGTCTGCGGAGGTGCGCGCCGGGTCGGACGGGTCGGCCACGAGAAGGCGGTCGAAGACCTCCGGAGCGACGTTCACCAGCACGTGCCGCCCGACGACGTGCCGTTCGTGGCCGTTGCGCAGGTACTCCACGGACCCGTCCGGGTGGATCCCTGTCACCTCGGCACCGGTCACGATGCGGGCGCCGGCCTCGCGCGCCGCCCGGGCGAGCTCCCCCGTGACCGCGCCCATGCCGCCGATGGGGACATCCCACTCGCCCGTCCCCTGGCCGATGACGTGGTACAGGAAGCACCGGTTCTGATCGAGGGATTCGTCGGAGACGCTCGCGAAGGTGCCGATGAGGGCGTCCGTCGCCGCGACGCCGCGGACCAGGTCGCTCGTCAGCCGCGACTCGATGAACCCTCCGATGGGTCGCTCGATCAGGGCGTCCCAGAGCTCGTCGTCGCCGACGAGGGTGCGCGCCTCGGAGCGTGTGAGCAGCGGTTCGGTCACCGTCGGCCAGAGCGCGCGGGCGACCTCGCCCGTGGACTCGTAGAAGGCGGTGAAGGCCTCGGCGTCGTCCGCAGCGCCGATGCGCGCGAACGAGGCCGCGGTGGCCTCCTCGTCGGTGTTGTCGATGAGCAGCCCTGCGCCGTCTGCGGCGCCCGGCACCGGGGTGTACGACGAGTAGCGGCGGCGGGCGAGACGGATGTCCAGCCCCAGGTCGTCGATGATCCGCTCGGGGAGCAGGCTGACGAGGTACGAGTAGCGGGAGAGTCGTGCCTCCACGCCCGGGAACGCCTGGGCGCTCACGGCCGCACCCCCGATGTCGTCGAGCCGTTCGAGGAGGATCACGCTCTTGCCCGCCTTCGCCAGATAGGCGGCGGCGGTGAGCCCGTTGTGGCCGCCGCCGACGATCACGACGTCGTGCGTCGCGGCGGGAGAAGTGGGTGCGCTGTCCGTCATGCCAGAGAGCCTAGGGGACGCCTCCGGCGAGACGAATGCTCTCCACAACGCCTCGCGCTGCTGCGACTTCTCCACATGTTCGAGCGCCGTCGGCATCCGCTCGGCCCAGGTCGTTACAGTCGTGGTCATGGTGGATGACACGGACGGCGCGGACCCGCGCCCCGCTCAGCTGGCCCACGAGGCCGTCGAGCTGGTGCGCGTCTGGCTCGCCGAGAGTGCACGTGGAGGCGAGGGCGTGCGACAGGACCCGGCGGCGGAGCGACTGGCCGGCGTCCTCGGAGACCCCGACGGGCTCGACTTCGCCGTCGGGTTCGTGGACGGCGTCGCCCGCCCGCAAGACCTCTTCGTCGCGGGATACAACCTCCAACGGGTCGCCAAGCGCATCCCGCGCTTCCTGCCCTGGTACATGCGTCTCGCGATCTGGCTCGGCGGCGTCTTCGGGCCGGTGCTGCCGTGGATCGTGATCCCCATCGCCCGCCGGGTGCTCCGCAGCATGGTCGGCCACCTCGTGGTGGACGCGACGCCGCAGAGGCTCGGGCCGGCGATCGCACACCTGCGCGCGCCCGCCGACCCGAAGGGCCACGGTGCGCGACTCAACCTGAACCTGCTGGGCGAGGCCGTGCTCGGCGAGGCGGAGGCTGCCAGGCGGCTGGAGGGCACTAGAGCCCTGCTCGCCCGTGACGACGTCGACTACGTCTCGATCAAGGTCTCCTCGATCGCGTCGCAGCTGTCCATGTGGTCGTTCGACGAGACGGTTCGGCGGGTGATCGAGCGGCTCACGCCCCTCTACGAGCTGGCCGCGGAGTCCCCGACGCCGAAGTTCATCAACCTCGACATGGAGGAGTACCGCGACCTCGACCTGACGATCGCGGTGTTCACGGGCATCCTCGGACAGCCGGCCCTCCGCGGGCTCGAGGCCGGCATCGTCCTCCAGGCCTACCTGCCCGACGCCCTCGATGCTCTGCAGACACTCACGGAGTGGGCATCGCAGCGCCGGGCCCAGGGCGGGGCCCCCGTCAAGGTCCGCGTCGTCAAGGGCGCCAACCTGGCCATGGAGCGGGTCGACGCCGCCATCCACGGCTGGCCGCTCGCCACCTACGGCAGCAAGCTCGAGACCGACACCAACTACAAGCGCGTGCTGGACTGGGCGCTGACCCACGAGCACACGGACGCCGTGAAGATCGGCGTGGCGGGCCACAATCTCTTCGACGTCGCATACGCCTGGCTGCTCGCATCGCAACGGGGCGTCACCTCGCGCATCGACTTCGAGATGCTCCTCGGGATGGCGACGGCACAGGCCGAGGCCGTCAAGCGCACGGTGGGGGAGCTCCTCCTGTACACGCCGGTGGTCGACCCCGGCGAGTTCGACGTGGCGATCTCGTACCTCATCCGCCGACTGGAAGAGAACGCGAGCCAGGAGAACTTCATGTCCGCCGTGTTCGAGCTCGACGCCGATCCGGCGCTGTTCGAGCGGGAGAAGGACCGCTTCCTCGCCTCGGTCGCGGCATTCGAAGCGGATGAGCTCCCGCGCGGCGCCGCTCCCGTGCCGCACCGCCAGCAGGACCGCACCCGCGAATGGGAGGAGGCGACCGCTCCGTCGTTCACCCGCCCCCCAGCCGGGCACGCCGCGACGCAGCCCGACGAAGGACTCACGAGCGTGGTGCTCGGACTCTCCCGCGGTTCGTCGGGCGGCGGGCTCTTCGACATCGAGGACCCCGCGCTCCCCTCTGCAGAGCCCGCACCCGTTCCGGCCGCCCCGCCCGGCGCAGCGGCAGCGGCGTTCCGCAACGCCCCCGACACCGACCCCTCGATCGCGGCGAACCGCGCGTGGGGGCGCCGCATCCTCAGCCGCTCGACCGCGTCCGACCTCGGCATCGTGACGATCGAGGCCGCAGCGGTGACGGACGCCCGGCGGCTCGAGACCATTCTCCGGCAGACCGCGGCCGCGGGCTCCGCCTGGGGTGCGCGGAGCGGGTACGACCGCGCCGCAGTGCTCGACCGGGCCGGCCATTCGCTGGAGGCCAACCGGGACCGGCTGATCGAGATCATGGTGGCCGAGACGGGCAAGACCATCGCGGAAGCCGACCCGGAGGTGAGCGAGGCCGTCGACTTCGCCCACTACTACGCCGCGCTCGCGCGCGATCTGGACGCGGTGCAGGGGGCGCGATTCGTCCCCCACCCGCTCACGGTCGTGACACCGCCCTGGAACTTCCCGGTCGCCATCCCCGCCGGTTCGGTGCTGTCGGCGCTCGCCGCGGGCAGCGGCGTGATCATCAAGCCGGCACCGCAGGCCCGACGCTGCGCAGCCGTGCTCGTCGAGGCGCTCTGGGAGGCGGGCATCCCGCGCGAACTCCTCGCGCTCGCCGACGTCCCCGAGAACGACCTCGGCCGCGCGCTCGTCGCGGATCCTCGCGTCGGCCGGGTGATCCTCACCGGCTCCTACGAGACGGCGAAGCTCTTCCGGTCGTGGCGACCGGACCTGCCGCTCCTGGCCGAGACCAGTGGCAAGAACACGATCATCGTCACCCCCAGCGCCGACTACGACCTCGCCGTGTCCGACATCGTGAAGAGCGCGTTCGGCCATGCCGGACAGAAGTGCTCCGCCGCCAGCCTCGTCATCCTGGTCGGATCCGTAGCGCGCTCGGAGCGATTCCGGCGCCAGCTGGTCGACGCCACCACGAGCCTGCGCGTCGGCTACCCGGCCGACCCGACAAGCCAGATGGGCCCGCTCGTCGAACCGGCCGCGGGAAAGCTCCTGCACGCACTGACCACCCTGGGTGCGGACGAGGAGTGGCTCGTGGAGCCGGAGCGGCTCGACGACACCGGCCGCCTCTGGTCGCCCGGCATCCGCACCGGCGTGCAGCCCGGATCGTACTTCCACCTCACCGAGTTCTTCGGCCCGGTGCTCGGGATCATGACGGCTCGGACCCTCGACGAGGCGGTGCGCTACCAGAACGCGGTCGAGTACGGTCTGACGGCGGGCCTCCACTCCCTCGACGAGGACGAGCTGCACGAATGGCTCGACACCGTCGAGGCCGGCAACCTCTACGTCAACCGCGGGATCACCGGCGCGATCGTCCGGCGCCAGCCGTTCGGCGGCTGGAAGCGGTCCTCCGTGGGCGCGGGGACCAAGGCGGGAGGGCCGAACTACCTGATCGGGCTCGGGGACTGGCTTCCCGAGACGGGCAGATCCAGTGCCAGCCTCCACCTCCGCGGCCTCGAGGACCGGGTCTCGGACCTCATCGAGTCCGGCCAGTCGTCGATGGACTACGCGGCGTTCGACCTGGTCCGACGGTCCGCCCTCAGCGACACGATCGCGGTGGCGACGGAGTACCGGCAGGTCACGGACGTCTCGGCGCTCGGTGTCGAGCGGAACCTCTTCCGCTACCGTCCCGTCCCGGTCACCATCCGGCTGTCCGAGGGGAGCACGCTCGCCGAGCTGCTCCGCATCGTCGCGGCCGGCACCATCGCCCGCGCTCCGTTCGCGGTGAGCTCGGCGATCAAGCTGCCGCGTGCAACGCACCAGCTGCTGCGCGAGCGTGAGATCGAGGTCACGGTGGAGGGCGACGCGCAATGGCTCGCGCGCGTGCGGGCCGGCACGGTGCACGCACATCGCATCCGCCTGATCGGCGGTGACGCCGTCGCGCTCTCGACGGCGCTCGACGGGAGCCCGGACGTCGCCGTCTACTCCGGCGCCGTGACCCCGTCCGGTCGGATCGAGGTGCTCCCGTTCCTCCACGAACAGGCCATCTCGATCACCCACCACCGATTCGGCAACCCGACCACGTTCTCCGACGACGCGATCTGACGCGCGCGTAGGCTGAACCCATGACGACCCCCGCCTCCGTCCCGTCCGCCGTGCCGTCCCTCTCCCTCAACTCGGGTGGGAGCATCCCGCAACTGGGGCTCGGCACCTGGCCGCTCGACGACGCGGCGGTCGAGAAGGCGATCGTCGCCGCGGCCGAGCTCGGCTACCGGCACGTCGACACCGCGGTGAAGTACGGCAACGAGGTCGGCGTCGGCCGCGGTCTCGCGGCGAGCGGCCTCGAGCGCGACCAGTGGTTCGTCACCACGAAGCTCGACGGCGAGTACCAGGGGCAGGACCGCGCCGTCGCCGGACTCGACGCGAGCCTCGACCGCCTGGGGCTCGACTACGTCGACCTGCTGCTCATCCACTGGCCGCTGCCGGGGCGTGACGAGTTCGTGTCGACCTGGGAGACGTTCATCCGCCTGCGCGACGCCGGCAAGGCGCGGGCCATCGGCGTCTCGAACTTCAAGTCGGCGCATCTCGAGAAGCTGATCGGCGCCACGGGGGTCGTGCCCGCCGTCAACCAGATCCAGCTCAGCCCGGCCAGCACCCGTCGCGAACAGCGCGCATACGATACCGAGCAGGGGATCCTCACCGAGTCGTGGAGTCCTCTCGGCGGCGGGTCGGGCGATCTGCTGTCGTCCGCCGTGCTCGCCCGTCTCGCCGAGAAGCACGACCGCACCCCCGGTCAGGTGGTGCTGCGGTGGCACGTCCAGAACGGTCTGGTCGTCATCCCGAAATCGGCGAACCCGCAGCGGATGGCCGAGAACCTCGACATCTTCGGATTCTCGCTGGACGCCGACGACCTCGCCGCTCTCGACACCCTCGACGAGGGCCCGGACGCGGGCGTCGACTCGGACCGCAGCGGGCACTGAACGCAGCCGTCGCCCTCCGCAGCGCAGACCGACCGCAGCGCTACTCGATCGCGCGCACGAGCGGGAGCGACACCGTCACGATGAGCCCGCTCGGTCGCGCGTTGGCGAGGACGACGTCCCCGCCTGCCGCGCCGGCGAGAGCGGCGACGATCGCCAGGCCGAGCCCGCCTCCCGCTCCCGACGTCGAGGTGCGCGCCCCATCCGCCCGCGTGAAGCGGTCGAGGGCGACAGGGATGAACTCCTCCGGCATCCCAGGGCCGGTGTCGTGCACCGTGAGCACGACGCGATCGCCGGCCACGGCCACCTCGGCGGTGACCGTCGCGTCGCCGTGCGCGGGCACGGAACGGATGGCGGTGATCGCGTTGCCGAGCAGGTTGTCCAGGATGCGTCCGACATCGGTCGGACTGAGCGCGATCCGGGACTCCGCGTCGGGCCGACGACGCGGGTCGTAGGCGAAGTCGACGGAGATGCTGCCCGCGTCGTCGTCTCCACTGGCCAGCAGCCGGGCCCGGTCGATCGCGTCGGTGAGCTCGTCGACGAGAGTGCGCCAGTCGATGCGCCCGCTCGTCGGTCCCGCCTCGATCCGTGACAGCTCGAGCAGGTTGTTGGCGAGCTGTCCCAGACGCAGTGCGGTCGCGTGCGAGGAACGGATGTCGTCGAGGAGGGCGTGGGGGTCGCCGGCGTCGAGCTCGGCGAGCTCCAGCTGACCGCGCAGCACGGCGAGCGGGGTCCGCAGCTCGTGGCTGGCATCCGAGACCATCTGCCGCTCGCGATCGGCGGAAGCACGCAGGCGCCGGATCAGGTCGTTCAGCGTGGTGGCGAGCTCGGAGAGCTCGTCCCGGGCCGGGCCGACCGTGAGCACACCGGTCGACGCCTCCTGGCCGGAGCGCTCCTCCCCGGCGATCAGCTCGGCCTGCTCGCGCATCCGGCTGACGGGCCGCAGTGCAGCGCGGGCGAGGAGCCACGAGGCGCCGCCGAACCCCAGGATGAGCACGCCGGCGCCGATGAGGAGGGCGGCCGTCAGCCGGTCAAGGATTAGCGCCGTCGTCTCGTCGTTGCGCGCGGCGACGATGTGGACCACCCCGTCGGAGGTGGTCACCGTCTCGGTGAGCACCAGGTACTGGTCGTCGCCGAGCTGGAACATCGTCGGGGTGTTCCCGAACGAGATGAGCTTGTCCACCTTCGGCTCCATGGCGGCGGGCAGTGTGGAGGCGAGGAGGTTGCCGTTCGCGTCGACCACGGCGAGCTCCTGCCCGCCTCCGGGGAGGTCGAACGGGCCGCGCGGATCGTTCTGCACCGACTCCGCCGGGCCGGCGATGTCGTTGTCGAGCAGCGTGACGGTCGCGTTGTGAAGGATCGAGGCGACCCCGATACGGATGACGACCACCGCCGCGAGGCCGAAGAGGGAGGCGACGAGGAGGCTGCCGATGGTGATGCGCGCCGTGATCGACAGCCGCCGCAGCCAGCTCACGACGTCGACTTCTCCAGCTTCTCGTCCTGCTTGACCTCCGCAGCCGCCTTCGCATCGAGCGCGTTCTTCGCGTCGAGCCGGTAGCCGCGGCCACGCTCGGTGACGATCGAGAGGCCGGCCTCGGCGAGGTCGAGCTTCTTGCGCAGGTACGAGACGTACTGGTCGATGACGTTGGTGCCGATGTTCTCGGTGGTGCCCCACACGGACTCGAGGATGTCGGCGCGCGAGAGCGTCTTGTCGGGGTTCGTCGCGAAGAGGCGCAGCAGGGTGAACTCCCGGCGGCTCAGCGGCATCTCGTGGCCGTCGACGAGCGCCTGGTGCTCGTGCGAGTCGACGGTGAGCCGGCCGACCGTGACCTGGGGGCGCATCCCGGTCGGCTCGCGGCGCAGCAGCGCGCGCACGCGGGCGGCGAGCTCGGCGAATGCGAACGGCTTGGTCAGGTAGTCGTCGGCGCCCGAGTCGAGGCCGTGGACGCGGTCCTCGATGGCATCCCGCGCGGTCAGCAGCAGGATCGGCATGGGGTTCGCCGCCTCGCGGATGTGGCGGCACAGCTCGAAGCCGCTCATCCCGGGGAGCATCACGTCGATCGCCGCGGCCGAGTAGGCATCGCTGCGCAGCGCGATGAGTGCATCCACACCGTTGGTGACGAGGGTGACGTCGTATCCTTCGGCGGCGAGACCGCGCTGGACGAGGCCTCCCATGTCCGGGTCGTCTTCCACAACGAGCAGCTTCATGCGCCCATCGTGCCACTGTTCGCCGTGGCGGCGCTCGATTCCGAGGTTCCTGGAGGGCGCCCGGGCTGAGGAATCTCGCAGAAGACGTTCAGGATGCGCCGCGAGCCCTCGGGATCAGGAGTTGCCGCGGTTGATCAGCCGCGACAGCACGATCGCGCTGCGCGTGTGATCGACGTTGGGCGCCAGGCGCACCTTCTCGAGAGCGGCCTCCAGGCTCGGGATGTCGCGCGAGCGGATGTGCACGATCGCGTCGGCACTCCCCGTGACCGTCCCGGCGTCCACGACCTCCGGCACCGCGGACAGGATCCGCAGCAGCTCCTCGGGCGAGACCGTGCCGCGGCAGAAGAGCTCGACGTACGCCTCGGTGCTCATGCCGTCGATCGCGGGGTCGACCTGGATGGTGAAGCCGCGGATGACGCCGTCGGCGACCAGGCGGTCGACGCGGCGCTTCACGGCGGAGGCGGACAGCCCGACGACCGAGCCGATGTCGCCGTACCCTGCACGCGCGTTCTGGCGGAGGAGGTCGAGGATGCTGCGATCGAGGTTGTCCACGGCGCAAGCATAGGGTGGATCGTTGCGTCGACGGGAGTGTTACGCGGGAATCGTGCGCGCCCTGGTGGTCGACGTCTCGAGCGCCCCTCCCGCCGGCTTAGCCATCGTGCAATGAACCGGCACCTCCTTGCCGATTACGGTGATTTCGTGCGTGAGAACGCATCCAATCGCCGACATTCGTGTGTGACACTATCCGGTATCCCATCCCGGGCACTGTCCCCGGGCCATGCCCTCGGGCCACCGCGGAGAGGATGGCGATGACGCCCACAACGAGCGACGGAGAGACCGTGGCCCACCGCGTCCACCCGCGTGCGTTCGCTCCGAGTGCGCGCCAGGAATCGGCGATCGAGCGCGAGGACGCGCACACCGCCCACAACTACCATCCGCTCCCGGTCGTCGTCGCGGAGGGCGACGGGGCGTGGGTCACCGATGTCGACGGCCGTCGCTACCTCGACTGCCTCGCGGCGTACTCGGCCATCAACTTCGGCCACTCGAACCCGGTGCTGCTGGATGCGGCCCGGGCGCAGCTCGAACGGATCACGCTGACCAGCCGTGCCTTCCACAACGACCAGCTCGGCCCGTTCGCCGACGAGCTCGCCGCACTCGCGGGCAAGGACATGATCCTCCCGATGAACACCGGCGCCGAAGCGGTCGAATCGGCGATCAAAGTGGCGCGCGCCTGGGGATACCGCGTCAAGGGGGTGCCGGACGGCGCGGCGAACATCATCGTGATGGCGGGCAACTTCCACGGCCGCACGACGACGATCGTGAGCTTCTCCGACGACCCGGACGCCCGGGACGGCTTCGGGCCGTACACGCCGGGCTTCCGGTCCGTCCCCTACGGCGACATCGCCGCTCTCGCCGACGCCGTCGACGACGACACGGTCGCCGTCCTCCTGGAGCCGATCCAAGGGGAGGCCGGCATCGTCGTCCCGCCGGCCGGCTTCCTGCCCGCCGTGCGGGCGCTGTGCGACGAGCGCCGCGTCCTCTTCATCGCCGACGAGATCCAGTCGGGACTGGGCCGCACCGGCGCGACGTTCGCCTGCGATCTCGTCGGCGTCGTCCCTGACCTCTATCTGCTGGGGAAGGCGCTGGGCGGCGGCATCGTGCCCGTGTCGGCGGTCGTCGGAGACCGGGCGGTGCTCGGCGTGCTGCGCCCCGGCGAGCACGGCTCGACGTTCGGAGGCAACCCGCTGGCCGCCGCGGTGGGGCGCGCGGTCGTCGCTCTGCTCGCGACCGGCGAGCCCCAGGAGCGTGCCCGCCTCCTCGGCGCGCGGCTCCACGCCGGGCTCGGACGGCTGGTCGGGCACGGCGTGCTCGAGGTGCGCGGCGCCGGACTGTGGGCGGGAATCGACATCGACCCGGCCCTCGCGACGGGTCGGGAGGTGTGCGAGCTGCTCCTCGAGCGCGGCGTGCTCGCCAAAGACACGCACGGATCCACGATCCGGCTCGCGCCGCCGCTCGTCATCGACCCGGCCGACCTCGACTGGGCCGTGGAGCAGCTCGAGCAGGTGCTGACGGAGCTCCGGGCGGGATGACATCCCGCGCAGACGGCCCTCGCCGAATGCATTCATTCGGGTGACACGCCCTCCCGCATGCAGGGGCGCGGTGGGACCATGTGGGCATGAGCGACACCAGCGAACTGAAGCCGGCACCGCGGCCGGACGACAGGGAGAGCCACGGGTTCTTCGGCCAGCCCCGTGCGCTGGCGAACATCTTCGGCGTGGAGATGTGGGAGCGGTTCTCGTTCTACGGTATGCAGGGCATCCTGCTCATCTACCTCTACTACTCGGCGGAGAAGGGCGGCCTCGGGGTCGACCAGGCCACGGCCGCGGGGATCGTCGGCGCCTACGGAGGCGCGGTCTACCTGTCGACCATCCTCGGAGCGTGGCTCGCCGACCGTCTCTTCGGGTCGGAACGGGTGCTGTTCTGGAGCGCCGTCGTCATCATGGCGGGCCACGTCGCGCTGGCGCTCCTTCCCGGGTTCGCGGGTGTCATCGTCGGCCTGATCTTCGTCGCCGTCGGCAGCGGCGGGCTGAAGGCCAATGCGACCCGCATCGTCGGCACCCTGTACGACGAGCACGACTCGCGCCGGGATGCGGGATTCTCGCTCTTCTATCTCGGCATCAACCTCGGCGCGTTCTTCGGCCCGCTGCTCACCGGGCTCCTGCAGACCACGTGGGGCTTCCACTACGGATTCGGGCTCGCCGCCGTCGGCATGGCCATCGGGCTCATCCAGTACTCGATCGGCCGCAAGCGGCTCCCGGCCGAGGCGAAGCAGATTCCGAACCCGCTCCCGGCCAAGCGCTACCCCCTCGTCATCGGGATCGCCGTCGCGGGCCTGGTCATCGTGCTCGCCCTGGTGCTCACCGGCGTGATCACGGCGCAGAACCTCGCCCTCGTGGTGATCGCGCTCACGATCGCGGCCGCCGTCGCCTATTTCGCGGTCATCCTGTCGTCTCGGCTGGTGAACGGCGAGGAACGCAGCCGCATCGTCGCCTTCATCCCGCTCTTCATCACCAACGCGGCGTTCTGGTCGCTCTACCAGCAGCAGTTCACGGTGCTCACGATCTACTCCGACGAGCGACTCGACCGGAACCTGTTCGGCTGGGAGTTCCCCGTCTCGTGGGTGCAGTCGATCAACCCGGTCTTCATCATCATCCTCTCGGGCGTCTTCGCCGCGATCTGGACCAAGTGGGGGGACAAGCAGCCCTCGACGCCCCTGAAGTTCGCCGCGGGGACGATCCTCATGGGGCTGGCCTTCTGGCTGTTCCTGTTCTGGGCCGGCGGTGGCAAGAACAGCACGCCGCTGCTGGCGATCGTGGGCATCCTGTTCGCGTTCACCGTCGCCGAGCTCCTGATCTCCCCGGTCGGGCTGTCCGCGTCCACCAAGCTCGCCCCCCGTGCCTTCCAGGCTCAGATGGTCGCCCTCTACTTCTTGTCCGTCGCGCTCGGGACGGCCATGGCCGGGCAGCTGGCCAAGCTGTACGCTCCGGCCACGGAGGGCATCTACTTCGGGATCATCGGCGGCGTCGCGGTCGCGATCGGTGCCGTGCTCGCGCTGCTCAGCCCCTGGGTGCTCCGGATGATGCGCGGAGTGCGCTGAGGACCGCTGACGCGGGACGCCGCCCCGGTGCCCGCATGACTCGAGCAGATGGAGGGTGATCCATTCAGCAGTATCCTTGCTGAATGGAACTGCGTCAGCTCGAGCACTTCGTCACGGTCGCGGAGGAGCGGCACTTCACCCGGGCGGCGGAGCTCCTGCAGATCTCCCAGTCGGGGCTCTCCGCCTCCATCCGCTCCCTCGAGCAGGAGCTCGGGACCTCGCTCTTCGTCCGCAGCACGCGACGCGTCGAGCTCACGACCGCCGGCCAGGCGCTGCTGGCCGACTCGGTGCGCACGCTGGCCAGTGCCGCGGCCGCCCGCGACGCCGTCGCCGCGGTGCGCGGGCTGCAGCGCGGCCGGCTGACGATCGGAGCGGAGCCGTGCCTGGGCTCCGTCGACCTCCCGGCCGAGCTGGCGGCCTTCCGCACCGCCAACCCGGGGGTGGAGGTGCGCCTCCGGCAGACGGGCTCCGTCGACCTGGTCGACGCCGTCGGGAACGGCCAGGTCGACGTCGCCCTCGTCGTCGACACCGGCCACACTCCGGCCGGGGTGCGGCTGCGCCGCCTGAGCACGCAGGATCTGCTCGTGCTCTGTCACCCCGACCACCGCTACTCCGGTGAGGAGAGTCTCCCGATCGAGAGCCTGCGCGGCGAGACGATGATCGGGTTCCAGGAGGGGTGGGGCGCTCAGGCTCTGACCCGCCGGGCGTTCGCGGCGGCCGGTCTCGACTACCGCCCCGCGATGGAGGTCAACGACGTGCACCCGCTGCTCGACCTGGTCGGCTACGACCTCGGGGTGGCGGTCGTGCCGACGAGCTTCGCGCGCAAGCGCCCCGACCTGCTGCGTGCCGTTCCCCTGTCGGGCGACGTGCCGAAGTGGAACGTGGCGGTGGCGGCGGCAGAGGAGCCCAGCCCGGCGGCGGCGGCGTTCCTGCGGCAGGTCAGCATCGCCTGAGATCGGTTCCACGGCCTCGGTCCTGGGCTGTTACATACCTTTTACATGTGTAGAGTGGAAATAACTTGCACGCACACACCGATGTGTGAAGGATAGTTTCATACCGGACGCACCAGCGTCCATCGACACATTCCCGGTTTCGAAGAGGAGACAGCACCATGAAGAAGCGCTACCTCTCCGTCGCCGCAGTCACGATCGCCGCGCTGGCCCTCACGGCCTGCTCGAGCGGTGGCAGCGGCGATGGAGGCTCGGTCGACGCGAAGGGCCAGAAGCTCAGCGTGTGGATCATGCAGGGCACCAACCCCGATTCCACGGCCTTCTTCAAGGAGGTCGGCGACGAGTTCAAGAAGGAGACCGGAGCCACGCTCGACGTGCAGTTCGTCCAGTGGGCCGACGCGCACGACCGTTTCGTCACCTCCATCGCCGGCAACACCACGCCGGACGTCGCGGAGACGGGCACCACCTGGACCGCGGAGTTCGCCGACGCGGGCGCCCTCGCCCCGATCGGCGACGACGTCAAGAAGGCCGGCCTGGAGGACGACCTGGTGAAGGGCCTCAAGGAGTCCGGCACCTACGACGGCGAGCTCTACGGCATGCCCTGGTACGCCGGCGTCCGCTCGCTGGTCTACCGCGCCGACGTCTTCAAGGAGCTCGGCATCGAGGCTCCCAAGACCTGGGACGACATCGTCGCCGCGGGTGAGAAGATCAAGGCCGCCAAGCCGGACATGATCCCCTTCGCCGTGCCCGGCACCGCCGAGTTCGGCGTGTACCCGTGGGTCTGGGGCGCCGGCGGCCAGGTCGCCACCGAGAAGGGCGGCACCTGGACCTCGGGTCTCGACAGCGCCAAGTCGCGTGAGGGCATCCAGTTCTACACGGACCTCGCCACCAAGTACGGCTTCTCCACCTCCGGCGCCACCACCTGGAAGGAGACCGACGTGCTCGACAACTTCAACCAGGGCAAGGTGGCCATGGCCATCCAGGGCTCCTGGACCCCGGCCACGATCGTGCAGAAGGCCCCCGACCTCGAGGGCAAGATCGCCGCGACGCCCATCCCGGGCAAGGACGGCGGCATCAGCCCCTCCGTGCTGGGAGGCTCGCACCTGAGCGTCTTCAACACGGCCAAGAACAAGGATCTGGCCTGGAAGTTCGTCGAGCTGATGACCACCGGCAAGTTCGCCGAGGAGTGGGCGTCGCAGACCGGCTACTTCTCCGGCCTGAACTCGCTGGTCAAGAAGGCGATGGAGTCGGACGACCCGCTGGTCAAGCCGTTCGCCACGCAGATGGTCGACGGCGGCGCATCCGTGCCGGTCACGCCGCAGTTCGGCGCCGTGCAGGCGAAGCAGACGACCAACTCGATGATCCAGTCCATCCTCTCCGGGCAGAAGACGGTCGACCAGGCGACGACCGACGCGGCCAAGGAGATGACCCAGCTGCTGAACGACAAGTAGCCCGATGGCCATCGACGTTCGTCCCGAGACGCCGGCCGTGCGCACCGCGCGCGGCCGGCGCCCCGGCGCCCCCGCCCCGAAGCGCAAGCGCTCGCTCATCGCCGTGAGCCGGCCGTGGCTGCTGCTCGCGCCCGCGCTGGTCGTGCTCGCCGGGCTGCTGCTGTGGCCCCTCATCCGCGTGGTGATCATCTCCCTGCAGGACTATGGTCTGCGCGAGATCGTCAGCGGCAAGACGAACTTCATCGGCCTCGAGAACTACGCCGAGATCTTCGGCAACTCCACGCTGTGGACGGTCGCGCTGCCGAACACCGTGGTGTTCGCCATCCTGTCCGTCGCCGGAACCGTCGCCCTCGGAACGCTCGTCGCCCTGCTGATGCAGAGCCTCGGCCCGACCTGGCGGACCATCGTCGGCAGCGCGATCATGATCGCCTGGGCGATGCCCGCCGTGACCGGCACCTACGTCTGGGTCTGGATCTTCGACGCCGACAACGGCATCGTCAACCAGGTGCTCAAGAACCTCGGGCTGATGCACGAGTCGTTCAACTGGTTCACCAACCCGTTCACGTTCTACGGCATCGTGCTGCTCAACATCATCCACCACGGCTTCCCGTTCGTGGCGATCACGGTCCTCGCCGGGCTGCTCGGCGTCTCGAAGGAGATGCTGGAGGCGGCCGCGATGGACGGGGCCGGCGCGGTCCGCCGGTTCTTCTCGATCATCGTCCCGTCGCTCAAGCAGGTCTTCGCCGTGGTGATCATCCTGTCCACGATCTGGGACTTCAAGGTCTTCGCGCAGGTCTACCTGATGCCGGGAGGCTCCGGCTCCAACCGCCAGGTGCTCAACCTCGGCGTGTGGTCGTACGTCGAGTCGTTCGGTCAGAACCGCTACGGGTTCGGGTCCGCGATCGCGGTGCTCCTGACCCTGGTCCTGCTCGCGATCACCGTCGTCTACGTCCGCACGATGCTCAAGGAGGACAAGCTGTGAAGCGCTCGGTCGGCGGCAGGATCGGCAAGGGCGTGCTCGTCGCCCTGCTGCTCGTCTTCACGCTCTTCCCCGTCTACTGGATGCTGTCGAGCGCGTTCGACAAGCGCGCGTCGAGCGGCGGCCAGTCGCTCGTGCCGCAGGAGTTCACGTTCGACAACTTCGCGTACGTGCTCACCAAGGGCGGCTTCGACGTCTTCCTCCGCAACTCGCTGATCGTCGCGGTCGCGGTCGTGGTGATCTCGGCGGTGCTGGCCCTTCTGGCCTCGGTCGCGGTCGCGCGCTTCAACTTCAAGTTCCGCACGGCGATGCTGTTCATGATCCTCACGGTCCAGATGGTCCCGCTCGAGGCGCTCGTCATCCCGCTGTTCGTGCAGGTGCGCGACCTCGGCCTCCTGAACCAGCTGCTCGGCCTGATCGTCGTGTACGTCGCGCTGTCGCTGCCCTTCGGCATCTGGATGCTGCGCGGCTTCGTCGCGGCCGTCCCGGTCGAGCTGGAGGAGGCCGCGTATCTCGACGGCGCCAGCTGGTGGCGGATGTTCCGCTCGGTGCTGCTGCCGCTCGTGATGCCGGGCCTCGTCGCGACGAGCGTCTTCTCGTTCATCACCGCGTGGAACGAGTTCATCTTCGCGATGACGCTGCTCGGCGGCGCGAGTGACAACTACACCGTCGCGATCGGCCTCAAGCAGTTCTTCGGCGAGCACACGAACGAGTGGGGCTACGTGATGGCGGCATCGACCATCATCACGATCCCCGTCATGGTGTTCTTCGTGCTCGTCCAGCGCCGCCTGTCGAGCGGCCTCGTCGCCGGCGCCGTGAAGGGCTAGGGGAGGCAGGATGAGCGCGAGCTCCGATCCCGGCGTCCGCTCGCTGGTCGCGAGCGTGCTGTGGCCCGGCTTCAGCGGGCGCACGGCACCGGACTGGCTGCTGCACGCCCTCGACGAGGGTCTCGCCGGCGCGGTCTACTTCGGCCAGAACATCGACCAGACGGACGCCGCCCAGCTGCCCGCCCTCTCCGCACGGCTGCGCGAGGCGCGCCCCGGCGTCCTCCTCGGCATCGACGAGGAGGGCGGACCGGTCACCCGGCTCGAGGCCGCGACCGGCTCGACCCTGCCCAGCGCATCGCAGCTCGGCCGGGTCGACGACACCACGATCACGCGTGCGGCGGGCGTCGAGCTCGCGCGCCGCGTGCGCGCCTCCGGTGCGACGGTGGCGCTGGCGCCGGTGGCCGACGTCAACACGAACCCGCGCAATCCCGTCATCGGCACCCGTGCCTTCGGCGCGACGGCCGAGCTGGTCGGTCGGCACGTCGCCGCGATGGTGGCGGGCATCCAGGCCGGGGGCATCGCCGCCTGCGTCAAGCACTTCCCCGGTCACGGCGACACCGCGGTCGACTCGCATCTGGGGCTGCCGCACGTGACCCTCCCGGCGGCCGTCGTCGAGTCGGAGCACCTGCCGCCGTTCCAGGCCGCGATCGACGCGGGCGTCGCCGCCGTGATGACCTCGCACGTGGTCGTCGACGCGTTCGGCGACCTCCCGGCCACACTCGACCCCCGGGTGCTCGGGATGCTGCGCGAGCGCGGGTTCTCGGGCACGATCATCACGGACGCGCTCGACATGGCCGCCATCCGCGCCGAGTTCGGCGCGGGCGCCGGCGCGGTGCGGGCGATCCTCGCCGGCGCCGATCTGCTCTGCATCGGCAACCCCTCGGACCTCGGCCCCAAGCACGGTTCGACGAGCGATCTCGACGATTACGCGGAGGTGCGCGACGCGCTCCTCGCGGCGGTGGACGACGGAACGCTGCCGATCGCCGCGCTCGAACGCGCGTCCCGCTCGGTCGCCGGACTCTCGGAGTGGACCGAGGCGGCGTCGCGCGCGGGAGGCGCGTCCAGCGACGACGGCGAAGCCTTCGACACGGCACGGGTCGTCCGCGAGGCGATCGCCGTGCGCGGTTCCGTCTCCGTTCCGGCCGGGGACCGCGTCGTGCTCGATCTGCGCGACCGGGCCAGTGCCGCCGTCGCCTCGACCGCCGAACCGTTCAGCGTCGCTCTCGGCGCCGAACGGGTCGTCGCCGGGCCTCTCGGCACGCGCGACGCGGTCGCGGTGATGAGCGACGCCCTCGGGCAGATTCCTGAGGACGGCGCCGTGATCGCCCTGGTCGACGCGGTGCAGCCGGGATCGTCGCAGCGCCGCGCCCTCGGCATCCTCGCCGTCGCGCGTCCCTCGGCGGTGGTCGTGAACACCGGGCTCCCGGCTCCCGACGCTCTTGTGCTGCCCGGCCTCGACACCTACGGCTCCAGCCGTGCGACCGCCGCGGTCGTCGCCGAGACGCTCACGGGGGTGGCGGTATGAGGATCCTCTCGCTGCAATCGGGGACCAGCGTCGACGGGATCGACGTCGCCGTGGTCGACATCGACCCCGTCGATGAGAGCGATCGGCCGGTCGTGCGGCTGACCCCTGTGGTCGCCCGCACCGTCGCCTGGTCGGACGCGACGCGCGCCCTGCTGCTGGCCGCCGTCGACGGCCGCAGCCTGACGCCGGCCGAGTTCGTGCGGATGGACACCCTCGCCGGGCAGGAGTTCGCGGAGGCCGCGGCCGTCGCGGCGGAGGAGGCCGGCGGCGTCGAGCTGGCGGTCTCGCACGGCCAGACCCTGCACCACTGGGTCGAGGACGGACACGCCCGCGGGACCCTCCAGGTCGGCCAGCCGGCATGGATCGCCGAACGACTCGGCGTCCCGGTGCTCTCCGACGTGCGGTCGGCCGACATCGCGGCCGGCGGCGAAGGCGCACCGCTGATGGGGCTCTTCGACCGCGCGTGGCTCGCGGGCGAGGCCGCGCGCGAGGGGCGCCCCGTCGCGACCGTCAACCTCGGCGGCATCGCCAACGTGCAGATCGTCGAGCCGGACGGCGGCCTCATCGCCTTCGACAGCGGACCGGCCAACGCGCTCATCGACGCGGCCGTCTCCCGCGCCACCGGCGGACGCCAGGGCCAGGACACCGACGGCCTGCTCGCCGCCACCGGCCGGGTCGACGAGCGCCTGCTGCGCGAGCTGCTCGACCACCCCTACTTCTCGGCCCCGCTGCCCAAGAGCACCGGCCGCGAGACCTTCGACCTTGCGCTGGTGGATGCGGCGGCCGCGCGGGTGGGAGCCGAGCCCGCCCTCCCGGACCTGGTCGCGACCCTCACGTCCCTGACGGCGCGCACCGTCGCCGACGCGGTGCGCTCGTCGTCGTCGCACATCCCGAGCCGGGCGATCGTCTCCGGCGGAGGCACCCGCAACCCGGCCCTGATGCGCGCCCTCGCCGCGGTCCTCGGGCTGCACGGCGTCGCGGTGACGAGCAGCGACGCGCTCGGCATCGACGCCGACCACAAGGAGTCGCTGCTCTTCGCGTTCGTCGGCTTCCTCAGCTGGCACGGCGTGCCCGCCGACCTCCCGGGAACCCCAGCGGGTCGCGCGCGCGTCCTGGGCCGACTGACCCTCGCCCCCGACTCCGTCCCCGGCCGCCGCCTGCGCGGTGTCGCCGGGCTGACACTGGCCGCCGACCCCGCCCTGGCGGTGGCAGGTGACCGACGCACCGACGAAAGGACCATCCGTGGCTGAGCCGCATCCCCTCGCCGACCTCCGCGAGACGCTCGGGACGCTCGCGACCGAGGCGGTGAGCGACTCCACCGGCGACCTCGACATCATGTCGATCGAAGAGCTGGTCGACGCGATGAACGTCGCCAACGCCGAGGTGCCCGTCGCCGTCGCGCGCGAGAGCGCGAGCATCGTCGCCGCCGTGACCGGCGTCTCCGAGCGGATGCGCCGCGGCGGCCGCCTGATCTACGCGGGCGCGGGAACGGCCGGCCGGATGGGCGTACTCGACGCCAGCGAGATCCCGCCGACGTTCGGCGCCCCTCCTGAGCTCGTCGTCGGCCTGATGGCGGGCGGCCCCGAGGCACTGCACACCGCCGTCGAGAACGCGGAGGACGACGAGGAGGCCGGACGTGCGGCGGTCCGCGGGATCACCATCGGCCCGCTCGACGCCCTCGTCGGCATCTCGGCATCGGGACGCACGCCGTTCGTCCTCGGTGCGATCGACCAGGCCCGTCGCGCGGGCGCGTTCACGGTCGGACTCGCCTGCAACCCGGGCTCCCCGCTCGGCCGGGACGCCGAGGTCGGCATCGAGGTCGTCGTCGGACCCGAGATCCTCACCGGCTCGACCCGGCTCAAGGCGGGCACCGCGCAGAAGCTCGTCCTCAACATGATCAGCACCGGCGCGATGGTGCGGCTCGGCAAGGTCTACGGCAACCTGATGGTCGACCTCCGGGCCACCAACGCCAAGCTGCGCGCCCGGTCCGAGCGGACCGTTATGCTGGCGACGGGCACCGACGCGCAGCAGGCAGCGGAGGTGCTCGACGCGACCGGTGGGTGGATTAAGGCGGCGATCCTGATGAGCGAGACGACCCTCGACGCGGATGCCGCCGTGCGGCTCCTCGCCGAGCACGGCGGGCGGCTGCGCGACGCCCTCTCCGAGACCGCGCGGGTCGAGCATGGTGGCTGACGTCCTCTCCGCGGTCCGCCAGGCGGTGCCGCGGCTGAGTGCGACGGAGGCGCGCATCGCCCAGGTGGTGATCGAGCATCCCGAGCACGTCGTCGACCTGACGATCTCGGAGCTCGCCGCCGTGTGCGACGCCTCCCAGGCGACCATCGCCCGGTTCTGCCAGAGCATCGGGTTCACCGGCTATCGGGAGTTCCGGCTCGCCGTCGCCGCCGCGACCAGCCGGGAGCAGGCCGCGCGCGAGCGGTTCGCGCTCACCGAGAGTGAGGTCGACCCGACCGACAGCGTGCAGGAGGTGGTCGCCAAGATCGCCTACCAGGACGCCCTCGCCGTCGAGCAGACCGCCCGCGAGCTCGACCTCGAGGCCCTCGACCGCGTCGTCTCCGCCATCGTCGCCGCCGAGCGCATCGACCTCTACGGCGTCGGCTCCAGCAGCCTCACCGCCCAGGACCTCCAGCAGAAGCTCTCCCGCATCGGGCTGACGGCGTTCTGCTCGGTCGACTCGCACCTCGCGCTGGCGTCGGCCGCGCTGCAGAAGCCCGGCAACGTCGCCATCGGGTTCTCCCACTCGGGCGAGACCATCGAGACGAGTCACGCGCTCTCGGTCGCGCACGCGGCGGGCGCGACCACGGTCGCCGTCACGAACTTCCCCGACTCCAGCATCGGGCGCGTCAGCGATCACGTGCTGACGACGCAGGCGCGCGAGAGCCTCTACCGCTCGGGCGCGATGTCGAGCCGCATCGCCCAGCTCGCCCTCGTCGACTTCCTCTTCGTGCGCGTGGCCCAGCAGATGCACGACCGGATGACCGAGTCCCTGCGGCTCACGTACGAGGCGGTGCGCAGTCAGCGTCCCGCGCGTCCCGAGCGCGCCGAGCGATGAGCGGGGCTCTCGTCGACCGGCTGCTCCCGTGCCCTGCGAGCGTGGAGGAGCACCCGGGCGACTTCGTGCTCGGCACCGGCACGTGCGTCGTCGCCGACGAGGCGGGCGCGCCGATCGCGGCGTGGCTCCGGGCGCAGCTCGCGGCGGCGACAGGGCTGCCGCTGGCCGACCAGACGGGCGGCGAGGGCGTCGGCGCGATCACCCTCGCCGCCGATCCCGCCCTCGCGGAGGAGGAGTACCGGCTCGACGTGAAGTCGTCGGGCGTCGGCATCCGGGCCGGCTCGGCCGCCGGGCTCGCCCACGGAGCGCAGACGTTCCTTCAGCTGCTGCCCTCCGCGGTGTATCGGCGCGGAGCGCTCGACGACATCCGCTGGGCGGCCCCCGCGTGCCTGATCGAGGACCGCCCGGCGTTCCGCTGGCGCGGAATGATGCTCGACGTGGCCCGGCACTTCCTGCCGAAGCACGACATCCTGCGCTTCGTCGACCTGCTCGCGATGCACCGGATGAACGTGCTGCACCTGCACCTCACCGACGACCAGGGCTGGCGGATGGAGATCCACCGCTATCCGCGCCTCACCGAGGTCGGTGCGTGGCGACGGGAGTCGCAGGTCGGCTTCGGGCCCGACGCCCCGGCCGACGGACGCCCGCACGGCGGCTTCTACACGCAGGACGACCTGCGCGAGATCGTGGCCTACGCCGCCGCCCGCGGCATCGCGGTGATCCCCGAGATCGAGTCGCCCGGGCACGTCCAGGCGGCGATCGCTGCGTATCCCGAGCTCGGAGTGGCCGGAGGCGACGAGCCGCGCGAGGTCTGGACCCGCTACGGGATCAGCCGCAACGTGCTCAACCTCGAGGAGTCGACGGTCGAGTTCTTCCGGAACGTGCTCGACGAGGTCGTCGACGTGTTCCCCTCGGTGTACATCGGCATCGGCGGCGACGAGTGCCGCAAGGACCAGTGGCGTGCCGACCCGCGCACCCAGGAGCGGCTGCGCGAGATCGGTGCGGCGTCGGAGGAGGAGGGCCAGAGCTGGTTCGTCCGCCGGATCGACGAGCACCTCACCGCCCGGGGCCGCCGGTCGTACGGCTGGGACGAGATACTCGAGGGCGGACTCGCGCCGGGGGCGACCGTCGCCAGCTGGCGCGGGGAGACGGGTGCCGTCGCTGCCGCGCGCCACGGGCACGACGTGGTGTTCTGCCCCGACCGCGTCCTGTACTTCAACTACCGGCAGTCGGAGTCGCCGGAGGAGCCCATCCCGCTGGTCACGGTCACGACGGTGCGCGACGTGTACGAGCTCGACCCGGTGCCGTCCGGGCTGACGCCACAGCAGCGGAGGCACGTGCTGGGCGCCCAGGCCAACCTGTGGACCGAGTACATCGACCAGCCGCGCGGCCTCGACTACTTCGCGTTCCCGCGGCTGGCGGCGCTGGCCGAGGCGCTGTGGACCGCCGATGCCGCGGGGGAGCGGTCGTGGGACGCGTTCGCGCCCCGGCTCGACGCCCACCTCGAGCGGCTCGACGCCGTGGGGGTCGAGTACCGCCGCGCGGACGGCCCGATGCCGTGGCAGCAGCGCCCCGGCATCCCCGGCGCCCCGCGCGACCGCGCCGACCGCGAGGCCGAGCTCGCCGACCTCACCGCGACCATCGCCTCCTGACCGCCACCGAGGCGGCAAGAAGTGCACGCTTTTTCGCCGAGAGGGCGAATGGTTCGCCCTCTCGGCGGCGGGTCAGGCGGCGTTAAGACGCGCGAGCTCGTCGGAGGTGAGGATCACGTCGACGGCCGTGACGGAGTCGCGGATCGTCTCGGGACGCGAGGAGCCCGGGATCGGGATGACGTGCGGGCCCTGCGCCAGGTGCCACGCGAGGGCGACGACCTGCGGGCTGATCCCGCGCGCATCCGCGACGTCCTTGAACGGCTCGAACCGGGAGCCGAGGTCGGCGGCGCTGGTGATGCCGCCGAGCGGGCTCCACGGGAGGAACGCGATGCCGAGCTCGCCGGTCAGCTCCAGCTCGGGCGCGCTCGAGCGGAACGCGGGCGAGAACTGGTTCTGCACCGACGCGAGCCTGCCGCCCAGGATGTCCTGCGCGAGACGGATCTGCTCCGGGTTCGCGTTCGAGATGCCCGCGAGGCGGATCACCCCCTCGTCGAGCAGGTCGCGCACGGCGCCCACGGAGTCGGCGTACGGCACCTCGGGGTCGGGGCGGTGGAACTGGTAGAGCCCGATCGCGTCGCCGCCGAGCCGCGCGAGCGACGCCTTGGCGGCCTCCTTGATGTACTCGGGACGGCCGTTCAGCGTCCAGCGTCCGTCGCCCGGCCGCAGGTGACCGCCCTTCGTCGCGACGAGCACCGTGGAGGCGTCACCGCTCCACGAGCGCAGCGCTTCGGCGATGAGCTCCTCGTTGTGGCCGACCTCGTCCGCGTGCAGGTGGTAGGCGTCGGCGGTGTCGATGAATGTGACGCCGGCGTCGAGCGCGGCGTGCACCGTGCGGATCGAGCGTTCGCGGTCCGGGCGGCCCTCGATCGACATGGGCATGCCGCCCAGGCCGATCGCGCTCACCTCGACGTCGGCGATCCTGCGTGTCTTCACTCTGTTCCTCTCTGGGTGGTTGTCGTGGTCGTCGTGCGCGGGGCGCTCACCAGGCGTAGTCCTCGGGGGCGGTCTTGTGCCCCGGGAAGATCTCGTCGAGACGCGCCAGGGCCGCGTCGTCCAGCTCCACGTGCAGCGCACGCAGGCCGGCGTTCAACTGGTCGAGCGTCCGCGGGCCGATGATCGGGCCGGTGACGCCGGGCCGGCTCAGCAGCCACGCCAGGGCGATGTCGCCGGGCTCCTGTCCGAGCTCGTCGGCGAACGCCTCGTAGGCCTCGATCGCGTCGCGGTGCTTCGCGAGCGTGTCGGCCGCGCGGCCCTCCAGCCGTCGCTTGCCCTCGTTCTGCTTGCGCAGCACGCCGCCGAGCAGTCCGCCGTGGAGGGGCGACCAGGCGATCACCCCGATGCCGTTCGCCTGTGCGGCCGGCAGTACCTCCAGCTCCACCTGGCGGGTGAGGAGGTTGTAGATCGACTGCTCGCTGACCAGTCCCAGGAGGTTGCGCTTGCGGGCCTCGGCCTGTGCGGTCGCCAGGTGCCAGCCGGCGAAGTTGCTCGAGCCGGTGTAGAGGATCTTGCCCTGCGCGACGGCGGTCTCGATCGCCTGCCAGATCTCGTCCCACGGCGTGTTCCGGTCGACGTGGTGGAACTGGTAGATGTCGATGTGGTCGGTCTGGAGCCGCTTCAGGCTCGCGTCGAGGGCGCGCCGGATGTTGAGCGCCGACAGGCGGCCCTCGTTGGGCCAGTCGCCCATCTCGCCGTAGAGCTTCGTCGCGAGCACGGTGCGCTCGCGGCGGCCGCCGCCGAGGGTGAACCAGTCGCCGAGGATCGACTCGGTGGCCCCCTTGCCCACGTGCTGCCCGTAGACGTTCGCGGTGTCGAAGTAGTTGATGCCGGCCTCGTGGGCGGCATCCATGATCGTGTGGGCGTCTTCCGACGACGTCTGCGGGCCGAAGTTCATCGTTCCGAGGACGAGGCGGGATACTTTCAGGCCGGACCGGCCGAGCTGGGTGTACTCCATGTCGTCAGCTTCCGCCTCCGCGCGCGGGAAGTCCAACAGGGGGTGCAAATGGGATTGTTCGATGGAGGTTGTCAATCCGGGCGCGGGGATAGCATCCCCTTATGAAGCAGCTGATCGACGGTCTGTTCCGTCTCGAGAGCGCTCGGGCCGGCAACGCGTACCTCATCGAGGAGGGCGGTCGCTCGGTGCTGGTCGATACCGGTCTCGCGTCCGGGGCGCGGGCGCTGGTCGCCGAGCTCGCCGCCGCCCGCATCCCACCGGTGACGGATGTGGTGCTCACCCACTACGACCCCGACCACGCCGGAGCCGCGGCCGCCGTGCAGCGGGCGTCCGGGGCGCGGGTGTGGATCGGAGCGGCCGATGCGCGCATCCTGCGCGGAGAGCAGGAGCCGCCGACGCGCACGCGGCGCACGATGCAGCGTCTCGGCTGGCTCGGGCGTCCCGAGGTCCCTGCCGGTCTGCACGAGCTGCCTGGTCATGCCGAGGTGGAGATCGCCGCGGGCGTCGTGGCCGTCCCCGCGCCGGGACACACGCCCGGTCACCATCTCGTGCGCTGGCGCGGCGTCTCGCTCATCGGCGACGCCGCACGGATCTCCCACGGAGAGCTCGTGCACTTTCCGGGATTCCTGATCAGCGACCGCACTCAGGCCGACGCGACGCTCGCCGCGATCGCGGCCTCCCGGCCCCGGCTGGTGTGCCCGGGGCACGGGGCGCCGGATCGGCTGGTCGGCAGCGGAGGGGATGCGTCGCGACACACCGCGTCGTGACCGGCAACGGAGGAGTTCAGGGCGCGAGGGCGGACTGAACTCCTCCGTTGCCCGCGACCGGAGAGGCGCGCCCGGAGTGGCGGGGCCGGGCCGTTGCCGGGTCAGGCGCCCGGGTATGCGCCCGCCGCGATGTCCTCGAAGAGGGTCGGGCCGGTCGGGGTCCAGCCGTAGCGCTCCTGGGTGAGGGCGCTGGAGGCGGGGATGTCGGCGCCGAAGAACATGCCGATCCAGCCGAAGTGGGCCGCCGCGTCCTCGGGGGCGATGGAGGCCGTCGGGACGCCGAGCGCGCGTCCGAACGCTTCGGCGATCTCGCGGGCCGGGAGGCCCTCCTCGCCGACGGCGTGCACGACGCCTCCGCCCTCCGGAGCCGCGTCGAGTGCGCGGGCGATGAGGCGCCCGGCGTCGGAGCGGTGGACGGCGGGCCAGCGGTTCGCGCCGTCGCCGACGTAGCCGGCGACACCCTTCTCGCGGGCGATGCCGGCGAGGACCGCGCTGAAGCCGTGGTCGCCGACGCCGTGCACGGTCGGGGCGAAGCGCAGGGCGACCGGACGGATGCCACGGGCCGCCGACGCGAGCGCGAAGCCCTCGGCTCCTCCGCGCGGCGACTCCGGGTCGGAGGAGTGCGCGGCGTCCGTCTCGGTGGCCACGCGTCCCGGAGCGAGCATCGCGATGCCGGAGGCGAGCAGGAACGGGCTGTCGGTGCCGGCGAGCGTGTCGAGCATCGTCTCGACGGCGGCGCGCTCTGTGCGGCCGGCGCCCTGGTAGTCCGAGAAGTCGTGCTTGAAGGCCAGGTGGACGACGGCGTCCGCGTCGGCGGCGCCGGCGCGGAGGCTGTCGAGGTCGTCGAGGCTGCCGGTGCGCACCTCGGCGCCGGCGTCGCGGAGGGCCGCGGCCGAGGCGTCCGACCGGGCGAGGCCGACCACCTCGTGTCCGGCGGCGAGGAGTTCGGGTACGGCGGCCGAGCCGATCCAGCCGGAGGCTCCGGTGACGAATACGCGCATGGGATCATCCCTTTCAGGTCATGTCAGTGACTGACATCGACAGTAGCACCGATGTCAGGGTCTGTCATCACTAGACTGTGAGCATGGGACGCTGGGAGCCGGACGCGCAGGGGCGCATGCGCCTCGCCGCGCTCGAGCTGTACCTCGACCCCGGCTTCGAGCAGACGACCGTCGCCGACATCGCCGAGCGCGCCGGCGTGACGGAACGCACCTTCTTCCGCTACTTCACCGACAAGCGCGAAGTGCTCTTCGACGCGACCGGGCAGATGGAGCACGACGTGCTCGCGGTGCTCGCCTCGGCCGACCCGTCCCTCCCGGCACTGGAGGCGGCAGGGGAGGCGCTCGCCGACGGCACGGCCCTGCTGGACGACCGCCGCGAGTACGCGGGGCGGCGGGCGGCGGCGATCGCGGCGAACGCGAGCCTGCAGGAGCGGGAGCTGTTGAAGCTCGCCCAGCTCGGGGAGGCCGTCGCGGCCGCGCTGCGCGAGCGCGGGGTGGCGGAACCGGAGGCGTCGATCGCGGCCGAGACGGCGGTGGCCGCCTTCAAGGTCGCGTTCGCGGCATGGATCGGCGACGACGCGCCCGGCCCGCTGGCCGAGCGCGTGCGCCGGGTGCTGGAGCGGCTGCGCGTGCTGGCCGCTTCGGAGTGAGTCCGGGCGCTACTGCGCCAGCGCCGCCTCGAGCTCCTGGTCGGAGGGCTCGGTGAAGTGGCGTCCGTCGGGGAAGACCACGACGGGGATGTTCGTGCGGCCGCTGATGGCTTGGGCGCGGTCGGCCTCCTCGGGGCGGGCCACGAGGTCGATGTACTCGTAGTCGGCGCCCAGCCGGTCGAGCAGAGCCTTGGAGCGGATGCAGTCGCGGCACCAGTCCGCGCCGAACATGGTCACCTTGTCGAACGTGTCGGTCATCCCGCCAGCCTAAGCGCCGATCCCTGGGAGCATTCCGTCCACCACGAGCGTCGCCCGCCCGCGGGTCGGTTCGATGACGTCGGCGTTCGCGCCGTCGACATCGCGCGCCCAGGCGAGCGCCGCCTCCGGGGTGCGGCCGTGGCGGGTGTGCCGATCGACCAGCCGCGCCTCCCGTTCGGCCGCGGGGGTCGCCACGAACCAGCTCTCGGCGAGGAGCGACGGGATGCGCGCCCACGGCTCGGCGTCCACGAGGAGGTAGTTGCCCTCCGTCACGACGAGACGGGTCTCGGGGCCGATCGCGATGGATCCGGCGACCGGCTCATCCACCGCCCGTTCGAACGCCGGGGCGTACACGGCGTGACCCTGCTCGGTCGCGAGTCGTTGCAGCAGGGCGACGTATCCCCGGGCGTCGAAGGTGTCGATCGCCCCCTTGCGGTCCCGCCGGCCGAGCGTGTCGAGGGAGGCGTTCGCGAGGTGGAACCCGTCCATCGGGACGTGCACGGCGATCCCGTCGCCCGCCAACGTGTTGACCCGTTCGGTGACGGCGCGGGCGAGCGTGGTCTTGCCCGACCCCGGGCTCCCCGCGACCCCGAGCACGGCCCGCGTGCCCTCCGGGGCGAGGGCGAGGGCACGGTGCACGAGGTCGTCGAGGGTCATCCGTCCATCTTGGGGGATGCGGTGCGGCCGGCGGTGCAGGACGAAGCGGAGGGTGCGGAGGCCGCGCTCACCCCGCCGCCCGCAGCGCGGGCTCGTACCGCACCGGTGCGAAGTGGCGCGCGACCAGCGCCCGCAGCGTCTCGAGGTCGCCGCCCAGCAGCCCGGCGGCCCGCCCCTGGATGAGGGCGTTGCCCAGGGCCGTCGCCTCCACCGGGCCCGCGAGCACGGGGACGCCGGCACGGTCGGCGGTGGCCTGGCAGAGCAGAGCGTTGCGGGCGCCGCCGCCGACGATGTGAATCGTCTCGACCGGCACGCCGGAGAGCTCAGACGCGCGCCGCACCGAACGCGCGAACGCCTCCGCGAGGCTCTCGATGATCACCCGGACCATTCCGGCCGGACTCGCGGGCGCGCGGCGGTCGTGCTCGGCGAACCAGTCGCCGATGCGGCTCGGGAGGTCGCCGGGCGCCAGGAAGCGCGGGTCGTCGGCGTCGAACAGGTCGGTGGGACGCGGCAGGCCCGCGGCCTCGGCGAGCAGGGACTCGAGCGTGACGTGCAGGCCGCGCCGCTGCCACTCCCGCAGCGACTCGCTGAGCAGCCAGAGGCCCATGACGTTGTGCAGGTAGCGGATGCGGCCGTCCACCCCGCCCTCGTTGGTGAAGTTGGCCGCGCGGCCCTCGTCGCTGACGACGCGGTGCTCCAGCTCCACCCCGACGAGACCCCAGGTGCCGCAGGAGATGTAGGCGGCGCGGGAGGCGTCCATCGGCACGGCGACGACCGCGGAGGCGGTGTCGTGCGAGCCGACCGTGGTGACGGTGGGCCCCGAGCCGGCGAAGGGGAGGTCGGCGGTGAGCGACGGCAGCAGCGGGCCGACGGCGGTCCCGGCGTCGAGCAGCGGCGCGAACAGGCCGCGCGGCAGTCCGAGGCGCTCGATGAGGGCGTCGTTCCACGCGCCGTCCGCCGTGAGCAGGCCGGTGGTCGAGGCGTTGGTGCGCTCGGCGAGCTCGTGCCCGGTGAGCCAGTAGGTCGCCAGGTCGGGCACCAGGAGGAAGCGGTCGGCGTCGTCCAGGTTGCCGGCCGCGCGGTCGGACGCCAGCTGGTACAGGGAGTTGAAGGGCAGGAACTGCAGCCCGCCCTCCCGATACAGCTCGTCCGGGGCGATGGCCGCGTGCACGAGCTCCACGCCGAGGGCGGACCGCTCGTCGCGGTAGTGGTACGGCTCGCCGAGCAGTCGCCCGCTGCGCAGCAGACCGTAGTCGACCGCCCACGAGTCGACTGCGATGCTCGCCAGACCGGGCTCCGTGCGCGCGACCGCGCCGAGTCCGTCCAGGATGCTGGTGAACAGGCCGGCGAGGTTCCAGTGCAACGCGGACCGATCGCCCTCCCACAGCCGCACGGGCGTGTTGAGGAAGCGGGCGGCCTCCGTCAGCTCCAGGGTGTCCGCGCCCACGCGGGCGTGCATGACACGCCCGCTGGTGGCCCCCAGGTCGACGGCCGCGACGGCGCCCGTGCGCGAGGCGGCGCTCATCGCAGGAAGGCCGCCGCGACGCCCGCGTCCACGGGGATGTGGAGGCCCGTCGTGTGGTCGAGGTCGCTGGTGCAGAGCACGAACACCGCGTTGGCGACGTGCTCCGGCAGCACCTCGCGTTTGAGCAGGGTGCGCTGGGCGTAGTACTGGCCCAGCTCCTCCTCGGGCACGCCGTAGACGGCGGCGCGCTTGGCACCCCAGCCGCCGGCGAAGATGCCGGAGCCGCGCACGACGCCGTCGGGGTTGATGCCGTTGACGCGGATGCCGTACTCGCCGAGCTCGGCGGCGAGGAGGCGCACCTGGTGGGCCTGGTCGGCCTTGGTCGCGGAGTACGCGATGTTGTTCGGGCCGGCGAAGATCGAGTTCTTCGAGGAGATGTAGACGATGTCGCCGCCGAGCTTCTGGTCGATCAGCGCCTTCGCCGCGGCGCGCGAGACGAGGAACGACCCCTTGGCCATGACGTTGTGCTGGAGGTCCCAGTCGGCGGTCGTGGTCTCCAGCAGCGGCTTGGAGATGGAGAGGCCGGCGTTGTTGACGACGAGGTCGATGCCGCCGAAGGCGAGCAGGGCGGCGTCGATGGAGGCCTGCACGGCGTCCTCGTCGGTCACGTTCGCGACCACGCCGATGGCGACGTCCGTGTTTCCGATCTCGGCGGCGGCGGCCTGGGCCTTCTCGAGGTCGAGGTCGGCGATGACGACGCACGCGCCCTCGCCGGCGAGACGCGTGGCGATGGCCTTGCCGATGCCGGAGGCGGCGCCGGTGACCAGTGCGATGCGGCCGGCGAGGGGCTTGGGCTTGGGCAGGCGGGCCAGCTTGGCCTCCTCCAGCGCCCAGTACTCGATGGCGAACTTCTCGGACTCGTCGATCGGCGCGTAGGTCGAGAGGGCCTCGGCGCCGCGCATCACGTTGATCGCGTTGACGTAGAACTCGCCGGCGACCCGTGCCGTCTGCTTGTTCGTGCCGTAGGAGAACATCCCGACGCCCGGGATGAGCACGATCGCCGGGTCCGCGCCGCGGATCGCGGGGGAGTCGGGGGTGGCGTGACGGTCGTAGTAGGCCTGGTAGTCGGTGCGGTACTGCTCGTGCAGCTCCTCGAGACGGGCGACCGACTCCTCGACGGAGGCGGTGGCCGGGAGGTCGAGGACCAACGGCTTCACCTTGGTGCGCAGGAAGTGGTCCGGGCAGGAGGTGCCGAGCGCGGCGAGCCGCGGGTGCTCGCTGGAGGCCAGGAAGTCGAGCACGACGTCGGAGTCGGTGAAGTGCCCGACCTGCACGCGGTCCGTGGAGGCGATGGCACGCAGGTGCGGCGCGAGGGCTGCGGCCTTCGCCCGGCGCTCCGCCTCGGGAAGGGCCCCGTAACCGGCCAACGCGGTTCCGAAGGGCTGGGGGCGGCCGTTGGCGGCGATGTAGTCGGCCGCGGTCTCGATGATCCAGAGCGAGTTGGCCTCGGCGTCGTCGCTGGTGTCGCCCCACGCGGTGATGCCGTGGCCGCCGAGGATCGTGCCGATGGCCTGCGGGTTCGCGGCCTTGATCGCGGCGATGTCCAGGCCCAGTTGGAAGCCCGGACGGCGCCAGGGCACCCAGACGACCTTGCCGCCGAAGATCGTCTTCGTCAGCTCCTCGCCGTCGGCGGCGGTCGCGATGGCGATGCCGGAGTCGGGGTGCAGGTGGTCGACGTGGGCCGCATCCACCAGTCCGTGCATCGCGGTGTCGATGGAGGGGGCCGCGCCTCCCTTGCCGTGCAGCGTGTAGTCGAACGCGGCGACCATCTCATCCTCGCGGTCGAGGCCGGGGTAGACGCCCTGGAGGGCGCGCAGGCGGTCCAGGCGCAGCACGGCCAGGCCGGACTCGGTGAGGGTGCCGAGGTCGCCTCCCGAGCCCTTCACCCAGAGCAGCTCGACCGGCTCACCGGTCACGGGATCGGTCTCGACGCCCTTCGCGGACGTGTTGCCGCCCGCATAGTTCGTGTTCTTCGGGTCGGCGCCGAGGCGGTTCGAGCGGGCGATGAGCGCCGCGACGGTCTCGTTCGTCATGATGCGTGATTCCTTAGCGAGGAGGGAGGTGGTCGGGGTTCAGGGGAGCGCGGGGGTGGAGAGCCACGCGGTGATGCGTTCGATGCTGCGGCGCGCGGCCGCCTCATCGGGACGGTTGAGGTGGCCGTGCCTGCTGCCGGGCTCGAACAGCGAGAGCACGGTGACCCCGTGTGCGGCGAGGGAGGCGGCAAACGCCTCACCCGACGCGCGGAGGGTGTCCACCTCGGAGTTGAGGACGAAGACCGGCGGCAGGCCCGTCGGGTCCGCGAGGCCAGGGAAGGCGTACGGATCCGCCATCGTGGCCTCGTCGCCGGCGAAGTTCAGGTTCATCTCGCGGACGGCGTCGCGCTCGAAACGCGGGTCGTCCGGCTCGTGCAGCGCGACCGCGGCCTCCAGCTCGGCCGAGAACGGCGGCAGCTCGGGATGCACGATCGGGTAGGCGAGCAGCGCGCGTGCCGGGAGCGGACCGCCCTCGTCGCGCAGCCGCAGCAGCGCACCCGCTGTGAGGTCGCCTCCCGCCGAGGCGCCGCCGATCGTCAGCCGGCCGGGATCGATGCCCAGCTCGGCGGCGTGGGCGGCGACCCAGCGGAAGGCGGCGACGACGTCGTCCGACGGCACCGGGAAGTGCACGCCGTCGACGGCCAGACGGTAGAAGACCGACACCACGACGAAGCCCCGCTCCGCGAGCGACCGGGAGACCCAGTCGGCCTCGGGCATGTCGAGGTCGCCGCCGACGAACCCGCCGCCGTGGTTCCACACGAAGCCGGGGCGCGTGCCGCCCTCGGCCGGGGTGTACACCCGGATCGGGATGGCGCCGTGCGGCCCCTCGGCCACGGAGTCCCGGATGACGATGTCGGTCACGGAGGTCAGGCTCCCCAGCTCGCCTGGGTGCCGCCGACGCGCTCGGCCTCGATCGCCTCCTGGTAGCCCGACGCCTTGTAGGCGGCCATCGGGTCGGCCGGGAGGCCGCGCGTCTCGCGCCAGGCGGCGAGGTCGGCGCGCACGTCGGTGTTGAAGGCGTCCATGAACACCGTGTTGGCGGCGAGCACGTCGTTCGCGCGCTGAGCGGCGGCGAGGGCCTCGGTGTCGACCAGGAGGGCCTTGGCCGTGGCCTCCTGCACGTTGAGCACCGAACGGATCTGGCCCGGGATCTTCGCCTCGAGGTTGTGGCACTGGTCGAGCATGAAAGCGACGTCCGGGTTGGCGTAGCCGCCGCCCTGGATCACCTCGAACACGATGCGGAACAGCTGGAACGGGTCGGCCGCGCCCACGATCAGGTCGTCGTCGGCGTAGAAGCGGCTGTTGAAGTCGAACGAGCCGAGCTTTCCGAGGCGCAGGAGCTGCATGACGATGAACTCGATGTTCGTGCCCGGCGCGTGGTGGCCGGTGTCGAGGCAGACGAGCGCCCGCTCGCCGAGGGCGGAGGTCTGGGCGAAGCTGGTGCCCCAGTCCGGAACATCGGTGTGGTAGAAAGCCGGCTCGAAGAACTTGTACTCGAGCACGAGGCGCTGGTCGTCGCCGATGCGCTCGTAGATCTTCTGCAGGCTGTCGGCCAGGCGGTCCTGGCGGGCGCGCAGCGAGTCCTGGCCGGGGTAGTTGGTGCCGTCGGCGAGCCAGATCTTCAGGTCGCGCGAGCCGGTCTCGTTCATCACGTCGATGCACTCGAAGTGGTGGTCGATGGCCTTCTGGCGGATCCGGTCGTCGTGGTGGGTCACCGAGCCGAACTTGTAGTCGTCGTCCTGGAACGTGTTCGAGTTCACGGTGCCGAGCTCGACGCCGTTGTCCTGGGCGTGCTTGCGCAGGTCGGCGTACGAGTCGACCTTGTCCCACGGGATGTGCAGCGCGACCGAGGGCGCCAGGCCGGTGTGCTTGTGCACCTGGGCGGCGTCGGAGATCTTCTCGAACGGGTCGCGCGCGGTGCCGGCGGTGCTGAACACCTTGAAGCGGGTGCCCGAGTTGCCGAACGCCCAGCTCGGCAGCTCGATCGCCTGCAGCGCGAGCTGCGAGCGGATGTCGTCGGTGAGGGTCATGGATATCGCTTTCTGTCGGACGGATCGGTGTCGGAGGGAGGCGGTCGCCTCAGTCGAGGTGGAAGTACTCGGTCAGCCGGTTCATCGTGCTGTCGGGCGCGGTCTCCTCGGCGAAGAACTCGGCCATCCCGGCCTGCCAGCGGTCGTTGACCTCGCGGGCGTTCATCCCGGCGGTCGCGGCCTCGAAGTCGTCGGTCTCGAGGTAGCCGACGACGAGCCCGTTCGCCGCGTCGACAAAGAGCGAGTAGTCGTGCCAGCCGGTCTCGCGGAGGGCGTCGAGCATCTCGGGCCAGACGGTGGTGTGGGCGGCGAGATAGTCGTCGATGCGCTCCGGCTTCAGCCGCATGGTGAAGCAGACGCGGCGGGATTCGGACACGGGGACTCCTTCGTCATGCGGCTCTGAAACGATTCAAGACTAGCGTGGAGTTCACAGACGCACAAGCGGCCCCTGACCGCCCGCCGAAACGCGTCGGGGAACTGCGGCTAGTCGGCGCGCATCGCTCTCAGAACGAGCGCGAGGTTCAGGAGGCCGCGGCTGCGATCGTCGGGTTGAAGTCCGACCCAGTGCCGAGACGCGGAGTCGCTCAGCTGCGTGCCGAGCACGCGGAGGCGTTGTCGATCCGATCTCGTCGATCGGCCGTAGTCGAGGACCGAGGCGTCGGTGATCGACGCGAGGATGGTTGCGGCATCCTGCACGTGCCGTTCCGGGTCGCGCTGATCGATGAGGAACGCGGCGCCCTTCGCCACGAGTGCGCCGAGCTCATCGGGAACGCCGATGACGACCCTGCGGCCCGAAGAGAAGCCGAGCTCGTAGAGATCGCGGCGGTCGATCGCCTGCTGTCCGGCGGCTGCCTCGAGGGCCGGCAGTCGAGAGAGCCGGGGCCGGATCCGCTCGGGCAGGTGATCGGGCACCATCACGTCGAGCTTCCGCCCATCGGCGTGAACGAAGCGGTACGCATGGCGCCCGTTGACCTTCAGCTCGAAGTCGAGTGTGCGTGCCGCGGCCGCGAACGCGATCAGGCCCGCGTTGTTGACGAGCGCATCCACGAGGAAATCCGCGTCGTCGGTCGAACGCGGCATCGCGACGCCGCCCCTGCTCGCGTGCAGGTAGACCATCAGGCCGCCGATGATCGTCAGCTCGCTGGTCTCCATGGCGCCGGAGAGCTCGATGACGGACTTCCACGCCGGAAGCAGCTCGTCATCGCCGAGATTCAGCGTGTGTGTGCCTGCAGCCATGCGTCCCTCAGTTCGTCCAGGACCCGCAAGCCGGAACCGCGCTCGCGCTGGTCCGTCGAAACGGAGAGGTCGGCAGCCACGACGCCGGGCAGCACCGCCGTGAGTCCACCCGGCGCGGTGTTCTCGTAGAGGGTGTCCGGACCAGCCGGGTCGGGCACCATGAAGTGCGATCGCGCGTAGTCCTCCACGCTCACCCCGATCGGAACGTATCCAGCCACACGCCGGTCATCCGACAGGAGTCCGCTGTCGATGGCCCCGGACGCGGCGCGTGCGGTCGCGATCAGGCCGGCCTGCGCCAGCGCCGAATTCGCCGAACGGTACTGGTGCCGCTTGGTGCGCCCGGCGACCACCAGTGACAGCGTCAGCGCCGAGGAGGCCCGGATCCGCTGCCGCACTCGCGCATACGTCGCGCTCGGCAGTGGTGTCGGCGGCCGCACGCCGGACAGCTCGAACACGACCGCCCACGCCGCCCCGGGACTCAGTGCACGGCCGGCCGGCCGTCGACTCACCTCGAACCGCGCGACGGAGTCGCTGTCGATCAGCCACTCGCCGGAGGGCAGGCGGCGCCCCGAGAGGATCCGCTCGGTCAGCAGCTCGCGCACATACCGCTCACCGACCGCGATGCGCCGCGCCACCTCCGACGATGTCAGATCCGCCACCGCCGCACCTCCCTGCCAGTATCACCATCTATCACAATACCTCCGATGTCGGCTCTTTTGTGATATGCCTCGGCTACGCGGCAGGGGCCTCGGCGGAGGAGGAGCGGCGCACCACGAGCTCGGGCACGAACCGCACGTGCTGGTGCACGTGCGGCGCGCCGGCCTCCATGTCCTCGATCTCGCGGAAGAGCAGCTCCCCTGCGGCGTACCCGATCTCTCGGCGCGGCTGCCGCACCGCCGAGAGGGGCACCGCGGCGGTGGCGGCGAAGTCGATGTCGTCGTAGCCGATGAGCGCGATGTCCTCCGGCACGCGCAGGCCGCCGGCGACGAAGCCCTGCAGCAGGCCGAGCGACAGGAGGTCGTTGGCGGCGAAGACGGCGGTGGGGCGCTCGCCGACGGGCTGGGCGACGATCCGCCCGGCGGCGTCGCGGCCGTCTCCGGCGTCGAGGCGCTCGACCGGCACGATGACGAGCTCGACCGGGCCGGATCCAGCGCCCTCCGCTGTGCCCTCCGCTTCGGCGACCGCCCGGCGGGCGCCCTCCACGCGATCCCGGATCTGCTGCAGATCGGCCGGGCCGCCGACGAACGCGATGCGGCGGTGGCCCTCCGCGATCAGATGGCCGACGGCGAGCCTGCCGCCCTCGACGTCGTCCACCGCGACCGAGCAGGCTTCGAGGTCGGAGGCGACGCGGTCGACCAGGACGGTCGGGATGCCGTGCTCGCGCAATCGCTCGACGACGGACTCGGCGCCCGCGATGGGGGCGAGCAGCACCCCGCGCACGCGCTGCTGCTCGAATGCCGCGAGCTGCTGCTGCTCCCGGTCGCCGCTGTTGCCGCTGTTGCCGAGCTGGATGGAGTAGCCGCGCTCGAGGGCGAAGCTCTCGGCGCCCACGTAGAGGTCGGTGAAGAAGGGGTTGGCGACATCCATGACGACCATCGCGATGCTGCGGCTCGCCCCGGCGCGCAGCTGACGGGCCGACTCGTTGCGGGTGAAGCCGAGGGTCGCGATCGCGTCCTCGACGGCGCGACGGGTGGGCTCGGCGACGATGTCGGGCCGGTTGAGCACGTTGGAGACCGTGCCGACGGCCACGCCGGCCAGCGCGGCGACGTCCTTCACGCTCGGGCGCTTGGCTGCGGCCATCGGTGCTCCTTCCCCCGTCCGGCGGATCGATCAGCAATCGTATCGCCCCCGCCCGCCGGGGCAGCGGCGCGTGGGACGGATCGGGTCAGGTGGCCGCCGCGGAGGCGACGCGGTCGCGGCCGACGGTCGACTCCCGCACCACGAGGTGCGGCTGCAGCAGCACGCGGCGGTGCACGTGCCCCTCCTGGCCGTCCCGCAGCTCGCCGAGCAGGAGGTCGACGGCGGCACGCCCCATCTCCTCGCCCTGCATGGCGACCGAGCTCAACGGGATGGCCCCGCCCCACGCCGCCGAGTTGTGGTCGCAGCCCATGACCGCGACGTCCTCCGGGACGCGGACGCCCGTGTTCGTGAGCTCGTTGATGATGGACATCGCGAGCAGGTCGGTCACGGCGAGGACCGCATCGGGGCGCGTCGCGTCGGGCATCGCGGCCAGCCGTTTGCCGGCGTCGACGCCGCCGGGCGGGTCGAGGTCGGTGGTCTGCACCTCGACGAGCTCGACGGAGCCTCCCGCCTCCTCGACCGCCGCACGGGCGCCGCGCCGCCGATCGCGCACGGGCTGGTAGTCGTCGCGTGCGGCGACGAAGGCGATGCGCGTGCGTCCCTGGTCGATGAGGTGCTTGGCGGCGACGTAGCCGGCGCGCTCGTTGTCGATGAGCACGCGGCAGGAGTCGGTGAGGTGCGAGTCGAAGTTGACCACGACGACCGGTCGGCCGTGGCGACGCACGCGGCGGATCTGGTCGTCCGACTCCTGCATCGGCGCCAGGATGATGCCGGACGCCCGAGCGCTGTCGAAGAACTGCAGGTGGTCGTCCTGCATCCGCAGGTCGTTGTTGGCGCTGGCGAGCTGGAGGCTGAAGGCGCTCGACTGCGCCCGGCTCTGCGCGCCGCGGGCGACGTCGACGAAGAGCGAGTTGGTCAGGTCGATGACGACGAGCCCGATGGTGTGCGCCTCGCCCGATCGGAGCGCTCGCGCGGTCTGGTTGAGCGTGAAGCCGAGCTGGTCGATGGCCCCCTCGACCTTGGCGCGCGTCGACTCCGCCACCTTCTCGGGATGGTTGAGCACGTTCGAGACGGTCGCCACCGACACCCCGGCCAGTTCGGCCACGTGGTGCATGTTGGGTGGGCCCGAGGTCTCGGCCCGGGCGGAGGGGCTCCGCGTCATGTCGATCATGCTAGGGCACGGTCCACCCCACCGAGGCCGGTCCGGGATGCTCTGCGCCCCCGGTCACGAGCGTCGCGCCCGCGGGCACCTCCACGGTGACGGTGCGGCCCTGTGCGGCCACGATGATGTCGCCCTGCGGGGCCGGGACCCTCGCTTCGGCCCAGGCGAGTGCGCCGAGCCGGGGAGCGACGGCGAACCTCGACCAGCCGTCCGCCAGCGGGCGGATCCCCAGCACGGCGTCGGGCAGCAGCGCGGCCGGTCCCGACGACCAGGCGTGGCAGAGGCTCTTGCCGAAGGGGCGGCCGTACATCGCGTACGCCGGCCCGTCGTCGCCGAACTCCTCCCAGAAGCTGCGGGCGCCGCTGTCGAGCATGCCGCCCCAGAGCGAGCGGATGCGCTCGAGAGCCGCGTCGGACTCGCCGAGCTCGATGAGGGCGCGCAGCAGGAACGCGGTCATGAACGGGGTGCCTGCACGCGGCGTGGCGAGTAGAAGTGCCCGGATCCCTGCGTCGTCGGCGCCGTTCAGGCCGGCGAGGACGGCGAGCAGGTTCGGGTACGGCGACGGCGCGGAGCCGCGATCGGCGTATTCGCGCCACGCGCCCGCATCCCGATCCCACGCCGTCGCGCGGAGGGTGGCCAGAACGGTGTCGGCCAGACCCGCCCAGCGGGCGGCGCCGTCGTGGCCGGCGTTCGAGAGGGTCGAGGCGGCGGAGCGCAGCGCCCAGAGCCAGAGGATCTGCAGGGCGGTCGAATCCCGTGTCGGATCGGTCTCGACCCCCCAGTCGATGAACACCAGCCGATGGAAGTCGTCGCCCGTCGCCTGCGGACGGAAGAGCCCGTCCGCTCCGGCGTCCGCGGCGAGACGTTCGGTGAAGGCGTGGATGTGGCCGGCTTCGGCGGCGAGGTAGTCGGCGGCGTCGAAGGTGCGTGCGAGGAGTGCGGTGCCGATCAGCCACCAGAGCGAGTAGTCGGCGATGCCGTTCACGTACCCGTGACGCGGACGGCCCAGTGCGACGAGGCCGTCGGTGACGATGCCGCGGTCGCCGAACGCGTAACCGTTCGAGAGGGTGTTCAGGGCCTGGTCGCCGATCCAGGGCATCCGGTCGCGCTTCACGCCGTCGATCATCAGGCCGTGCATGCAGGCGTGCAGCGTGTCGGCGCTCACCTGCCAGATCCGGGTGAGGGTGTCGTCGGAGCAGGTGAACGAGCCGGCGCGCGCGATCGGGCGCTGCGACGCATGGACCGTCACCTCCGCCACGTCGTCTGCCGGGGACTCCACCCGCAAGTAGCGGAAGCCGAGCTGGTGCGCCGTGGTCCATCGCCCGTCGCCCAGTGCGACGACATCGTGGCGGGTCTCGGCCGCGTCCGGATCGGCGAGGGCCTCCTCCCGCGACTCGCCCGACGACACGAGCGGCCGGGCCGCGCTGCGGAGGACCGGGCGGCCGAGGACCGGCCGGTCCGACTCCCAGAGCCCGTCACGCAGGGTCAGGGGGATCGGCACCCGCGGCTCGAGGACCACGTGCGGGGGAGCCTCCTCGTCGCCGCTCACCGGCGATGCCGCCATCCAGGCCGACGTGCCCGGCTCGCGGGTCTCCACCAGAGATGCAGGATGCGGCATATACAGCGCGGGAGGCTCGCCCTCCTCCGCCTCGACCAGGATCGGCGCCCCGCCGTCGACACGGAACTCCGCGGCACGCGCGGTGCTCGCGAAGTTCAGTGCGTAGTCGACATTGCGGTTGGCGGCGAAGCCGGCGCGGACCAGGGTGTGCAGCATCCCGAGCTCGCGCTGATGAGGCGGGTAGTACCAGGTCATGGCACGGGGACCGGTTCCACGGCGGTGGCCGGCTCGGCGAAGCGGTGGCGACCGGGCGCGGCCTCGATGGCGTCGCCGCTCGGGAGGACGATCTCGGCGGTGGTACCGGTCGGCACGTCCACGACGAGGTCGAACACCCCGTCCGAGAGCGTCCAGGCGGAGGCGATCGGGCCGTACGGGGTCTCGAGCGTGCGTCGCGCCCAGGTCAGACCGCCGCCCGGCTGCGGGGCGACGCGGAACCGGCGGAAGCCCGGCGCCAGCGGCGAGACGCCCGCGACGGTGTCGTGCATCCACGAGGCGACGGAGCCGAGCGCGTAGTGGTTGAACGAGGTCATGTCGCCCGGGTTGACGGTGCCGTCGGGCAGCTGGCTGTCCCACCGCTCCCAGATCGTCGTCCCTCCCGAAAGCACGGTGTACAGCCACGACGGGCATTCGCGCTCCAGGAGCAGCCGGTACGCGGCGGCCGTCTGGCCGGCGGCGCTGAGCGCGCCCGCGATCAGCGGCGTCCCGGCGAAGCCGGTCCCGATGCGGTAGCCGTTCTCGGCGACGAGGTCGCGCAGGCTCTCGCCGGCCAGCGGGACCTCCTCGTCGTCGAAGAGGCCGAACGCGATCGCGAGGGCGTACGCCGTCTGTGCGTGGTTGACGAGGGAGCCTCCCGGGCGCACATGCTTGTTCCGGAATGCAGCGCGGACCTCGTCCGCCAGGGCGGTGTATCGCGCGGCGTCCGCATCGTGGCCGAGCTCGGCCGCGATCCGCCCGAGCGTCCGCGCCGAGTGCTCGAAGTACGCGGTGGCGACGAGGTACTTGTCCGTCTTCGCCACGGTCGGATCCTCCGGGGGCGCGGTCGGGTCGAGCCAGTCTCCGAGCTGCTGGCCCGACTCCCACAGCCGGGAGGGGCCGGCCTCGCGCTCGACCAGGTCGACCCAGGCCCGTGCGCTGTCGTACTGGTCGGCCAGCACCCGCCGGTCGCCGTAGTGCTGGAAGAGGTCCCACGGGGTGAGCACGGCGGCGTCCCCCCAGACCGCTCCCGGGCGGATCGGGGTCCAGTACGGCCCGCCCGGGACGACGGGGACGTACCAGGGCACGGTCCCGTCGGGCAGCTGCTCGGCGGCGACGTCCTTCAACCAGGACGACAGGAATCCGGAGACGTCGAACAGGCCGGCCGCGGTCGGGGTGAAGACCTGGATGTCTCCCGTCCACCCGAGACGCTCGTCGCGCTGCGGGCAGTCGGTCGGGATGTCGACGAAGTTGCTGCGCATGCTCCACAGCACGTTCTCGTGCAGACGGTTCACGAGGGGGTTCGACGACTCGAACGTGCCGGTGCGCGTCATGTCGGAGTGGTGGATGCGGGCGACGACCTCGAGGTCGCGCGGGTCGCCCGTCCAGCCCGCGACCTCGGCGTAGCGGAAGCCGTGGATGGTGAAGCGCGGCTCCCAGTCGATCGGGCCGCCGTCCGCGATGTACTCGTCGATCGACGCCGCCTGCCGCAGCGGCCGGGTGTAGAGCTCGCCCTCCTGCAGCACCTCGGCGTGACGCAGGGTGAGCGTCTCGCCCGGGGCCGACGACGCGGCCCGCAGCCGGAGCCGGCCTGCGAGGTTCTGGCCGAAGTCGAGCAGGAGGCGACCGCCGTCGAGCGGCGTGATCGAGACGGGCGCCCGCTCGCCGGTGCAGCGGACCGGCGGGCCGTCCGGAGCGACCAGCAGTCCGGTGTCGAGGTCCGTCACGGTGACCGGAGACCACGCCGCGTCGTCGAACCCGGGCCGCGACCATCCGGGCAGCTGGGCGCGCGCATCGAAACGCTCGCCGTCGTAGAGCCCGGAGGTGACGATGGGGGAGGGATGGGTCGCCCACGACGCGTCGGTGGTGACGACCTGCGTCGCCCCGTCGGTCGTGGTCAGCTCGAGTTCGGCGAAGAAGGCGGTCTGCTCGCCGTACAGCTCGCGCACCCCTCCCTCGAAGCCGATGCGTCCGCGGTACCAGCCGTCGCCGAGCCACGCGCCGATGGCGTTCCGCCCGGGCTGCAGCAGGTCGGTCACGTCGTAGGAGGCGACGCGGAGCCGGTGCTCGTATGCCGTCCAGCCGGGCGCGAGTGCGTCGTCGCCCACGCGGCGACCGTTGATCTCGGCCTCGAAGACGCCGTGCGCCGTGGCGCGGAGCACGGCCCGGGCGAGTCCGGCGGGGGCGTCGAACTCCCGTCGCAGCAACGCGGGACGGCCGTCGCTGTCGGAGGGCTGACGCCCGGGTCCGACGGCCAGCGCCGTCCATTCGCCGGCGTCGAGGACTCCGGCTTCCACGCGCGCCGGCGCAGACCACTCCGACCACGGCGCGTCGTCGTCGGATCGCACGCGGATGCGCACCTCGGCCTCCTCGCGCGATCGCAGCGGTGCGGCGGGCCACGGGACGAAGACCGACTCGGCCGATGCCACGGCGAACACCTCGATGCGGCCGGCGCGTGCGACCTCCACCTCGTAGGCGGCCTGGGTCCACGTGGGGTCGGGGGAGGAGGATCGCCAGCTCAGACGCGGGGCGGCGACGCCGATCCCGAGCGTGCGAGCGGGGCTGGCGGCGCGGCGTTCGAAGCGCGGCCGGTCGACGACGACGGTCATGTACTCCTCCTCGAGTGGTGGTTCCGGCAACCTTAGAACGTTTCAAGGGATTTACGCCAGTCGGTGGATGCGGCTGCACCATTCGACCGGTGGACCTGTTGACACTCCGGCGAAGCGTGTGCTTTCATACCCGTTGAAACGTTCTAATCACGTTCGCGACTCCGGACGCGACCCTTTTCAAGGAGGAAAAGTGATCACAGCACATCGACGCCACCGGCGCATCGCCGTCATCGGCGCCGTCCTCGCCGCCGGAGCACTCGCTCTGACCGCGTGCTCGGGCACGGGAGGCGGAGGAGGCAGCAGCAGCGGAGGCAACTTCACGACCCTCGGCCTCACCAGCAACACCACCCCGAACGACACGCTCAAGGCGCTCAGCACCGGCACGTGCGACGCCGCCCAGAAGGCGGCGCCGATCAAGACGGACGCCGACGACCAGACGCAGCACGACCAGAAGCTCCAGCTGCTCGCCGGCCAGAACGCGCTCCCGAGCCTGTTCGTCGGCGTCGGCACCCCCGCGCTGGCGAAGCAGTTCATCACGGGCGACAAGCTCGTCGACATCTCGACCGAGCTCAAGAAGGCCGGCCTCGAAGACCAGATCCTGCCCGTCGCCGCCTCCACCATGCAGAAGCTCTACGGCGAGAAGGACCTCTACGCCCTGCCCAACGAGCTCAACATCGAAGGCATCTGGTACAACAAGAAGATCTTCACGGACAACGGGATCGACGTCCCGGGCACGTGGGACGAGCTGACCGCGGCGAGCGACAAGCTGCTCGCCAAGGGCATCCAGCCCTTCGCCGGAGACGGCAAGGACGGCTGGCCGATCACCCGCCTCGTGGGTGCGTACATCTTCCGCGACCTCGGTCCCGACGCGATGCAGGCCGTCGCCGACGGCAAGGCCAAGCTGACCGACGCCGACTACGTGAAGGCGGCCGACGAGGTCTCCAAGCTCGGCAAGTCCGGCGCGTTCGGCGCGGGAGTGGCCTCCACCGACTACAACGGTGCGACGAACCAGTTCCTCACCGGCAAGGCCGCGATGTTCTACATGGGGTCGTGGATCGTCTCCAACTTCAACGACAAGACGCAGAACCAGATCGGCGCCGACAACATCGGGTTCATGCCGTTCCCGGCCGTCTCGGGCGGCAAGGGCAGCATCGACCAGACGCCGGCCAACGTCGGGCAGCCGCTCATGATGAGCAAGGCCGCCTACAACGACGGCTCCGCCGCCTGGCTGAAGTGCATCGCCCAGAACTACGGCGACGAGGTGCTCAGCAAGTCGGGCGTCGTCTCCGGCTTCAAGCTCAGCAAGGACCACTCCGACGTCTCCGCCCTGACGAAGGGCGTCCAGGACACGATCACGAACTCGAAGTCCGCCGTCCTCTGGTTCGAGGCGCTCTTCAGCTCCAAGGCCACCACCGCCAGCCAGACCAACGGCGGCTCGCTCGGAAACGGTTCGCTCTCCGGCGCGGACTTCATGCAGCAGGTCCAGACCGCTCTCGGTCAGTAACGACCCGCCGATCCAGAAGTCCAGCGGGGGTGCGTCCGGCTCCGGCCGCACCCCCGCCCCCGACCAGAAAGCACCGTCATGAACTCCGTGCTCGGAAGCAGACGCACCGCCCTCCTGCTGGTGGGGCCCGCCCTCTTCGTCTACACGGCGATCACCCTGATCCCGATCGTGTGGTCGTTCGGCTACACGTTCTTCTCGGGCGGCCTCATCCAGGGCTTCACCTTCGCCGGCCTGAAGAACTTCCAGAACTTCTTCACCGATCCGAACGCCTGGAACGCCCTCGGCTTCACCCTGAAGTACGCGATCGTGGTGACCATCGGCCAGGTCGCCATCGGGTACCTGCTGTCGCTGATGTACGTCTTCTTCCTGCGCAAGGCGTCGAGCTTCGTGCGCACGGTCGTGTTCTTCCCCGTCGTGCTCCCGACCGTCGCCGTCTCCCTGCTCTTCCAGCAGATGTTCCAGCTGACGCCCCAGGCCGGCCCGGCGAACGCGCTGGTGCAGCTCTTCGGCGGCGCGGGCACCGACTTCCTCGGGCAGCCGACCGGTGCGTTCTGGGTCCTGATCCTGATGGACATCTGGCGGTCGATGGGCTTCTACGCCGTGCTTCTCTACGCCGGCCTGGTCGACATCCCGGACGAGCTGATCGAATCGGCCCGTCTCGACGGCGCGGGCGGCTGGAAGCTCGTGCGCAACATCATCCTGCCGCTGTCCGCGCCCGTCCTGCTCTCCTCCGCGATCTTCAGCATCAACGGCACACTCAAAGTCTTCGACTCCGTCGTCGCCCTGACGAACGGAGGCCCGGGCAACGCCACGACGCCGTTGACCCTCTACATGTTCCAGACCTCGTTCACGTACGGCGACTACGGGTACGGCAGCACCATCGCGCTGATGCTGACCATCCTGTGCCTCATCGTGACCGTGTTCATCTTCCGCGGCTCGCAGCGCGACCTGACGAAGGGCTGACCCATGACCGCCGTCACCGACGAACTCGACCGCGACATCTCCTTCAAGCGGCCCGCCGAGAAGCGCGCGGGCTCGGCAGCACGCTTCCTGCGCCGGCTGCCCGTCCTGATCCTGGTCGGCATCCTGCTGGTCGTCGAGATCTATCCGCTGGTGTGGATCCTGCTCGGCTCGTTCAAGACCCAGCCCGAGTTCCTCAGCCAGCCGTTCTGGGCGCTGCCGACCAACTGGAACTTCGACAACTACATCAGCGCGTTCACGACCGGAAACCTCGGCCGGTACATCCTGAACAGCGTCCTCACCGTCTTCCCCGCGCTCGCCATCACCCTGGTGCTGGGCGTCGCGGCGGCGTTCGCGCTCGAGGTGCTGGTCTGGAAGGGGCGCAAGCCCATCCTGCTGCTCTTCCTCGCCGGCATCATGGTGCCGGGGCAGATGGTCCTGCTGCCGCTGTTCTCGATCTACTTCAACCTGCACCTGACCGGCACGCTGTGGCCGCTGATCATCACCTACGCCGCCTCGGGGCTCCCGCTGACGGTGTTCATGATCGCGACGTACTTCCGTGCGGTGCCGCGCGAGATGTTCGAGGCCGCCACCATCGACGGGGCCGGGGTCTTCCGCCAGTTCTGGTCCATCGGCGTCCCGATCGTGCGCAACGCGATCCTGACCGTCGGGCTCGTGCAGTTCTTCTTCCTGTGGAACGACCTGCTGATCGCGCTGACCTTCACCAACAGCGAGGACCTGCGCACCATCCAGGTCGGCCTGCTGAACTTCACCGGCCAGTACGGCGCGATCCAGTACGGCCCCCTGTTCGCCGCGATCTGCGTCAGTATCTTCGGCACGCTTCTGCTCTACCTCTTCCTCAACCAGCGGGTGATGAAGGGCCTCGCCGCCGGCTCGGTGAAGGGCTGACAGGGGTGAAGGCGGCCATCACGCCCGGCGAGGTGTGGCTCGACACGGCGGGCGAGCGCATCCAGGCGCACGGGGGATCCCTGTTCTTCGAAGACGGCGTCTACTACTGGTACGGCGAGAACAAGGAGCGCACGACGCCGGGCAGCGGCATCTGGCACTGGGGGATCCGCTGCTACTCGTCGACGGACCTCTACGACTGGACCGACCTCGGGCTGATCGTCCCGCCCGATACGGACGACCCGAGCTCGCCGCTGCACCCGGAACGGCAGCTGGACCGCCCGCACATCGTCCGCAACGCGGCGACGGGGAAGTACGTCTGCTGGATCAAGGTCATGGGAGGCGGCGACACCCAGCTCACGACGACGCTGGTGGCCGACCGGTTCCTCGGGCCGTACGCGATCGCGCAGCAGGACTTCCGGCCGTACGGGATGAACGCGGGAGACTTCGACATCGCCATCGACCCGGAGACCGGAGCGGCCCACTACTACTTCGATCGCGTCCACACGGAACTGGTCTGCGCCGACCTGACCGACGACTACACGGGCGTCGCGGAGCGGCACACCTCCCACTTCCCGCGGGAGCGGCCGCCGTTCGTCCGGGAGGCTCCTGCGCATTTCGAGCACGACGGAAGGCACTATCTGATCACCTCGGGAACGACCTGGTACTTCCCGAATCCGTCGGAGGCCGCCGTCGCCGACGATCCGCACGGTCCCTGGACGGTGCTCGGGGACCCGCACCCGGGAGACCCGCACGGCACGTCGTTCCGCTCGCAGATCAGCAGCGTCTTCCGGCATCCCGAACGCGACCTCCTGATCGCCGTGGCCGATCGATGGATTCCGGGGCTGCCGCCGGAGGAGTCGAACCGCGTCGCCGAGTTCGACCGGATGTTCGCGCCTGAGGGGGACGCGCGGGAGCTCGAGTTCCTCGACGTCGACACCTCCGTCGCCGACTACGTCTGGCTGCCCATCCGCTTCGACGGCGACCGGCCCGTCATCGACTGGCACGACGAATGGCGCATCGAGGACTATCCGCTGCGCCCGTGACGTCCGCTCAGGAGGTGCGGGTGGCCGTGGCCTCGGTGTCGGCGAGCTCTTCGCGCACCTCTTCGCGCGCGTTCACGGTGACGCGCGGGCGCATCCCGCTGAACCGCACGCGGAGGCCGCGGTACTTCACCAGGTAGAAGACGCCGACCAGGGCGGCGGCGAACCCGCTCGCGCCGCCGACCCCCATCGCCCAGCGCGGGCCGAAGGTGTCGGCCACCCAGCCGACGATCGGAGCGCCGACCGGGGTGCCGCCCATGAAGATCGCCATGTAGATGGCCATGACGCGGCCGCGCAGGACGGGATCGGTCGTCATCTGCACGGTGCCGTTCGCGGTGGTCATCAGGGTCTGGGACGAGACCCCGACGAGGATGAGCGCGATCGCGAACAGCCAGTACGTCGGCATGACGGCGGCGATGGTGCACCCCGCGCCGAACAGCGCAGCTCCGACGAAGAGCAGTGCGACGCGCGGTCGCTCCCGGCGCGCCGAGAGCAGGGCGCCCACCACCGAGCCGATCGCCATGACCGACGACAGGAGCCCGTACTCGCCGGCCCCTTGATGGAAGACGGTCACCGACATCGTCGAGATGAAGATCGGGAAGTTCAGGCCGAACGTGCCGATGAGGAACACCATGATGAGGATGACCATGATGTCGGGGCGCCGGCGCACGTAGCGGAATCCCTCGACGAGGCCGCCGCGCGTCCGCTTGGCCCGCTCGGTGCGGTAGAGCTGCTCGCGGCGCAGGGTCATCAGCGAGATCAGCACCGCGCCGAAGGTCGCCGCATTGATCAGGAAGACCCACCCGGCGCCGACGGCCGCGGTCAGCAGGCCGGCGACGGCCGGACCGAGGAGGCGCGCCGCGTTGAAGGATGCGGAGTTGAGGGCGACCGCGTTGGAGAGGTTCGGGCCTGTCACCAGCTCGGAGACGAACGTCTGCCGCGCCGGAGCGTCGAACGCCGCCACGACTCCGAGCAGGAGGGCGAACACGTAGACGTGCCAGAGCTCGACGACGCCGGTGACGGTCAGGAGGCCGAGCCCGAGGCCCAGCACGCCCATCGCCCCCTGCGTGGCCATGAGCAGCTTGCGACGGTCGAGATGGTCGGCCGCCCATCCCGTCACCGGCAGCAGGAGCAGCTGCGGGCCGAACTGCAGCGCCATGACGAATCCGACCGCGGCGGCGTTGTTGTGGGTCAGCTGGGTGAGGACGATCCAGTCCTGCGCGGTGCGCTGCATCCACGTGCCGACGTTGGAGACCAGGGCGCCGGCCGCCCAGATGCGGTAGTTGACGCCGGCGAGCGAACGGAACATCGCGCTCACGAGTCGGCGACCTCCCGCATGATCGTCGCGGCCTCGGCGAGCACTGCGCGCTGCTCGGGCGAGAGGGCGCGCAGGCGCAGGTGCAGCCACGCATCGCGGCGCCGCCGTGTCTCGGCGATCAGTCCGCGGCCCGCATCGGTCGGCACCACGACGACCTTGCGGCCGTCCTCGGCGTCGGCGGTGCGCTCGACGTAGCCGGCCTGCTCGAGGTGGTTGACGATGCGGTTCATCGAAGGGGGCTTCACACGCTCGTGCTCGCTCAGCCGTCCGATCGTGCCGGATCCCTCGCGCACCAGGAAGGCCAGCGTGGAGGTCTGGGAGTCGCTGAGCTCGTCGTCCTCCTTCTCCGCGCGCAGGCGGCGCGAGAGGCGTGCGACGGAGATCCGCAGCGCGCTGCTGAGATCGTGCGTCGAGAGACGGGAGGAGGCCATGAATACTTAGCCTAGCAATTTAGGCTTGCTAAACAAATCCCGTCCGCTCTGCGCGTACAGCAGAATGGGCCCGTGACGACCTTCACCGACGACGACGGCATCCGGATCCACTACGACGTGTACCCGGCCCGCGGCACCGCGCGCGCCGTCGTGCAGATCGCGCACGGGGTGGGGGAGCATGCCGCCCGCTACCGGGCCCTCGCCGAGCACCTGACGGGCGAGGGGTACGCCGTCTACGCCGACGACCACCGCGGCCACGGGCGCACGGGCATGGAGCAGTGGGGCGGCGACGCCTCCAAGATCGGGCGGCTCGGGCCGGGCGGGCTGCGCGCCGCGGTGCGCGACGTGCGCGCCTTCAGCCGGCTGATCCGCGCCGAGAACGCCGGGCTGCCGCTGGTGTACCTCGGGCACAGCTGGGGCTCGCTGATCGGCCAGATCCTCCTGAACCGCCACAGCGACGAGTACGACGCGGCGGTGCTCTCGGGCACGGCGTACCGGATGGTGGGCTCGATGAACAGCGGCGACCTCAACAAGAAGCACGCGCATCTCGGCACGACCGGCGCCGAGTGGCTGAGCCGCGACCCACGCGTCGCGCAGGAGTTCGTGGACGACCCGCTCACCACGCTGACACCGCTGCAGGAGCTGTTCGGGCTGGCGGACGCCGCGCGGCTGCTCGGCCGGCCGGCGCGGCACCTCGCCCGCGACCTCCCGCTGCTCATCCAGGTCGGCGGCGACGACCCGCTCGGTGGGGAGGCATCGGCGCGCAAGCTGGAGCGCGCCTACCGCGAACGCTCCGGCCTCACGGACGTCACGACGATCGTCTACCCCGGCGCCCGCCACGAGATCTACAACGAGACCAACCGCGCCGAGGTCATCGCCGACCTGACCTCCTGGCTCGACACCCGCCTCCCCTCCCGCGTCTAGCCCCGCGGCTGAGGCGGCGCAAAGTGCACTTAAATCAGCCGAGGCGGCGGACTATTCGACCACTCGACGCGCGCGACCCTCGCGGAATTAGGCTGGGGGCATGCATGGTGAGTACAAGGTTCCGGGCGGGAAGCTCGTGGTGGTCGACCTGGAGGTCGTCGACGGCCGTATCGACGGCTTCCGCCTCGCCGGAGACTTCTTCCTCGAGCCCGACACGGCGCTGGAGGCGATCGACGCGGCGGTGAACGGCCTCCCGGCCGAATCCGATGCCAAGACGATCGCCGCCACGGTCAAGGAGGCGCTGCCCGACGGCGCCATCCTGCTCGGCTTCTCGCCGGACGCGGTCGCCGTCGCGATCCGCCGCGCGCTCGCCAAGGCGACGAGCTGGCGCGACTACCCGTGGGAGATCGTGCACGCCAAGGCCGTCTCGCCGCTGATGCATCTCGCTCTGGACGAAGTGCTCACGAACGAGGTCGGCGACGGTCGCCGCGGCCCGACCCTGCGCATCTGGGAGTGGGACGAGCCGGCCGTGGTCATCGGCAGCTTCCAGTCGGTCAAGAACGAGGTCGACCCGGTGAACGCCGAGAAGTACGGCATCCAGGTCGTCCGCCGGATCACCGGCGGAGGCGCGATGTTCATGGAGGCCGGCTCCGTCGTCACCTACTCGATCTACGCTCCCGCGGACCTCGTGCAGGGGATGAGCTTCGCCGACAGCTACGCGTTCCTCGACGAGTGGGCGATCGTCGCGCTGAAGTCGCTCGGCATCGACGCGGTCTATCAGCCGCTCAACGACATCACCAGCCCCACCGGCAAGATCGGCGGCGCCGCGCAGAAGCGCCTGGGATCGGGTGCGGTGCTGCATCACGTGACCATGAGCTACGACATGGACGGCCAGAAGATGACGGAGGTGCTCCGCATCGGCCGCGAGAAGATCAGCGACAAGGGCATCACGAGCGCCGCGAAGCGCGTCGACCCGCTGCGCAGCCAGACGGGCCTCAGCCGGGCCGAGATCATCGACCGGATGAAGCAGACCTTCACCAGCCTGTACGGCGCGACGGAGGGTGGCCTCACCGACGAGGAGTACGCGGAGGCGGAGCGCCTCGTCGTGGACAAATTCGGCACCGACGAGTGGCTGTACCGCGTGCCGTAGCGGTCGCCGAGCGAGCGGGGAGCCCGTATGCCGTTCGCGGCATACGGGTTTTTTCTTGTGGCCCACTTGCGTCGGGGGCTGAGAGGTCTGTTAGGTTAGCCAAGGCTTAGTTAGCTGAGCCTTACCTAAACCTCACCCCCAGAGATCGCTGCGGATCGGCCCGTGCCGACCGCTGCCAGGAGTGCCATGACAGCGTCCCGAAATGCTTCGACAGCCCCAGATCCCGAGAGGCGCGCGCCGCACCGCGCGCGCCGCGTCCTCGCCGCAGCCCTCGCGACCCTCCTCGCCGCCGCCGGTCTGAGCGCCATCGGCGCCGCACCCGCGATGGCCGCGGGCCCCGCCGTCTCGGCTCCCGCGGTCCCCGCGGCCGGCGGCACGATCACGGTGACCGGCAGCGGCTTCGCCGCCACCGCCCCGGGCATCTACCTGGCCGTGGGGCCGGCCGGTCTGGGCGGGTTCTACCAGGGCGCCTCGAGCCTCCTGCCGACCGAGACCGTCTGGATCGCACCCGGCAACGAGCAGGTCTCCTCGGGCACCGCGCGCCAGGAGCCGATGGCGCAGGACGGGTCGTTCACGGTCTCGTTGACCGTGCCCGCCGCCACCGCCGAGACTCCCGCCTACGCGATCTACACCTCGAAGGCGCACGGACAGGGTTTCGCCGACCCGTCGCAGAACTCGATCACGGCGCTCACCTACGCGGCTCCCGAGCCGACGAACACGTCCGTCACCCTGACCAGCGATGCCGCCAGCGTTCAGGAGGGTGCGACCGTCACTCTGACCGCGACCGTCTCGCCGGCTGAGGCTGCCGGAACCGTCACCTTCGCGGAGGGCTCGACCACGCTGGGCACGCAGTCCGTGTCGGACGGTTCCGCGGCGATCACCACCAGCACGCTCGCCGTCGGCGCGCACGGCATCACCGCGACCTTCGCGCCGAGCGACACCGCCGCCTACTCCGGATCGACGTCGCCGTCGACGACCGTGACGGTCACCGCCGCTCCCCAGCCGACCGGTCCGTCCGTCACCGTCGCGCCGACGACCGGGATCGACCCGGCCGCGGGCACCCTGACGGTGAACGGCACCGGGTTCTCGACCACGGGCACCGGCTTCTACGTCGGCGTCGGCCCGAGGTCCGCCAAGGACAACGCGGACTGGTTCGTGAAGGCGAACTACTACCAGGGCGTCAAGTGGGCCACCACGGCCGGCACCTACGGCGCCAAGATCAACGCCGACGGCTCGATCTCCATCGCGCTCTCCGGACTCAAGCGGGTCTTCACCTCCAACGGCGTCTCCGTCGACTGCGCCGCCGTCGAGTGCGGCGTCTTCACCTTCGCCGCGCACGGCTCGACCGACCGCAGCCAGGACACCTACACGCCGATCGCGTTCGCCGCCCCGAAGACGACCACGCTCTCGGTCGCGAGCAGCGCCGCCTCCGTCGTCACCGGCACCGCGGTGACCCTGACGGCGACGGTCTCTCCGGCCGCCGTCGGCTCCGTCGAGTTCTTCGACGGCACCACCTCGCTCGGCACGTCCGCGATCACGACGGGCACCACGGCCACGCTCGAGACCAGCTCGCTCGCCGTCGGGACGCACGACATCACTGCGACCTTCACGCCGGCCGACGCGACCGTCGCAGCACCGTCGACCGCCGCCGCGACGACCGTCACGGTGACCGCCGTCGCCACGCCCGCCGTCGTCGTCAGCCCGACCACCGGGATCGACCCGGCCGCCGGCTCGGTCACGGTCAGCGGCACCGGCTTCGCCACCGCAGGCAACGGCTTCTACATCGGCGTCGGCCCGAAGTCCGCGAAGGACAACGCGGACTGGTTCGTGAAGGCGAACTACTACCAGGGCGTCAAGTGGGCCACCTCGGCCGGCACGTACGGAGCGAAGATCAACGCCGACGGGTCGTTCACGATCGCGCTCTCCGGTCTCAAGCGCGTGTTCACCTCCAACGGTGTCTCCGTCGACTGCGCCGCTGTCGAGTGCGGCGTCTTCACGTTCGCCGCGCACGGCTCGACCGACCGCAGCCAGGACACCTACACGCCGGTCGTCTTCGCCGCCCCGGCCCAGACGTCGGTGTCGGTGACGAGCAGCGCCTCCAGCACCACGGCGGGCACCTCGGTCACCTTCACGGCCACCGTTTCGCCCGCGGCCGCCGGCACCGTCGAGTTCTTCGACGGCGCGACGTCGCTCGGCTCCAGCACGGCCACCGCCGGAACCGCCTCGCTGGCGACAAGTTCGCTCGCGGTGGGCGCCCACGCCGTCACCGCGGTCTTCACGCCGACCGACGCGACGGTGGCCGCCCCGGCCACCTCCCCGGCGACGAGCGTCACGGTGAACGCCGCGGGCGTCCCGACCGTGAACGTCCCGCAGGTCCCGGCCGGCGGCGGTGCGATCACCGTCACGGGCAGCGGCTTCGCGACCTCGGCCCCCGGCGTCTACCTGGCGCTCGGCCCGGCGGGCCTCGCCGGCTTCTACGCCGGCGCGGCCGACCTCATCCCGACCGAGACGGTCTGGATCGCGGTCGGGAACACCTCGGTCCCCACGGGCACCGCGCGTACCGCCCCGATGAACGCCGACGGCACCTTCTCGGTCACGATCACCGTGCCCGCGCCCAGCACGACGACACCCGCCTACGCGATCTACACGTCGAAGGCGCACGGTCAGGGCTTCGCGGACCCGTCGCAGAACACCATCACGGCCGTGGGCTACGCCCCGGCGGGCACCGCTGTCACCCCGACCATCGCGGTCTCCACATCGAGCAGCACCGGCAACGCCGGCGACCCGGTCGACGTCACCGTGCGGGTCACCCCGGCAGCGGACGGCACCATCACCATCCGGGACAACGGCACGGTCGTCGCCAGCAACCTGCGCCTGGTCCCCGACCTGCCTGCGCCGGTCGCCCGAGTCGCGGCCTTCGCCGCCCTCGCCGCGAGCTCGTCGTCGGTGTCGGCACGCGTGCCCGGACTGACGTCCGGCACGCACGCCTTCACGGCCAGCTTCACCCCGGATGACCTCAGCCTGTTCACGCCGGTTGTCTCGCCTCCCACGAACGTCGTCATCGTCCCCGCGGCCGTCGTCACCCCGGAGGCCCCGGCCCCCGTGGCCGCGGCGCAGCCGACCTGCGTGGCGCGCGCCGTGGGCGACGCGAGCCTCGACTGGGGCGTGAAGACGAGCTTCCGCAACTACATCAGCGGCGGCATCGCGAACGGCTCGTGGACCCTCGCCGGCGTCACCTACTCCGGCGGCCAGTACGGCTGGACCGGCGGCACGGGCACCTTCAACCCGGATGAGACCCGCGGTCTCGTGCGGTACTCCGGCTCGGTCTCGTTCACGGGACACGACGGGGTGCTGAACCTGGTGCTCTCGAACCTCGCGATCCGGGTGACCAGCCCGACGCAGGCCACGCTCATCGCGGACGTCCACTCGACCGACATGGGCGGCAAGCCGAGCGACTACTCGGGCGTCTCGTTCGCGACGATCGCGCTCGGCGGCGGAACGGCCTCCGGTTCGGCCTTCGCGGTGGACGGCGCGGCCACCGCGCTGACCGCGGACGGCGCTCAGGCGTTCGCCGGCTTCTACAAGGCCGGCGACGCGCTCGACCCGATCTCGTTCCGGTTCCCGCTGGGCGCCGAGGTGGAGTGCGACAGCACCACCACCTCGGGTCTCGCCTCGACCGGCAGCACCGGGTCCGGCCCGGTTCCGCTGCTCGGCGGGCTGCTGATCCTCGCGGGCATCGCCGCGGTGGCGGTCGTGCGCCGCCGGGCAGCGCGTGCGGACGTGGAGGCTGCGTGATCGTCCGCGACACCTCGACCATGGGCGGCGCTTCCGGCGCCGCCCATGGGCGTTCCCGCACCCTGCGGCGGCGCGCCTCCCGTGCCGTCGCCGTCGCTGCTCTCGTGGCGGTCCTGACCGGCTGTGCGGCCGGTGCGCCCGCCGCCAAGCCGTCGAGCGCGAGCCCGACGGCCTCCGCGACCACCACGGGCGAGGCGCTGCCCGATCCGCGAACCATCACCGGCCCCTCGACCGCGGCCTCGATCGCGCAGATCGAGCCCGTCGAGAAGAGCCCGAAGCCGAAGCTGCCGGTCACCGTCACGGACGCGACCGGCACGTCGGTGACGATCACCGACACCAGCCGCATCCTCGCCCTCGACATCTACGGCACGCTCGCCGAGACCGTCGTCGGCCTCGGACTCGGCGACAAGCTTGTCGGGCGCGGCTCCTCCAACACGCTCGACGTGATGAAGGACCTGCCGCTCGTGACCCAGAACGGCCACGAGCTGAACGGCGAGGCGATCCTCGCCCTGCGCCCCACGCTCGTGCTGACGGACACGACGCTCGGCCCGCGCGAGGTGCAGGATCAGCTGCGCGCCTCCGGAGTCCCGGTCGTGTTCTTCGACCCGAAGCGCAGCGTCGCCACGATCGGCGCGCAGACGAAGGCGGTCGCGCACGCGGTCGGCCTCGACGCGGTCGGCGACGCGCTGGTGAAGCGGACCGACGCCGAGCTGGCGACGGCGAAGGCCGACATCGCGAAGCTCGCCCCGGCGTCCGACGCCGACAAGCTGCGCGTCGCCTTCCTGTACGTCCGCGGCACGGCCGGCGTCTTCTTCCTTTTCGGCAAGGGGATGGGCGCCGACGATCTGATCTCGGGCGTCGGCGCGGTGGACGTCGCCTCGGCGGCGGGCATCACCGGCGCGAAACCCGCGAACAGCGAGGCTCTGCTGGCGACCAATCCCGACGTCTTCCTGATGATGACCGACGGGCTGGAGTCGACCGGCGGCGTCGACGGCCTGCTGAAGCGACCGGGCGTCGCGGACACGCTCGCCGGTCAGCACCGGCGCATCGTCGACATGTCCGACGGGCAGATCCTCTCCTTCGGCCCGACCACCCCCGCGGTGCTGCGTTCGCTGGCCGACGCGCTGTACCGGCCCGAGGCGACGGGATGACCGCCCACGCCACCCGGACGGAACGGGCCGGTCGCGCAGGTCGCCCCGGTCGCGCCTCCCGCGCCGACCGGCCCGCCGTCGCGGCCGTGACCCGGGCACGGGGTCGGCGCACGCTCGTCATCGGCTCGATGATCGTGCTGCTGCTGGCGGTCGTGCTGACCTCGTCGGCGCTCGGGCAGTTCTCGCTCTCACCGGCCGAGATCTTCGCCTCGTTCGCCCGGAGGCTGGGGCTCGCGCCCACCGCCCCGGCCGACGCGTACGCCGACGGGGCCCTGTGGAACGTGCGCTTCCCGCGCATCGTCCTCGGTCTCGTCGTGGGTGCGGCCCTCGGCGTCGCGGGGGCGCTCATGCAGGGCGTGTTCGCCAACCCGCTCGCCGAACCCGCCGTGGTCGGCGTCTCGGCCGGCGCCGCGGTCGGAGCGTGCGCCGCGATCGTCTTCGGCCTGCAGACGTTCGGCGCCGCCACCGTCCCGGCGGCCGCGTTCATCTCGGGGGTGATCACGACGGTCCTCGTGTACGTGCTCGCGCGTGCGCGCGGCCGCACCCGCGTTCTGATGCTCGTGCTCACCGGCATCGCGGTGAACGCGATCGCCAACGCGGTGATCGCGCTCTTCGTCTTCCTCGCCGACACGGCCAGCCGCGAGCAGATCATGTTCTGGCAGCTCGGCTCCCTCAACGGCGCGACCTGGTCCGCCGTGAGCGTGACGCTCCCGCTCCTGATCGTCGGCGTCGTCTGCGCCTGCCTGATGTCGCGCCGGCTGGATGCGCTGGCGCTCGGCGATCGCAGCGCCCGCCACCTCGGTGTGCCGGTCGAGCGCGTCCGGCTGATCTCGATCCTCCTGGTGGCCCTGCTGACCGCGGTCGCCGTGTCGTTCGCCGGGATCATCGCCTTCGTCGGCCTCATCGTGCCGCACCTTCTGCGCCTCCTGATCGGACCGGGGCACGGCGCCCTGCTGCCGGCGAGCGCCCTGGGCGGAGCCCTGCTGATCTCCATCGCCGATGTCGTCGCGCGCACGGCCATCCCGTTTGCCGACCTCCCGATCGGGATGTTCACGGCCCTCGTCGGAGGCCCCGTCTTCTTCATCCTGCTGCGCCGCACCGTGGCCTCGGGAGAGAGCGCATGACCGCCGCGACGGCCACCCCGGTCGGGGCCGAGCTGCGGGGCGTCGGCGTGACGATCGCCGGCCGCCGCATCCTCGACGGCGTCGACCTCGCCGTGCGAGCGGGCGAGCTCGTCGCCCTCATCGGCCCCAACGGAGCCGGCAAGTCCACCGCGCTCGGAGTACTCGCCGGCGACACCGTGCCGGACAGCGGCACCGCGCTCGTCGACGGCCGGGAAGCGCACCGCATGAAGGCCGCCGAACTCGGCCGGCTGCGCGCCGTGCTCCTGCAGCAGAAGGGCGTCTCGTTCTCGTATCCCGTCCGCGAAGTCGTCGCGATGGGGCGGATGCCGTGGGCGCGCACCCCGCAGAGCGACGACGACGAGGCCATCGTCGCCGACGCGCTCGAGCGCACGTCGACCGCCCACCTGGCCGACCGGGACGTCACCACCCTCTCCGGCGGAGAGCTCGCCCGGGTCTCGCTCGCGCGGGTGCTCGCCCAGCGCTGCCCGATCGTGCTTCTCGACGAACCGACCGACGCGCTCGACCTCGGTCACCAGGAGCAGGTCCTCACGCTCGCGGCCGAGCTCGCCCGGGCCGGGTCCGCCGTCCTCGCGGTGCTGCATGACCTCAACCTCGCCGCCGCCTACGCCGACCGCGTGGTGCTCCTGAGCGACGGGCGCGTGGTCGCCGACGGGCCACCCGACGAGGTCCTGACGGCCGAGCGGGTGGCCGACGTCTACGCGTATCCCGTGGATGTCATCCCGCATCCGCAGAGCGGCGCACCCTTGGTGCTTCCTGTGCGTCCACAGGGCGTCCGGCGACCCTCCGGTACCATCGAGGGGTGAATTGGTGGGTCGTGGGCGTCGTCGTGGCGTTCGTCGTGGTGATCGTCGTGGCCGTCAGGCTCGGCTGGATCGACCTCTCCAACAAGGCGCAGCGCGGCTCCGGAACGATGAGCGGCGCCATCGGCGGCTCGTTCGACGAGATCTTCGCCCCCACCCGCCACGAGGCCCAGCAGGAGCTCGACCGGCAGTCCATCCTGCCGGCCCCCGCCCCGCTCCCCGGCGACGGCGACAAGGGCGTCTGGGAGGGCGGCAAGATCACGATCGACGTCGGCTCCCAGGGCAACGGCCAGCGCGCCGAGGGGCGCGCGGTCACCGACGACGGCCGGGCTACCGCCGTTGCAGGGCGGCGTACTCGGGATGCTCGCTGATCCAGCTCCGCACGTAGGGGCATGAGGCGACGACGCGACGCTCGGAGTTGTCGCGCACGTCGTCGAGGGCGGTCTGGACGAGCGTCGACGCCATCCCCTTCTCCCGCTTCTCGGGGTCGACCTCGGTGTGCGTGAACACGATCGCGTCGTCTCGGAGGTCGTACTCGGCGACGCCGATGCGCTCGCCGTCCTTGTAGAGCGCGTATCGCGACTCGTCGGGCTCGTTCTGCACCGTCAGGCTCATGACGGCCAGGCTACTCCGCGTCCGGTCGCCACCCGGCGCCCGCCACAGACTTTCTGGACGAGTGTCTAGAAGAGGCGTAGAGTGACCCCGTGACCCCCTCCGAAAGGACGACGCCGTCCGAGCCCGCCCTCGCCGCCGTGCGCGGCGGACTGCGCGACTCGGCGGACCCGCGCGTCCAGCGCACCCGCCAGAAGCTGTTCGACGCGGTCGAACGGCTCTCCGCCCAGCCGGGCGAGGTGACGGTCAGCGCGATCGTCGCCGAATCCGGCGTCAGCCGGGCCACCTTCTACACGCACTTCGCCGACATCGACGAGCTCGCGCTCCGGATGCAGGAGTCGGCCTTCGACGCCATCGCCGCCGCCGAGCGCGACGGCCACGACGGCGACCACACCGCGGCGATGTTCGAATCGCAGCGCCTGCTCGTCGAGCACTACGCCGACCACCGCGCCCTCTACGCGGCCGTCTACCGCCTCCCGGCCGGCCGCGGGGTGCAGGCGCGCGTGGCGTGGGTCATGGCCGGCAGCATCCGGTCCCACATCCAGGACGCCGGGACGCTGCCCGCCGGTCTCGACCTCGACCTCACCGCCACCTACATCGCGAACGCGGCCACCGGCCTGCTCGTCTCGTGGGTGCTCGGCGAGGTCGACGCCGAGCCGCAGCAGCTCGCCGGCCACCTGCTCCAGCTGATGCCCGCGTGGATGCACGCCGGGCACCGCGCCGCCGGAGACGCCGGCGACATCCCACCCGAAAGGAACCACTCATGAAAGCAGTCGTCGTACGCGAGATCGGCGCGGGCTTCGAGACCGCGGAGCTCGAGATCGCGGCGCCGCTGGGCCGGGAGGTCCTGCTCGACGTCAAGGCGTCGGGGCTCTGCCACACCGACCTCACGATGTCGCGCTACGAGATGGGCAACCCGCTGCCCGCGGTCTTCGGCCACGAGGTCGCCGGCGTCGTGACCGCGCTGGGCCCGGACGTGACCGAGCTGGCCGTCGGCGACCACGTGGTCGGCTGCCTGGTCCAGTACTGCGGCGCGTGCGAGAAGTGCCTCTCCGGCCGGGTGTACCAGTGCCTCCACCCCGAGAAGACGCTCCGCGCCGAGGGCGAGCCCTCCCGCCTGACCGAGGACGGCGCCCCCGTCTTCCAGGCGTTCGGCCTCGCCGGGTTCGCGCAGCAGGCCCTGATCCACGAGAACCAGCTGGTGAAGGTCCCGGACGAGATCCCGTTCGCCCAGGCCGCACTGCTCGGCTGCGGCGTGGTCACCGGAGCGGGCGCCGTCATCAACACGGCGGACGTGCAGGCGGGCGACTCGGTCGTCGTGATCGGTGCGGGAGGCGTCGGCCTCAACGCCATCAACGGCGCGGTCGTCGCCGGCGCGACGACCATCATCGCCGTCGACATCGCCGACGACAAGCTCGAGAAGGCGCGCAGCTTCGGCGCGACCCACGTCGTCAACTCGTCGGCGGGCGACCCGGTCGCCGCCGTGCTCGAGATCACCGGACGCGGCGCCGACGCCGTGTTCGACTTCGTCGGCATCAAGCAGGTGGCCGAGCAGGGCCTCCAGATGGTCGCCCCCGGCGGCGGTCTCTACCTCATCGGTGTCATCGACCCGACCTCCGAGATCGCCGTCCACCAGGTCGGCCTGATCGGCTCGCAGCGCCGCATCCAGGGCGTCTACATGGGATCGACGACCGCCAAGCGCGACATCCCGCTCTACGCGAAGCTCTATCTGGAGGGCCGGTTCGAGCTCGACGCGCTGCTGTCGAAGGAGATCGCGCTCGACGAGATCGAGCAGGGCTACGAGGCGCTGAAGGACCCGAACATCACCCGGGTCGTCGTCACCTCGCTCTGAGCGGGCGCGAGCGGCGGGGGCGCTGCGAGAATGGACCCATGCTCGAGACCGTCCCCGCCGCCGACGCCGCGGCGCCCCTGTGGCACCCCGCCGCACCGAGCACCGTCGTGCACGCCGACAACCTCGATGTCGTCGCCGCCCTGCCCGACGAGGCGTTCCGCCTGATCTACCTCGATCCGCCCTTCAACACCGGGCGCTCGCAGGCGCGCCGCGCGATGAAGGCGGTGCGGTCCGAGCCGGGCGCGGACGGGAGCGTGATCGGGTTCAAAGGCCGCAGCTACGAGCGCATCAAGGGCGACCTCCTGAGCTACGACGACCGGTTCGAGGACTACTGGGAGTTCCTCGAGCCGCGGCTGATCGAGGCGTGGCGGGTGCTCGCCGACGACGGGACCCTGTACCTGCACCTCGACTACCGGGAGTCGCACTACGCCAAGGTGCTGCTCGACGCGCTCTTCGGCCGTGAGAGCTTCCTCAACGAGATCGTGTGGGCGTACGACTACGGCGCCAAGTCGAAGACCCGCTGGCCCGCGAAGCACGACACGATCCTGGTGTACGTGAAGAACCCCTCGGGGTACTACTTCGACTCCTCCGCCGTCGACCGGGAACCGTACATGGCTCCCGGCCTCGTCACGCCCGAGAAGGCCGAGCTGGGCAAGCTGCCGACCGACGTGTGGTGGCACACCATCGTCTCGCCCACCGGCCGCGAGAAGACCGGGTACCCGACGCAGAAGCCGGAGGGCGTGCTGCGGCGCATCGTGCAGGCCTCGAGTCGCGAGGGCGACTGGGTGCTCGACTTCTTCGCCGGCAGCGGCACGACCGGAGCGGTCGCCGCGGCACTCGGGCGGCGGTTCCTGCTCGTCGACAGCAACCCGGACGCGGTCGCGGTGATGCGCGAGCGGTTCGACCGCGACGACCGCGACGTGCGGTTCATCGGCTGAAGCGCCTTCCCGGCCACCGTCCGGAGTTTTCCGAGCCGCGTGTGGAAGGGTTGGTGACTATGCGACCGGTCCTGCGAGCCCTGCCCTTCCTGTGGGGCGCGATCGGGACCGCGCTCGCCTTCACCGGGGTCTACCTGCTGTTCGTGCGCAGCTATGTCGGTCAGGTCATCGACGAGCGCGCCTTCGCGGGAGCGGACGCCTGGAAGGGCGACCTGATCGACTTCGCCCACACCTTCCTCAACGCGCTGCCGATCGCGGCCGTCTTCGTGGGGGCGGTCATCGCGCTGATCGTGGTGATCGTCCGCCGCAACTGGCTGGTGTTCGCGGTGGCCGTCGGCGCGGCGATCGGCGCGAACGTGAGCACCCAGATCCTGAAGTACTCCATCCTGTCCCGGCCCGAGAAGGGCGTGGATGCGGGCCTCTCCAACTCGCTGCCCTCCGGCCACACGTCGGTCGCCGCATCGGCGGCGCTCGTCGTCTTCCTCGTCGCGTCGCCGCGCTTCCGCCCGCTGGCGGCCGTGATCGGGGTCGTCTTCACGATCGCGGCGGGAGCCTCCACCCTCGTCGAGCAGTGGCACCGGCCGAGCGACGTGATCGCCGGGATGCTGGTGGTGGCCTTCTGGGGCTGCATCGCCGGTCTCGTGCTGAGCGGTCTGCGGCTGCGACCCGCTGACCCTCCGGTGCGCACCAAGCTGTGGCCGCTCGTGTGGATCGCCGCGGTCTGCGCCGTCGGGGCGCTCGTGTCGCTGCTGGTCACCTACTTCTCGGCCCAGCAGGGCGCGTCCCACCTCTTCATCGCGTACGCGGGCGGGGTGGCCGCGATCGTCGCGACGGGACTCCTGCTCGCGGTGCTCGGCAACCGCGTGTACCGCGCGCTCGCCTAGCGTCACCCCCTCGCGACATTCGTGCCGAATGTCGCGAATAGCGCTGCCATTCCTCACATCCGGCACGAATGTCGCGGCGCGATGGGTGTCAGGTGGAGGCGCGGATGGTGAGCGTCGCCGCGAGGGGGGCGGGAGGCGCCTCCGGGGCGTCGGCCTCCGGGTCCCCGGTCTCGGGCGACACCAGGGCCAGCAGCCGGTGCGCGGCCGCGCGGCCCAGCGCGTCGCCGGGGAGGGCGACGCTCGTCATGCTGGGCGCGGTGACGGCGGACGCCGGGAGGTCGTCGAAGCCGGCGACCGCGATGTCCTGCGGCACCCGCAGCCCCGCCTGCGCACAGGCGGCCAGCACGCCGTGGGCCAGCGTGTCGGCGGCGGCCACGATCGCCGTCGCACCGGCGGCGCGCCAGGAGGGCAGTGCTTCGAGCGTCGCCGCCGCCGCTTCGGCGAGGTCCGGGCCGCTGCGCACATCCGGTTCGGCGAGCAGGGTCATGCCGTGCCGGGCCGCAGCCTCCCGCAGCAGGTCCCGGCGCAGCGTGTAGGTCGCGGCGGGGGTGGCGCCGTCGAGGTACCCGATGGTGCGGTGCCCGCGCTCGGCGAGATGCCGTGCGAGCGCCTCCACCCCGGGCGCCAGGTCGTAGTTGACGACGGCGGCGCGCGTCTCGAATCCGGGCGCGTCCAGCAGCACGAGGGGACTGCCCGCGGGGATGTCGTCCAAGAAGTCGGCGCCGGGCGCCGAGACGAGCAGCCCCGCCGGTCGCAGCGAGGCGAGCCGGCGCACGTCGGTCGCCGTGGGCTGCGCCCCGCTCGCCGCGGCGGAGAGCAGCAGCTGATAGCGCGAGCCGAGCTCCTCCTGCACGCCCTTGATCACCCGGCCGAAGAAGGGGTTCGGGAGGTCGGGGGCCAGCAGCACCACGATGTCGCTCGTTCCGCGGGCCAGGGCGCTCGCCGCCCCGTCGACGACATAGCCGAGTTCGGCGACGGCGGCGAGGACGCGTGCGGCGTTCTCGTCCGAGATGCGTCCGCGCGCCTTGCCGTTGACGACGAGGGAGACGGTGGCGATGCTCGTGCCGGCACGCTCCGCGACCATCGCGGCCGTCACGCGGCGCGGTGCGGTCGGGGGCGAGGACATGGTCTCGATGGTATCGGGGCAGTGCCGTCGGTTTGCGGCGTCAAGCGCTTTACGCTTAGGGTGTCAAGCGTTTGACGTCCCCGACGAAGCGGAAGGCTCCCCATGGAGAAGATCATCCTGGACTGCGACCCGGGGCATGACGACGCGATCGCGCTCATGCTCGCCCACGGCAATCCCGACATCGACCTGCTGGCGGTCACCACCGTCGCAGGCAACCAGACCCTCGAGAAGGTGACCCGCAACGCGCTCGCCGTCGCACGCGTCGCCGGCATCGCGGGCGTGCCGTTCGCCGCCGGCGCCGACCGTCCGCTCACCCGGCCGGTGGAGGTCGCCCCGAGCATCCACGGCGAGTCCGGCCTCGACGGCCCCGAACTGCCCGAGCCCGCGCTGGAGCTCGACGGGCGGCACGCGGTCCAGCTCATCATCGACACCGTGATGGCGCACGAGCCGGGCACGGTCACCCTCGTGCCGACCGGCGCGCTCACCAACATCGCCCTCGCCGTGCGGCAGGAGCCGCGACTCGTCGAGCGCGTCAAGCAGGTCGTGCTGATGGGCGGGGGAGTCCACGTCGGCAACTGGAGCCCCGTCGCCGAGTACAACATCGTGATCGACCCCGAGGCGGCCGACATCGTGTTCCGCGCGGGCTGGAAGGTCGTCATGTGCGGCCTCGACGTCACGCACCAGGCGCTCGCGACCCCCGAGGTCGCCGAGCGCATCGCGCAGGTCGGCACCGCCCCCGCGCGCTTCGTCGGAGAGCTGCTGGAGTTCTTCGGCCGCACCTACGCCGACGTGCAGGGCTTCGACAGCCCGCCGGTCCACGACCCGGTCGCCGTCGCCTACGTCATCGACCCCACCGTCGTCCGGGCCGTGCAGATGCCCATCGCGATCGAGACGCAGGGGCGCCTGACGACCGGGATGACCGTCGCCGACCTCCGCTCCGCCCCGCCGGCCGACTGCCCGACCTGGGCGGCGATGGAGCTCGACCACGAGCGCTTCTGGGGTCTCGTCGTCGACGCGCTCGAGCGCATCGGCGACCCCGAGGCCGCGCCCGCCGCGACCGCGCCCGCCACGACCGGTGGAGCCGCCGCGTGAGCGCCACCGCCCCCACCCCCGTCTCCACGTCGCCCGGGCGCCCCGTCCGCATCGCCGCCCTGACCGCGGCCCTGCTCGCCGCCTGCGTGGCGTTCCAGCTCAACGCGAGCATGCTCAGCCCGGTGCTGGTGACGATGGCGCACGAGCTGAACACCGACGAGGCCACCATCGGCCTCTCGCAGACCCTCTTCTTCACGATCGCGGCCCTGTTCTCGCTGTTCCTGCCGCGACTGAGCGACATCGTCGGCCGCAAGCGCGTGCTCCTGGCGATGCTCGTGGTCATGCTCGTCGGCAGCATCGTCGCCGCACTCGCCCTGAACGTCGGGATGCTGTTCGCCGGCCGTCTGATCCAGGGCGTCACCGGCCCGGTCGTCCCCATCTGCCTCCTCATGCTGCGCGCCGAGATCACCGACCCGCGCAAGTACGGAGCGGCGATGGGCCTCCTCACCGCCGTCAACGGCGGCATCGCGGGCATCGACGCGATCGCCGGCGGCTGGCTGGCCACGACGTTCGGCTTCCGCTCCGTGTTCTGGGCGATCGCGATCGTGACCGTCGTCGCCGCCGTGATGGTGGTCGTCTGGGGCGCCGAGTCGCGGCCGTCGGAAGGTGTGCGGATGGACTGGTGGGGCGTGCTCCCGCTGGTCGTCTCGATCGGCGCGCTGCTCACCGGCCTGAACGAGGCGGGTCGTCTCGCCGCCGCGAACTGGGTGCTCGTCGGGCTGTCTCTCGCCGTCGCGGTCATCGCCTTCGCCGTCTTCTGGCGCGTGGAGAACCGGGTCGCGCAACCCCTCGTCCCGACACCGCTGCTGCGTCGCCGCTCCACCTGGGCGCTGCTCGCCACCACCCTCCTCACGATGACGGGCGTGTTCGCGGTCGTGAACGGCCTGGTGACCTCCCTCGCCCAGAACGCCGACGCGGGCTTCGGGATGGCGCCCGACCTGGCCTCCCTCGCCTTCCTCACCCCGTACGCGATCGTCGGCTGGATCGTCGGCCCGCTGGCCGGCCGCCTCGCGCCCGTGCTGGGCTACCGTCGCATCCTGCGCATCGGCCTCTCGGGCACGATCGTCGCGACCGTGGTGATGGCGTTCGTGGGCGTGCACTCCCTGCCCGTGCTCATCGCGACCACCGTCGTCATCGGGATCGGCTACGCGGGCATCGGCAACATCATGCTCAACGGCCTCGGCATCGTGCTGTCGCCGGCCGAGAACCCGGGCTTCCTCCCGGGCCTCAACGCCGGTGCGTTCAACCTCGGTGCCGGCCTGAGCTTCGCGCTGCTGCCGGCGCTCCAGGTGGCGACCTCGGCGGCACCGGACTCCACGACCGGATACTCTGCGGGGATGATGCTCGGAGCCGCCATCACCGCCGTCGCCCTCGCGGTGTCGTTCCTGATCCCCCGTCCCGAATCGGCCGAGGTGTCCAGCGCCCCGGCGGGCTCCCGATGACCGGGGCCCTGGACGGCGGTCGCATCGTCGTCGTCGGCTCGCTGAACGCCGACCTCGTCGTGCAGACCGCCGCCTTCCCGAAACCGGGCGAGACCGTCTCGGGAGGCGACCTCTCGACGGGCGCGGGCGGCAAGGGCGCGAACCAGGCCGTCGCGGCCGGGCGGCTCGGCGGTGCCGTCACGCTCGTCGGCGCCGTGGGGGCGGACGCGCACGGCGACCTCCTCCGCTCGGCCGTCGCCGGCTCCGGGGTCGACGTCTCGTCGGTCGCGGTGCGCGACGGCGTGGCCACCGGGACCGCGCTGATCACCGTCGACGCCCGCGGCGAGAACACGATCGTGGTCTCGCCCGGCGCCAACGGCACGCTCACTCCCGCCGACCTCGGCGACGCGGTGCTCGCCGGCGCCGCCGCCCTCGGGCTCTGCCTCGAGGTGCCGGAGCCGGTGGTGGTGGATGCCGCCGAGCGCGCCCGCGCCGCCGGGCTCACGGTCGTGCTGAACCCCTCCCCGTTCCGCGACGGCGCGCGCGGCCTGCTGCCGCTCGTGGACGTCCTCCTCGTCAACGAGGGGGAGGCCGCCGCGCTGCTCGGAGTGGCGGAGGACGCGACGCCGGAGGCGCTGCGCGACGGGTTCGCCGCGCTCGGCGTGATCCGCGCCGTCGTGACGCGCGGTGCCGACGGGTGTGTCGTCGTCGACGGCTCCGCCGATCCCGTGGCCGTGCCCGCCGTCCGTGTGGATGCCGTCGACACGACCGGCGCCGGTGACGCGTTCATGGGCGCGCTGCTGCTGCGTCTCGCTGCGGGCGACGCCCTGCTCGATGCCGCGCGCTTCGCCGTCGGAGTCGGCGCGTTCGCCGCCTCTCGCGCCGGAGCCCAGGCCTCCTACCCGACCCCCGCCGAGCTCGCCGCCTTCCTGCGCTGAGCCCGCGTACATTCGTGCCGAATGTTGTGAAAGCGCGGCGCTAAGCCCACATTCGGCACGAATGTGCCGCCTCAGGTGGACTCGCGGACGACCAGCTCGGTCGGGAGCAGCGTCACGCGCTCGGCGGGCTCGCCCGAGATGCGGCGGACCAGCACCTGCGCCATCGCCTCGCCGAGGCCGATCGACGGCTGGTGCACGGTCGTCAGCGGCGGCGCGGCGGTGATGCCGAAGTTGTCGTCGTCGTACCCGACGACGGCGATGTCGTCCGGGATGCGGAGTCCGGCCTCCCGGATCGCCGAATAGGCGCCCGCGGCCATCTGGTCGTTCGCGGCGAAGAGCCCGTCGATCGGCACCCCGCGGGCGAGCAGCCGGCGCATGGCCTCCTTGCCCGAGAGGGGGGAGAAGTCGCCGAGCTCGACGAGGGAGGCGTCGAGGCCGTGCGCGTCGAGCGCCCTCTGCCAGCCGGTGAGCCGGTCGAGGCCGGCGGGCATGTCCTGCGGCCCGGTGATGAGCGCGATGTTCCGTCGTCCGCGGGCGATGAGGTGCTCGGTCGCCCCGGCCGACCCGGACACGTTGTCCACGTCGACGAAGTACGACTCCCCGGTCTCGTCGCCCACCGGCCGGCCGCCGAAGACGATCGGGAGGGAGGCGCCGAGCTCCACATACGAGTGGTCGCCGGAGTGGTGCGAGACGACGAGCGCCCCGTCCACGTTGCCGCCCATGAGGTAGCGACGGGTCTTGTCGGGGTTGGTCTCGGACGAGATGACCATGTTCAGCGTGTACTCGGTGTCGGCGAGGCTGAGCGCCACGCCCTGCACGATGGACGCGAAGAACGGGTCGGCGAAGACTTTGGCCGTCGACTCCGGCACGACCAGGGCGATCACCTGGGTGCGGCGCGAGGCCAGCGAGCGCGCGGCGCGGTTCGGCACGTAGTTGAGGTCGGCGATGGCGGCGGTGACCGCGGTGACGACCTCGGGGGTGACCTTGGTCGAGCCGTTGACCACGCGGGAGACCGTGGCGCGCGACACGCCGGCGCGTGCCGCCACTGCCTCCAGGGTGGGCACGGCCACGGCGTCCGCCGATTCCGTGGTCATCGGTCTCCTTCTCGTCCGTCGTCCATGTTAGGCGCGGGCCGCCGCGGCACCGACGCCGGACGACTCCGCCGCCCGCGCGCCGGCGATGAGGCGGGCGAACGCGTGGCCCGACTCCTTCACCGTCCGCAGCTGCGTCTCGTAGTCCACCGACACGATTCCGAACCGCTTCTCGTAGCCCCAGGCCCATTCGAAGTTGTCGAGCAGCGACCACACGAAGTAGCCGCGCACGTCGGCGCCCTCGTCGATCGCCGCTGCGACGGCGTCGATGTGGGCCAGGATGTAGGCCTCCCGCTCCGTGTCGCGGATGCGTCCGTCCGGGTCGGTCGCATCGTCGTAGGAGGCGCCGTTCTCGGTGATGTAAAGCGGCGGGAGGGTCGGGTAGTCGGCGGTGAGACGCACGAGCAGGGCGCGCAGGCCGTCGGGGTTGACCTCCCAGCCCATCGCCGTGGTCGGGAGGTGCCGCGAGGGGAAGGTGACGAACTCGCTGCCGACGAACGGCGACGACTTCGGCCGATCGGTGGGCACCACGGCAGCCGGAGAGCCGGCGGGCAGCGGATGCCCGCTGACGTTGTCGTCGTGGTAGTGGTTCACGCCGAGGAAGTCGATCGGCTGGGCGATCGTCGCGAGGTCGCCGTCGTGCACGAGCTCCTCGAAGCGGTGCTCTCGCAGGTCGTCGAGCACGTCGGCCGGGTACGCCTCCAGCAGCAGCGGCTCGAGGTACATGCGGTTCCAGAGCCCGTCGATGCGGCGGGCGGCGTCGAGGTCGGCCGGATCGGCCGGGTCGTTCGGGACGGCCGTGGTGAGGTTGAGCGTGATCCCGAGCCGCAGGCGGTCGGGTCGTCCCGGGTCACCTGCCGCACCCACGGAGGCGATCGTCGCCCGCTCGCGGATGGCCTGCGCGGCCAACCCGTGCGCCAGGTGCTGGTGGTGCAGGGCGGCCAGCGCCGCGGCCGGCTCCCGACGCCCGGGCGCGTGCTCGCCCGCGGCGTAGCCGATCAGTGAGGAGCACAGCGGTTCGTTGAAGGTCGTCCAGTGGTCGACCCGGTCGCCGAGCGCGTCGTAGACCGCGAGCGCGTAGTCGCGGAAGCGGTACGCCGTGTCGCGGTCCGCCCAGCCGCCCTTCTCCTCCAGCGCCTGCGGCAGGTCCCAGTGGTACAGGGTCAGCCAGGGCAGGATGCCGGCGCCGAGCAGCTCGTCCACCAGCCGGCTGTAGAAGTCGAGGCCGGCGGGGTTCACCGAGCGGCCGCCCGGCACGATGCGGGCCCACGAGGTCGAGAAGCGGTACGACTGGAGGCCGAGGGACGCCATCAGGGCGACGTCCTCGGGCATGCGGTGGTAGTGGTCCACCGCGCGCTCGGGGGTGTCGCCGCCGGCGATCGCGTTCGGGACGCGGGCGAAGGCATCCCAGATGGAGTCCTCCTTGCCGTCCTCGTGGGCGGCGCCCTCGATCTGCGCGGCGGCCGTGGCGGAACCCCACAGGAAGCCGTCGGGCCAGCGGTAGTCGGACATTCTTAGCCTTTCACCGCGCCGGCCATGATGCCGGAGACCAGCTGCCGGCCGGCGAGCACGAAGAGGATGAGCAGGGGGATGGTGGCGAGCACCGCGCCGGCGAGCACGATCGAGTAGTCGACGTACTTCGCGGACTGCAGCTGGCTCAGTGCGACCTGCAGGGTGGGGTTCTGCGGGGCGACGAGCAGGGGCCAGAGGTAGTCGGTCCACGCGGTCATGAAGGTGAAGAGGCCGAGGATCGCCATGGCCGGGCGTGCCGCCGGGACGCCGACGTGCCAGAAGGTGCGGATCATGCTGGCGCCGTCGACGCGGGCCGCCTCGATCAGCTCCTCCGGGATGACGTCGACGAGGTACTGCCGCATGAAGAACACGCCGAACGCCGTGACGAGGGTCGGCACGATCACCGCGCCCAGCGTCCCGGTCCAGCCGAACTGCTTCATCACCATGAACAGCGGGATGATGCCCAGCTGCGTCGGGACGGCGAGCGTCGCGATGACGAACACCATGAGGCCTTCGCGGCCGCGGAAGCGCAGCTTGGCGAACGCGTAGCCCGCGAGGGTCGAGAAGAGGACGACCGAGGCGGTGATGACCGTGGAGACGATGATCGAGTTGCCGAGCGCCTGCCAGAAGGGCACCGTGCCGAGCACCTCGCCGACGTTCTTCCAGAACTGGCCGCCCGGCAGCAGCGGCGGCCAGGTGGCGGTCAGCACGGTGCTGTCGCTGGAGCCGGCCACGGCCGACCACCAGAGCGGGTAGGCGCCGCCGACGAAGATGACGAGCAGGATGCCGTAGGTGAGGAATCCGGGGCGGCGGTCGATGCCGAGGGCGCGGCGCTTGGGGTCGCGCTGCGCGGTGTTCGCGCGCTGCTTGGCGACGGTGGTCACAGGTTCTTCTCCTCACTGGCCGCGGCCAGGGCGCGAGCCCCTTCGGCGGTGGCCTCCCGGCTGTCGAGGTCGGTGGTGGACGCCGCGGCCCGGCTGCGGGCGAGCCGCTTGGCGGTCCGTTTCGTATGGAGCCGCGCCTCGGTGGACGCGATCCGCCGCGAGATCAGGAAGTTCAGGAGGCCGAACAGCACGATCAGGAGGAACAGCATCCACGCGATCGCGGAGGCCTTGCCGAAGTTCTGCCGGTTGAAGGCCATGTCCCACAGGTAGAGCACGGTGGTCTGGTACTGCCGCTGCGGGCCTCCCGGGACGGCGCTCGACGGGTTGAACAGCTTCGGCTCGGTGAAGATCTGCAGGCCGCCGATCGTCGCCGTGATGATGACGAAGATCATGGTCGGGCGGATGCTCGGCAGCGTGATCGAGAAGAAGCGGCGGAACGATCCGGCGCCGTCGAGGGCGGCGGACTCGTGGATGTCGCGCGGCACAGCCTGCATGGCGGCGAGGAGGATGAGCGCGTTGTAGCCGGTCCAGCGCCAGTTGACCATGGTCGCGATGGCGATGTGCGACGGGAAGGTCTCGGTCTTCCACATCACCGGGTCCAGGCCGATCGCCTGGAGCATGTTGTTGATCAGCCCGTACTTCTCGTCGAACGCGCTCGAGAAGATCAGCGTGACGGCGACCGGCGTGACGACGTAGGGGAGCAGGACGCTCATGCGCCAGAAGGTCTTGGCGCGGATGTTCTGGTCGAGGATGGCCGCGATGAAGACGGCGGCGATGAGCTGCGGGATGGCCGACAGCAGGAAGATGCTGACGGTGTTGAAGAGCGAGTTCCAGAAGAACGGGTCCTTCAGCTCGGTGAGGTAGTTGCTGAAGCCGACCCATTCACCGGGGCCCGTGAGCAGGTTCCAGTTGTTGAGGGAGACGACGAACGTGTAGACGAGGGGGAACAGCCCGACGAGCCCGAAGAGGACGAAGAACGGCGCCACGTAGAAGTACGGCGACGCCTTGACGTCGAAGCGGTTGAGCTTCTGCTTGAAGGTGAGCGCCTTGCGCGCATCCCGGTCGCTCCGGACCGCGTTGGCGGTCTCGGGGCGGGTGACGGTTGTCATGCGGATCTCCGGAGGTGGTCGGGTCGGTGCAGGTCCGGGCCCCCGCCGCCGGTGAGCGGCGGAGGCCCGGGTGGGTCGGTGCTACTTGTTGACGACCAGCTGGTTCAGCAGCGTCATGGCGTTGGCCCAGGCCTGGTCGCCGTTCGCCTTGCCGGAGTCGAGCTCCTGGACGGACGGGCCGAAGACCTGCGACTGGATGACCGAGTCGTCCGGGCCCTTGTACTGGGCGACGACGCCCTTCGCGCGCTGGGCGAGGATCTCCCCGACCGGAGCGTTGTTGAAGAACTTCGTCAGGTCGCTCTCACCGGTCACGCCGGGGTCGGACTGCGCCGCGGTGACCGACGGGAAGGTGCCGGCGGCCTGGAAGGTGGCGACCTGCGACTTGGCGGTGGTCAGCCAGGCGGCGAGGTCGGCGGCCTCCTTCGGGTGCTTCGACTGCTTCGGCACGGTCAGGAACGAGCCGCCCCAGTTGGCCGCACCGCCCGGGAACACGTTGGCGAAGTCCCAGCCGGTGGCGGCGTTGCCGCCGCCCGCCTCGACCTGGCCCTTGACCACGCCGAGCATCCAGCCCGGGCAGACGAACGTGGCGAACGAGCCGTCGGTGAACGCCTTGCCCTTGCCCCAGTCCCACTGGGTCTGGTTGGAGGAGAGCCCGGCTGCGGCGCCTGCGGCCAGCTGGCCCCACAGCGCCTTCAGGTCGGAGTTGTTCTCGATGTTCAGCTTGCCGGCCTTGGTGTAGTAGCCCTCGGGCTGCTGGTTCACCATGGCGTTCCAGAGGAAGCCGGACTGGTCGTAGAACGCCTTGCCGGTGGCGGCCTTGTACTGCTCGCCGACCTTGAAGTAGTCGGCCCAGGTGGCGTTGTCGCCGCCGAAGAGCTTCGCGACGGAGTCGCGGTCGCTCGGCAGGCCGGCGGCGGCGAAGAGCTTGCTGTTGTAGCAGAGGCCCTCCGGTCCGATGTCCGTGCCGTAGCCGATGATGCGGCCGTCCTTGTCGGTGGCCTGCTTCAGCTTCCAGTCGACCCAGCGGTCCTTGATCGCGTCGGCGCCGTAGTCCTTGAGGTCGTTGAACTGGTCGGAGACCTGCATGACCTTGGAGAGCCAGCCCTCCTCGACGGCCTGGACGTCGGGGAGGCCGCTGCCGGCCGCCTGCTTGGTCTGCCAGTCGGTCAGGGCGTTGTCACCGGTGTCGATGTTGGTCGCCTTGATCTTGATGTTGGGGTGCTCTTTCTCGTACTCCGAGTAGAGCTTGTCGAAGCCCATCGTGCCGAACGTCGTGACGGTCAGCGTGATGGGGTCAGAGCTGCTCCCGCTGTCGCTGCCGCTCGAAGAGCAGCCGGCGGCGAGGAGGGCGAAGGACGCGGCGCCGGCAATGGCGGCCGCGACCTTGGTGCGTCGTGAAAGCTTCACGGTTCACTCCCTTGTGGTGTGTGCTGGGTCTGATGAGGCGCTGTGAGAGCGCTCTCAGTTCGCGACCGTGAGAGCGCTCTCACGCGTTGTTGGAGAATCTAGAACGAGTCCGGCGACGATGTCAAGCCGATCCGTGATCGCGCTCTCACGCCCGGGATTCCGGGGTTTCCTCCGCCGCGGGATTCCGCGGATCTCACCCGGTCGCACGCTCGCGCCGTGATCTAATCGTTACCTGATCGACCACGTGTCCCGGTGGAGGCGGCTCCCGTGCTCCGACCAGACTGGACACCTCCCCGACCGTCGGGGCGGATGCCGAGGGGAGGGGCCGGATGCCCGTCATCATCCTCATCGGCTTCGCCGCGGTCGCGCTCTGGTCGCTCGTCGCCCACCGCTTCGAGCGCGTCGGGATCGCCGGTCCCGCCGGCCTCGCCGCGCTCGGCGCCCCGGTCGTCATCCCGGCCGTGCCCGCCTTCACCGCCGCCATCGACAGCGACGTCTCCGAGCACGTGGTCGAGCTCATCCTGGCCGTCCTGCTGTTCGTCGACGCGTGCGAGGTGCGCGGCGGCCTCTTCGGCGGCGAGGGCCGCTCGCTGGCGCGACTGGTGCTCATCGCCCTGCCGCTCTCGCTCGTCCTGGTCGTGCTCGTCGGCGTGTGGCTCCTGCCCCAGATCGGCGTCTTCGTGCTGATCGTCATCGCCTGCATCGTGATGCCGACCGACTTCGCACCGGCGACCGCACTGCTCCGGTCGGAGCGCATCCCGGCGCGCGTGCGGCGCATCCTGAACGTCGAGAGCGGCTACAACGACGGCCTCATCTCGCCCGTGTTCGGGATCTCGCTGGCCGTCGCCGTCGCGCTGCCCACGCTCATCCACATCGCCGAGACCGGCACCGAGGCCACCGGAGACGAAGCGCAGCTGGAGAAGAACATCACCGACCTCCTGCAGGCCTTCTTCGGGGCGGTGCCCGCGACGGTCATCGCCATCCTGATCGGCGTGCTGCTCGGCGGGGCGCTGGGCTTCCTCACCCGCTGGGCCGCGCGCCGCGGGTGGGCCGACGCGACCGGCATCCGGTTCGTCACGCTGCTGACGCCCCTGCTCGCCTTCGGCATAGCCACCGTGCACGAGCTCGCCGCCAACGGCTTCGTCGCGGCATTCGTGGCCGGCGTCATCTACCGGGTCGCGCGCACACGACGCACCGAGCTGCGGGCCGTCCCGCACGAAGAGCTGCTGCTCGTGGAGGAGGCCAGCGCCGTCGCGGCGAACTTCGTCTGGTTCATCCTGGGCGGAATGACCACGGCGGTGATCGCGGACGGGATCGACTGGCGACTTCTGGTGGTCGCCGTGCTCGCCCTCACCGTGTTCCGCGCCGTCCCGGTCTACGTGGGGATGCTCGGCTCGCCCGTCGGCTGGAAGGACCGCACCTACCTCGGCCTCATGGGGCCACGTGGGACGGCGTCGATCGTGTTCGGCCTCCTGGCCTTCAACCAGCTGCCCGAGTCCGTCAGCGGGGATGTGCTCGCCGTCACCGTCCTGACCGTCGTGGGCAGCATCCTCCTCCACGGCGTCGCCGCGCCCTTCGTGCTGCGGAGGATGCCGCCGCCGGCCCCGACGGCGACGGCCGCCGTCCCGGAGGACGACGGCCGTCGTGGGTGACGCGCTGGTGCGGGGCTACTCGCCGGCGGAGGCCTGCGGGCGCTGAGCGCGCACGGACGCGGTGTCCGCGCCCGGCTCGATCAATGCTCCGACCTCGGCGGCAGCACGGCTGGCGAGGATGCCGACATCCTCGTTCTCCTCTTCGCGCCGGGCGGCCGCATCTTTCTCCGCGGCGTCGTCCGCCGCCTCCTGGAGGGCCGACTTCGCGCGCAGCGGCGGGGTCTTGAAGAACCACGTGAGCACGAAGGCGATCAGCACGACCATCAGAGCCACCCAGTAGACCTGGACCGCGGAGGCGTTGAAGCCCACGAGGAACGGCTTGGACAGGCGCGGGTCGGCGTCGTTCAGGAACGACGTGTCGTCGAGGTTGCCGCTGCCTGCGTTCGCGCTCGTCGACTTCTTCAGAGTGCTGGACAGGGTCGGTGCCACCGAGTCGACGAAGTCCTGGCGGACCGTGTCGTTCGAGAAGTCCAGCGTGACCGTGCCGTCGGGTGCGACCGACGCGTACGGCGCCTTCGCGGTGATCGCGGCGCCCGCTGCGGCGGTCGCCTTGTCGACGGCGGCGGTCGTCGCCTGCTCCTGGGCGGCGGCCGGGATCTGCCCCGCTGCCACCGCGTCGGCGACGGCCTGCTTGGCGGCGTCCTGGGCCTTGGTGACGTTGGCCTGGATGCCCGACGTCGTCTTGTCCGTCAGCTCGGAGACGATCTTGTTGTAGCTCTGCTCCATGATCTTCTTGTTCTCGGGGGCCTGGGCCACCGAGGGGTCGAGAGCGGCGTTCAGCGCGCTGTTCAGCGTCGGCTCGTCCGCGAGGGACGTCTTGACGTTGCCCGGCATGACCGTGAACAGCAGGGAGAGCAGCACCGCGGTGCCGAGCGTTCCACCGATCTGGCGGAAGAACGTGGAGGCGCTGGTCGCGACGCCCATGTCCCGCACGCCGACCGAGTTCTGGCTGGCGATGGTGAGCGTCTGCATCAGCTGGCCGAGGCCGAGGCCGATCAGCAGCATGGCGCCCGCGATGAACCAGTACGAGCCGTCGTACTTGACGAACGTCAGGTAGAAGAAGCCGCCGGAGAGCAGCGCCGTGCCGATGATCGGGAATTGGCGGTAGTGACCGGTGCGGGCGATGATCTGACCCGATGCGATCGAGGAGATCATCAGACCGAGGATCATCGGGAGCATCTGCAGGCCCGACTCGGTCGGCGTCGCGCCGAGCACCAGCTGCAGGTACAGCGGCAGGGTCAGCATGGCGCCGAACATCCCGAAGCCGACGAAGACGCCGATGATGGTCGCCATCGAGAAGGTGTTCGAGCGGAACAGCTTCAGCGGGATGAGCGCGTCGTCCTTCATGCGCATCTCGATGAGGATGAAGGCCAGGATGCCGATCGCGCCGAGCACGTAGCAGCCGATGGCGCCCGGGCTGTCCCAGCCCCAGTCGCGACCCTCTTCGGCGACGAGGAGCAGCGGGACGAGGGCGACCACGACGGCCGTCGCGCCCCACCAGTCGATGCGGGCGGAGCCGCGCTCGTGCTTGGGCAGGTGCAGGAACCGCAGGACCATCGCCAGCGCGATGAGGCCGATCGGAACGTTCACCAGGAACACCCAGCGCCAGCCGGCGATCCACAGGATCTGGTCCGCTCCGGCGAACAGGCCGCCGACCAGCGGGCCGATGAGGCTCGAGATGCCGAAGACGGCGAGGAAGTAGCCCTGGTACTTGGCGCGCTCGCGGGGGGCGAGCATGTCGCCCATGATCGCCAGCGGCATCGACATCAGGCCACCGGCGCCGAGGCCCTGGATGGCGCGGAACGCCGCGAGCTCGACCATCGAGGTCGAGAAGGAGGCGAGGATCGAGCCGATGATGAAGACGACGATCGCGAAGATGAACAGCGGACGCCGGCCGAAGATGTCGGAGAGCTTGCCGTAGATGGGCGTTGCGATCGTGGAGACGATCAGGTACGCGGTGGTCACCCACGCCTGCTGGCTGAGGCCGTGGAGGTCGTCGCCGATGGTGCGGATGGCTGTGCCGACGACCGTCTGGTCGAGGGCCGAGAGGAACATGCCGGCCATGAGACCGAAGATCACGAAGAGGATCTGCCGGTGCGACATGATCGGTTTGGGTGCGGGCGGGGCCGCGGGGGCAGTGCTGGACATTGAACTCCGAGTCGAGAGCGAATGGGGACGCCCGGCGCTCGGGCGTCACACCGGTGTGAGAGTCGTGAAGATTTTTGCGGAGGGTGCAAAGTTACACCCGGTGCGCGTCTTTCGGCAACGCGGGGATCGCACTCGACGGCGCGTTCGCGAGGGGCGAACGCGCGCGCACGATCCGCGTGATCATGCGGAACTCTCGCGACGGTACGCCGCCGGATGTCCCCCGTCCAGGTGGCGCATAGGTAGGAGGCGTACCGTGTGCGTTACCCGAACCCGTCACCCTCCGAATCCCCTCCGAAGGCCGTATGAGTTCTCTCATCTCCCCTGAACACACCTCCCCCGAGCGTTCCCCCGGACGCCCGCCCCACCGCTCCCGACGCCGGATCGCCTCCGTCGTCGCCGTAGCGGCCGCTGCTGCGCTCCTCTTCACGGGATGCGCCGGCGAGCCGTCGCCCGCGACGAAGGCGCTCGTGGGGGCGACGACGAAAGCCACCCCCGACACCGCGAGCGTCTCGGCGGTCGAGCCCGCCGCGGGCAGCGTCTCGGGCGGGACGATCACACTCACCGGGTCCAACCTCGAGAACGTCGCCAGCGTGCAGATCGGCAGCCAGCCCGCCGTCGTGACCGCGGCCTCCGCCGGCAAGGTCACCGTCGCCGTGCCCGCATCCCAGAGCTTCCAGGCCGGCGCCGTCCCGATCGCCGTCACCGACAAGTCCGGCAAGACCGTCGCCACCGACGGCAAGACGTACGACTACCAGGTGCAGACGCCCGTCGACAAGCAGCTCGCCTACGCGATGACGTACTGGAAGAACTACAACTCGGCCGAGTGGGGCGACCTCAACTCGGTGGGCGGCGACTGCGCCAACTTCGTCAGCCAGACCCTCATCGCCCGCGGCTGGACGATGAACGACGACTGGTACAACAAGAACGCCGCGGCCGACTGGAGCCCCGCGTGGGGCTACGTCCCGTCGATGGACGCGTACTTCCAGGAGAACGCCGCCGCTCTTGGCCTCACCGAGTACTCCTTCGACCAGCGCGACAAGATCAAGGTCGGCGACATCGTCATGTTCGACTGGAACGACAACGACTCGCTCGACCACGTGCAGATCGTCTCGGCCGTCGAGAACGTGGACGGCCAGATCAAGATCAAGATGGTCGGCCACAACGAGGACACCGACTACCGCGACCTCGACACCACCATCACCGTCGACCACCCGGGTGCCATCGGTCACTTCTGGAGCCTGTCGAAGTAGCCGCCCGGCGCGCAGGAACCTCCCGGCGCGGAGGAGATATGCTCAGCGCGTGATCTCGGGGGGACTCCGCCTACGGGCGACGACGCTGGGCGCTGCGGCGGCCGCCGGCGCTGTCGCGGTGCTGCTCGCGCTCGGGGGCTGCGCGGCCGATCCGTCCGCGGTGGCGGGCGGGCGATCCGGCCAGCACCGACCGCACGCCGACCCGCCGTCGCCGGAAGCGCATCCCCACCCCCGGCCGACGCCGAGCACCGTTCCGACCCCGGCCGCCGTGGGCTTCGACGCCACGGCCCACTCGTTCGACGACCCGGCGAGCAGCTGGGTGGTCGTGAACAAGCCCCGCGCCCTCCAGCCGCTCGCGTTCACGCCTCCCGAGCTCGTGTACCCGGACGTCTCCTACGTCAACCGTCAGCCGATGCGACCCGAGGTGGCCGACGCCCTCGTCGCGATGTTCCACGCGGGCACGCAGGAGGCCGGGCTCGGGTTCTCGGTGCAGAGCGCCTACCGCTCGTTCGACTCCCAGACCCGCGTCTACGACGACGACGTCGCCCGCAACGGGCAGGCGTATGCCGACACCGACACGGCCCGTCCCGGCCACAGCGAGCACCAGACCGGACTCGCCGTCGACATCAGCGCTGTCCCGGCGCGCTGCTCCCTCGCGGCCTGCTTCGCCGACACCCCGCAGGGCCAGTGGCTGGCCGCCAATGCCTGGCGCTTCGGGTTCCTGCTGCGCTATCCCGCCGACAAGGTCGCCGTCACCGGCTTCACGTTCGAGCCGTGGCACTTCCGGTTCGTCGGGGTCCCGCTGGCGACGCAGATGCACGCAACCGGGGTGACGACGCTGGAGGAGTTCTTCCACTGCGCGGGCGGCGCCGAGTACCACTGACATCCGCAGGGCCGCCGCGTTCCGAACCTCCCGTCGATAGGGTTGGAGGACGTGATGACGGGAGGCGGGATGACCATCGAGGCGGTAGGGGCGCTGGAGTCGGAGCTGCGCAGGCAGAGTGCGGTCGAGGCGCTGGAGATCCTCGACACGGCCCCGGAGGACCGGTTCGACCGGATCACCCGGATGGCGCAGCAGCTCTTCGGCGTCCCGATGGTCAGCATCACCCTGCTCGACGACGACCGCCAGTGGCGCAAGTCGCACCTCGGCCTCACCCGGGAGGCTCCGCGGGCCGACTCCTTCTGCGATCTCACCGTGCGCACCGACTCTCCCGTGATCATCGCGGACACCATCGCCGACGACCGGTTCCGCGACAACCCGTTCGTCGCCGGCGACCCGCACCTGCGCTTTTACGCCGGTGAGCCGATCCACGCGCCCGGAGGGGAGGCCGTCGGCACCCTCTGCGTCGTCGACACCGAGCCGCGCATCCTCACCGCCGGCGAGCTGCGACTGCTGCGCGACCTCGCCGACTGGGTGCAGGCCGAGCTGGACCGCGACGAGGAGCTCGACCGGACGGCCGTGGTGCAGCGCGCCCTCCTGCCGCGCCGCAAGCCGACCGCGAGCGGCTACGACGTCGCGGCCGCCTGCGAGCCGGGCGAGCGCATCGCGGGCGACTTCTACGACTGGTACGACGCCGATGGCGGGTTCCACGTGACCGTGGGCGACGTGGTCGGCACGGGCAGCCCCATCGCGATCATCGCCGCCTCGGTGCGTGCCGCGCTGCGGAGCGCCTCCGCCTTCGCGGACCTCGTGCCCGCGGTCGCCGAGGCGTCGCGCATGGTCGAGGAGGAGCTCGACCGCCTCGCCGCGTACACCTCCGTCTTCCACGCCCGCGTCGACGGCGACGGGGTCGTGCGCTTCGTCGACGCCGGTCACGGCCTGGCGTTCATCGTGCGGGCCACGGGCGACATCGAGCGGCTCGAGACCTCCACTCTGCCGCTCGGGATCGCCGGCGCCGAACGCCCCGAACGCTCCGTGGCGCTCGCCGCGGGGGAGGCGCTGCTCGTCATCAGCGACGCCGTGTTCGACGCGCTCGGCGGTGAGACCGGCCTCGGTGTGCTGCAGTCCCGGGTGCGCGGTTCGGCGACGTCGGCCGGTGCGGTCTCCCGCATCGTCGGCGCCGCCCGCGACGAGAACGGCGCGGCGCCCGTGGGCGATGCGCTCGCCATCCTCGTGCGCCGCGCCTGACTCTCCGGGTCGTGTCTCCGGCGGGTCGTGCCGCTCAGGCGATCGCGTCGCCCACGATCCGCTTGGCCTCCTCCTGCACCTTGCGCAGGTCGTCCTCGCCGACGAAGCTCTCCGCGTAGATCTTGTAGACGTCCTCCGTGCCGCTCGGGCGCGCGGCGAACCAGGCGTTCGCGGTCTGCACCTTCACGCCGCCGAGGGGTGCGTCGTTGCCGGGAGCACGGCTGAGCTTCGCGGTGATCGGATCGCCGGCCAGTTCGGTCGCGGCGATCGCGTCGCCGTCGAGCTTGCCCAGGGCCGCCTTCTGCGCCGGGGTGGCCGGGGCGTCGACGCGCTGGTACACCGGGTCGCCGAAGCGCTCGGTCAGCTCGCGGTACAGCTCCGAGGGGGATTTGCCCGTCACCGCGCGGATCTCGCTGGCGAGCAGGGCGAGCAGGATGCCGTCCTTGTCCGTCGTCCAGACCGAGCCGTCGAAGCGCAGGAAGCTGGCGCCTGCGCTCTCCTCGCCGCCGAAGCCGACCGAGCCGTCGATCAGTCCGGGGACGAACCATTTGAAGCCGACCGGGACCTCCCACAGCCGTCGCCCGAGCGACTCCGCCACCCGGTCGATGATCGAGGACGAGACCAGCGTCTTGCCGACGGCGGCGTCCTCCCGCCAGCCCGTGCGGGTGCGGAACAGGTAGTCGATCGCGACCGCGAGGTAGTGGTTCGGGTTCATCAGGCCGCCGTCGGGCGTGACGATGCCGTGCCGGTCCGCGTCCGCGTCGTTGCCGGTCAGGATGTCGTAGTCGGCGCGCCGCTCGACCACCGACGCCATCGCCGACGGGCTGGACGGGTCCATCCGGATCTTGCCGTCCCAGTCCAGGGTCATGAAGCCCCATGCCGGGTCGACCTGCGGGTTCACCACGGTCAGGTCGAGCTCGTAGCGCTCGGCGATCGCCTGCCAGTAGTTCACGCTCGCCCCGCCGAGCGGGTCGGCGCCGATGCGGATCCCGCTCTCGCGAATCGCCTTCACGTCGATGATGTTCTCGATGTCGTCGACGTACTTTCCGCGGAAGTCGTACGTCTCGACGCCGCTCGGCTCGGCCTGGCGCACGTCCTTCAGGCCGCCGGCGATGATCTCGTTCGCGCGCGCCGCGATCCAGCTGGTCGCATCCGTGTCGGCCGGTCCGCCGTGCGGCGGGTTGTACTTGAAGCCGCCGTCCGCCGGCGGGTTGTGGCTCGGCGTCACGACGATGCCGTCCGCTTGATCGGGGTGCCCGGCCTTGTTGTACGCGATGATCGCGTGCGACACCGCCGGCGTCGGCACCCAGTCGTCGAACTCGTCCACGAGCACGCGCACCTCGTTGCCAACGAGCACGGCCAGCGCCGTCGTCATCGCGAACTCGCTCAGCAGGTGCGTGTCCGCGCCGATGAACAGCGGACCGGTGATGCCCTGACCGGTGCGGTACTCCACGATCGCCTGCGTCGTGGCCGCGATGTGATCCTCGTTGAACGCGGTGTTGAGCGAGCTGCCCCGGTGCCCGGAGGTGCCGAACACCACGCGCTGCTCGGGGATGCTCGCATCGGGCTTGAGCTCGTAGTACGCCCGCCGGAGGGCGTCGACGTCGATGAGGTCGGAGGGCTGCGCGGGGGTGCCTGCTCGGGGATCCATGCCCCTATGCTTCCACGGTCGCGGGGTGGAGGGGAGAGGGGAGTGCGCTCCGCTGGTACGACTGCGCGCTCGCGCCGCGCCGCATTCGTACCGCCGCAGCGCAGTCGGGCGGCGCGGCGCCGTCTCGCTAAGCTGAACGCCATGTCCACACCCCCCGCCGAGCCCACCGCCGAGCTGCCCGCGTCCGTCGACGAGGTCTACAGCTTCCTGGGGCCGTCGGGCACGTTCACGGAGGCGGCGCTCGCGCAGGTCCCGGAGGCCCGCGGCAAGGCGTGGCGGGCCGTGAACAACGTGGGGGAGGCGCTCGCCGACGTGGTCGCCGGGCGCAGCGTGGCCGCCATGATCGCGATCGAGAACTCGATCGAGGGCGGCGTCTCCGTCGCGCAGGACGCGCTGGCGACGGTGCCCGGGCTGCGGATCGTGGGGGAGTACCTCGTCCCCGTGAACTTCGTGCTGGTGGCCCGGCCCGGCACGACGCTGGCCGATGTGCGGACGATCAACGCCCATCCCGTCGCCTATGCGCAGTGCCACCAGTGGTTGGACGCCCACCTGCCCGAGCACGGGCACCTGCCGGCGTCGAGCAACGTCGCCGCCGCGGCCTCGCTCTTCGAGGGGAGCACGGCGGATGCGGCCGTCGCCCCGCCCGGGATCGTCGACCACCACGACGTCACCGTGCTCGCCGAGAACATCGGCGACAACCCCAACGCCGTCACCCGTTTCGTGCTGGTGAGCACTGCGCGCACCGTCCCGGCCGCGACGGGGGCCGACAAGACGAGCCTCATCGCCGAGCTGCCGGACGACCGCCCGGGATCGCTGCTCGACCTGCTGGAGCAGTTCTCCACCCGGGGCATCAACCTGAGCCTCATCGAGTCGCGGCCGATCGGCGACGCCCTCGGCCGGTACCGGTTCGTGATGGACGCCGACGGCCACATCCACGACGAGCGCGTCGCGGATGCGCTGCTCGGCCTGCGCCGCTTCAGCCCGTCGGTGATGTTCCTCGGCTCGTACCCTCGTGCCGATCGCGTGCCGGTGGACTTCGACCAGCGGTACCGCGACGAGGTCTTCACGGAGGCGCGGCAGTGGCTCGCGTCGCTCACCGAGAGCACCGCCGAGGAGACCCCGCAGGGGTAGGCTGCGCAGCAGAAGGAGGCCGACGATGATCGCGGACGACGAGCAGGACACCGCCCGCCCCGGCGGGATCGACCCGCGCTACGACCCGGCCTTCCAGCGGGGCTATCAGCCGCAGCCCGGCGAACGGCCCCGCACCCGGGTGCGCGCCGCGGCACCGGCGACCACGACGGCGCCGGCCCGTGAACGGTCGCGAGCCGACCTGGGAGACGACAGCGACCTCTTCTCCGAGACGGCCGGTTCAGCCGGTTCGGCATGGGAGGCGACGACGTCCGTCGCGCCCGACCTCTCCTCGCCGTCCTTCCCGGCGACGGCATCGTACGTCCTGGCGGCGCCGTCGACCGCTGCCTCCGCGGAGCCTGCGTCCGCCCCTGCGGTGTACGGGCCGGGCATCCTCGCCGGGGCGGAGCTCTCTCCGCGACGCAACCCGCTCATGCTGGCCCTCTGGATCGTCGGCGCCGGCCTCGTGGTGCTGGGCGTCGTGATCTACGCGGTCGCCGTCAACGCCTCCTACACGACCAGTTACACGGGTTCGGGAGGCGACGTCGGCATGCAGGTGCTGACCCAGATCGGCTGGGTGCTGGCCGGCCCGATGATCACGATCGGGATCCTGACGATGGTCGCCCTGCTGTTCCTGAGCGCGATCGTCGGGCGCCGTCGCGCACCTGTTCCGGCCGACGTCGATGGCGACTTCGACGCGGACGACGACGAGCTCTAGCCGGGCCCGGAGCGCTCAGCGGCGCGGCACCCGCACGCGCAGGCCGCCCTCGTCGACGGCGAGATCGAGCGCGGTCACCTCGCCGAACGCGTCGCCGTCCAGTTCGAACGGCTCCGGCTGCTCGACGCGCAGGCGGACGTCCGCCCCCTGCAGGTAGCTGAGCCGGGTGCGCACGGCACGGTCCGTGAAGCGGATGATGCGCCGGCCGAGCGCGCTCTTGCGCAGCACCCGGTTCTCCCACGTCACCTTGCGCCAGATCGCGAGCCAGCCGAACACCGACTCGGGCTGCAGGATGGCGACGTCGAGCAGCCCGTCGTCCACCGCTCCGTCCGGGATCAGCTCCATGTTGCCCGGCAGTGTGCCGCAGTTGGCGATCAGGATGGTGCTGACGTGCGCCGATCGCTCCTGCCCGGCGTCGAGGCGGTACCGGATGCGCACCTTGCGCGCCTTGGGCAGGGCGCGGAACCCGGCGTCGACGTAGGCGAGCCAGCCGAACCGTCGCTTCAGCTCGGGCCGGGCGTTCGCGATCATCGTCGCGTCGATCCCGACGCCCGCCATGACGAGGAAGGCGTGCTCCGAACGCTCGCCGTCCGCCCGCGTGGCGGTGGCGACGCCCAGGTCGATCGCCCGCGTCTCGCCGTCGAAGGCGACGGCGCACGCCTCCTCGACGTTCGCGTACGGCACTCCGATGTTGCGGGCGAGGAGGTTGCCGGTGCCGGAGGGCAGCAGGCCGAGGGTCGCCTGCCGATCCCGCAGCGACTCGGCGACCGCACGGACCGTGCCGTCGCCGCCCGCGGCGAGCACGAGGGTCGCGCCGCGCTCGAGCGCCTCCCGCGCCTGCGCCTGGCCGCCCTCCTCGGGCGTCGTCTCCAGCCAGATCAGCTCGACCCCGCCGGCGCGCGCGGCGGCGGCCTCGACGGCGGCGCGGACCCGCGGCACGTCGATGCGCACCGGGTTGTAGACCACCGCGACCGTGGCGTCCCGCGCCTCTCCCCGACCGTTCACGGGGTTCACGCTACCTGTTCCCTGTGCAGAACCTTCGAGACGCGGGTGCGCGCTCGATAAGCTGGGGCACGTGATCGATCCAGTCCTGCTCCGCGAGAACCCCGATGTCGTCCGCCGATCGCAGGAGGCGCGCGGAGATTCCGTGGAGGTCGTCGACGAAGCGCTGCAGGCCGACATCGAGCGTCGCGCCGCCATCACCGCGTTCGAAGAGCTCCGCGCCGAGCAGAACGCGTTCGGCAAGCAGGTCGCCCAGGCGCCCAAGGAGCAGAAGAAGGAGCTCGTCGCCCAGGCGCAGCAACTGGCCGGCCGGGTGAAGGAGGCGCAGCGCGCCGCGGGCGACGCCGAGACCCGCTTCGACGAGGTGCTCCGCCGCATCGGCAACCCCATCGTCGACGGCGTGCCCGCCGGCGGTGAAGACGACTTCGTCGTGCTGAAGACCGTCGGCGAGATCCCCGCCTTCGACTTCGAGGCGCGCGACCACCTGGAGCTCGGCGAGCTGCTGGGCGCGATCGACATGGCCCGCGGCGCCAAGGTCGCCGGAGCCCGGTTCTCGTACCTGCGCGGCATCGGCGCCCGGCTCGAGATCGCGCTGATGAACATGGCGCTCGACAAGGCGGTCGGCAACGGCTTCATCCCGATGATCACCCCGACGCTGGTGAAGCCCGAGATCATGCAGGGCACCGGGTTCCTGGGGGCCCACGCCGACGAGGTCTACCACCTCCCCGCCGACGACCTCTACCTCACCGGCACGAGCGAGGTCGCGCTCGCCGGCTACCACGCCGACGAGATCATCGACGTGACCGAACCCCTGCGCTACGCCGGTTGGTCGACCTGCTACCGGCGCGAGGCCGGCTCGGCGGGCAAGGACACGCGCGGCATCATCCGCGTGCACCAGTTCACCAAGCTGGAGATGTTCGTCTACACCCTGCCCGAGAAGGCGGAGGCCGAGCACGCCCGCCTCCTCGGCTGGCAGGAGGAGATGATGCAGGAGCTGGGTCTCAGCTACCGCGTGATCGACACCGCCGCCGGCGACCTGGGCTCCAGTGCGGCGCGCAAGTACGACGTGGAGGCGTGGATCCCCACCCAGGGCCGCTACCGCGAGCTCACCTCGACCTCCAACTGCACCACCTTCCAGGCCCGTCGCCTCGAGGTGCGCCACCGCGGCGAGAGCGGCAAGACCTCGCCGGTCGCGACCCTCAACGGCACGCTCGCGACGACCAGGTGGATCGTCGCCATCCTCGAGACGCACCAGCAGGAGGACGGTTCGGTGCGCGTGCCCGAGGCGCTGCGCCCGTACCTCGGCGGCCTCGAGGTGCTGGAGCCGATCGCCCGGTGAACGCCTCCGCTCCCGGCGGCCCCGGTCGCCGCCTGCTCATCGCGCTCGACGTCGACGGCACGCTCATCCACGAGGACGAGACCCTCGGCGACGCCGTCCGCGCGGCGGTGACCCGTGCGCGGGAGGCCGGCCACGAGGTCATGCTCGCCACCGGGCGCAGCTGGGAGACCGCGAAGCCCATCCACGAGACCTTCGGCCTCGACAGCGAGTTCGTGGTCTGCGCGAACGGTGCGCTCACCATGCGTCGCGACGACACCGTCGAAGAGGGTTACCGGCGCGAGTTCGTCGAGACCTTCGACCCGACCGAGGTCCTCCGCACCATCCGCCCACACCTGCCCAGCGGCAGCTTCATGGTGGAGGACCCGACCGGGTTCCGCCGCTACACCGCCGGGATGACCGACTGGGAGCTGGTCAACGCCGAGGAGGTCTCGTTCGAGGAGCTCTCCGACCATCCCGCGACGCGCGTCGTGGTCGTGTCGCCGCAGCACGACGAGGAGCAGTTCCTCTCGATCGTCGAGCGGATGGGCCTCCACAAGGTCAGCTACGCGATCGGCTGGACGGCCTGGCTCGACATCGCCCCGGACGGGGTCAACAAGGCCACCGCGCTCGAGCGCGTGCGTGCCGCCCTCGGCATCCCCGCCGCCGACGTCGTCGCCGTCGGCGACGGCCGCAACGACATCGACATGCTCACCTGGGCGGCGTCGCAGGGTGTCGGGGCCGCCATGGGGCAGGCGCCGGCCGAGGTCAAAGCGGTCGCCTCCCGCGTGGTCGGAACGGTCGTCGAAGACGGTCTCGCGGAGCTGCTCGACAGCCTCTGATCGCGCGATTCCGGCATCGGATCAGCACTTTCGCCCGCGTCGTCCAGATTTCTGCCAGGGTCCTCTGCGAAGCTGGGGGATAGTGTGCCCGGCGACCCCTGGAAGCCGGCAATCCCTGGAAGCCGGCAATCCCTGGAAGGAAGTGAATGAACGAGGTGCCCACCCGCGCGCAGGCGCGAGCACAGGAGAAGTCCGCAGGACCGACCGTCGCCCGCCACGGCCGCCTGAAGCAGCACCACCCGTTCCGCACGATCCTCGGGGTGTTCGTCGCCGTCATCGCCGTGCTCGGTGTCTCCACCGCGGGCGTCGCCGCCTACGCGGTCCTCGACGTCACCGGCACGGCGACCGCTCAGAAGGCGGTCACCCTCGTCGACGAGAAGGGCAACGCGGTCGTCCCCAAGGTCGGTGCGATGGACGGCGCGTTCAACGTGCTCCTCGCGGGCTCCGACAGCGGCGGCGGCAACGCCGCCTATGGCGACCGCGGCGAAGTGCTCAACGACGTGACGATGGTGCTCCACGTCTCCTCGGACCACAAGAACGCCACCGTCATCAGCCTCCCGCGCGACATGTTCGTCTCCATCCCCTCGTGCCCCGACCCCAAGGGCGGCAGCTTCGACGCGATGAGCCGGCAGAAGATCAACAGCTCCCTGAGCTACGGCGGCCTGGCCTGCACGGTGCTCACGGTCGAGAAGCTCACCGGCCTCGACATCCCGTACGCAGGCGTCATCGAGTTCGACGGCGTGATCGAGATGTCGAACGCGGTCGGCGGCGTGCCCGTCTGTGTCGCGGGCGACATCACCGACCCGTACACCGGGCTCGACGTGAAGGCCGGCGACAACACCCTCGAGGGCTCGCAGGCCCTCGCCTTCCTCCGCACCCGGCACGGCGTCGGCGACGGCTCCGACCTCGGCCGCATCAGCAACCAGCAGGTGTTCCTGTCGTCCCTGGTCCGCACGATCAAGAGCGCGGACACCCTCACCAACCCTCTCAAGGTCTACGGCCTGGCGAAGGCGGCGGTGAGCAACATCCAGCTCTCCGCCAGCCTCCAGAACGTCACGACCATCGCCTCGATGGCCGTCGCGCTGAAGGACATCGACATCAGCAAGGTCGTCTTCGTCCAGTACCCGAACCACTACGTCGACGGCGGAGTGGCACCGACGGTCGACGCGGCCGACACCCTGATGTCCGCGCTGAAGAACGACCAGCCCGTGACCCTCTCCGGCGACACCGGCGTCGGCTCCGAGGCGGCACCCACCGACACGGCCACGCAGGCACCCGCAGCACCGACCGACACCGCCACGCAGGCGCCGACGGACGGCTCGACCGACGCCGCCACCGACAGCTCCGTGACGCTGCCGTCGGACGTGCACGGCCAGACGGCGGCGCAGGTCACCTGCTCGAAGCCCTTCCAGGACTAGCGCAGCCCTCACCCGCCGCCGCGCGCGCCGAAGTTCACGTCGTGGCGACCATTTACGCGGGAATGACCGCCACGACGTGAACCTCGGCGACCGCCGGCCCGGTTCGGTAGACTCGGGCGACGCCGGTCCGCCGGCGCCGGGAGGGCTGTCCGAGCGGCCGATGGAGCCAGTCTTGAAAACTGGTGGGCAGAAATGTCTCGTGGGTTCGAATCCCACGCCCTCCGCCCTGTTAAATGCCTGATCAAAGGGTATTTATAGCCGAATATTGTGACTCATTTTCAGCACAAATGAAGCACGCCTGGTCGAGAACGAGGTTCAAGCACTGCCTGAGCCAGGAGACAAGCGTTCGAATCGTGCGCGCTCCTAGGATCTCGCTGACTGACGCCCTCAGGGCATCTGGGCCAGCTCGATCCAGCTTTCGCCGCCGTAGTGGAGGGTGTTGCGGCTGAAGTACGGCGGCGCAGGGAGCTCGAAGTGGGCGAATCCGGTGGCCGGGCTCTCCCGGAGGAGGTCGGTGCGGCTGCCGATGTCGAGGCGGAGGCGTTCGCCGGGCTCGAGGCGCACGGGACCTGGGGTGAGGCTGAAGCGCAGGGTGACTGGTTCGCCGGGCACCAATGGTGTGCGGACGGTGGTGTCGATCGCGATCTCGACGCTCGTGCTGCGGTCGGCTTCGATCGTGCGCGCGGCGGGGCGGATGACACCCATGGAGAGGTGGTGCCGCTTCCCCGCGGAGTCGATGCGTGAGAGCCGGGCGATCACGAACGAGTCGAGCTCGTTGCACGAGAACCGCAGGTTCGCGGTGACGGGTCCGGCGAATTCGACCGTCTCGCTCGGTGCGTATTCGTAGCTGAGCAGCTGGTTGGCGATCTCCTCTATTCCTCCGAGGATCGGCACCCCAAAGGGTACGGCGTGCCAGGTGCCGGACCCGGCTTGCGAGGGCGTCGTGGCGAGAGGTTGGGTGTGATGGTCGGCAGGACCCTTGGCCGGGTAGAGCCGTATCGTCGTCGTGCCGGGCGGCGGGAACGAGGTTGCGCCTTCGTAACGATCGGCGCCGTCGACCCAATAGCGCACGTGTGGCCGTTGGGCGTATCCGTTGTCGGTGCCGCGGAGGATGTGGTCGTAGAACGCGATCGCCTCCAGCTGGAAACTGTAGGCCGGCAGGTCGTACTCGTGCTCGGCCACGATCAGCCATTTGCGGTCGGCGCGGGTGGCCGCGTTCTCGAACAGGTCGTAGCTGCCGTACTGGTGCAGGTTGAACATTGCCAGGTTCTGCACCACCGCGAACGGGATCTCGATACGGTCGAGGATCCGCGTCGGCCCTTCCGGGATGGTGCCGGGCTCGTCGCGGGTCTTGCTGCCGAAGACCCAGTCGGCGTAGATGCGCCGCACGGATTCGACCGGTGTCGCCGCGGTGAACTTCGCGAACATCCTGTTCACGTTCGCCCGCACGGCCTTCTCGACCAACGGATGGAGGGCCCCGTTGGTGACGTGACTCACGATCGCGCGTTTGCGAGGCGACCACCGTTTGTCGTACTGCTCCTGGGTGAAGTTGGCGCCCATCCACACGTTGAAGAAGCCGAGGTTGGGCACCCCGCCGAACTGCGCCAGCTGCCGGTAGTAGTCGGTGCAGATCTCGTTCCCGAAGAACGCCTTGAGTGCCGGGGGTTTGCGCACCGCGACGAGGGGCTGGGTCATGCCGTAATACGAGGTGCCGAAGAGCACGACCTCACCGTTGCACCAGGGTTGGGCGGCGGCCCACGCGATGACAGCCTGATGGTCGTCGACATCCTGCTCGCCGAGGAACATCCCTTGATCTCCCGTCGAGCGCCCCATCCCTCGGCGCTCGACGATCACGGGGGCGTAGCCACGATCGGTGAAGACCGGAGGCGACCCGATCTCGTTCGACCCGGTCGGAATGCCGGCGGTGTGTGTCTCGGTGCTGTACGCGGAGAACGAGACCACCGCAGGGAACCGGCCCTCGACAGTGGGGAGGTAGACGTCGGCGTGGAGCTCGGCACCGGCGACCGGGATGCGCTGGTCGGTCAGGACGCGGTTGCCGAGCCCCTGCATCGCGAGGGTGGACGGCGTCCAGCCGGCGTACTGGGTTCCGTAGGTGGACGGCTTGAGGGAAGGCATGCTGGGGATCCTTTCGGTCAGTTGTCGCCGAGGAGGCGGAGGTACTGGGGAACGGCGTGGTCGAGGTCGGCGCTGATGCTGCCGATGTAGCCGTCGGGGCGCACGATGATGAGACCTCCGTGATGGAGGCCGGTCGCCTCGCGGAGGGCAGGGAGGTCGGATGCAGCGGCCTGAATGACCGGGAGTCCGACCGTGATTGGCGCGAGGGCATGCTCGCCGTGCATTTCGGGCACGGCGACGATCACGTGGTCGTCTGTCGCGGCCAGGGCGGCACTGACCCCGGTGTTCGCAAGGAAGAGGAAGTCGCCCGGGCGAAGTCGGCGACCGTAACCGGTGACGACCCGGCTGTCGCGGTAGTGGATGCGCTGCTGCTCAATCTCGTCGGCCATCCGGTCGATCAGGGGTCGCAGCTCTACGCCGACGTGCATGAGTGCGTTCCGCAGTTCCTGCAGGGCGGGGTTGCTGACGGTTGCGATGTCGGTGATCTCGGTGGTCAGTGCGACGACGTGTGCGCCCACCGGATGTCGCTCCCGTTGGTAGGAGTCGAGCAGGCGCTCGCCGTCGTGATCTCGAACGGCGCGGGCGAGCTTCCAGCCGAGGTTCATCGCATCCTGGATGCCCGTGTTCATGCCGAGGGCGCCGGCCGGACTATGGATGTGCGCGGCATCGCCGGCCAGGAACACCCGTCCGTGACGGTAGTCAGGCACCTGGCCGTGTTTGAGTTCGAATCGGGTGAGCCAGTGAGTTCCGGTGATGCGGGCGCGGATGCCGCGCTCCTCCATGAGTTGCTGGAGCCAGTCAGCGGTCACCTCTCGTTTCGGGTCGGTGCCGTCAGGAAGCTGGGCGAAGACGCGTACACGGTCGCTGGTGAGTGGGAACAGCAGGCCGCTGGTCTGGCCGGGGGAGAAGAAGGCGTGGAAGTGGGAGCGCTCGTAGTCGTGATCGGCCTCGATGTCGCCGAGCACGACATCCTCGCCGGCGAACGAGCCGGTCAGTCTCTCGCCGGTGAGGTGGCGGACGGCACTGCGGGCGCCGTCCGTGCCGACGAGATAGGAGGCGCGGATGGTTACGGCTGCGCTGTTCGCGTCGGTCACGACGCACGTCATCCCGCCGTCGATCCCGGTGAAGCCGGTGAGCGTCGTGCCACGCTCCACCCTGACGCCCAACTCGGCGAGCCGGCCCGCGAGGATCGCCTCCGTCTCGGACTGGACCAACGAGACGGAGTAGGGATGCGCGGCGCGGATGCTGTCGAAGCCGACCGAGGCAACGGTCTTGCCGTCGTCGTGGATCTCCATGCCGGTCGAGATCACGGCTCGGTCCAGAATCGGCTTCAGCATACCGAGCGTCTCGAAGTGGTCGAGGGTGCGGGAGTGCACGACGATCGCTCGTGACTCGTCGGTGGGCGCGGACAGGGTGTCGACGATCCGCACGGGGATGCCGCGGCGGGCGAGATCGACGGCGAGTGCAAGTCCGACGGGTCCCGCGCCGGCGATGAGGACGTCGGTCGCGGCGGGCGCTGTCGTGGTCATGGCGTGCTTCCTGGGTGCGGCGAGGTCAGATCGCGAAGTGGAACAGGCCGTACCAGACGACGAAGGCGAAGAGGGCGAGACCGGCGACGAGGGCGAGAGCGAATCGTCGGCCGGTCATGATGCCCTGCTTGACGATGATGATTCCGATCAGGATGCAGATCGGGTAGTAGAGGAGCATCGCCGTGACGAGCCCGGGGGAGTACTGGTGCAGCACCGGCGTCATGAAGAGGTGGAAGAGGCCGTCCCAGAACAGGTTGCCGCTGGCAAAGGCGACGAGTGCGAACGTACGCACGGGACCGGTCTTGCGAGAGTTGAGGAACACCAGGGTGACGAGGATCGCCATGAACATGAGGTTGTTGAGGTCGAACGCGAGGTAGTCGAAGCTGCCGTGGACGTCCTCGGTCACCCAGGCGGGGAAGTTACCGATGTACTCCTCGGTGATGTGCAACGCGAAGGCGGCGGGCATCAGCCAGATCGCGTGGCGGAAGAGCGGGAGCGTGATCGCGGCTCTCCGCAGGGCGGTGCCTGTTGAGGGAGGGCGGTTGGTGAGCTGGGTGGTCATGAGAGATGCCTTTCGTCGCTATTTTCTCGTTTAAGGGAAATAAGTGGGCGAAGGAAGAATATGACGGCGGTGAGTCTGCGCGCAAGAGTATTTTCCCTTTTGAGAGAAAATGGTATGGTCGACGTCGTTGAACGACCCACACGGATACGGAGACGACATGCTTGAGCCGACGCGACAGCGCGCCGCCGGCAAGCGGGGCCCGCGCGGAGGGCGAGGTGAAGTCGCTGCCACCGTGATCAGGGCTGCCCGTCACCAGTTCTCAGTCAACGGGTTCGCCGGCACCAGCTTCACCTCCGTCGCAGCAGAGGCCGGCGTCGACGTCAAGCTCGTGCGCTACTACTTCAGCACCAAGGAAGCTCTGTTCGATGCCGCGGTCACGGTGCCCGACGAATTCCGCGGACGTGTGCGCTCCGCGCTCGAAGCTCCGATCGAGGAGCGCGGCCGTGCGCTGGTTCGCTGTTTCACCGAGGCCTGGAAGGACGCCCCGCTCGCCGAGAGCCTCCGGGCCGCGCTCCTCATCGCGGGCCACGAGGAGCGTGCGCTCGAACTGCTGCGTGCCAACTTCGAGTCGACGCTGATCCACGCCGTCGAGGAGAGCGTGCCGACGGACGAGCGACTCCTGCGTGCGACCCTCATCACGTCACAGATCCTCGGTTTCTCCTTCGCTCGCAACATCTACCGCTTCGCGCCCGCTGTGGACCTCGACGAGGAGGTGGTCATAGACACGGTCGGAGCGACCGTGCAGCGGTATCTCACGGGGCCGTTGACCTGAGAAAGTCAGGTCCGTTTGTTGATATAACAGACCGACATGGCCCGGAGAAGGTGCTGATTCCGCAAGCCCAACGAGCCACTCAGGGCACCGGCACAACCTGCCTCACGGCGACGAAAGCCAGGCGCCTCTGCCGCACGTTCAGGCCTGGACCCGGCGGTGCTCGCGTGTCCGGCCTATTCGGTCGGGGGTTCCGTGGTGAAGTGGATCGCTTTGTGGGTTCCGTCGCAGAACGGTTTGATGGTGGAGACTCCGCAGCGGCAGAGGGCGACGGTCTTGCGTCGTTGTTCGACGGGTTCGCCGTCCGGTGTCGTGAGGTCGACGCGGCCGCGCACCAGCAGCGGGCCGTTCGGGCACACGACGATCTCGGGCGCTTCGTCCCGCGTCACGCGGTGACCTGCTCGAGCGTCCGCAGCGAGCTGCGGCCAGCGTCCCAGCTGTCGAGGATGTGCTGCCCGGCCAGTCCGTCGACGTAGAGGCAGGCCGCGGCGCCGAAGAGAATGTCGGGCAGGAGGTCGGGTTCGTCCTCGGCGAGACCTCCGGCGAGATCCCGTCCGGCGATCTGTTCGTGCACGGCGTCGGCTTCGACGTGCTCGTCGTAGTACGCCGTGACGTCCTCGTCGTAGCCGAGGCGGCGGAAGCCGTTGCCGTAGAAGCGGTTGGGGATCGAGGAGGTCATCTCGAACGCGGCGAGGTGGCCGGCGATCGCCCCACGAAGGCGTCGATTCATCCCGAACATCGACATCATCGTGAAGGAGGCCAGCGTGATGGCGGGCACCTGGTCGACGTACGCCCCGTATGTGTCGTCCAGGCCCAGCCCGCGCATGGTGCGAGCGAAGATCTCGGCGTGGATGCGGTGGGGGCGCCCGCCCCCGTATTCGTCCGACTGCACCTCGACGAGTGCCGCCTTCGCGCGCCCGGTGAGCCGCGGGATGGCCCACGAGTGCGGGTCCGCCTCTTTGCGCGTGTAGATCGAGCGCTGGATGACGAACTCCCGTAGCTGCTCGTCGCCTGCCTTCTTCGCGATGAAGCGTGAGAGGCTCGGGCCGCCGTCCTCGGCGGTGAGGGAGAAGAGGTGCGCGGCGACTGCTTCGGCGTCGGGTTCCGGTAGATCGCCGACCGGGATGCGCTCGCGCAGCTGCTCCTCGAATCGGCGCTCGATCAGCCGACGTGCGACCACGATGTCGGGGTCCCATTCCCACTCGTCGTCGGCGTCGACCGTGCCGCCGTAGGAGAGTCCGTAGATCAGGTAGAGGGCCAGCTGGAGGTCGTCGTCGGTGAGCAGGTCGGGCCCGGCGTCCAGCGCGGCGCGGACCTCCTCGACGATGCCGGCCGCAGCGTCGCGCGCGTCCTGCGGTGCGAGGGGCAGCGTCTGCAGGAGCGCCGCGCTGACCGTCCCGCGGGGGGTGATGCGTGGAGTCATGACTCGACCGTGCCGCGTCGGTGGGGGCGGATCAAGCGCTTGCCCCGTCGTCCCTTCCGTGCATCGCGTCGGCCGACCCGGAGACCAGATCGGCCAAGCCGGAGGTCCCGCCCTGCGCGAGCGCACGGCGCTGCCGGGTCGCGCCGTTCCCGTCGGAGAGCAGCCGCGCGACGGCGGCGGCCACGAGCGAGGCGTCGCCGTGCTCCACGAGCCCCGGCCGAGCCTGGGCGAGAAGCGCTTCCACGACCTCGGGGGCAGGGCGCAGCCGCCCGTCGAGCGGGTTGACGAGTTCGCCGCCGAGTCCGTCCCGGGCAGCGTGCCAGTGAGCTGCGTCGAGCAGTTCGGGCGAGAGCGGGAGCAGGTCGACGTCGCCCTCAGGAGGGGTCGTCACCAGACCACGGACGAGCGCCGCGAGCGCGGTGCTCGTCACCCCGTCGAGCTGGGCGTCGAAGACTCGCACCTCCACCGTCGGGTAACGCTCCGACGGCCGGACCACCCAGTTGAGGGTGCCGGCATCCACGGTGCCCCCGATACCGCTCAGCGCCCCGGCGCGGCGGTCGTAGTCGGCGGCATCGAGGAACGCCGGAGGGATGCCGTGCGTCGTCCACCGGCGGCTGTGAATCGCACGCCAACTGTCGAAGCCCGTGTCCTCGGCCCGCCAGAACGGCGAGTTCGCCGAAAGGGCGAGCAAAGCCGGCAGCCAGGGGCGCAGCCGGTTGAGAGCGACGATCGCCTCGTCCCGATCGCCGACTCCCACATGCACGTGCAACCCGTTGAGCTGGTGATCGGGAACGACGAGACCGAATCGGGAGGCGATATCGCGATACCGTTCCTCATCCGTCACCTGCGCGACGTGTGCTGTCCTGTACGGCAGTCCGACCCCGGCGGCCAGGAGGCCGGCGTCTGAGGCCCAGGCGCGCAGTGCGCGGCGGAACTGCTCCAGCGCCTCCGAGGCCTCGGCCGCGGTGTCGCAGACCGGGGTCGCGTATTCGAGTTGTGACGGGAAGAACTCCTGCGTCACCGCGCCGCCTTCGCGGCGGGGCCCGCCCAGCGCCGTGACGGCGTCGGCCGCGCGGGCGACCGGGGTCAGCGTCACCGGGTCCAGGAGCACGAACTCCTCCTCCACTCCGAGCGTCGTCCGCATGGGCTCACCCTTCTCGTCAGGACGCCAGTAGACAGGGCGATGGCGACGGCTGCAACGGCTTGACGCCGGGCCCATTACGAGCACCGGACTGGCCGAGAAGTCGCTTCTGTCAAGAGCCTCCGCCTCATCGCCCTCGGAGGAGAGTGGGGTCATGGACGTCCCTGTGTATGCGGTCGTGCTTCTCCACGAGCTGGCGCCTGTCGTCGTCGGCGTGTATTTCGAGCTCGCCGACGCAGAAGCTGCTGCTGAAGAGGTGGACGGCCCAGCGCTCGTGGATCGTTCCTTGCTCCATACCTGACATTCGGTCCGTGCTGCTGGAAGTGGGCCTGAAAGGGGGTCACACTGAGGGCAACACCCTCCGGTTGACGTGAAGATTCGATTGGCAACCGACTTTTTGCCCCCTTCCGGACAAACCGAGGAGGGGAAACATGGGCTACCTCAGCTACGACAACCACGACATCGACTTCGACGATCGAACCCTCGCGCACCTCCACATCGTCATCATCAACAAGCTCCGCCACGGACAAAGCTTCGCCATGTCCTGGAAGGACACGGCTGCGGCCGGCAGCGGACGCAGCAGTATCTGGATCCACCCCGCCACCAACCTTCGTTTCCACTTCAACGGCTCTCGCACACCGTCTCTCAATCGCGACTGGCTCGAAACCCTGGCGGACTCGGCGGACAGCTCGCGGGGGCTGGTCGTGGAAGACGAAGACAGCCCACACGTCACGAGCCACCATGTGCCGGTCGAAGCCGCTGCGACTCCTCCCGCCGTCGGAGACGACGCAGACGGAGATCCCGCCGCGTACGTGATGGCGTGATCCGGACACGTCGTCGCTCGCTTCGCGCCCACGAGGTCGTGACGGATGTCGCGCTGGAGAACGCTCGCTACGCCAGATCTCGTGATCGGGCAACCTCTGTGCCGGGCGCTTCACTCCTCGTACCGTCCCCGGGAAGAGCGAGATCCAAATCAGTCAAGAGGTGTGAGAGATGAAAGCAGTCGTCTACAACGGACCGCGCGATGTGTCGGTGGAGGAGGTCGAGGACGCCCGCATCGAGCAGCCGCTCGACGCCGTGATCCGCATCACCACCGCCAACATCTGCGGGTCGGACCTGCATCCCTACGAGGGCCGCGCGGAGATGGACGCCGGGATGGTGTTCGGTCACGAGAACATGGGCGTCGTCGTCGAGGTCGGGTCCGGCGTCGACCGCATCAAGGTCGGGGATCGGGTCTCCGTACCGTTCAACCTGGCCTGCGGCACCTGCCGCAACTGCAATCTCGGATACACGTCCGCGTGCTTGCGCGCCAACCCGTCCGGGGATCCCGGCGCGGGCTACGGCTACCCGAAGATGGGGCCCTACCGGGGCGGGCAGGCCGAGTACCTGCGCGTGCCGTGGGCGGACTTCAACCTGCTCGAGCTGCCGGCGGGCGACCAATGGGAGGCGGACTTCACCATGCTGTCCGACATCTTCCCGACCGGCTACCACGGCGTGGAGATGTCCGGCTTCCGGCCCGGCGAGTCGGTGGCGATCTTCGGCGGCGGCCCGGTCGGCCTGATGGCGGCGCACAGTGCGGTACTGCGCGGCGCATCGCAGGTGTTCGTCGTGGACAAGGAGGCGGACCGGCTCGCGCTGGCACAGACGTTCGGGGCGACCGCGGTCTCGCTGGCCGACGGCGACCCGGTCGAGGCGATCATGGACGCGACCGACGGCTTCGGCGTCGACCGGGGCGTGGAGGCGGTCGGCTACCAGGCGCACGACGCGAGCGGCCATGAGCATCCCGAGCTCGCTCTCGACAACCTGGTGAGCGTGGTGCGCGCCACGGGCGGCATCGGGATCGTCGGCGTCTACGTGCCCGAGGACCCCGGAGCAGCCGACGAGTCGTCGAAGGAGGGCCGCGTGCCCTGGAGCTTCGGCGCCGCCTGGGAGAAGGGGCTGTCGTTCGGCACCGGCCAATGCCCTGTCAAGCGGTACAACCGCGAACTGCGCGACCTCATCATCCACGGCAAGGCGACCCCCAGCGCGATAGTCTCCCACGAGCTTCCGCTCGAACAGGCACCGGAGGCGTTCGAACGCTTCGACGCCCGCGAGGACGGGTGGACGAAGGTGCTGCTGCACCCCGACGCGCAGTAGCCGCGTGGACCGGTTGCCCAGGCACGGTACCCCTCCCGGCCCGCTTGGGCAGCCCCGTGGCGGCACCCGTATCGCCGTGGTTCGGTGGGGCCATGCCTGACAACCAGTACACCTTCGACAATCCTGTCGATCGCTACCCGCACATCTCGCCGCCGAAGGACCAGGTGCCGGAGCCGGGCCGCGACAGCGAGCTCGACCCGCCCGCAGATCATGGCGAGCACAGCTACGAGGGCAGCGGCCGCCTGAACGGGCGCAGGGCCCTCGTGACCGGGGGAGATTCCGGGATCGGCGCGGCGGCGGCCATCGCGTTCGCACGTGAGGGAGCCGACGTCGCGATCGTCTACCTGCCGGACGAGGAGGTGGACGCCCAGGCCATCGGCGAGCAGATCCGGGCTGCGGGACGCTCGGCGCTCCTCCTGCCCGGCGACCTCACCGAGAAGTCGTTCGCGGCCGAGGCGGTCTCGCGCACGGTCGCCGAGTTCGGCGGCCTCGACATCCTGGTCAACAACGCGGGCAAGCAGGTTTTCTGCACCGATCTCGCCGAGCTGCCGGACGAGCAGTTCGACCTCACGATGAAGACCAATGTGTACGCGATGTTCTGGCTCACGAAGGCGGCGCTCCCGCATCTGGCGCCCGGCGCGACCATCATCAACACGACCTCGGTGCAGGCGTACCTGCCGGGCGAGCAACTGGTCGACTACGCGACGACCAAGGCCGCCATCAACGCGTTCACCAAGGCGCTCGCCCAGCAGCTCGCCCCGAAGGGCATCCGTGTCAACGCCGTGGCCCCTGGTCCGATCTGGACGCCGTTGCAGCCCAGCGCCGGCCAGCCGCCGGAGAAGCTGCCCGACTTCGGCTCGCAGACGCCGATCGGGCGCGCCGGCCAACCGGCCGAGCTCGCTCCCGCCTACGTCTTCCTCGCCTCCCCTGAGTCGAGCTACGTGATCGGCGAGACGCTCTCGGTCAACGGAGGTATGCCCACGCCCTGATGTGGAGGCTGGGCTCTCGGTCTCGAAACGCTGACGGCGGGAAGTGAGGAGGACATCCATGGTGCCCGTGCCGCCGGAACGCGAGCATCGGATCTTCTCCGGCTTCGTGGTGGAGGATGTCGTCGTCGATGGAGGGACCGTACACGTGCGACATGCGGGCACAGGCCCGGTCGTCCTCCTCCTGCACGGGCACCCCCGGACCGGATCCACCTGGCATCGCGTCGCGTGGCGGCTCCTCGCGCTCGGCTGCACAGTGGTCGTGCCGGATCTGCCCGGATACGGCGCGTCTCTCGCGCCCGACCCCAGCCCTGACCACACCGCTCATTCGAAGCGCGCCAGCGCTGAGCGGCTGCTCGCGGCGATGCGTGTCCTCGGATACGAGCGCTTCACCGTGGTTGGTCACGATCGCGGGAGTTACGTGGCCTTCCGCATGGCCATGGACCATCCCGAGGCCGTCGGGCGGGTCGCCCTGCTCGACAGCATCCCGATCGTCGAGCACCTGGAGCGTATGAGTCCGGAGTTCGCCACCCAATGGTGGCACTGGTTCTTCTTCATGCAGCCCGAGATTCCGGAACGCGTGATCCTCGCCGACCCGGACCGCTGGTACCGGGGTGACCCGGAGGCCATGGGTGCGGAGAACCATGGGGAGTGGCGACATGCGATGCGGTCCCCCCGGGTGGTGCGCGCCATGTTGGAGGACTACCGCGCCGGCCTCACGGTCGACCGAGCCGACGAGGGGGCTGACCGAGACGCGGGTCGGCGCCTGTCACAGCCTCTGCTCGTTCTGTGGTCGGCACGCGACGATCTCGAGCAGCTGTTCGGCGACCCCCTCGTCATCTGGCGCGACTGGGCGGTCGACGTGCGCGGCGGCCTCGGCCTTCGTCCTGGCCTAGCAGCATCCGAAGCTCTTTCCCACCCCCTGCGTTCAGCTTTCTCCCGGCGTACGGTCCGGTCATGGTCAGGAGTCGTTCGCGTCGGCGGTCCCCGCGGGTCGCCGCTGTGGTGCTTGCCGCAAGCCTTGCGGTCGCGGGATTCGCCGGGTGCTCCAGTAGCGTCTCCGACCTGCGCCAGGCGGCGACCGACGCGCGATCAGCTGCGAGCGCGGCGACGTTGGCGATGACGCAGCAAGCACGTGATCGCACTTTCCTTCCTACAACGCAGACGGTTCTCGCCGATGCCATCACACAGCTGGGGGCGGCAGAGCAGGCGGCGAGCGGGATCGAGCCTGCAGGGGTGACGGAGACCAACCAGCAGAGGCGCACACTTGCGGCGATCCGAAGTGCGCTGGACGCGGTCCTCGCCGCCCAGCGTGCCGTCCAGACGGACGCACCCTCAGCCGTCACGTCGCTGCGTTCCTCGACCGAGGATCTCGCGACACTCTCCGATCAGCTCCAGAAGGCTGAGGCCGGAGAATGAAGCGCCTCCTGGGGGTGATGCTCGGCGTGCTGACCGCGATCGGCGGGTTCCTCGACATCGGCGACCTCGTCACGAACGCCGTCGTCGGTTCCCGCTTCGGGATGTCGTTGGCGTGGGTGGTCATCGTCGGTGTCGTCGGAATCTGTTTGTTCGCCCAGATGTCTGGCCGGGTCGCCGCGGTCAGCGGGCGCGCCACATTCGAGATCATCCGCGAGCGGCTGGGGCCGCGCACCGGTCTCGCCAACCTCTCGGCCTCGTTTCTGATCAACCTCCTGACGCTGACCGCCGAAGTCGGCGGTATCGCGCTCGCGCTGCAGCTGGCCAGCAGCATCGAGCCGACGTTGTGGATCCCGGTGGCGGCATTCGCCGTCTGGCTGGTGGTGTGGCGGGCGAAGTTCTCACTCCTCGAGAACGTGACCGGGCTTCTCGGCCTGACCTTGATCGTCTTCGCCGTCGCCGTGTTCCTGCTTCATCCGAACTGGGCAGAACTCGCAGGCCAGGCCATCGCGCCGCATGTGCCGGCCAGCGAGCACGGGGCGACCTACTGGTATTACGCGATCGCCCTCTTCGGTGCGGCGATGACTCCGTACGAGGTGTTCTTCTTCTCCTCCGGCGCGGTCGAGGAGAAATGGAAGAAGAAGGACATCGCACAGTCCCGCCTCAATGTCATGGTCGGCTTCCCCCTCGGAGGGATCCTCTCCCTCGCGATCGCCGCATGCGCAACGATCGTCCTCCTGCCACGCGGGATCGATGTCACGTCGCTCGCTCAGGTGGCGCTGCCCGTCGCCGAGGCAGGCGGCAAACTCGCATTGGCGTTGGTCATCGTCGGGATGGTCGCAGCGACGTTCGGCGCTGCGCTGGAGACGACGCTCTCCAGCGGGTACACACTTGCTCAGTTCTTCGGCTGGTCGTGGGGCAAATTCCGCCGCCCGGCGCAGGCGGCGCGCTTCCACATCACCATGATCGTCGCCTTGCTGATCGGTGTCGGTGTTCTCGCCACCGGTGTCGACCCGGTGGCGGTCACGGAGTTCTCGGTGGTGTTCTCCGCGATCGCGTTGCCGTTGACCTATCTGCCGATCCTGGTCGTCGCCAACGACCGGCAGTACATGGGAGAGGCGGTGAACGGAAAGGTGACGAACGCATTCGCGATGGTCTACTTGGCCATCATCCTGGTTGCCTCCGTCGCCGCGATCCCCTTGATGATCGTGACGGGGATGGGCGCATGACGGACGTACCGCTGGAGCAGACAGGCGACTACGCCGGTCAGGTCATCGATGCCGAGCTTCATCTCCTGGACCGGCAGATCCTCGACACCGATGACGTGCCCGTCGTGACCGTCGACGACCTCGAGCTGAGCGACATCCCGTTCGACCAGCCGATCGCACCGGGGACCCCGCCGCCGGTGATCGACAACCTTCTCAGCGGGTCTGCCCTGTGGACCCGGATGTTCGGAGGCAGACCGCCGCGGTCACGGCTGAACCGCATCCCCTGGTCGGACGTCGCACGTGTCGACATCGTCGTCTCGTTGGGCGTGCGCGGCGAGCAACTCGATGTGACGTGGGTCGAGCGCTGGGCGCGCGACCACATCGTCGCGCGCATCCCGGGGGGCCGACATGATCCTGAGTGACCTGATGCAGGCGCCGGTCTACGACCCGGACGGCAGCCGGCTCGGTCGCGTGATCGACGCCCGCTTCGTCGTCGACGGCGCCCCCGGGCAATTGCTCGCTCACGCTCGCCTGGACGGCTTCGTCGTGAGCAGCCACTCCGGTTCTTCGTTTCTCGGCTACGAGCGCAACGAGGAAACGTCGCCCTGGCTCATCGCCCGCTTCCTCCGGTGGCGGCACCGCGGCTCGTTCCTCGTCCGGTGGGACGATATCGAACGCGTCTCGGCAGAGGCGATCCGACTGCGACCCGGTTACCGACGCTTCGATCCACGGCTGCGGGAATCCGCCGCTGCGAAGTGAGCCGGCCGCCGTGCCATCCACCGAGGTAGACGACGCGCTGCTGGTGGCCACGAGGAAGGTCGCAGCCACCAGCACACAGTCCCTCTACTCGTAGCGCAGCGATTCCACGGGATCCTGCCGGGCCGCACGCCAGGCCGGCAATGTCCCCGCCAAGAAGGCGACGAGCATGATGATCAGGATCGTGCCGACCACGGTCACCGGGTTGAACGCCACGAGCGAGAGCCCCGGCAGACCGGAGAGCAGGGCGCCGCTGAGTGCGCTGCTCGCCGCAGTCCCGACGAGCATCGCGATGAGCGCGCCGATGGCGCTGCCGAGGAATCCGATGAACGCCGCCTCCAGGCTGAAGAGGCTGAACACCCTCACGCTGCCCATCCCCATCGCCTTCATGAGACCGATCTCGCGAGTGCGCTCCTGCACCGACATGAGCAGGGTGTTCACGATGCCGAAGCTCGCCGCCAGGAGGGCGATGACTGCGAAGACGTTGAGCACGAGCACGATGGCGTCGATGATCGTCTTGAACGAACCCAGCTGGTCGGCCAGCGTCGTGCCGGTGTATCCGGCATCGTGGACGCGGTTCTTGAGGGCGGTGATCTCGGCATCCGTCGCGTCGGCGCTGAAGGTCGCACTCGCCTGCGTGAACCGGTCCACCTGATCCGCTGGGAGACCGACGCTCTGCAGGGCGTTCAGCTTGGTCGTCAGCGCGTCGCTGGGGGTGAGGCTGGAGGTGCCCGTCGGGTTGAAGGTGTCCTCCGTCACACCGGCGATGGTCGCGGTGACCGTCTGCTGGGTGTGGGTGGCGTCCGTCAGCGCGATGACGATCGACTTGCCGACCGCGTCGTCGTCGCTGGAGAACCCGAGCGGCTCGACGTAACTCGGCGGGATCGCGACCTCGTACGCGTCGGCAGCCGTGCTGGGCGCGCTGCCGGTGGCCATCTCGAGCTTCTGCCCGGGGATGAGAGCGCCGATGGACGCGACGTACCTGGTCCCGTCGCCCACCTGCACGTAGTCCAGGTTCACGTTGCGCACCGGGTCGACCTCGGTGATGCCGTCGATCGCCGCGAGGGTGTCGATGTCGGACTGCGTCATGTACTGGACGGTTCCACCGCCTCCGGCGGCGCCTCCGCGGGTGACCGCGTCCGGGTCGTACGTGCGCGGGCCGTCCTGGGACTGCTGGGACGCGGCGTCGGTCTGCGGAGCCTGCTTCGTCACGGTCATGACGTTGCTGACGCCGATGCTGGCGACCGTCGTGTCGATGTACTGATTGATGCCGGTGCCCAGCCCGCTCGTGAGCGTCAGGGTGAAGGCGCCGATGAAGATCGACAGGACGGTGAGCACCGTCCTGGTCTTCGAGCGGAAGGTGCTGGTGATCGCGGTCCCGATCAGATCGACGGTCTTCATGCAGCCACCTCCGTGCGCTCGTCCTCGACGATGTGACCATCCCTGATGTGGATCCTCCGGTCGCAGCGGGCGGCGAGGTCCTCGTCGTGCGTGACGACGATCAGCGTGATCCCATGCTCGCGGTTCAACCCGAAGAGGATGTCCTCGACGACGGCGCCGGTGGCGGTGTCCAGGTTGCCGGTCGGCTCGTCCGCGAAGATGATCCGCGGATCGTTCACCAGAGCGCGCGCGATCACGGTTCGCTGCTTCTGCCCGCCGGACAGGTTGACGGCCTTGTTCTTGGCCTTGTCGTCCAGTTCGAGCTGCTTCAGCGCGGCCATCCCGAGGCGCTTGCGCTCACGGGAGGGGACGCCCGCGATCTTGAGCGGCAGGATCACGTTCTCGAGCACGCTGATGTTCGGCGTGAGGAAGAACTGCTGGAACACGAACCCGAAGGTCTTGTTCCTGGTCCGGTTCAGGCGGCGGCCGCCGAGGGTGCGCGTATCGGTGCCGCCGAGGTCGATCTCGCCCGAGGTGGGCTCGTCCATGAGGGCGAGCAGGTGCATCAGGGTGGACTTGCCCGAGCCGCTCTTGCCGATGATGGCGACGCTCTCGCCTTCGAGGATCTCGAGGCTCACGCCCTTCAGCGCGTCGAATCGGTTCGCACCCCGCCCGTACGATCTGACCACGTCCCTGACGGCGATGATGGGTGAACTCACCGTGCATTCCTTCCGGTTCTGTCTCGCCGCCACGGCGGCGCCGGCTGCTGTGGAGCCGTCAGTCCAGGCTCGCGGACGCACCGCGGGAGGGCATCCAGCGACCACGGTCACCTCGTACTGCGGATGGGGTATCCGCGGGTAGTACGCGAGGGGGACGCGGGATCCGCCGGATCTCGGCAGACTGGTTGCTGTGAGCGAGCCGCACGAGCAGGCCAATCCCGGCCTCCGTATCCCCGGATGGGTCGGAACCATCGTCGTGGGCATGGTGATCCTTGCGTCCGCGTTCGGGCATTTCCCCGGCCAGTACGGCTCCAAGACGGTGGTGGGGTTCGTCGCCGTCCTGCTCCCGGTCGTCCTGCTCTTCCTCCGCAACCGCTGGCCCGTCGTGGTGCTGGCAGCGTGCGTGGCCTGCTTCATCGTCGCGTCGGTGAGCTTTCCCCTCACCCCCGTGTCGGTGCTCGCGACCGCCGTGGCGGTCTACACCATCGCGGCCACTCGCAGTCGACGCTGGGCGATCGTCACGGCTGCGGCCGTCATCGCAGTGCTGACGCTGACCGTCTTCATCGGCGGCCGGGCACTGCTGCATCCGCTCACCGTTCAGAGCATCATCACCATCGCCTTCGCCGCCGCCATCGGCGACATCGTGCGCACGCGCCGCGAGTACGTCGCGGCGATCACCGCCCGCGCCGAGCGTGCCGAGGCCACCAGGGAGGCCGAGGCGTCGCGGCGCGTGGCGGAGGACCGCCTCCGGATCGCTCGTGACCTGCACGACGCCGTCGCCCATCAGATCGCCGTCATCAGCCTCAACGCGGGCGTGGCCAGCACCGCCATCCAGAAGCAGCCGGACACCGCGCGGGAGGCGCTGTCGACGATCCGATCGGCGTCACGGACCGCGCTCGGCGAGATCCACGACCTCCTCGCCACTCTGAGGTCGCCCGACGAGACGGCGTCGACTGCCTCCGTCCCCGGGCTCGCACGGCTCAACGAGCTCGTCAAGGAGTTCGGCGCCGTCGGGCTCACGGTGACGATCCGGCTCGAGGGCGACACTGCCTCGCTGCCGTCCGCCGTGGACGTCGTCGCCTACCGGGTGATCCAGGAGGGGCTGACCAATGCCCAGAAGCACGGACAGCGCGGCCGCGCGCATGTGATCGTCGCCGCGGACGGGCATCACGTGAGGGTTGCGGTGGTGAACCCGCTGGAACCCGGTGGGGCGGACTCAGAACCCTCGCCCGCGGGCCACGGCCTCGCCGGGATCTCGGAGCGGGTCGCGTCGGTGCGCGGTTCGGTCACCTACGGTCAGGACGGTACGTCGTACCGCCTCGAGGCGCTCCTTCCGATCGAGCGCCACGGAGAGGCCGGCCGATGATCTCCGTCCTCATCGCGGACGACCAGCCGCTGATCCGCACCGCCGTCTCGCACCTCCTGGACGCCGAGGCCGATCTCGACGTCGTCGGTCAGGCGGCGGACGGACTGCAGGCGGTGTCCCTGACGCGCGAGCTGCGCCCCGACATCGTCGTGATGGACATCCGCATGCCCGAGATGGACGGGATCGAGGCCACGCGGTCGATCCGAGCGGACCCGGAGCTCGCTGGGAGCCGGGTGCTCATCCTGACGACGTTCGAAGAGGACGAGTACGTGTTCTCGGCGCTGCGCTCCGGCGCCAGCGGGTTCGTCGGCAAGGGCGCGGAGCCCGAGGAGATCGCTCGTGCCGTCCGCGCGGTACACGACGGCGACTCCCTGCTCTCCCCGATCGCGACACGCGCACTCATCGGCCACTACCTGTCGATCGACCCGTCCCCTCGCACGTCGTCGGAGTCCCTCGACCTGCTGACTCCGCGCGAGGTCGAGATCCTGACCCGCGTCGCGCGGGGGCTCTCGAACGACGAGATCGCCGACGCCCTGTACATCTCGCCGCACACCTCGAAGACGCACGTCAACAGGATCATGGCCAAGCTGCAAGCCCATGACCGCGCTCAGCTGGTGATCATCGCGTACGAGACGGGCCTGGTCGCGCCGACGTCCTGAGCCGCAACCGTCAGGAGTCCTGCGCGGCGCCCATCACCCCTCCAGGGCGGCTTTGGCCTGCGCGAGGCCGGCGAACGTCCCGATGACGGTCCTGGTCGAGTCGGTGACGAGGAAGTGGTTCTCGGTGAACTCGATCAGCCCGACGAACGAGGATGCGCGGGTCGCGACCCAGAGCCGGCTCTCCGGTGTCGTCCAGGTCACGTCCTCCGTGGGATCCGCGGCCGCCGGTGTGGTCAGTGCGTGCATGTCCGCCCCTCTCTACTGGGTATGCATCAAGCCTCGTCGAGGACGTCGAGACACGCGTCCCGCGACGGGACGATCTTCGTGTACTGCAGATGGTGTACCCGCTCTGCTGCGAGCGGGCGATTCGCGCATCGTGCGCGCGTGCGAAGCTGAAATCCGTCGCCGGCCTCTGCGACACAACCCGAATCGACAGAACGTTGTATGAACACCCGATCCTTGACGCGTGGACGTTCGAACACGCATCGCCCACGGTCGTCCCCTCCGCGGCGGAGCGCCCTCTTCTCCCATTTCGTGCGACTGCCCTTCCGGTACTGGACGCTGGACGCGCTGGCGCTCGCCGCGATCGAACTGGTCATCGCACCGGCGGTGCGAGGCCTGCTCGACGCGGCCGTATCCGTGGCCGGGCTCACGTACCTCAGCGATCGCAACGTCTCCGTCCTGCTCGCCTCGCCGGGTTCGGTGGCGATGCTGCTGGGCGTCGTCGCAATCATCCTGGTCGTGACGCTCGCGTGGGTGCTCCTCCTGTTCGCCGGGGTGGATGTCCACCTCTCCGGTGCGGACCCGTCGATCCGCACCGTCGTCTCGCGGGCAGGGGGGATGCTGAGGCGTTCGGCGCCGGCGGCTCGGCTCGTCGCCGGGATCCAGTTCGCGTTCGTCGGGCCTCTCATCGGGTTCGGACTGTTCGCACCCCTGACGTCCGGGCTCCTGCTTCCGCCGTTCATCGGGCGTGAATTCCTCAAGGCACCCCTGACGGCGTTCGCCTGGTGCGCGATCGCCGCCGTGCTCATCTACGCCAGCTATCGGGCGATCCTGGTGCTCCCGCTGGCGATCGCGGGCGGGGCCCGTGGCTGGCATGCCCTGCCGGCGAGCGTGCGGGCGACCGGTCTCGGCGCGTCCCGTTTCGCTCTGGCGTTGACGATGGTGTGTGCGGCCCCGACGACGGTGACCTGGCTCGTCGCCACCTCCGTCGGGCCGGCCGTCGACCTCGTGGCGAGCCGGCTCCCGTTCCTCGCCTCGATCGGCTCGGGCCTCCTGGAGCTCCTGGTGGCCGTGCTCGGCCTGGTCAGCGCCCAGCTCGTCGCCATTGTGCTCATCGACCGAGCGCGTGCCGTGGCCGGCCGGCCGGCCGGCTCTGCCGCGCGACCGCGGGATCCGCGACGGGCGCCAGTGCGCGAGGCCGTCCCGATCGCGGTCGTGGTGGCTCTCGTGGCCGTCGCAGGTGCGAATCCCTTCGCGGCGTCGCCCGCGGCCGCCGCGGTGCCGACGGCGGATGGCGGTGCCCTGGTGATCGGGCACCGCGGGGAGGACTCCGGGGGAGTCGAGAACACGATCGGAGGGTTGGAGGCGGCGGCCCGCGACCACCCGGACGTCGTCGAGGTCGACATCCAGCAGACGAGCGACGGCGGCTTCGTGGCCAGCCACGACACGAACCTGCTCGTGCTCGCCGGGAAGGACGAGAACATCTACGACATGACGACGGCGCAGGCCACGTCGACGGTCGTCACCATGAAGGGACACAGCGACACCATCCCCACCATGGCGGAGTATGTGGAACGTGCGCGAGCACTGGAGCTGCCCCTGCTGATCGAGCTCAAAGTGACCGGCCACGAGCGCCCCGACTATGTCGCGAACGTGCTCTCCGAGCTCGCCACGATCGACGGTCTGCGCGGCAACTCGTTCCATTCCCTCGATCCGGACGTCGTGCGGACCATCAAGGAGCGCCATCCGGAACTGCGCGTCGGCCTGACCATCGCCATGCTCTCCGGCCCGCTCCCGGGCACGCCGTGCGACTTCTACGTCGTCGAGCAGGCGTCGATCACCGCCGCCACGATCACCGCCGCGCACCGAGAGGGCCGCGCCATCTACGCCTGGACGGTCGACTCAGCCCTCCGGATGCGCGAGTTGCTCCGGGAGGGGATCGATGGCTTGGTCACGGATCACCCGGTGCTCGCGCAGAGGAGCAGGCAGCAGGTGGCGCAGTCGCCGACGAGCGTCCGTGACGACCTGTTGTCGATCAGCACGCAGTGGCCGACGGTCCGACCGAGGTGACGCGCGGCATGGTCCTCATCGTGGGCGGAGCGATCGTTGCCCGATGCCCCGGGATCCGCCCGGTCACCCGTCCGTCGGGATCGTCACGCGGAGGCTGAAGACGCCCCCTTCCCGCGACGTCTCGAGGGACCCGTTAACGCTCGAAAGGCGCTCTCGGATGCCGATGAGGCCGCGTCCGCGGCGGGAGGGCGGTCCGCCGCTGACCCGGTTCCGGGCCGTTATGCGGAGAAGGCCGCGGGTGTTCACGACCTGCAGGTCGACCTCCTTGGACGCCGCATGCTTCTGTGCGTTGCTGAGGGCCTCCTGGACGACCCGGTAGGCGACGACATCCACCGCGGGTGACAGCGAGGACAACTCGCCTTCGAGCCGAGTGGTGACGGAGAAGCCCGAATCCGCGAACCCTCTCAGCAGCTCGTCGAGCCGGTTCAGACTGGTCGTCGGGTCCCGGTCGACGTCGCCCTCATCGACCCGCAGCGTTGAGAGGAGCGCCCCGATCTCGGTGAGGAGGGTGCGGGAGGCGGACCGGATCGACGCCAGGGAGTCGAGTGCGACCTGGCGGTCGGTGTCCAGCGTCTCGCTGACAGCACCCGCGTTGAGACTGATGATCGCGATCTGGTGGGCGACCGCATCATGGAGGTCGCGAGCGATCCTCAGCCGGTCCTCGGCCACCCGGCGCAGGGATTCCGCCTCCCGGGTGGCCTCCGCTCGCCGCGCGCGCTGGGTCACCTCCGCGACGAACTCACGTCTCGTCCGGATCGAGTCGGCCAGAGCGACGACGAATCCGATGGTGGCGACCACCTGGAAGACGGCCAGCTCGGTATCGGCCGTGCGAGACACGAGGACGATGGCGACCATCAGGACGATCATGACGAGTGCAGCAGCAACGGCACGACGGCGCTGGACGTACAGCGTCACCGTGTAGATCGCCACGGCCGGCGCATACGCCGCGCCGAACGTCACGGGAGCCATCGGTGCGGCAATCGCATAGCAGAGCACGCAGAGGGCGAGAGTCAGCCAGGGCGCCCGGCGCCGAAACAGGAGGGCGATCCCGGGCACGAGTGCGGCGGCCCAGCCGACCGCCGACGGTGCTCCGGGCGCTTTGTCGACGAGTTCCCAACTGAAGAACGCGGCGAGCAGCGCGGGCACGACGATCCACACGAATGTCTTCAGCCCTGCCGCGATTCGCCGCCGGTAACCGCTCCGGCCGGTCATCGGGCACTCATCGCGCCGACGCGCGCCTGGCGTTCGGCCGCCATCAGTACCGCCCCGACGAGTTCGGCACTCTCACCGAGCTCCGCGGGGACGACGTCGAGAGACGCCATGATCGCCGGTTGCGCATGTCGCTCGAGGGCTTCGCGAACTCCGTCGATGATGCCTGGATGCGCGATCCCCAGCTCGCCTCCGATGATGAGGGCCGACGGGTTGACGAGGTTGCAGAGAGTGGAGAAGAGCCAGCCGAGCGTTCTCCCTGTCTCCTGCATGAGCCGCGACGTGGCGGGATCCGCAGCGAATGTCAGCGGAACGACCTCGTTCATCACCCCCCGATGCGTGTGAACGAGCTGATCTCGCACCGCCCCGGTCGAGACGGCGGCCTCGATGCAGCCGCGCTCGCCGCAGCGGCAGAGCTCCGTACGTCCGGGCACCTTGGTGTGGCCGATCTCGCCCGCAAGCCCTGTCGCGCCCCGGTACGGTTGTCCGCCGAGCATCAACGCCGCGCCGATCCCGTGCGAGACCTTGACGTACAAGAAGTCGTCGGAGCGTTCCCCTGCACCGCGCCTCCCTTCCCCGTACGCCCCGAGCACCGCGTCGTTCTCGACGTGGACAGGAACTCCGAGTCTGCGGACCAGCTCTTCGCGTGGGCGCAACCCCACCCAGGAGGCGAGAATGCTCGGTGATGTCAGTTCGCCCGTGTTCCGGTCGATTGGTCCGGGGACCCCGACGACAACGGAAGCGACGCCGTCCAGCCCGAGGTCGGATTCGAGCTCGCGCAGTGTCGCCGCAGCACGGTCCAGCGCTTCCTCCGCGTGGATGTCCACATCGATCTCCGATCGCGCTGTGCGAAGGATCTGACCGGATGCGTCGGCGACGGCCACGCTGAGATGCGCGTGCCCGAAGTCGATTCCGGCGACATGCGCTCCGCTGCCGACATAGCGGAGGCGGCGGGCCGGCCTGCCGCTGCCCGATCCTCTGCCTTTGCCGACGAGGTCGGTCTCCTCGATGACCCCGTCCTCGAGGAGGCCGGCGACAAGGCTCGTCACCGAACTCGATGAGTAGCCGGCGCGTGTGGCGAGCTGTGTTCGCGTTGCGCTTCCCATCTCGCGGATGAGGTCCACGATCACCAGGCGGCCGTCGTAGCGGGCCGCCACAGCGGAGTCAGGATCGCTTCCGCGCCGAGGCGTCATCGATGGTCCATTCCGTGAGCGCTCGACATATGCCCCGATCGGTATGCCCAGACGACGAGCTGCGCGCGATCGCGCGCCGAGCACTTCGTCATGATCCGCTGGATGTGGGTTCGAACGGTGTGAGGCGAGATGTGCAGGTCTCCGGCGATGCCTTCATTGGACATCCCGTGCGCGACCATGGTCAGGATCTCCTCCTCCCTCCGGGTGAGGGGGTCATCGAGTGTTGAGACCGCGGGCGGCACGGGTGCCGTCGCTCCGAGATAGCGGGAGATCAATCCGCGCGTGGCCTTCGGGGAGAGCAGCGCGTCCCCTGCGTGGATCGTTCGGACAGCATTGGCGATATCCGCGGGATCGGAGGCCTTTCCCACGAACCCGCTCGCGCCGGCCCGCAGCGCCGCCGCGACGTTGTCGTCGTCGTCGAACGTCGTGAACACCAGAACACGAGTGGCGGCCAGGGCAGGGTCGGAGCAGATCTGCTCTGTAGCCGCGATTCCGTCGAGGATCGGCATTCTGATGTCCATCAAGACGACGTCCGGGAGCAGCGCGCGAACGAGGGCGACGGCTTCCTGCCCGTCGAGAGCCTCGCCGACCACCTCGATGTCGTCGGTCCGCCCCAGGATCTGGCGGAGGGGTCCGCGGACGAGCGCCTGGTCGTCGGCCACGAGCGTACGAATCACAATCATCCTTCCGATCGGCAGCGGTGGACCTCGACGTCACGCGTACTGCCGGCCGACGACATCGTCGACCGGGCCGATGATACGCGGCAGATCGTCGAACTCGCATTCACGCCCTCTTTCGGACGGATATGGGCGGAATGACGGGCCAGAATACGCGCGATTGCGTATGTGCCCGCCGGAATCGGCCTCCTAGCATCTGAAACACCCCCGAATTCGGCGATGCGTCCGTGTGCCGATCAGGCACGCCCGTCGCCGGAACACGGGTGCTACCCGAAACCAGACAAAGGAGTCAGCAGTGTCATCGACCACGCGTCCCAGAGGACGCACGCTGAACGCTCTCGTCGTGGCAGCCGTCCTGGCCGCCACCGGAGCTCTCGTGCCCACCCTCGCCACCGCGGATCCGTCCGCTGCAGCCACAGCCGGCCGCCCCGCCTTCACCCCCTCGGCACGCGTGTCGGGGCTGATCAACCAGATGACGCTCGACGAGAAGCTCAGCTTCGTCACGCCGTCCAAGGATCCGCTGAACCCGGGAGCCGTCACCTCGGGCTCGGCCGCCTACCTGCCGGGCGTGCCCCGTCTGGCCATCCCCCCGATGCGGTACACCGACGGGAGCGCCGGCCTGCGCCTGCCGATCGATGCGACCGCGTACCCGGTGTCGACCATGGTCGGCTCGACCTTCGACCCCGACCTGGCCCAGACCTTCGGCTCCACGTACGGCACCGAAGCGCGCGCGGCCAACCAGGACGTGCTCCTCGCGCCCATGGTCAGCCTCATCCGCGTCCCTCAGGGCGGACGCAACTACGAGGCGTTCGGTGAGGACCCGCTCCTGGTCTCGAGGATGGCGGCGGGTGAGGTCAGCGGCATCCAGGACGCGGGCGTCATCGCGACGATCAAGCACTTCGCGCTGAACAACCAGGAGACGAACAAGGGCAACGTCTCCGCGAACATCTCCGAGCAGGCCTTCCACGAGACCGAGCTCGAGGGCTTCGCAGCGGGCGTCAAGGCCGGCGCAGGTGCCGCGATGTGCGCCTACAACAAGGTCAACGGGGTCTACTCGTGCAGCAGCGACGAGCTGCTGAACCAGATCCTGAAGACCCAGCTCGACTTCCAGGGCTACATCATGTCCGACTGGGGCGTCACGCGCGCCGTGACCGATATGAACGCGGGTCTCGACCAGGAGATGTACTGGGTGGGCATCCAGGCCGCCAAGTTCACCACCGGTCTGCGCACCGCTCTGACCGACGGCACCGTGCCGATGTCGGCACTCAACGACTCGGTCGGGCGCATCCTCACCTCGATGGAGGCCGTCGGCCTGCTCGACGGTGCGGCCGCCACCCGCCCGACGTTCGACCTCGCGACGGGCGCCGCGATGGCGCAGAAGATCGCCGAGGAGGGCGGGGTCCTGCTGAAGAACAACGGCGCCCTCCCGCTGACCGCCGGCCACACGATCTCGGTCTTCGGTCCGGGTTCGGTGACCCCGAAGGTGAGCGGCGTGCTCAGCGCCGAGGTCAAGTCCCCGAACGCGAAGTCGCCGCTCCAGGCGATCACCGAGCGTGCGGGCGCAGGCGCGACGGTCACTTCCGTCCCCGCGATCCCGACGACCCCCACCGCGCTCCAGGCCGCGGGCACCGCCGCTGCCGCGTCGGATATCGCGATCGTCTTCGTCGCCGACACGATCTCCACCGACCGTGCCATCTCGCTGACCACGCAGCAGAACGACCTGATCAACACGGTGGCCACGGCCAACCCGAACACCATCGTCGTGCTGAACGCGGGCTCCGCGGTCACCATGCCGTGGCTCGACAAGGTCGCGGGCGTGCTCGACATGTACTACCCCGGTGTGAACGGCGCCCAGGCGACCGCGGCGCTGCTCTACGGCGATGTGAACCCCTCGGGCAAGCTGTCGCAGACCTTCCCGGTCTCCGACACGCAGACGCCGTTCGCGGGCAACACCGCGATGTACCCCGGCGTCGGCAACGTCGTCGACTACTCCGAAGGCGTGAATGTCGGATACCGCGGCTACCAGGCGAAGAACATCACTCCGCTCTTCCCGTTCGGCTACGGCCTCTCCTACACCTCGTTCTCGTACTCCGCGCCCACCGTCGTGCAGCACGGTGACACGGTGACCGCGAAAGTGACCGTGACCAACACGGGCACCCGTGCGGGCAAGGAGGTCCCGCAGGTGTACGCCGGCGCGAGCCCGACGGTCACCGCCCAGCAGGCGCAGCGCAAGCTCGTCGGATTCGACAAGATCGAGCTCGCCGCCGGTGAGTCGAAGGTCGTCGAGATCCCGCTGGACATGCACCAGTTCGAGTACTGGGACTCGACGTCGCACAGCTGGAAGCTGGGAACCGGCGTCCGCCAGTTCTGGATCGGCAGCTCGTCCGCCAACCTGCCGCTCACGGCCAGCGCCGACGTGTCGCACTTCGACGTGTCCGCGACGACGACGGTGAAGCCGCTCGCCGGCAAGGCGTACCTCTCGGTCGCCGCGACGAACAACGCGACGACTTCGGTCGACATCGTGATCACCACGGCCTACGGCAACAAGACGTTCACCGCGGTCGAGCCCGGCACGACCGTGAGCGTCTCGATCAACTCGAAGCTCGCCACAGTGCCCGCCGGCTCGGCGAGTGTCGCAGTGACCGGAAAGGTCAACGGCGCATCCCTCACCGAAACGAAGTCCGCTCCCTACGCGGCGTATCCGACGTCCTAGCCGTCGAACCGCCCCGAACGACCGGGGTGGGGCGTGCACAGCGCCCCGCACCGGTCAGGGCCCCTCGCCCTGCACCATGACCACGAACCCGAAATGTAAGGAAGATCGATGAAGAAATTCACTGCCGCGCAGTCCGCGGCCACCGCCTTCGGAGTGCTGTTGATGCTCTCCGCCGGGACCGCCGTCGCGGTCGCCGACGACACCGTCGGCAACAGCGACGTCGACGTCAAGGTCAACGTGAGCGACCGCTACCCCGACGGCATCCTCGCGATGAGCGTCGACGGGAACGAGAGCACCCTGTCGGAGGTGAGCAGCGGGGACCCGATGGTCCGTGAATTCACGGGGACACTGCCGAAGGTGACGGTCACCGACACCCGCTCCGACGTCCCCGACGTGCCCTGGTACGTGCTCGGCACGGCGAGCGACTTCGTCAGCGGCGCGAACACGATCTCGGCCGATCACCTCGGCTGGACCCCGGCCCTCGCGGGCAACTACGGCCCCTCGGTCGAGCCCGGCGGCGACATCCCGACCGTGGTGGACGACACCGACAGCGAAGGCCTCTCCTACGCCGACGGCGAGCTGCTCTACGTCAACTGGGACCAGCGCGAGTCGTACGACAGCGGCTCGTGGAGCGCGACCGCCGGTCTGCAGCTCAAGGTCAACGCCGCCGACGTCGCCCCGGGCAGCTACACCTCCGTCCTGACCCTCTCGCTGTTCGAATAGCACGTCGCGAGACGGCGGGGCGGCGCATCCGATGCGCCGCCCCGCCTCCCGTCGTCCCCGCTCCTGCTCCTGCTCCGCCAGAAAGCCGCCCATGCCTCGACCGTTCCTCCGCATCGCCGTCACGCTCGCCGCGACCCTCCTCCTCGCCCTTCCGAATGCCGCCGCCGCGTCCGCAGCGGTGAGCGCCGACGGGCAGCCGGACGGCACCGTCACCTGGATGGTGCGACCCAGCGACGGCACCGCAGAGGACGGCCGCTCGTGGGTCGAGCACGAGCTCGACCCCGGCGCATCGGTCGACGAGCATCTGCTCATCCGCAATCTCAGCAAGAAGCCAGTCACCTTCACGCTCACGGCTGCCGACGGATACTTCACCGACACCGGCCGATTCAACATGCTGACCTCCGACCGGAAGTCGGTCGATGCCGGAACGTGGATCACGATCCAGCCGACAGTCGATGTGGCACCGGGCGCGGACGTCGTCGTCCCCTTCACGGTCACGGTCCCGGAGAACGCGACTCCGGGCGACCATGCCGCCGGCGTCGCAGCGAGCATCCGGTCGGGGACCGACGACGAGGTCGGCGTCGAGTCGCGGGTCGGATTCCGCGTGATGACGAGAGTCGCCGGCGAACTCACCCCTCGTGTCGCTGCCACGATCGGCGGGTCGTACGACGGCTCGTGGAACCCGTTCGAAGCCGGCTCGCTGAAGCTCCCCTACACGATCTCCAACACCGGCAACACCCGACTCTCGGTCAAGCCGGTCATCTCCGCGCACACCCTCTTCGGGCTGGTCTCGGTCAGCGTCCCCGGCGATACCGTGGTCGAGATCGCTCCAGGCGAGACGCGCACGGCTGCCGTCACCATCCCCTCCCTCTGGCCCGCGTTCCTGTACTCGGTGGATGTATCGGCGAAGGCAGCAGTGGCCGGTGCGAGTTCCGCTCCGGTATCGGTGGAGCCGGCCACTGCGACCGGAACGATCCCTGCCGTCCCCTGGTCGCAATTGATCGTGATCGCGATAGCGGTACTCCTTGTCTGGTGGCTCTGGCGTGATCGTCGGCGCCGAGACGCGAAAGTCTCGCGGCTCGTCGAGCAGGCCCGGCAGGAGGGCCGGGCAGAAGCCGAGGAATCGAGCCTGCGACGGCATGCGCTCGGCGGAGGATCCGTGGCGCTCGTCGTCGCCGTGCTGCTCGCCGTGGTCGGCGGTGGGCCGGCTCGCGCGGCGACGGATCCCGCGCCGGACAACGGATCCATCTCGGTGAAGGTGGACATCCGTCCGACGCAGACGCCGACGTCGCAGCCGGGCGCTCCTGGCCCCACTGTCAGCGGTGATCTCGCCGAGACGGGAAGCTCCGACTGGTTGCTGCTCGCCCTGGCTGCAGGAGGCGCGGTCCTGGGCGGTGCCGGTCTCGTCGGAGCGCGTCGCTCTCGGGTGGCCTCTCGGGCTGAGAGACGATAGAACGGACGCGCTGAATTGACTCGGAGTTCGCAGAAGCCGGTTCTCGGAGCCGGGAGCCGCGACGACGCGATGGTCTGGCTTTGTGAAGCAGACGCGGTACTCATCGGCGCCGGGAGGGGCCTCTCGGCGTCGGCGGGGTTCGACTACTCGGATCCGAATCGCTTCGCCGAGCAGTTGCCCGCTCTGAAGCGCGCGGGATACTCATCGCGACGCGAGGTGATCGGACAGCCTCTGTCACCCCGGCACCAATGGGGGTTCTGGGGGGTGCACGTCAGTGATGTCCGATTCGGCCCCGACGAGAACCCGGTCTATCAGGACCTTCGGGAGCTCGTGGGCGACAAGGAGCACTTCGTGGTGACGTCGAACGTGGACGCGTTGTTCCTGCGAAACGGGTTCGATCCCGATCTCGTCTACACCCCGCGAGGCGATTACGGCCTCTTCCAGTGCAGCACGCCGTGCACCCGCCAAGTTTGGGACTCGACCGATGTGATCGCTCGAGCCCTGGCCGGCTACGATCCCGAGACCGGGGCCACGTCGGAGTCGGCCGTACCCGTCTGCCCGAACTGCGGCGGTGCCGTCCAGCTCAACGTGAACGGCGGGCGATGGTTCGTCGACGATCACTTCGAGTTCGAGCGCGAGTCCCTGCGTCGATGGCTTCAGCCCGCCGCCGACAACGGAGAGAATCTCGTCGTGCTCGAGATCGGATCGGGATTCCGCACACCCGAGGTGATCCGCCGGCCGCTCGAAAGCATCGCCGCCGCGCTGCCATCGTCGCGTCTGATCCGTGTCAGCAGCGGCCATCCCGAAGTGCCTGCGCATCTCGCAGCGCGATCGGCCTCGTTGAACGGCGACGCTGCGCAGGTCATCGCCGGATTCGTCGGGGGGATGGAGGAGATGCAGCGAGCAGGCTGAGGGACCGCCCGCAGGCGCCCGGCAACACGTTGAGGCGATTGAAGGCGATCGAGCAATGCTGTCGTCGGCCCGATCCTGCGAACCATCGGATCTCGGAGCCCTCGCGGTCGTTCGCAAGGCCGCCGTAACGGTGCGAATCCCACGCCCTCCGCTTCGCCCGACCCCTCTCGTGAGAGCATGACGCATGGCCAGTCTGCTCACCCGGTTCCGCGATGCGGTGACGGATGCGGCGTCGTTGCGGTCGTGGACGGTCGATGCGAACGACGGCATCATCGCGACGGCCGGTGTGCTGGAGGGTTTCGCGGGTGCGGGGGCCTCCGACTCCACTCTTCTCACGGCTGCGATCGTCGCGACGGTCGCCGGCGGTCTCAGCCTGGGCGGGGCGAAGTGGTCGGAGGAGGCGGCCGAGCGTGAGGCGCAGCTCCGCGTGATCCGGGAGGAGGCCGCGCAGCTCGAGCTCAGCCCCGACGAGGAGGTCGCCGAACTCGCCGGCCACTACGAGCGCAAGGGGCTGACCGCCGACCTCGCCCTCCAGGTCGCCGAGCAGCTGACGGCGGCGGATGCGCTCGGAGCCCAGCTGGAGGCGGAGCACGGGATCCGGGAGGTGCTGTCCCGGTCGGCTCCGGTCTGGGCCGGTGTCACCGCGAGCGCCGCATTCGTGCTGGGCGCACTCGTCCCGCTCCTGATCACCATCCTGGTGCCGGGCAAGCTCGAAGCGTGGGCGGTGCTGCTCGCGGCGGTCGCCTCGCTGATCCTCACGTCGATCGTGAGCGCACGCAGCGGGCGGACCGGGGTCCTGCGGACCATCGCCCGCTCCCTGACCGTCGGGGTCGGCACCCTGGGCGCCAGCTACCTCGCGGGGCTGCTGATCTTCTAGCGGGCCTTCGAGACGTCGGCGATCGGGTCTTGTTCGCGCCCGCGCCGACCGACTAGACAGTCCCTGAACGGGAGCCGCTCGGCTCCCGCCTGCGCAGATGGAGGGGACGATGGCATCGACAGGCTTTCCCGGGGGGTTTCCGACGGAGTCGGCCGTCGCGGACGCATATGATCGCGCCGACAGCAATCGTGCGGTCGCCTGCTACCGGTACTTCTACCCGGCCGTCTCGGGGATGATGATCGCGCGCGGCACCCTCGCCGTCGGCGTCGAGTACAACCGGGTCTTCGGGACGCTCGACACGCGTCCGCTCCAGGTGGGGTTCACCCTCAACTCCGACACCCCGTACGGTCCGATCCTGCTCGACCTCTCGGTCGGACCCCTGGTGGTGGAGATCCCGGCCGGCCCGATCATCGCGGCGTTCCTGGCGCTGGACCAACGGTGGGTGGCCGACATGGGCCTCCCCGGTCCGGATGGCGGCAAGGGCGGTCGCTACCTGCTGCTCCCGCCCGGCTACGACGGCGAGGTGCCCGAGGGGTACTACGTCGCGCGGTCCAGCACGTTCCATGTGGTGGGCGGGGTCCGATCCATCCCCGTCGACGGCGACGTCCCCGCGGCGCTGCACCTGCTCACCACGGTGCAGGTGCACCCGCTCGACCCGTCGACGCCGTGGGAGGAGCCGACGTGGATCGACCTGACGGGCAAGCCGCAGGACACCACCCCGGTCTCGGTCGAGCGGACGCTGGAGTTCTGGCGGGTGCTGCACGACTTCATCTCGACCGAGCCCGCGTTGGAGGAGGCCAGGGCCGCGTACGGCGACCTCGCCGCGCTGGGCATCGAGAAGGGCACGCCGTTCGAGCCCGACGAGCGGCTCCGGCGCATCCTCGTCGCCGCCGCGGAGGACGGCAACGACCAGCTGCGGGTGCAGTCGTTCGCCGACCGGCGGCCCGACCGCTCGGTGTGGAGCGACCGCCAGTGGGAATGGGTGACGCTGCGGCCCGAGAACGGGTTCTTCCAGACGCCGGACTACACCGACACGGTGGCGCGGGAGGTGTGGTTCTTCCAGGCCATCGCCACGTCGCCTGCGATGTTCCGCCGTCAGGCCGGCTTCGGCTCCCTCTACTGGTTCGGGGCGCGGGACGATCAGGGGGAGTACCTCGACGGCTCGCGCACGTACCGGCTCGAGGTGCCCCTCCCGGTGCCCGCGGGCCTGTTCTGGAGCGTCACCGTGTACGACGCCGAGACGCGCAGCCAGATCCAGACCGACCAGGGGTATGCGGCACTGCGGTCGATGTTCGAGCTGCGGGACGCCCCGGCGTCGGGGTCCATCGCGTTGCACTTCGGCCCGGAGCGACCGGAGGGCGACGACGGCCACTGGATCCGCACGATCCCGGGCCGGGGCTGGTTCGTGTACTTCCGCGTCTACGGGCCGCAGGCGGCGGTCTTCGACGGCACCTGGCGCCCGGCGGACTTCACCGCCCTCGAGTGAGCGCAGCCGGAGGCCCCGGGAGCCCGGAGCCGGCGCGCGTCAGGAGCCGTCGCGGAAGTCGCCGGGAACGTCCGTGCGGTACTCGATCGCGTCGAAGACGGCGACGCAGGTGTCGCCCATCGGCGCCTGCGCCATGAAGCCGACGGTGACCGGGCCGTCGTGGTCGAGCCGGAAGACGCGGACGAAGTCCCAGGTCTCGCCGTCACGGGAGGAGTGGAACGCCCAGCCCGTTCCGGAGCGGATCACCCGGAGGAACACGTGCTCGTCGGTCACGAGCGTCGAGTTGCAGTCGTCGGAGTAGCCGTTGGTGACGACGGAGACGACCATCGCCTGACCCTGCGGCGAGAACTCGAAGCAGAGCTTCGCCCAGTGGTCCCGGTCGCCCCAGATGGCGAGCACGCCGGCGTCGAAGGTGGTCCGAGGCGAGGTGACCCGCACCCGCGCGCTGAGCGCGAAGTCCTCGGTCGGCACGAAGCCCAGTGAGGTGGCCGCATGCTGCTGGGGACCGCCGAACGCGTCGTTGGTCCAGTCGGTGCCGGCGGCGGCCGTCACCACGAGCTCCCCGCCGGCGGTCTGCTCGGCGTGGCCGACTCCCGTGCTCCAGGTCAGCGGGGGCAGGTTCTCGACGGCGACGGTCATGCGAACCAGGCTAGGGGATGGGATGCACCGCCGTCGCACCTGTGTCGACCCGGACAGGAGTGCGGACGCGGGCCCGGAACCCTCCGGTCAGCTGCGCGAAGACGGTCGGCCGCGTGCCGAGGGCCTGCCCGAGCCGGAGGACGGCGTCGTCGATCGCGTCGACGACGGTGCGGGGGGAGGCTCCGCGGCGGCAGTCCACAGTGACCTTGAGTGCGGGTTGCCGCCGCACGCGGTACGCGCTGACGGCGACGCTCGCCACTCCCGGCACGCCGCGCAGCCGTTCGACGAGCAGGCGGGCGGGCACGGCCGTGTCGATCTCGATCCCGCCGTCGTCGCCGCGCGCCCGCACGACCGTGGCCGTGGAGCCTCCGCCCTGCCGGAGCGCGAAAGCGAGAAGCAGGACGACGGCCACCACAGCGGCGGCCAGGGCGACGACCGCCGCCAGGCTGACCGTGGTCCCGCTCCACAGCGGCCGGCCGAACACGTCGTCCGTCCAGGCCACGGCTGTGCGCGACCAGGTGCGCCAGAGCTCGGCGCCGTTCGGAGTGACGAGCAGCCAGGCGAGGGATGCGGCGACCGCGAGGGCCAGCAGCCCCACGACGGCGAGCAGTGCGCGGTTGAGCGCGCGGTTGGTGCTGTTCACGATCCGACCTTTCCTGCCGGGGAGACGAGTACGGAGACGCGCGCCGGCCGAGTCGGCGCGGCCCGGGTGAACTCCTCGGTGACCGCGCCGCGGACCGCATCCCGATCGACGCGCGTGCCCGAGACCGGCACGATACGCACGGTGGCGGTCCGGCGCCCGAGTGAGACGCTCACGGCGTCGGCGGACACGGCTGCGGTCCTGGCGGCGGTCCGCGCGAGCGCCGACGCCAGCATGGTGTCGTCGGCGACGACGATCGCGTGCTCGGCGTGCAGCGGGCGACGTGCCCGCCGGCCGGGAAGCAGCGCGATGGCGAGCAAGACCACTCCGACGAGCCCGGCGGCCACCGCGACTGCGATGACGGAGGCGGCCGACGCGTCGGGCGCACCGGCGACGGAGGTCAGCATCCCGCGCGGCGACAGGAGGAGCGCCGGGAGGCCCAGGAGCGACAGCACGCCCTCGGTCGCCACCCAGGCGATGACGACGGCCAGGCACAGTGCGACGATCACGGCGGCCGTCGACCGCGGCGAGTGCGTCTCACGACGCACGATGCGGGGAGCGGGATCGCTCATCGAACTCTCCTTTCCGTGATGACGGCGGACGTGGCGCGGACGTCGACGCGTGCGACCTCCAGGCCCGTGAGCTCCGCGAGCCGCCGGCGGGCTTCCGCGGCGGCGTCGGCCAGCCGGACGGTCAGCCCGCCGCCGGGCGCGTCGCCGAGCGGCGGAAGCGCCACGGGCGACTGCACGCGGACGGCGAGCGCACCGCCGGTGTCCGAGATGCGCACGGAGGTCTCCGCGACGCGGACGCCCAGCGCCTCGGCCGCGACCGCCCGCGCGACGCGTTCCAGCGCCTTGGGAGCGATGCGGTCGCGCCCGGCCGTCATGACGACGAACGGCGGCCGCGCAGCGCGTCGGCCAGGCGTGCCACGTCGATCTCGCCGCTGAGCAGGCGTCCGACGAGGTAGCCGACCAGCATCGCGGCGGCCACGCCGAGGAACACCCAGAAACCGAAGACGGCCCAGACGACGGCGAGCGCGCCGGCGACCAGGACGCCGAAGCGGGCGGAGGTCACTGGACTCGCGCCTCCTGCTCGTCATCGTCGTCGGACGGCAGGTGCACGTCGTTGATCGTGACGTTGACCTCGGTCACCTGCAGACCGACGATCTGCTCGATCGCGCGGGTGATGGCCGTGCGGACGTCGGCGGCGACTTTCTGGAGGGCGACGGGGTACTCGGCGACGATGGTGACGTCGGCGGCGACCTGCGTCTCGCCGACCTCGACGCTGATGCCCTGGCCCAGGTCGGTCGCGTTGATCGCCTCGCGGATCGCTCCGAAGGCACGGGCGGCCCCGCCGCCGAGCGCGAACACGCCGGGGACCTCGCGGGCCGCGATGCCGGCGACCTTCGCGACGACGGCGTCGTTGATGACGGTCTTGCCCTGCGCCGGCACGACGCCCGATCCGGTGGTGATGGGGGTGGTGGTTGTGTTGGCCATGCGTGGTCCTTCCCTCTGTCCGCGGGGCGTCCCGCGGTGGTCACGGTGGTGACTCCTACTGCTGGGACGGGCGCAGGTGCGCAATCGTCACGTTCTCGCACGAACTTTTTCGTCGGCACTCCGCTCGGCGTGCTGATCGCCTGTCTAACATGATGCGTGTGGTCGCTCAAGAGACCGCGAGCAGAGGGGGTGCGGTGGCGAGGTCCAGCGTGTCCGACCTGTGGGAGGCGGCCGACGGGCTCCTCGCCGGTCGCGCGGCCGACGGCGACACCGTCGCGTTCGAGGTGCTGGTGCGCCGGCACTCTCCCCTGATGCGCGCTTATGCCGCCCGCATGCTCGGATCGACCGACGAGTCCGACGACGTGGTGCAGGAGACGTTCGTCACCGCGTGGCGACGGCTCGGCGAGCTCGACGAGGGTGCGGCGGTCAAGAGCTGGCTGATGCGCATCCTGAGCAGGCGGTGCATCGACCGCATCCGCGTGCGCCACGAGCACGACGACGTCACCGAGCTGGACGCACCCGCTCCGGCCCGCGACGAGCCGAGCAGGCTGGTGGAGGCGCACACTGCGACGGAGGCGCTCGGCGCGGCTCTCGATCTGCTCCCCGAACTGCAGCGACGATGCTGGGTGCTCCGCGAAGTGGGGCAGTACAGTTACGACGACATAGCGGAGGAGCTCGGCGTCCCCGCATCGACGGTGCGCGGCCAGCTCGCCCGCGGCCGCAAGAAGCTGCTCGAGGCGATGGAGGACTGGCGATGACCGATCCGCTGCTCCCGCCCGACGAACTGATCGACGGGCACACGCTCGACGAGCTGAGCGACTACCTGGCCGCCGGGCGGCAGCCGGCCGACCCGTCCATCGACGGCTCCCCTCAATGCCGAGCAGCCTTGACCGCGCTCGAACGCCTCGGCCGGGCCACCCAGGACCTCCTCGACCAGGAGGCGGCGGCCAGCCCCACCGACGACGACTGGGTCGGGCGCATCCTCACGGGCATCCGGCTGGACGTGCAGTCGGGTCGCCGCATCCCGATCGCCCATCCCGACCCCACCGCCGACCTGGCTCTGACTGAAGGGGCCGTCCGGGCTCTCGTGCGCGGCGTCGGCGACGACATCGACGGGGTGCTCGTCGGCCGGTGCCGGCTGGAGGGCGACGCGGAGACGCCGGGGGCGCCGGTCGCGGTCCACCTCGAGATATCGGTGCGCTACGGGGTGTCGATGACCGAGACCGCCGAAGCCGTGCGGAAAGCCGTGGTCGCCGAACTCGCCCGGCACGCCGAGCTCACGATCGCGTCGGTCGACGTGCTCGTGACGGACGTGCGGGAACCCCGCGCCGGAAAGGACGCGCGATGATCGGGACGCCCGCCGCCGACGACGCCCGCGCCGACTCCACGGCGTCGCTCTCGGCACTCATCCTCGCGGTGCCCGGCGTCGCGACCCTCTACCCGGCGGCCTCCCCGGTCGCTCAGGTGGTCGCGGCGATCGGATCCGCCATCGCTCCGGGCGCCGTCGGACCGGACACCGTGCTCGTGAGCGGCGACCGCATCCGCGTGCGGATCGGCGTCGACGGCGTCGAGGCCGCGGGCGAGGTCTGCCGTCGCGTCTACTCCGTCGTGCGCGAGTGGGCGGTGTCGACGGGCCGTTCCGGTTTCGTCGTCGACGTCACCGCGGCCACGATCGGCGGCTGAACGCTTCCCGCTCGCAGCACGAATACGGGCCGCAGGGACTACCGTTGGATGATGACCCCGCCCGATTCCGCCCCCAGCGAGGCAGAGACCACCGAAAACACGACGACCTTCTCCGACCTGGGGCTCGACAGCGCAGTTCTCAAGGCGCTGAAGGACGTCGGCTACGAGACGCCGTCCGCCATCCAGGCGGCCACCATCCCCCTCCTCCTGAGCGGCCGCGACGTCGTCGGCCTCGCCCAGACGGGAACCGGTAAGACGGCCGCGTTCGCGCTGCCCATCCTCTCCCGCCTCGACCTGTCGCAGAAGAGCCCGCAGGCCCTCGTGCTCGCGCCCACCCGCGAGCTCGCCCTGCAGGTGGCCGAGGCCTTCGAGAGCTACGCCGCGCACCTGAAGGGCGTGCACCTGCTCCCCGTCTACGGCGGCCAGGGCTACGGCGTGCAGCTCTCCGCCCTGCGCCGCGGCGTCCATATCGTCGTCGGCACACCCGGCCGCATCATGGACCACCTCGACAAGGGGACGCTCGACCTCTCCCAGCTGAAGTACCTCGTGCTCGACGAGGCCGACGAGATGCTGAAGATGGGGTTCGCGGAGGATGTGGAGACCATCCTCGCCGACACCCCGGAGGACAAGCAGGTCGCCCTCTTCTCGGCGACCATGCCGGCCCAGATCCGCCGTATCTCGCAGAAGTACCTGAACGATCCCGAAGAGATCACGGTCAAGTCGAAGACCACCACGTCGGCCAACACGACGCAGCGCTACCTGGTCGTGTCGTACCCGCAGAAGATCGACGCGCTCACGCGCATCCTCGAGGTCGAGAACTTCGAGGGGATGATCATCTTCGTCCGCACGAAGAACGAGACGGAGACGCTGGCCGAGCGGCTCCGCGCCCGCGGCTACTCCGCGGCCGCCATCAACGGCGACGTCGCCCAGGCCCAGCGCGAGCGCACGGTCGACCAGCTGAAGTCGGGCAAGCTCGACATCCTCGTCGCCACCGATGTCGCCGCCCGCGGTCTCGACGTCGAGCGCATCAGCCACGTGGTCAACTTCGACATCCCGATCGACACCGAGTCGTACGTGCACCGCATCGGCCGCACCGGGCGCGCGGGCCGCAGCGGCGCCGCGATCAGCTTCGTCACGCCCCGCGAGCGCCGCCTGCTCACCGCCATCGAGAAGGCCACCCGCCAGCCGCTCACCCAGATGCAGCTGCCGAGCGTGGACGACGTCAACACCACCCGCCTCGCCCGCTTCGACGACGCGATCACTGGGGCGCTCGCGCAGGAGGACCGCATCTCGCGGTTCCGCGACATCATCGCGCACTACGTGGAGCACCACGACGTGCCCGAGGCGGACGTCGCGGCGGCGCTCGCCGTCGTGGCCCAGGGCGACGAGCCGCTCCTGCTCAGCGGGGACGACGCACTCACGCAGCGCATCGAGCGCGACTCCCGCTTCGAGGACCGCGGAAGCCGGTCGGACCGTGGTGGTCGCGCCGGCGACCGCGACGACCGTGGTCGAGGCGAGCGCGCCGCACGGCGTGAGCGCAGCGACAAGCCGATGGCGCCGTACCGCATCGAGGTGGGCAAGCGTCAGCGCGTGGAGCCCCGCCAGATCGTCGGCGCCCTCGCGAACGAGGGCGGCCTGAGCCGCGACGACTTCGGGCACATCCGCATCATGCCCGACTTCTCCATCGTCGAGCTGCCGGCCGATCTCCCGGGCGACACGCTCTCCCGGCTCTCGGGCACGCGGATCAGCGGCAAGCTGATCGAGCTGCGACCCGACCGTGGCGCGGGAGCGCGGCGCGAGTCACGCGGTCGCGACGACCGTGGCCGCGACGACCGCCCCGCGCGCAAGCCCCGCCACTGACCCCGCCGCTGCCCACCCGCGCGACATTTGGCCCGAATGTCGTGAAAGCGCGCCTCTAAGTCGTCATTCGGTCCAAATGTGGCGGGGACGCCCGCGTGAACGAACGGTGCCCCGCCCCCGGTGATCGACCGGGAGGCGGGGCACCGTCGTCTCGACTACGCCCGGCGGGTGCGCCGGAGGCGGAGCGTCACGCCGGCTCCGATGCCGACCGCGGCGAGCAGCGCGATCAGCGCCGCGAAGCCCAGGTCGGTCGAGCCGGTGGAGGCGAGCGGACCGCCGAGGCCGGGCGGGACGACGCCTGCGCCGCCTCCCGCGCCGCCGCTCCCCGCGCCGGTCCCCGGTACGTCGGCCGCCGTCACCGTGATCGCCCGCTCGGCGACCACGGCATCGGCCACCACCGCCTGCAGCGTGTGCGGACCGGTGGCGAAGCCGGCCGGGACCGTCGCCGTCAGACGACCTGCACCGTCCGCATCCGCCGTCACCGTGCCGAGCACCAGCGGATCGGAGTGCAGGACGATGGAGACGCGCGCGCCCTTCGGGAACCCGCTCAGGCCGACCGTGAGCTCGTGCCCCGCCGTGACCGCCACCGGAGCCGAGATCGCGGGCGTGCCGACGGCGCAGGGCTCGTCCGCCGAGCGCGTTCCGGGCGCGAACCCGGTCGGCGCCTCGGCGGCCGCGCCGTAGACCCGCATCTCGGCAGCAGCGGCGAACGGCTGCCCGTTCAGCGCACTCGTCGCCGTGAACCGCACGAACGAGGCCGTCACCGGCGCGAACGGCACGATCTGCATGGTCGGAGCGTCGATCAGGGATCCGGAGGCGACGGAGGTCCACGAGGAGCCGTCGTCCGAGACCGCGATCTGGTAGCCCTTGACCCGGCCGTTCTGACCGCCGCCCTGCCGGCCGAGGTACCCGAAGCCGTCCACCGTCGACGGCCCGGCCAGCGCGAGGGTGACCCAGTGCGGGTACGGCGCCGTCGAGTTCGTGTAGTCGGTGTGCCAGATCGAGGCGGGATCGCCGTCGAGCACGTTCCCGACCGGTCCCTCGCCGGGGCCGGACGAGAGGTTCTCGGAGTCGGCGGTCGCCGTCATCGAGCCGGGTGACAGCATCGGCCGGTCCGAGACGCTCGTCTTCGCCGCGGCGGAGACTGACTTCGTGACGCAGTCGTTGACGTAGGTCGCCACGACCGAGAGCGTCGCCGTCGTCCCGGCGGCCGACGCCGGCGGGGTGACGAGCCAGGTGGTCGTCACGCTCTTCCCGGGGGCGACGCTGCCGAACAGGTTGCCGTCCTTCTTCGCGACCTGTGCGGTCCACCCCTCGGGCAGCCCGGAGAGCTCGACACCGACGTTGGTCGCCGCGGTCGGCTCGTTGTTGGTGAAGGTCGTGACCAGGGAGCCCGTCGCTCCGGGGCTCAGGTCGGTGCTCGCCGGGGCGGTCACCGACCCGCAGGACGCGCCGCCGGCCTCCTCGCCGAGGTCCTCGACACGGAAGTCGTCGAGCACGAAGTCGGCGCCGTTCGCGCCGGCCAGCTTGCGGAGTCCGACCCAGGTGTCGCCGCAGCCCGCGACGATGTCCTTCGCGTAGTGCGCCGTGTCAAGGGCGGGCGCGAGCGCATCCCGGTTCACGTCCGCCACGGAGACGTCGCCGCCGCCGACCGTGTCCGCCCCGGTGACCCAGGCCCACTGGCCGTCGAGGTTGGTCTGATAGTCGAACGACACCCGGTACTTGTGGCCGGCGACGAACGGGACGGTGGCCGGCACCGTCCGGTACACGAGGCCGGTGTTCTCCTCGTGCGCCTTGAGGGAGTGCTCGCCCGTCAGCACGTCGTCGACGGCGAGCCCCTTCAGAGCCCCGGAGTCGTACGGCGAGTGCGTGTTCTTCCACGCCTTCTGGCTGTACGGGTCGTGCAGCTCGCTGATCGAGGTGCGCGGGTCGGTGGCGCCGCCCGCGTCGCCCTTGACGAACGGTCCCCAGCCGGGCTGGTCGCCCTCGAAGTCGTCCGCGGCGATGACCGCGCCTGTCGATGGCAGCGGAGTGGAGGTGTCGAGCATCAGGCGTGCGTCGTCGAGCGTGACGGCGGCAGTGCCCGCGACGGCGCCGATCGCGACGGTCGCGGTGCCGTTCGCCGGTGCGACGAAGGACACCGAGGCGCGTTGCGAGTACGTGCCCACCTTCGCGTCGGAGGCCATCGAGTTGGCGGCCGGGGTGATGTCGAACGTGTTCGCGACGACGGTGCCGGAATCCACCGAGACGGAGGTCGTGCGCCGCTCGCCGGGGCCGATCTCGACATTCGCGCTGAAGGAGTAGCGCGCACCGGGCTGGAGCCCGGTCACCTTCTGCGAGATCGACGATCGGGCCGCCCCGAGCACGGCGACGTTGTCGCCGCTGTCGGCCGTGGCGACCTTCGCGCCCCCGGTCGCGTTCCAGGCCGACAGGTCGCCCGCATTGAACCCCGGATCGGTCAGACCGCTGCCCGCGCCGTACCCGGCGGAGGCGTGAGGAGCAGCACCGTCCGCCGGAGCGAGCACGTACGGCACGCCCTTGGCACCGGTGAGCGTGACGGCGCCGTTCGTCGCGTGGACGTCGGACACCTTCACCCGGCCCTGGTCGGTCAGCGTGTAGAGGGTGAAGTCCGTCGTGCCGGCGAACTGCGGAGTGAGCGTGAACGTCGCGGAGCCTCCCGCGGGGTTGAAGTAGTACATCTTGTCGGCGTGAGCGGGGGACGAGACGCCGTCGGCGTCCGGCTCGCCCCAGGGGAGCAGGTAGGTGCCGCCGGAGGCGACGGTCGCGCCGTCCATCACGATCTGGCGCTGACCGTCCTTCATCGAGACGGTCACTCCGCCGGTCAGAGTCGCGGACTTCCCGAAGTCCCACGCCTGCACCGGGAAGTGCTGCAGGAACTTGGTGGGCAGGTTCGCCGACCAGATGTTCGAGTAGAACGTGTTCCAGTCGTTCTGGCCCGTCCAGCCCTCGAACTCCTTGATGTCGGCACCGCCGAGCAGCGGGTCGACGTTCCACACGTCGCGATCGGTGTTGGCGATGAAGCGGACGATGTTGGAGTTGATGCCCTTGTTGGTCGCACCGCCGTAGTTCTTGTCGTTGGCCCAGTGCGACCAGATCGAGGAGCCCTCGAACTTGTACGCCCACTCGGTCGCGACCTGAAGGTCGAGGTCGCTGAGCTGGGCCGCGAGGCCGTCAGCCAGCCAGCCGCTCGAGTAGTAGGCGTCGATGTAGACGCCGGCCAGGTCGGGCACCTCCTGCTTGAGCTGCGCGAAACGGTCGACGATCGCGCCCGATCCGAGGTCGTAGCGTTGGTCGATGTGGTAGCTCTGGTTCAGCCAGTCCCACCCGTTGACCTGGCCCTGCACCATCCGGTCGCTGAAGGTCTTGGCCTGCGGGTACGCCTCGGTCGCGTTGACGTGCACGGCGACGTCGGCGTTGTACTGCTTGCCGTCCTCGACCAGCGTGTTGAAGTCGGCGAGGCCGCCCGCACGGGTGTTGTAGTCGCCGCCGTAGTCCGGGTGCCCGGAGTCGTGGCCTTCGTTGGCGTAGCCCTTGTCGAGCACCCACTGGCCGAGATCGTCGGTCGTCATCGAGATCCGCTTGACGTTGTCGAGCGTCTTCAGGAACGGGTTCGTCGCCTGGCTGGCGAAGTTGAACGGGATGTGCTGGACGACCCGCTCGGCCACGCGGTCGGCGCCCAGGGGCCGGGTCGCGGCGTCGCGGTAGGCGATGGCGGCGTCCTGCCAGTCGATCTTCCCGTCGCCGTTCGCGTCGGCCGAGAGCACGACGGTCGCGCGGGGGAGCGCGTAGACCGCGACGCGCGGGTCCGTGGCGCCGGCCGGGGCGTAGGTCCAGTTGCCGACCGAGAGCTGGGCGCGGCGTGCACCGTTGCCGGCGTCGACGATCTGCGACTGCAGGCGCGTGTTCCAGTTGGTGTCGGAGTCCTGTGCGGCGTCGTCGGTCGCGTTGGTGATGATGCCCGCGGCGAGCTGGGAGTCGCTCACGAAGCCGTAGGGCGTGCCGACGCTGCGCGCGTCCACCGGCGTCGCGCCCGTGATCGCGAGGAACCGGTCGGCGGTGGTGGTGGAGTCGGTGGAGATCTGGGTGCGCGCGAGAGCCGCGGCCGAATCCGACGAGTCGACGGAGACCAGCGACAGGTTCGGGATGGCGAGCTGGTCGACCGTCGCCGCCGCTCCGCCCTCGATCTTCGTCACGGCGAACTCGACGGTGTCCTTCGCAGTGGCCGTGATCGTCGTCGTGATCGTCAGGTCCGGGAGGTCGCCGAAGGTCGAGACGTAGGTCGCCGCATCCGCCGCGGCGGTCATCGTCGTGGTGGCGACGTGCGCGGTCCCGTTGATCGTGAACGCGTCGAGCTTCTGCGCCTGTCCGCCGAGCGTGCGGCCGCCGAGGTCGTAGGAGACGACCTGGGGGAATTCGCGCGCGACCTGCACAGTGAGGCCGGAGCCGTTGCCGATCGCGACCGGTGTCGCGGCGTCCGTGGGCGGATCGGGAGTGACGGGCGGCGGTGTCGTGTCTCCTGTCGCGAAGACGCGCAGTTCGCCGGCCGAGACGTTGGCGCTGCCGTTGACGGTGCTGGTCGCGACGAACTTGACGTAGCGACCGGTGACGGGCTGCGAGAAGTCGAGGTTCTGCACATCGGTGGCGGAGGCCGGCTGGCGGAAGGTGCCGGTCGCGGCGGGCGTGCCCCAGTCCGCGGCGGCGTCCTGCGCCACCGCGGCACTGTCCGTGACGTAGACCTCGACGTCGGCGACCGGCCCGTTCGACTGGTTCTTCACCTGGTACTGGATGCCCGTGAGCGGGAACGATCCGCCGACGTCGACGGTGATCCAATGCGGGAGGGGGTCGGGCGCACCGCCGTTGTACTTCGTCGCCCACTGGGTGTCCGGGTCGCCGTCGAAGGCCGCGAGCGCGGTTCCGTCGAGGGCGGGAGGCGCCGGATACGGTGCCGACTCGGAGTCGACGCCGACGAGCGCGTACTGGGTCTGCGGGATGGCGGCGCCGGCCGGTGCCGGAGCGTCGGCGGCCACGGCCGGAGCGGCGGCGATCGGCACGAGGGCACCGGCTGCGACGAGCGCGGCGGCCGCGATCGCGGCTGAGAGGGCGCGGAATCCGCGCGGGGGAGGAAGGCTCACAAGGTCCACCTAGCTGCATCGTTGGGAAGGATTGCCTGTATGGCATCGATAACACTAGGCGATTAAAGCGATGACAGGAACCCCCTGATATCGCTAGCAGGATTCGCAGGCGAGCCGAGGAGTCAGTCGCGAGCGGGCGCGGGCCCGGTGGAGGCGCGCACGACGAGAGTCGGCTCGACCGACGCGGGCGCCAGTGTCGTCCCGGGATCCGTGATGTACCGCAGGAGATGCTCCACGGCCAGTCGCCCCATCTCGCCGAACGGCTGCGCGACTGTGGTGAGCGACGGGGAGCAGTACTCCGCGAGCGTGATGTCGTCCACGCCGACCACCGAGATGTCCTCGGGGATGCGCCGGCCCAGCTCGTGGAACGCCCGGATCACGCCGAACGCCATCTCGTCGCTCGACACGAACACCGCCGTCACATCGGGAATCCGGCCCAGGATCAGGCCGTTCTGGTAACCGGAGGCCGGCGACCAGTCGCCCTTCAGCTCGGGGGGAGGCGTGATCCCCGCGGCCTCCAGGGTGCTGCGCCAGCCTTCGCTGCGGCTCACGGCGTCCAGCCACTCCGTCGGGCCGGAGACGTGCCAGACGGTCTCGTGACCCAGGTCGAGCAGGTGCTGCGTGGCGAGCCGGGCGGCGTGGGACTGGTCGACGGCGACGATCTCGGTCGTCGACGTGCGGGATCCGTCGATCGTGATCGTCGGGATCGCCCGGGTGAGCTCCTCGATGCCCTTGGTCACGTGGATGAGCGGGAGCGCCAGGACGATGCCCTCGACCCCCTGGTCGGCCAGGCGCGACATCGCCTCCTCGATCGCCGAGGGCTCGAGCGACGGGCAGGTGGCGGAACTGACCGAGTAGCCGGCGTCGCGTGCGGCCTCCTCCACCCCCACGGTCACCGCCGTGCGCGAGTAGAAGCCCGTCTGCAGGAGCACGATGCCGAGGGTGCGGCTGTGGCCGGAGGACAGCATGCGCGCGGCGTTGTTCATCCGATAGCCCAGCTGCTCGACGGCGGCGAGGACCTTCGCGCGCGTCTTCTCCTGCACGTTGGGGTGGCCGCTGAGTGCGCGCGAGACGGTCTGGGCGGAGACGCCCGCCACTCGGGCGACGTCCGTCATACCGGGCGGCTTCGGCGCCGCATCCCGGGAATCGGTGCTGGTCATGAATGCAATGATAACGGGCGCATCGCACTGACTACGGAGATTCTGCACCTCTATCCCTGCAATCTCCGACTTGGGTTGTTATCGGTATCATTCTGTGCGACACTCGCTTCTCGAACCCGCTGAAGGGTGTCTGTGTTCAAAGGAGAGGCAGTGAAGAAGTCAGCAGCAATCCGTTTGACCGGCGCGGCGGGGGCGGTCGCGCTCGGCCTGATGAGTCTGGCCGGGTGCTCCGGCGGATCCGGGTCCGGCTCATCCGAGTCCACGCCCGCGACGGTCTCGTTCTGGGGCTGGGCCCCGGGCTACGCCGACGCGGTCAAGGCGTTCAACGCCTCCCACAAAGACGTGGTCGTGAAGTACCAGGAGGTCCAGCCCGGGTCCAAGGGCGGCTACCAGAAGATGCTCAACGCGGTCACCGCGAACAACGCGCCGTGCCTCGCGCAGGTCGGGTACGAGACCCTGCCGAGCTTCGCGGCGCAGGGCGCCCTGGAAGACGTCGCGAGCTATGCGAAGGCCGACGAGAAGGACTTCCAGCCGGCGGCGTGGAAGTCGGTGAGCATCGGAGACGCCGTCTACGGCGCCCCGGTCGACACCGGCCCGATGGGCCTGTTCTACAACAAGGAGCTCTTCGACTCCCTCGGCCTGAGCGCCCCGGCGACGTGGGACGAGTACAAGGCCGACGCTGAGAAGATCCACGCGTCCGACCCGAAGAAGTTCATCTCGTCGCCGTACCTCGACTACGACTACGCCGGGCTCGCCTGGCAGACCGGCGCGAAGTGGTTCGACGTCGACGGCGACTCCTGGAAGGTGACGATGGCCTCCGACGCCAACGCGAAGGTCGCCGACTACTGGCAGGGCCTCGCCTCGGAAGGCCTGATCAGCAGCGCCCCGATGTACGACCAGGCCTGGTACACCGGCCTCGGCGACGGCAGCATCGCGACCGTCGTCGGCGCCGTCTGGCAGGCGGGCGTCATCAAGGGCGGCGCCGCCGACGGCTCCGGCAAGTGGGCGGTCGCCCCGATGCCGCAGTGGTCGGCCGGCGACGACCAGGTCGGCAACGCCGGCGGCTCGGCGACCGCCGTGCTCAAGGGCTGCTCCAATGCGAAGGCCGCATGGGAGTTCGCCCACTGGATGAGCACCGACAAGGACACGTACAACACGCTCGTGCAGAAGGCCGGCCTCTACCCGGCCGCCACCGGTCTGACCGACCTCCCGGCGCTCAGCGAGGGCGACCCGTACTTCGGTGGCCAGAAGATATTCGACGTGTTCGCGGACGCGGCGCCGAAGGTCAACCCGGACTGGACGTGGGGCCCGGTCATGACCAAGACCGCCGCCGACCTCGACGACGGCCTGGGCAAGGCCTGGGCGGGCCAGGGGACGATCGCCGACGCGCTGAAGAGCGCGCAGGACAAGACCGTCGCCGAGCTGAAGAAGCAGGGCCTGAAGGTCTCCGAGTAGGAGCCGTCGGGACGACAACGGGGGCGATGGATGCGGCGGGCCGGTTCGGGACGGACCGCCGCATCCCGTCGTGAAGGCGCACGGCATCCCGTGCGCGGAGAGAAGGAAACGTGACCGACCAGGCCGTCGCCGAGCATCCGGCGACCCCATCGGCGGCGAGGCCGGCGGCCCCGCGAGGGCCGCGGAAGCCGCACAGGCCGCGCCGCTCGTTCAGCTGGCGCGCGCCGCTGCTGTTCCTCGGGCCGTTCGTCGTGCTGTTCGCCGCGATGAACATCGCCCCGATCGTCTACGCCTTCGTCAGCAGCCTGTTCACGGTCAAGCGCTCCGGCCTCGGCCTGACCGCGCCGACCCAGGAGTTCGACCCGTTCGCGAACTACGTGCACGCCTTCGGCGACCCGGACTTCGTGGCGTCGCTCGGCCGCGTCGCCCTCTTCGGCGTCGTCCAGGTGCCGGTGATGCTCGGCCTCGCCCTGGCACTGGCCCTGCTGATCGACTCGAAGTCGGCGCGCGGCAAGGGCTTCTTCCGGTTGTCGAGCTTCCTGCCGTACGCCATCCCGGGAGTGAGCGCGGCGCTCGTCTGGTCGTTCATGTACTCGACCACCTCGAGCCCGATCAACCACCTGCTGGAGCCGCTCGGCATCCAGCTGCCCTTCTTCGACGACGGCACCGTGCTCTGGTCGGTGGCCAACATCGTCACCTGGAGCTGGACCGGCTACAACATGATCATCATCTACGCCGCACTCCAGTCCATCCCGGCCGAAGTGCTGGAGGCGGCCAAGCTCGACGGCGCCTCCGCGTTCCGTACCGCCTGGAGCGTGAAGATCCCGATGGTGCGCAGTGCGATCGTGCTGACGGCCGTCTTCTCGATCATCGGCTCCGCGCAGCTCTACAACGAGCCGACCGTGCTCCAGCCGATCTCCGGCGGCTCAGTGTCGTCCACCTTCACCCCGATCATGTCGGCGCAGGCCGCCGTCGGCGCGGGCAACTATCCCTACGCGGCGGCGCAATCGGTCATCCTCGCGGTGCTCGTCGGCGTGATCTCGTTCGTGTTCTTCCGACTCACCAGCAAAGGGGACAAGGCGTGACCCTCCTCAGTCCGCGACGGGACACCACCCCGCTGAGCCGCACCGTGGTGATGGTGCTGCTCGCCGTCTCCACCGTCTACTTCCTCTTCCCCCTCTGGTGGCTGCTGGTGTCGGCGACCAAGCCGTTCGGCCAGCAGTTCTCGGGCAACGGCCTCTGGTTCGACGGCTTCGGGCTCTTCGACAACCTCGCCCGGCTCACGGCGCAGGGCGACGGCATCTTCTGGCAGTGGATGCTCAACAGCCTCCTCTACTGCGGCGTCGGCGCCGGGATCGGCACCGTGCTCTCCGCGATGGGCGGGTACGCGCTGGCCAAATACGACTTCCCCGGGAGGGGCGCGCTGTTCGGCGTGATCCTCGCCGCGGTGCTCGTGCCGAAGATCCTGTTCACCCTGCCGCTCTACCTGATGTTCTCGGGGGTGCACCTGATCAACAACCCGCTCGCCGTGCTGCTGCCGAGCATCGTCAGCCCGTTCGGCGTGTATCTGGCGCGCGTCTTCGCGGCCCAGTCGGTGCCGGACGAGGTGATCGAGGCCGGCAGGATCGACGGCGCGAGCGAGTTCCGCATCTTCCGCGCCATCTCGACGAAGATGATGCTGCCCGCCCTCGTGACGATCTTCCTGTTCCAGTTCGTCGAGATCTGGAACAACTACCTCCTGCCCGCCATGGTGCTCGGCGACGACCACATGCAGCCGGTCACGGTCGGCCTCGTCGGCTGGAACGCCAGCCATGTCGCCGTGCCGCCGCCGCTCGTCGTGATCGGCTCGCTGGTCTCCGTCGTGCCGTTGATCATCGCCTTCCTCGCCCTGCAGCGCTTCTGGCGCGCCGGGATGACCGCCGGAGCCGTGAAGTGACCCTGACCGCGACCTCCCCTCTGCTGAGATACGAGGACGGCGTGCTGCTGCGGGCGGGGACGCCCCACCAGGTGCTCTCCGGCTCCCTGCACTACTTCCGGGTGCATCCCGCGCAGTGGCGGGATCGGCTCGAACGGCTCGCCGCCCTCGGGCTCAACACCGTCGACACCTACGTCGCCTGGAACTTCCATCAGCGCCGCCCCGACCGCCCGGCGTCCTTCGACGGCTGGTGCGACCTGGAGGCGTTCATCGCCCTGGCCGGCGAGGTCGGGCTCGACGTCATCGTGCGCCCGGGCCCCTACATCTGCGCCGAGTGGGACAACGGCGGCCTGCCCGCCTGGCTCACCGGCCGGGTCGGGATGCGCGCCCGCAGCTCGGACCCCGCCTTCGTGGCCGCCGTCGCCGCGTGGTTCGACGAGCTGATGCCGCGTCTGGCCGCTCTGCAGGTGTCGGCGGGCGGCCCGATCGTCGCCTTCCAGGTCGAGAACGAGTACGGCAGTTACGGCGACGACGCGGAGTATCTGGAGTGGTTGCGCGCGGCGCTGGTCTCGCGCGGCGCGACCGAGCTGCTGTACACGGCGGACGGTCCGACCGACCTCATGCTCGACGGCGGCAGCCTCCCGGGGGTGCTCGCTACGGCGACCTTCGGGACGCGGGCGGAGGAGGCGTTCGGCCTGCTGCGCTCACGCCGCAGCGGGGAGCCCCTGCTGTGCGCGGAGTTCTGGAACGGCTGGTTCGACCACTGGGGCGAACGGCACCACGTGCGCACCGTGCCGAGCGCGGACGCGACGCTCGGCGAGATCCTCGACGCCGGCGGCTCCGTCAGCCTCTACATGGCGCACGGCGGCACGAACTTCGGTCTCTGGGCCGGGGCCAACCACGACGGCCGGCTGCAGCCGACCGTGACGAGCTACGACTCGGACGCGCCGATCGCCGAGCACGGTGCGGTGACGCCGAAGTTCCACGCGTTCCGGGAGCGGTTCGTCGCTGCGGGCGGCCGGGCGCTCCCCGTTCCGGCGGATCCGCTCATCCTGGCTCCGCGCACCGTCCCGGTCGCCCGGGGAGCGGCACTGCTCGACGCGCTCGGCTCGGTGCCGTCCACCGCACGGCGTGCCACCCCGCCCAGCTTCGAAGAGCTGGGCATCGCCGCGGGCCTGGTGCTCTACCGAGCGACGCCGCGTGTCCCTCTCGGCGAGAGCACCATCACCGTCACCGGACTCCACGACCGCGCGCACGTCTTCGTCGACGGTGTGCTCGCCGGGATCCTGGACGCGGACGGCTCCGTGCCGGTGACCGGTTCGGGCGAGCGGGTCGAGCTCCAGCTCCTGGTCGAGAACCAGGGTCGCATCAACTACGGGCCGCTTCTCGGTCAGGGCAAGGGCATCCTGGGCGGGGTGCAGCTCGGCCGCCGCCTGGTGCACGGCTGGACCGCGACCGCGCTGCCGCTCGACGAGTGGACGAGGGAGGAGGTCGAGCGACGGGCTCGCCGCGTCCACCCGGGAGGGCCGATCGCGCCGGGTGCGCCGATCGCGGTCGGCGGACCGGCCGGGTTCTCCACCGCGGAGTTCGTGCTCGATCGTGACGAGCCTGCTGACGCCTTCCTCGCCCTGCCGGGCTTCGGCAAGGGCTTCGTCTGGGTGAACGGGTTCCTCCTGGGCCGGTACTGGGAGATCGGCCCGCAGGTGACGCTGTACGTCCCGGCACCCGCCCTCCGCGCGGGCGGCAACACGGTGACGGTCCTCGAACTCGAGCACTCGGGCGATCGCATCGAGTTCCGCGCGCGGCCCGAGCTCGGGCCTCCCGAGGAGTATGTGGAGATCTTCTGACCCACTCGCGACCCGTCCACCCTCGCTCCGTCCACCTGCGCGCGGGCGTCCGCGCCGAATGCGGCGGCGATAGAATCGGGCGATGCCGGTCCGCCGGTGCCGCCAGGGCGGTCGGCGACTGATTTTCGAACAGGGGTCATGGATGGTTGAGCGGATAACACTGAGACAGCCGATCGCCGATCAGATGTACGAGGTGTTGCTGCACCAGTTCATGTCGGGCGAGCGGGCCGCGGGGGAGAGCCTCAACATCGGTGCCCTGTCGCGCGAACTCGCCGTGAGCCAGACGCCGCTGCGGGAGGCGCTCGCTCGCCTGGAGCACACCGGTCTCGTCGAGCGGGAGGCGCTGCGCGGCTACCGCGTCGCCCCGGCGATGACACGCGACGAGGTCGAGCAGCTGAAGGAGGCCCGCCTCCAGCTCGAGCCCTGGCTCGCGCGTGAGGCCGCGGCGCGCCGCACGGACGCGTTCGTCGAGGCGCTGCGCGAGACCCTGGACGACTTCGACCGCTCGGCCGAGGTCGCCGACGTCGAGACCGAGGGCTTCGACCTGTACTGGCGGTCGGACGACCGCTTCCACATGCTCATCGCGGCGCAGTCGGGCAACAAGTTCCTGGAGCTGGCCTACGGTGCGCTCGGGGGACAGATCCAGCGGTTCCGGCTGTTCTCGAAGTTCGGCCGCACGGGAGCGCAGGGCGCGGCCCCGGAGCACCGGGAGATCTTCGACGCGCTCGCCGCGGGTGACGCGGATGCGGCTGACGCCGCGATGCGCACGCATATCGCCGGAGCGACCGAGCGCCTGCTCGCGCGCTGACCCGAGGCCGGCCCGAGAGGGCTTTGACTGTCCCCTTCAATCGCTATACTATAGTTGTGACATCAGCGTGGAGGGAGGACGACGGCGTGACCACCTATGCAGCGCACCCGATCGTCGACGGGTTCCCGGGAAAATCGCACTCGCACGGCGCGTTCGGCTGGAGCAGCCTGTGGCTGCTCGACGACGGCGTCCGGCGCGTCCTCGTCGATGCGGGACAACCCGCCTACATCCCGCTGATCCACGAGGGACTGGCGCGGCACGGCCTCACGGCGTCCGACATCACCGACGTCCTGATCACCCACCTGCACTGGGACCACGTCGCGAACTTCACCATGTTCGAGAACGCGACCACCTGGGTGGGTGAGGCCGAGCTCGCCTGGGCCGCGCAGCAGCCCGCCGGTACGACCTTCATCCCGGACCTGCATGTGCGCGAACTGCTCCGACGCACCGAGGGAGTCGAGCGGATGGCGCCGGGCCAGGAGGTCCTCCCGGGCATCCACGCGCTGGCCAGCGCGGGGCACACCCCCCACCACCTGGCGTTCTTCGCCGAGCGCACCGACGATCGGCTGATCTTCGCCGGCGACGCCGTGAAGAACATCCACGAGCTCGCCACCGCGCAGGCCGACTCGACGATGGACGCCGACGCCAGCGTCGCGACCATCGACCGGCTGCGCTCCCTGCTGACCGACACCGCGGGCGTGCTGGTGCCCGGCCACGACGTCGGCCTGCGGCTCGACGGCCGGTCCGTCGAACGGGTGCGCCCGCAGCGCGCCGCCATCGGCTTCTTCGCCGACGGCGACGGCGACGAGCAGGACCGCAGCATCGGATGAGCCGCATGACGACGAAAGGACGACGATGACCTCCGTGCTCTACACCGGCGGCACCGGACGCATGGGCCGCGTGATCCGCGACGGGCTGGCCGGCCGGTACGACCGCGTCGTGCTCTACGCGCGCAGCGAGCCGACCGAGCCCCTCCACGCGGGGGAGGAGGTCGTCGTGGGCGATCTCGCCGACCTCGACGCGCTGGTCGCGGCCGCATCCGGCGTCGACGTCATCGTGCACCTCGGCGGCGTGGCAGACGAGGCGCCGTTCACCGAGATCCGAACCGCGAACATCGACGGCACCTACAACGTCTACGAAGCCGCGCGCCTGGCGGCCGTGCGCAGGGTCGTCTACGCGAGCTCCAATCACGTCGTCGGCTTCCATCCCGCCACCGAGGTGCTCGACGAGACCGCCGGGCTGCGCCCGGACACCTACTACGGCGTCTCGAAGGCCTTCGGCGAAGCACTCGCGCGTCTCTATCACGACAAGTGGGGGGTGGAGTCGGTGCTGCTGCGCATCGGGACGTTCCGCCCCGAGCCGGAGGACGCCCGCCAGCTCGCCCTCTGGCTGAGCTGGCGCGACGGCATCGAGCTGACCCGCTGCGCGATCGAGAGCGGCCCCGTCGGCTGCCAGGTCGTCTACGGCTGCTCGGCCAACACAGACGGCTGGTGGGACGGCCGAGCCGGGTGGGACGCGATCGGCTACGTGCCGCAGGACGACGCCGCCGACCACGCCGCCGCCATCAGCTCAGACGCCGCCGCGCCGCAGTTCCACGGCGGGGCGTTCACCGCATCCGATTACGAGGGAGGGATCTGGTGAGCGACGCCGAATCCACCGATGTCCTGATTACCACCGCATTCCTGCTTCCCGGCGACGAGGTCGACGAGACGCTGCGCGCGGCCGGCCTGCGCACCCGGCACGAGCCGGATCTGACTGCGCTGCCAGCCGAGGAGCGCGCGCGCCTCCTCTCGCGGGTGCGGGCCATCATCGCCGGCACCCAGCCGCTGCGCGCCGACGTACTGGAGCAGGCGCCGAACCTCGAGATCGTCGTGCGCACCGGCGTCGGCTACGACAGCGTCGACGTCGCCACCGCGACCGACCGCGGCGTGCCCGTCTGCGTGACGGCCGGCGCCAACCGGCAGGCTGTGGCGGAGCATGTCTTCGCGCTGATGCTCGCCGTCGCGCGGCGCGTGCCCGAGAACATCGCCAACCTCGCGGCGGGCAGCTGGCAGCAGCTGACCGGGCGTGAGCTGCGCGGCGCCACCCTCGGCATCCTGGGTCTCGGATCGATCGGCAAGGCCGTCGCCGGGATCGCCCGCGGATTCGGGATGGACGTCATCGCTTACGACCCCTACTTCGATGCGGAGTTCGCCGTCGCCAACGGCATCCGTCGCGCGAGCCTCGACGAGGTCGTGGCTGAGGCCGACTTCATCACGCTGCACCTCTTCCTCGACGACTCGACGCGCAACCTGATCGACGCCGGCCGGCTGGCCGCGATGAAGGACGACGCGATCCTGGTGAACACGGCGCGCGGGGGCATCGTCGACGAACGGGCGCTCGTCGAGGCCGTGCGCGACGGTGTCATCGGCGGCGCCGCGCTCGACGTCTTCGCCGCCGAGCCGCTGCCCGCCGACAGCCCGCTGCTGCACACTCCCGGCATCCTCGCCACGACGCACGTGGCAGGCGCGACCCGCGAGGCGCGCGGCGAATCCGGCCGGATGGCGGCCGCGAACGTCATCGGAGTACTCGCCGGCCAGGCTCCGCAGTTCGTGGTCAACCCCGACTATCAGGGGGTCCCGGCGTGATCGTCGAGACCGCCGGCGGTCCCGTCCGCCTGGCCGCGAACCTGAAATGGCTCTTCACCGAGCTCCCGTTCGAGCAGCGCTTCGACGCCGCGGCGGAGGCGGGGTTCACCGGCGTGGAGTTCGCGTCGCCGTACAGTCTCCCTGCCGAGACGGTCAGGGGGCTCCTGGACGCCGCCGGTCTCGAGCAGGTGCTGATCAACACGCCCGCTGGCCCGGCCGGCTCCCCGACGGCGATGGGCGCCGCGTACGTGCCGGGAGCGCAGCAGGAGTTCCGCGAGGGAGTGCGTCTCGCCCTCGAGTACGCGGCCGTGCTCGGCACGTCGGTGATCCACGTCATGTCCGGACTGCGCCCCGCAGAGGCCGACGCCGAGCACGCCTTCGCGACCTACGTCGCCAACATCGGCTGGGCCGCCGAGCAGGCGCGGGGCACCGGCGTGCGCATCGCGCTGGAAGCGATCAACAAGCGCGACCAGCCCCGGTACGGCCTCGCCACGATGGAGACCGCCGCCGCCGTGGCGGAGGCCGTCGACCCCGAGACGGTCGGCGTGCTCTTCGACGTCTATCACGCGCAAGTCGACGGCGGGAACCTGATCGAGCGTTTCGAGCGGTTACTGCCGTTCATCGCGCACATCCAGATCGCCGACAACCCCGGCCGCGGCGAACCCGGCACCGGCGAGATCGCCTACGACCGCGTCCTCGCCCGGATCGCCGCCAGTACGTACGACGGCTGGATCGGCTGCGAGTACGGCCCGGTCGCGGACACGCGCGCCGGGCTCGCCTGGACCGAGAGGATCGCCCGATGACCCCCGCGAATTCGACTGTGCCTGTGAAGCCGACGGCTCCTGTGAAGATCGCCCTGATCAGCGCGACGCCGCTGGCCATCCCGCCGGCCGCCGCCGCGGTCGCAGATGCGCTGCCCGGCAGCACGGTGTGGAACCTGCTGGACGACCGGCTGCTCGCCGACGCCGAGCAGCAGGGCGGCATCACCGACCCGCTCGCCGTGCGGATGGACGACCTGATCGAGCTCGCGCTCGCCGGAGGGGCCGACGGGGTGCTGCTGACCTGCTCGCAGTTCGGCACCCGCGCCGAGGTGCGAGACCGTGCGGCCGACCCGGCCGCCGTCCTGTCCGCGGACGGCCCGCTGTTCGCCGAGGTGGCCGAGCGCAGGCCCGCCCGGGTGCTCCTCGTCGCCTCCCTCGAGTCCGCGGCCGCCGACAGCACCGAGCGTCTCTCCGCCGTCCTCGCCGCCGCCGGTGCGACCGCGACTGTTGCGCCGCTGGTGGTCCCCACCGCGGCCCGACCCCCGCAGGGCGAGAGTCTCGACCAGGTGCTGGGCACGGCCATCGCCACGGTCACGGAGCCGTACGAGCTGGTCGTGCTGGCGCAGTACTCGCTTGCCGCCGCGGCCGGTGCCCTCGCCGAACGGTTCGGCGTACCGGTGCTGGACGGCCCGAGCGCCGCCGCCCGTCGACTGAGCGCCGAGATCGCCAGGCGCGCACGATGATCGGCGTCATCGCCGACGACGTGACGGGAGCGACCGATGTCGCCGCCGCGCTGAGCCGCGCCGGATTGCGCACCCTCTTGTCGCTCACCGAGGACATCGGCGCGCACGAGGCCGATTCCGGTGCGGATGCCGTGGTGATCGGGCTGAAGACACGCTCCCTCCCGGCCGCCGAGGCCGTCGACCGGAGCCTCGCCGCGCTCGACGCCTTGCAGCACCTCGGCGCTGACCGGTTCTATCTCAAGTACTGCTCGACGTTCGACTCCACGGCGGAGGGCAACATCGGGCCGGTCACCGAAGCTCTGGCCGTGCGGCTCGGGGCGCGGACCGTCGTGACGACGCCCGCCGCCCCGCTGCACGGCCGGACCGTCTACCAGGGGCATCTCTTCGTCGGAGACGCACTGCTCGACGAGACGCATATGCGCGAGCACCCGATCACCCCGATGCGGGACTCGTCGGTGCCACGCCTGCTGACGCCGCAGGTCGGCGGCACGGTCGGCCTCCTGCCCCTCGAGATCGTCCGGCACGGCGCTGCGCGCATCCGGGAACGGATCGAGGCGGCGCACACGGACGGCACGGCGCATCTGGTCGCCGACGCGGTCTCGGCGGACGACCTCGCGGCGCTCGCCGAAGCGCTCGACGACGCACCGCTGGTCGCCGGATCCGCGGGGCTGATCGGCGAGATCGCCCGTCGCCGCCCGCCCTCCGACGCTGCGGTCACGGGTCCGCCCGCCTCGCGGACGGCGATCATCGCGGGCAGCTGCTCACGCCGCACGCTGGAGCAGATCGCCCGCTTCCGCGACGAGGGCGCCCCGGCGTACAAGGTCGTCGCGGCGCCCGGCGACACCGCGACCGGCCTGGCCGGGCGGGCCCTCGCCTGGTGGGACGCGCAGCCCGGCGAAGCCTCAGGACTTCTTTACTCCTCCAGCACGGCGGAGGAACGCGAGGCGTCGATCGCGGGTGCCGCCGAGCTCTACGAGGAGGTCGCGGGACTGATCGCCGACGGGCTCGCCGCCCGCGGGGTCTCCCGGATGCTGATCGCCGGGGGCGAGACCTCCGGCGCCGTGATCCAGGCCCTCGGGACGCGGGTCGCGGTCGTGGGGGAGGAGGCCGCGCTCGGTGCGCCCTGGATCCACGATGTCGCGCGCGACCTCCACCTGGTGCTCAAATCGGGCAACTTCGGCGACCCCGACCTGTTCGTCGACGTCGCCCTGCGCGACGCGGTCGAGGCGCGCTCGTGACCGCGCCCACTGCCGCCGCCCGGGCCGTCGAACGGGTGGCGCACGACATCCATCGCCGCGGTCTCACCCACGGCCGGACCGGTAATCTCGCCGTCCGTGAGGGGGAGCGCGTGCTGGTGACCCCCACGGGCGTCAGCCTCGGGGCGGTCGAGGCGGACGCGCTCTCGGTGCTGGATGCGGACGGCCGGCATCTCGCCGGGCCGCGGCCGACCAAGGAGGCCTTCCTGCACGTCGCGATGCTGCGGGTGCGCCCCGACGTCAACGCCGTCGTTCACACCCATTCCGTGCACTCGGCCGCCCTCTCGTGCCTGGACGGACTCGACACCGAGCGGCCGCTGCCCCCGCTGACCGCCTACTACGCGATGCGCGTCGGCGCCCTGCGGTTGCTGCCCTACTCTGCTCCGGGCGATCCGGAGGCGACAGCGACGATCGAGCGGGCCGCGCGCGACTCCCACGCCCTGCTCCTGCGCAACCACGGCCCCGTCGTGGCGGGTGCCGACCTCGATGCGGCGCTCGACGCCCTCGAAGAGCTCGAGCACACAGCGCAGCTCTTCTTCCTCACCCACGCCCACCGGACGGCTCCGCTGTCCGACACCCAGGCCGCCGCCCTGCACCCGGGCGCCCGGACCGGAAAGGCTCCGACGCCATGATCACCCTCTACAGCGGACTCGTCGTCCGGCAGCCGCTCGTCGACACCGTCATCCCGGCGTTCGAGTCGGCGACCGGCATCCCGGTGCTGGCGACGTTCGAGCCGACCACCAAGCTCCTCGAGCGCATCGGCGCGGGTGAACGCCCCGACCTCGTGCTCGGGGTCTCGTCGTCGGTGCACGATCTCGCCGACTCCGGCGTCGTCGACCGGGGGGCGATCGCCGACATCGCGGTCTCCGCCGTCGGCTTCGCGCGACTGCCGCACTCCTCGGCTCCCGTGGACGACAGCGCGGACGCCTTCCTGGCGTACCTGCTGGCGGCACGCGCCGTCGCCTACACGCTGTCGGGCGCCAGCGGGCTGCACTTCATGGACGTGCTCCGCCGCCGCGGTCTGCTCGAACGGATCGACGAGCGCGCCGTGCGCTTCGAGTCGGGACTGACCGCCGAAGCGGTCGTCGACGGACGCGCCGACGTCGCGGTGCAGCAGGTCAGCGAGCTGCGCTCCGTCGCCGGACCGCACCTCGTCGAGCCGATCCCGCACGACCTGCAGGCGTATGCGCGCTTCGCGATCGGCGCGCGCACCGGCGCGCCCGACGCGGCGATGGACTTCGCCCGCTCGCTGTCCGGCGCATCCGCCCAGGAGGCGTTCGCCGCGGCCGGGCTGAGCAGACCCTGATCCCCGCCGCGCGCTTCCACCGAACAGAACCGAACGAGAAGGAACAGGAACGATGAGAAAAGTCGTGGTCGACACGGACACCGGCGTGGACGACGCCCTGGCGCTGATGCTGCTGGCGGCCGATCCCGACGTGGAGATCCTGGCCGTGCTGAGCGTCTTCGGCAACACCTACGGCGATCGCGCGGCCGACAACGCCCGCTATGTGCTCGACACCTGCGGCCGCGAGGATGTGCCCGTGTACCGGGGTGCGGACGCTCCGCTGAAGCAGGAGCTGCGGCTCTCGGCCGGGATCCACGGCGAGGACGGCTTCGGCAACACCGGCCTCCGGCCGCGCACCGCCGTACCGGCCGAGCCGAGCGGCATCCCGATCCTTCTCGACCTGGTCGACGCGCACGAGGGCGAGATCGACTACGTGGCGCTCGGGCCGCAGACGAACCTCGCGATCGCCCTGCAGACCGACCCCGCCCTCATGCAGCGTCTGCGGAGCACGACCATCGTCGGAACGCTCGGACCGGCGCTGTACCACGACACCGAGCCGTGGGCCGATCGGCGCTTCCGCGTCTCGCGCGACCCCAACGTGTCCTTCGACATCGATGCGGCACAGGAGGTCGCGAAGCGCGAGGGCGACATCACCTGGTGCGGCCCCTATGTGACCCGCCAGGCGATGGTGCCGGAGGACTTCTTCCTCGAGATCGCCGCCTCCACCGGCAACGCCCCGGCCGAACTGATCACACGGATCAGCGCCGACTACGCCGGCTTCTACACCCGCTCGTACCCGCAGTCCGACGGCAAGCGCATCATGGGCATCAACGACTCCCTCGCGGTGGCGAGCCTGCTGCGCCCGGAGCTGGTGGCCGGGTCCGTCCAGCGCCCTCTGCAGACGTTCGAGGATCCGCAGACAGGCGACCGCTACCTGGCCGGCGTGCACCCGGTGAAGGGGGAGACTCGTCCACTCCACCGGGTGATCTTCGACATGGACTTCGACGGCGTCCTGGAGCTGATCGGCGATGTGCTGCGCAAGCCGCTTCCCTGGCGGTGAGCCCCTGCCGGCCGGGCGGGCGGGCTCAGTCGTAAGAGCGCGCCCGCACCCACGGCATCGGCAGGAGCTCGGGGGAGGCGACGGCCACCACGGTGCCGTCGCCGCCGTCGACGAGCACGCGCACCTCCGGAGCGATCGAGGGGACCAGCTCGCGGCACACACCGCACGGGTTGATCACGCGCGGGACGCCGTCCTCACCGAGGCCGACGGCCACGATCGTGACGATGCCCTCCTCGCCTGCGAGCTTCGCGTTGGCGACAGCTGTGCTCTCCGCACACACGCTCACGCGGGGGGGAGCGGAGGCTGAGGCCGAGATGCACCGCTCCCGACGCCCCCAGCGCCGCCGCAGCCACGCGCGTGGTGGTGGCATCGTGCGTCCGCAGCAGTGCGGCGGAGGCCTCCGCGATCAGTTCCTCGTCCGTCGCCGTGATCGTCTGAACCATCGTCGGTCCCTTTCTCTTGGTGATGTTGTCGCTATACTATAGTTTTGACAGGCGAGGCCACCTCCCCCTGAAGCCACCCCTCCATCCCCCGATCTGCACCTGAGCGAAGGAGCTCACAGAATGTTGGAAAACCAGGACACCGCGGCACCCGCGACCTCCGCCACCCCTGCCGCGTCCCGGCCGCACACCACGCGCAACCTGTTCGCCCTGAGCGCCGGACACGCGCTCGAGTGGTTCGACTGGGCGATGTTCGGGCTGCTGTCCGTCTACATCGGCAACGCGTTCTTCCCCGGCTCCAGCCCTGCCGCCTCCACCCTCAACTCGCTCGCCGTGTTCGCGGTCGGATTCGTCGCCCGGCCAGTCGGCGGCGTCGTCTTCGGCCTGGTGGCCGACCGGATCGGTCGCAAGGTGGTCATGCTCTGGGCGGTCGGGGCGACCGCGCTGGCCAGCTTGATCATCGGCTTCCTGCCCACGCACGAGGTGCTCGGCATCTGGGCCGGCGTCATCGTGCTGATCCTGCGCCTCGTGCAGGGCTTCTCCACGGGCATCGAGGCCCCCCTCTCCAACGCGTACGGCGTGGAGCTGGTGCCCGATCGGCCCGGCTACGTCGCCGGGTTCATGGCGTTCTTCAACAACCTGGGCAACCTCCTCGCCCCCCTCACGGCCTTCACCGCCAGCGCACTGCTCGGCCCGGCGGGCATGACGGCCTACGGCTGGCGCATCCCGTTCATCGTCGGCGGCCTGCTCGGCTTCATCGTCCTCTGGCTGCGGCGCTCGCTGCCCGAGACCCTGGGCTCGGAGGACGGCCCGGCCGAACCCGGCACCATCGCGACCCGTACGGAGTCGATCCGCGTCTGGCGCGGCGTCAAGCACTACTGGCTCAGCATCGTCGCGGTCATCTTCGTCGTCGGGGCGATCCAGGCCTACAACTACACCTGGCTCTCCGGACTGCCGTCGCTCGCGACCGGTTCGTACGGGGGGGACCCGACCAGCGTCTTCGCCATCAGCACCAGCCTGAGCATCGTCCTGACCATCGGTGCGCTCGTCCTCAGCCGCTTCCTGGACAAGTGGGCGCTCTCGCGTTGGTTCGTGCTCGGCCGTGCGCTGGCCATCCCGACCATCTTCCTCGTCATGATCTACACCGGAAACGGCGTCGGATCCCTCGCAGCGGTCATGCTCGGCGGCTCGCTCGTGCTCCTGCTCAACCTCACGATCTACAACACGGTCGCCAACTCCCTCATCCCGCAGTACTGCCGTGGCACCGCCGTCGGCATCGGTTACGGAGTCGGCGTCGCCCTCTTCGGAGGCACCGCCTCGTACCTCTTCGTCTGGCTGCAGAGCGTCGGGCTCGGCAGCGTGTTCCCGATCTACGTCGCGGTGCTCTGCGCGATCAGCCTCGTGCTGTACCTCCTCGCCAAGCGCCGCCACGGCGTCTTCTACGGCGAGTAAGCACCACCCGGAGAGAACCCCCGCGGCATCCGTGACGGACGCAGCGGGGGTTCTCGACATCTGATGCTGTGCAACGAGCGCTCCGACGGGTTGGATGGGGGTGAATCCGACGAGAGGAATCGCATGACCGACAGCCCCACCACCTCGTTCGACCTGCTTTCGACGCAGCTGCTGCAGGACCCCGACCTCGATGTCTCGGTGACCGCCACCGGCCTGCACGTGCGCGGACAGCTCTTCGCCTACCTCGACGGGGACGAGCTCGCCGTCGACCTGCCGCACGATCGCGCCGGCGACCTCGTGGGCCGGGAGGTCGCCTCACGAGTCCCCGCTGCACGCGCGGAGGCGAAGGGCGCCTGGGTGCGGGTCGCCGCCACCGAGGACTGGCCGGAGCTCGCGGCCGAGGCGCACCAGTTCGTGGGCGAGCCCGCGGTGGGCAGGGACTCCTGAACGCGGAGAGGAGACCACGGATGGAGCTGCGCTGGAATCGTCCGCGGCCGGGAGGCGGCACGGCCTCGAGCCCGACCGTCCCGAGCGGGGTGCGGTCGGCGTCGGAATGGTCGTGGCGTCTGCTCGTGATCATCGGGCTGGCCGCCGTCGTGATCTACCTGGTCATCCTGTTCCAGGAGATCGTGATCCCGCTGCTGGTCGCCCTGCTGGTCTCGGCGCTGCTGCAGCCGGCCGTCGCCTCCCTGGTCCGCCGCCGCTGGCCGAAGTGGCTGGCGATCGTGGTCACCCTGGTGGCCTTCGCCGCCGTGGTCGCCGCGCTCGTCACGCTCGTCGTCTGGCAGGTGCGGGCGGGTCTCCCGCAGCTGGAGCGCGAGTCGGTCGCCGCCTACGACCGCGCGCGCGACGTGCTGCGCGCGCCGCCGTGGAGCGTGAGCGACACCCAGCTCGCCGGGTACCTCTCGAGCGCGGGCGATCTCATCTCGAAGGACAGCTCGCAGATCATCGGGGGAGCGGTGCGCGTCGGCTCGACCACCGGGCATCTGCTCGCCGGCGGCCTGATCGCCGTGTTCGCCACGATCTTCATGCTGATCGACGGCGGCGGGATCTGGCGCTGGATCACCCGGCTGTTCCCCCGCACCGGCCGTCCGGCGATCTCCGCCGCGGGCGACGCGGGCTGGACCACGCTGACGAGCTTCGTGCGCGTGCAGATCCTCGTCGCCGTGGTCAACGGCGTCGGGATCGGGCTGGTCGCGTTCTTCCTGGGGCTGCCGTTGGCCATCCCGATCGGCGTCGTCGTGCTGCTCGCCTCGTTCATCCCCGTCATCGGCGCGATCGTCTCCGGCATCATCGCGGTCGTCATCGCGCTCGTCTTCGCCGGGCCGGTGCAGGCGATCATCATGCTCGCCGGGGTGTTGCTCGTGCACCTCCTCGAGGCCCACGTCATGCAGCCGCTGCTGGTCGGGGGAGCGGTGAAGGTGCATCCCCTGGCCGTCGTGATCGGCGTCGCCGCGGGCACGGGGATCGCGGGCATCCCCGGCGCGCTGTTCGCCGTGCCGCTCATCGCCGTCGCCAACGCCATGGTCACGGCGATGCTGCGGACGGTCCACGGCACCCCGCCCGCGAACGACCCCGGCCCCGAACCCGTTCAAGCCCGCGAGTGGTGAGTCGTTGGGGGGGGGGGGGGGGCGGCCCGCCCCACCACGGTAACAATATGCCCGGCGGGCGACACGGGCCGGGGGGCCACGCCCCGCTCGAG
>NZ_JBHVVL010000001.1:621879-622954 GCF_042883605.1 Leifsonia sp. NPDC058194 | reverse complement strand
ACCCCAACAGTCCCCTCCCGCGGGATGTTGTTTTTGGTGGGCTTCTCGCCCCCCCCCCCCCCCCCCCCCGACTCACCTCTCGGCCGGAGCTATCCCCAGGCCGGGTACCCGCGGCCGGAGTTAGCGCGGTGGAGGCGGACGGCCGCCGTCTCGGTCATCCAGACCAAGCCGCTGCCACCGGACGGGAAGCTTGGCGCGTCGGCCGCCGCCGTCCGCACAGCCCCGGACGGTGCGGTCGCGGTCGAGACGAAGCGTCCGTCGTCGACGCGCTCGGTGAAGCCGCCCGACTCGGCGGCCTCCACCAGCTCGCGGAGACCGGCCACCCCCTCCGGACTCCACGGGAGGACCCACTCGGCGCGTTCCAGCTCCACGTGGAGGCCGTTTTCGTACGCGTTCCAGCGGACCGTCGCGGCATCTTCCGCTCGCGGGGCGAGCGTGACGGAGGCATCGCCGCGGGCCCGGAGCACCTCCACGCGCTCGCCGAAGCGGGCCAGCACGTCCTCCACCACGGCTGTGAGGAGGTTGAGGGGACCGCGGAGCTCGTCGTCGGGCGCCTGGTCCGTGCGGCGTTCCCGCGCACGGGGAGCGGGCAGACGCGTTTCGGCCGCCACCGCGAAGAGCACGCGGTAGTCGGCTCCGCCGTATCCCATCGGTGCGCCGTCGGCAGGCACCGCATCCACCGCACGCTCCAGGGTGTCGTCAGGGTCGTTCGTCAGGTAGTGCGCGCCGGCGACCCGCACCATCCGCTGGTGCACGGCCGTGATGGCCTCCACTCGTCCGCGGACGTCGAGAGGGGGATCGTCGTCGTCCATCGGGTGCCGTTCGTCGAAGTACGCGGGGCGGTCGCGGTCGCCCGCGTCGCCAGTGTCGCCGTCCAGCATCGCGCGCAGAGCGAAGCCGATCTCGTCGCCGACCGCGAACGGCGTCCCGCAGCAGTCGTACTCCGCACTCCAGATGTGGACATCGATGGCCCTGGTCTCCATGCCGCCCAGGCTAGCGGCACGCGAGTGGTGAGTCGTTGCGGGTGCGGGCCCCTCCGCACCGTCCCGGACGCCACCCGCCCGGTCACCACGCA
>NZ_JBHVVL010000001.1:493140-621869 GCF_042883605.1 Leifsonia sp. NPDC058194 | reverse complement strand
GGTGCGGGCCCCTCCGCACCCGCAACGACTCACCTCTCGGGATAGGTTCGGGGCATGGATGCTCCCGTGCGGTACTGCCCGAGCCGGAACCGCGGGCGGCACTGCACCCGACCGGTCGGGCATCCGGGGCTGCACCGCCATGGTGGTGCGATGTGGTCGGACGCGTCCGCTGACCCGGACGGGTGCCCCGGGTCGGGTGAGCCGGGCCGACCAGCCCCGGCCCTGCCGGACGGCTTCCCCGGCGGGCGCGCCCTATGCGAGCGCTGCCTGCGCTTCATCGCCCTCGACCCCGCGGGCCGTCTCGTGGAGCACGGCACGACCGATGCCGACGAGCCGGACGCCGAGGTAATCCGCAGACGCGAGTGGTTCAACACCCACGGCTGGTGATGAGCCATGGACGGTGAGCCGCGTATTCCAGGACGCCTCGCCGACGTGGTCCGCGAGCGGTCAGAGGTTCGCGAGATAGGGTCGCGGGAGCGGCCGGAGCCGGTCGCGGGATGGAGGCGCGCACGATGACCGACGCGAACGGGACTCCCGGCGGAGTCGCTCCCGGCTGGTATCCGGACCCCTACGGGGCGGCGCCCCAGCGCTGGTGGGACGGGACGCAGTGGACCGCGCAGGTCTCGCAGCCGGCCGTGCCGCAGCAGGCCGTTCTCCATGCCCAGTACCAGGCTCCCGTGCAGGGCCCGCGCCCCGCGCTGAACCCGGCGACACCGGTCGGCACGGTCTGGATCTGGCTCGTCGTCCTCCTGCCGCTCGTGAGCATCGCCCTGCTGCCGCTGGTCCGCTTCGACTTCCACTACACCCTCGACTCCGGCCAGCTCGACAGCACCTCCCTCGCGAACCCGTTCTCGATGTTCGGTCCGTGGTACTTCGTGCTGATCGCGGTCGGCTGGCTGACCTACGCCGTGACCGTCGTCTGCAGCTGGCTCGACCACCGCGAGCTGACCCGCCGCGGTGTGGTGCGGCCGTTCCACTGGGCGTGGTCGTTCCTGAGCTCCTTCGTCTACGTGATCGGGCGCACCGTGATCGTCCGCTCCGTCGCCGACCGTCGCGGGATGGCGCCCCTGTGGGCCATGATCGCCGTGACCGTGCTCTCCTTCGTGGTCGCGACGATCTGGAGCATCATGCTCGTCACCGGCGCGGTGAACGACTTCTCCCGCCTCGCCTACTACGGAGCCTGAGAGACCCGTGTCCGTGGTCGCCGCTCGCGTCCGTTATGATGGCTGTCGTGCGCCTGCTCGCAGGCGCCCAGGAGACGTCGCATAGTTCGGCCTAGTGCACCACCCTGCTAAGGTGGAGTCCCCGTAAGGGGACCGAGGGTTCAAATCCCTCCGTCTCCGCGGATAAATCTGCTGGTCAGAGGCTCCTTGTGGTGCCAGATTTGACTAAAGCCCCACAAAAGCCCCACAGCTCACCCCGTAGATCCGCGCCATTACTGGGATCTGGCGAGAGCCGAGCGCCCACAACTGGACGAAGCTGTCGACATCGAATCCGTGTCGATGAGATCGGGCCACCCCATCCCGCGCTAAATGAGCGCCCGAGGGGACTTGATACCGTTCCGCAATAGGTCTCGCTCGATCCATGCGATGATCGCGATGTGAACCACTCGCCGCCGGCACGGGCTGATGTCAACGTTCACGCTCGAACGGCCGTGAACGGTTCAGGCCTGGAGATCCTGCGCCTCTCCCAGAATTTGGACGATGGAGCGAGCAAGTGCTTTGCGGTGACGGTCGCTCGCGCGGGCGCCATTGTTCAGGTCGAAGGCGAACCAGCGGCGAGGCGCTGGCTGCGCGGATGCCAATTGAGTGGACCGAGTAGTAGTCGCTAGAGCTTGCCCACTCGCAGGTCATCCTTCAACCAGTCCGTGACGCGGTCTCGCACGGTCGATTCGTCCTCAAGATTTACGGACTTGTAGATCATGCCGATGAAGTCGGTAGGCATCTTGTCAATGGAGCCGTCCCTCAGTAACGCGCATCGGCGGCCGGTCATGATCATCGCTCCAACCTCGATTAGCAGGTTGTGATTCAGACCGCGCTCAAGTCGATCTTCGAAGAACCCTATTCCATACCGACATCCCCACATATGGGCGGTGACGTTCGACCACAGGTCATCGGTGATTGCGCGGTCGGACGCCAAATGGAACTCCAAACCGAATTCCGCGCAGACGTCCTTGGCGACCGCCAGAGCCCGCCCGACCGGGTCCTTCGTCCCGGCCTTGGCGTCCGGGAATCGCGTCATTCCGAAGACGTTGGTGTCGAAGGGATGGTCGGCTAGAAAACCGCGAAGTGGCTGGACCAACGCGGGCGGCGCGAGCGTGTAGGGAACGAGTGACAGCTCAGTCTGGCCAAGCACGGGCGCGTTTTCAGAAGCACCCTCTGCCACAAGCGCGACCAGGTCGAGGCCTGAAAGCTTTTCGGCGACCGTCGCCCGACCCAAGGGCGTCACCTTGTAACTTCCGCGACCGCTAACTGCGGCCAGCAGTTTCTTAGTCCTAAGCGAGGCAAATACGTTGCTGATCTTCACCGGCGCAGGCAGGGCGAAATCTTCGAAAAGCTGACCGACCGCGGCCGGAGTGACGATGCTGGCGTCCGCTCGATCCGCCGCCAGAGCAGCCAAGACAAGAGTCTGCACCTGCAACTCCAAGCCCTGCAGGCGCAAAGCGACAGGATCATGACCGCTGGCCATTACACCTCAGCCTTCGTGCCAACGGCCTTCACGTATTCGGCCCCGCTGTCGGTGACTCGAATGGAGTTGTCGCTTGTCGACTTGTAGGCATAGCCAGGGTTCTTCGCGGCCCGGAACGCAGCGTTTACGTTTCCGCTGGGGATCGGCGTTCCGATGCGGTCTGAGATGTACGAAATCTCTTTGTTGCTGAGGCCGTCGCGCCCATGCATCTCTTTCATGTAGAGGACAACCCACAGCAGCCGGTCCTTCTCCAGCTTCATCTTCGAATAAGGGGGATAGCCGTCCAGCATCGGATGGAAGGCGTCGATCCCCGCGAGGGTTTCAGGGACTGCTGACTTCGCGGCAGCCTTCTTCGTGGTGCGGGCACGGCCTCCGTTTGACGCCTTCGGGAACGTAAATCCACCGTCGAGGACAGCGGAAACCTTGTTGGTGAGGTAGTACTCCCCGGGGTCGGCTTCAGCGATCCAGCCTGATGCGATCGCGGCGCTCATGTCGCGAGAGAAGTTGGCGGGTGCCGTCTCGCGGGCGCGCCGGAACTGGGTCTTCACGTCCTCAACCTTGAAAGTCTCGCCTCCATCCTGGAGGACGTAGGCGGCGAGGGCAACGATCTTCTCCGGGTTCTTCTTAGCTCCAGAGATGTCCAGGGCCTCACGAGCGTTTTCGAGCCCGTTGGCCTTTGCCTGCTTACGCGCACCCAACGAACCGGGCTGATCTGCCGACGTGCCGAGAGAATCCGGCGAGCTGCCGCTCGAATTGAGGAAGGAAATGATCTGAGCCGCCTGGGCGATCGTGATCTCATCGGAGTAGACGACCCTGCCCGTGATCTCGATTCTTGTAGAAATGTCTGTCATATATACATTGTAGCATGCATTGGTACATTGGGTATCGAAGTGCGACATCGCTACTTTCGAAGACATCGTCACGATTGGCTTCCTCCTCCTACTCTTAGGAGCGACCGTCATCTTCTCCGGGTTGGCACTGTTCCCGCGGACTGCCGAATCCGAAAACCGGTTTGCCTGGCCGTCGGTGGCCAAACGCTTCAACTCACCCCGCCCCGTCCCGGCTCTCACCATCGATGAGGCTTGGGCGCAGGCGCACCAACTCGCGAGGATTGCGCAAGTCAAGTACCGGTACTTCAGGCTCGCCCTGCTGATGTTCTGCTTTGTGATCGTTGATGTCGCCACTGCGGGGCTCCCGCCTGTGTAGGGCCGCCGCGCAGGCAGGCGCGGCCTGCCCGCGACGTAGTTCGTTCCGCCCTGCCGATTCGTGGAGAAGTTCGCCGCAGCTACCGGGAGAGCAGGCAACTTCCGGTCAGCTCACCCGCAACTTCTGAGCGCGTGGAAACAATCCGCGTCGTTGATGGGATCGTGATGGAACACTCCTATCGCGATCCTTTATCTGACGCGTCACCAGCTCCATTTCTCCGGCGCACGTCGTCCGGTCGATCAGGCCGGAGGATGCCGCAGAGCAGGGAGGACGACGAAGTCGACCAGTTCTAGCAGCTCGGCGGGGTCCAGGTCGCGCTTGCGGAGGACGACGCTGCCGAAAGCGGCGGTCGGGACGATCCCGGCCACCAGCGCGACGGGCACGGTGGATGGCACCAGGCCGCGCGCGATCCAGCGCTCGATGACCTCGATCAGCGCTCGGACGGGCGGCTGGCCGACGTCGCGATAGGCGGCCTCGTACAGGTCGGGATCGGTGCCGATCGCGGTGAGCATGCTCGCCAGGACGCGCCCGGAGCGTCCATCCGAGCCGGTGAAGTGCGACGCCGCTGCGAGCAGGTCCCCGCGCAGCGATCCCGTGTCGGGCGCCTCGGACGCAACCTGGGATGCGCGGACCGCGGCGACGATCAGGTCGACCTTGGTCTCCCAGCGGCGGTAGATCGCGGACTTGCCGCAATGAGCCCGATCAGCGACCGCGGCGATGGTGGTGCCGCTGTAGCTCGTTTCGATCAGCAGGTCCTGCGTCGCCTCGAGGATACGGCCCTCGAGCTCCTCGACGCGGGGTCGACCGGACAGACGGATGGAGTCGGTGGCCATGAGATCAGTATTGCCTATTCCGGGTTTCGGCGGTACCGTAATCGAATACGGTACCAATCGGAACCGTAATTACCACGACTCGAAAAAGGAGCACGTCATGGCATCCTCAGCAGTCACCCCGGTCCCGTCCCTCTCCCTGCCGCGCGCGGCCGGCATCCTCGTCGCGGCCGTCGCGGCGGCCATCGCTGTCAACGCGCTGATCGCCGCCATCGCCGTGGCACTCGGCGTGCCGGCCACGTACGGCCCCGTCACTGTTCCGGCGTACGCGTCCATGACCGTCCTCGGGCTCGTCGTGGGCTGGGCGGGCTGGCGATTCATCTCCCGCCGCGCCGCCGATCCTCGTCGTGCCCTGGCCATCGCGGTGCCGATCGTGCTCGTCGCGTCGTTCGTGCCCGATGTGCTCCTCGCCGTCACCCGCTTCATCCCGGGAACGACCGTGGGCGCCGTGCTCGCCCTCGGCCTGATGCACGTCACCACCGCGGCGATCGCCGTTCCCGCCTACGTGCTCGCGTCGCGCCCGCGGTAGTCGCCGGCTCGGGCACCGGCCGAGTCAGGTGTCGAACTCCGCCCGGACCGGCGCCAGTGCACGGGCGAGCGTGGCGAGTTCGTCGAGTTCGTGCGAGAGGATGCTCAGCTCCTTGTCCTGCGGATGGAAGACCCCGTCGACGACCTGCTTGCCCCCGAACGTCAGCTCCACGTTCGCCCCGACGCGGACCAGACCGAGCCCGGTGATGGTCGGAAGCAGGCCGACGACTCCGCGCGTGCCACTCGAGACTCCGCCGTAGCTGACGAAGCCGACGGGCTTGCGCCACCATTCCTTGTTCAGATAGTCGAGGGCGTTCTTCAGTGCGGGCGAGTAGCTGTAGTTGTACTCGGGGGTGACGAAGAGGAACGCGTCGGCGGCGGCGACTCGTCTGCTCCACGCCACGGTGTGCGGCTTCGTGTACTGCATGAGCCGCGGGTGGTTGGGCTCGTCCATGAACGGGAGGGCCAGCTCGCGCAGGTCGACGAAATCGATGTCGAATCTGCCCGTCTTATCGGCTTCGTCTCTCACCCACTCGGCGATCGGGAGTCCGACGCGGCCCTCACGGACGCTTCCCACGATGATCATCAGCTTCGTCATACGGGCAGCAAGCTCGGGTCCCGTCCGGAAATTCCCCGCCCTCGAGCATTCTCACGCTCCCTCAGCCGGCTGCGCCCCAGCCGCACCCTTGAGCCGCGGGACCTGAACCCCCAGCCGCCGTGCTGCGTCGATCGCATCCCGGAGGACCGCGCGCGGTTCGGCCGCATCCGGGTCGGTGTGCATGGCCAGACTCTCGTTGGCGATCGGGATGTGCGCGGTCGTCCAGGCCATGACGGCGGCCACCGGCCCGGGCCGGCGGAACGGGAGGGTCGCGCGCCGGTGACGGCGGAGGTCGACGCCGCGCGCCTCGACCACCGGCAGCAGCTCCTGGGCGGTGAGCAGCGCGTCGCGGAACGCGGTGCGGTCGCCGATCATCGCGGCCAGCCCGCCGTGGACGCGGCCTTGGGCGTGCATCCCGGCGTCCGCGGCGAAGTGCAGCAGCAGCCATCCGCGCATGTCCTTCTCCTCCCGGATCGAGAAGCCGGCGGAGCGGAAGGCTCCCTGTACCGCGAGCTCGCGCGGGCTCGGCGCGCTGCCGGCCGTCCCGACGATCACGGGACGGAGCAGCGCGCCGTGCAGGACGCCGTCGTCGGTGAATCCACCGCCTCCCTGCGGGAATCCGAACACGACCTGCTCCGCAGGAATCGGCGCGATGGCCGAGAGGGGTTCCTCCCACACGTTGCCGAAGACCAGCAGGGTGGCGTCGCCGAGGCGCGGGGCAAGGAACGCCGCGGCGTCGACGAGTCGGTGATGGCCGACGCTGAGGACGACCAGGTCGTACGCGTCGGAGGGGTCGAGGTCGTCGCGCAGCCGGGTCGGCGCCGTCTGCTGCACCCGGCGCCCGAGGGGTGCGCGGCGGGCATCCAGGACGTCCATCCGGACCTCGCTGCCGTACTCGACCACACGGCCGGGCCGGACGAAGTACTCGACGTCGTGCCCGGCGGCCTGCAGGGCTTGGCCGTAGATCGTCGCGATCACGCCACGACCGAACATCAGAATCCGCATATCCGCTCCCGCCAAAAGTGGAGATCATCTCCGGATGCTACGATATGGAGACTGTCTCCGATTGTCAAAGGGAGGGTCGATGCCCGAACCGAAAGCCCTGAGGGCCGATGCCCGCCGCAATCGCGAGGCGATCGTGGCGGCCGCTCGCACCGTGTTCGACGGCGACGAGCAGCTGCGCTTCGACGACTTCGCGACGCGGGCAGGGGTGGGGGTGGGCACCCTCTACCGCCACTTCCCGACGCGCGAGGCCCTCGCCGCCGCCGTCTATCAGGACGAGACCCTGGCCCTCTGCGAACGGGCGCGCGCGTCGACGGGACCGGCGGTGGAGGCGCTCGACGGCTTCTTGCGGGGGTTCGCGGACTACGTCGTCGCGCACGCGGCGCTGGCGAAGACGCTCGCCGCCCTCGTGGCCCCGGACGTCCAGGCGGAGGGCGGCACCGAGCTGGAGCGCACGGTCGCCGACCTGCTCGCGCGCGGCGCGGCCGAGGGCGACATCCGCGACGACGTCCTTCCCGGCGCGGTGATGGTCGTCCTCCACGGCATCGGATCCGCCTCCGACCGCCCGGACTGGGCGGTGGAGGCACGCGGCGCCGTGCAACTGCTCATCGACGGGCTGCGGAGGGGCTGAGGCGCGGCCCCTCACCGCGCCAGACCCTCACTCCGCCTGTACCTCCGGAAGCCGCCACGACTGGTCGAACCAGGGCTCGAGCGGACCGTAGAGGCGCACCATCGGGAACCAGGACTTGCCGGGCGTGGTCGGGATCCAGTTGGACTCGGCGCCGGCGGGAGCGGTCGGGCCGAACCAGAGGACGTGCGAGCCGTCGGCTTCGGGGACGACCGTGCCGCTGAGGCTGGAGAGCGCTGGGTAGTCGGTCGACTGGAGGAGCGAGCGGGTCTGGGTGTCGTAGATGTCGACCGACCAGAAGTTCTTGGCGGGCGGGTTCGGCGGGATGCGCAGCGAGTACGTGCGCGCGCCGTCGAGCGCATGACCGTCGGCGTCCTCGGCGGTGTAGGCGTAGGCCGAGCCGGCGCCGACCTGCGCGTGGGCCATCGCGGGGGTGATGACGGTCGCGAAGTAGTGGAAGAGGGTGCGGGCGTCGAGGAGGCGGGCACCGTCGCGGGTGAAGTCGTAGGCGCCTCCGACGAACGCCTGCTTCCACGACGAGCCCTCCCAGAAGTAGGACTCGGGGTCGCGCGGCTTGTAGACGAGCGCGCGCGAGATCCCGGCGCCGATCTTCGCGGCCTGGTCGAGGATGCGCCGCTTGCGCTCGTCGGGGCGGAACGGAGTGCCGTGCACGAGCCCGACCGCGGCGAGGAGGCCGGCGCGCTCCGGGTCCAGGGCGGTGACGGGCTCCTCCTGCACCAGCTCGTCGAGCTCTTCGAAGAAGCTGAAATCGTTCGAGTGGACGGTGTTCTGCATGGCGGACGCGATGTTGACGAACGTCGTCTCACGCGGGGCGTCCGCCTCGCTCAGCGGATAGATGCGGGTCTGCTTCATCGCGGGCACGCCGCCGAGCGCACGGAGGACGACCCAGTTGGTGAACGTGGGCGACTCGTAGACGTAGTAGCCGTCCGGGCGCTCGCCCTCCCACCCGGGCGGCAGGAACAGGTACTTGCCTCCCTCGCCGCGGTCCGGCCCGGGGATGCCCATGTCGGCGACGTAGCGGAACCAGAAGTCGTCCACGACGCACAGCGACTGCGGAGGCGACTCGATCACCGTCGGCCCCCAGGCGGCGAGGTCGAGGAAGGTCGACCCGTAGGTGGTCTCGGTGTTGGGGGTGAGGAAGAACGAGCGCGAGTTGCCCCGCGGGTCGGTGTAGCCGATGACGTCGGGGCTGTCCACGCCGACGGAGCGCAGGCCGCGCCGCATGGCGACGAGGGAGGCGCCCGGCACGGCGTTCAGGAACGCCTCGATGCCGCGGATGAGGTCCAGCGAGTCGAAGATGCTCTCGATCGATCCGCTGCGCGGGACGCCGTCGAAGAACTCCCAATCGCCGAACGGCGTCGACAGCGTGTCGGGCGTCCCGACCTGTTCGACGATCGCGGCCAACTCCTCGCTCGTCAGGCCGGCACCGGGCTCGCGTTCGATCATCGGGTTCCTCCTCGGGGTCGTGTCGTCAGCCTCGCCCATCGGCCCGCGGCGCGTCCAGTCCCTATCGCGCGGAAGCACCCACGGGGTCGTGATCCTGCTGGCCCAGCCCGTCCAGCGGGATGACCGCGTTGAGCACGATCAGAGCGACGACCCCGGCCGCGGCGATCGACGCCGAGATCCAGAACAGATGGGGGAGGCCGAGCCATGCAGTGCCGATGCTGCCGACGAACCCGCCGACCGCGGCGTTGACGGCGTAGGCGCTGAGGAACACGCTCGACGCCATCCCGACGCGGGAGGGCTGGAAGCGCTGGGCGACGGTGACGCCCAGCACGCCGAACGTCGCGATCACACCGGCCATGAGCACCTGGCCTGCGATCAGGGGGAGGAGATGCGGCTCGATTGCGTCGGCCGAGGCGTAGCAGGCATGTGCGCCGACGGCCATGACGGCACCCGCGACGAGCACGCGTGCGATGCCGATCCGGTCCGCGATCAGCGCGGCGAGGGGCATGAGCGCGACTTCGACGAGCGGCTGGAAGCCGATGACCGCACCGCGGACGGCGGCGCTGACGTGCAGGTCCCCATCCATGTAGAGAGGGAGGTACGCGAGCTTCACCGTCTCACCGCACATGATGAGCACGTAGATCCCCGTGAACAGCAGCAACGGCACCATCGAGTGCGTACGGTGCGCGAGGGGCGCCGGGAGCGGGGCGGGAACGAGGGCCGGTGCCGGGGGCAGCCCGGCGTCGGGCTCCGGCTCGGCCGCGACGACCTTCGGCCCCGGGGCGGGCACCGCCTTGCCGGCGCCGATCAGGGGCACGATCGAGAGCAGGAGGCTGACCCCGGTGGCGAGCAGCAACGGGCGCAACCCGATCACGGCACCGAGCACCGCGCCGATCACCGGGCCGATGATCCAGCCGAAGGCCATCGCCATCCGCATCGCCGCGACGACCTGGTTGTCGACGGGTGTGGGGCGCCGGGTGAGCTCGTCGCGCACGGTGGCCTGCAACTGCGCGGCGCCCGCCCCGGCGACGCTGAGCAGCAGGATGTTGATCGCGAACGGCATCCACGTCTGGGTGGCCACGGCCATCAGCACCCAGCCGGCGAACCCCGCGAGGGCGGACAGCCGGAAGACGAGCAGCCGCGAACCCGCCCGGTCGGAGAGCGAGCCGACGACGTATCCGGCGATCGGCGCCGCGAGGTTGGTCAGGTAGTACAGACCCGCCAGAGCGTCGGTCAGGTGCAGCTCCCGCACGAGGAACAGCGTCATCTGCGGTGCCGTGACCGAGATCCCGATGCCCGAGATCACGAGGCTGATGAACGCTCCGCGCAGCAGGCGCGAGTGGAGGATGTAGCGCGCGGCAGCGGCGCGGGTGGGCGGCACCGACCGATGGTATCAGAGTGGTCCCATAGTGGACTACTCGTAACGCTCGCGCTACTGGGCCGAGCGTTCCGCGACCGGACGCCGCCGCATGGCTGGGTCGCCGACCTCCGGGCCGCGGTAGACCATGTCCATCGCACCGATGCTCTCGCCGGGCGGGATGATCGCGTCGATCCGGTCGAGGATCTCGTCCGACAGCGTGACGCCGATGCCGGCGAGGGTGTCGTCGAGCTGCTCCATCGTCCGGGGGCCGGCGATGGCCGAGGTGACACCGGGGTGGGCGATGACGAACGCCATCGCCAGGTGGGTGAGCTTCACGCCGACCTCGTCGGACAGCGCGACCAGCTCCTCCACGGCGGCGAGCCGGCGCTCGTCGCGGAAGTGGCGCATCCCGGTGCGGGTCGAACGGAAGTTGTCGTTCTCCTGGCCGGCGCGGTAGCGGCCGGTGAGAGTGCCTCCGGCGAGCGGGCTGTAGACGAGGGTCCCCATGCCGTACCGCTGCGCGACAGGCAGGATCTCGCGTTCGATCTCGCGGTCGAGCAGGGAGTAGTTCGGCTGCTCGGTGCGGAAACGCTCGAAGCCCCGCCGCTCCGACATCCACTGCGCCTCCACGATCTCGGAGCCGCGCATGGACGAGCTGCCGATCGCACGCACCTTGCCCTGCCGGACCAGGTCGGTGAGCGCCGAGAGCGTCTCGTCGATATCGGCCTCGGTGTCGGGGCGGTGCAGCTGGTAGAGGTCGATGTGGTCGGTCTGCAGGCGGCGGAGCGAGCGTTCGACGGCTTGCATGATCCAGCGACGGGAGGCGCCGCGGTGGTTGAGGTCGTCGTCGACCGGGCCCCAGAACTTGGTGGCGAGCACGACGTCGTCGCGGCGTCCCTTGAGCGCCTCACCGACGACCTCCTCCGAGTCGCCGTAGCGGTCGGCGGTGTCGACGAAGTTGATGCCGGCGTCGAGCGCGCGATGGATGATGCGCACGCCCTCCGCCCGGTCCGGGTTGCCGAGCGACCCGAGCATCATGGCGCCGAGGGCGTAGGGGGTCACCTGGATGCCGGTGCGGCCGAGGGTTCGGTACTGCATGGTGTCTGCTCCTGACGGATCGAGATCGTGGCACCGAGAGGTCGGGGTGTCTTATGATCGTGTAATCGGAACAATGCTCCGGTTCAAGGATCACCTTAACCGGAACGATGTTCCGTTTACAAGACGACTGTACCCGGGCGCCGTCCCGAACACCAGAGGAGCCCCACGATGACCGACTCCGCAGTGCGCCCCCGCCGGGCGGATGCGCGGCAGAACGTCACCGCCCTCGTGGAGGCCGCCAAGACGGTCTTCGCCGCGTCCGGCGTCGACGCGCCGGTCCGCGCCATCGCCGAGAAGGCCGGGGTCGGGGTCGGCACGCTGTACCGGCATTTCCCGCTGCGATCAGACCTGATCTCGGCGGTGTTCCGGCATGAGATCGACGCGTGCGCCGATGCGGCGACGGAGATCGAAGCCGCGTTCCCTCCCGGCGAGGCGCTGGACCGCTGGATCATGCGCTACACCCAGTTCGTCGCGGCGAAACGCGGTCTGGCCTCCGCCCTCCACTCGGGCGACCCCGCATACGAGCCGCTCGCGGAGTACTTCGCCACCCACCTGGCACCGACGCTCGAGCGGCTTCTCGCCGCCGCGACGGCCTCGGGAGACGTCGTGCAGCAGGTGGATGCGAGCGAGTTCCTGGGAGCGGTCGCCAACCTCTGCCACGGAGGCACCCCGGGCAGTGCGGGCACGTCCCCGCGCGCCGAGCGCATGGTCAGGCTGCTACTCGCCGGGCTGCGGTCGCAGGCTCGCGAGACGCTGTAGTCAGCCCGCCTCCTCCTCGGTCTCGAGCTGCTCGTCGCCGTCGACCGACGTGTCGTCGGTCTCGGTCGCGGCGATCGCGGCGTCGGCCTCGGCCTGCGCCTGCGCGATCGCCTCCTCCTCGCGCTTGTGCCTGCTCATGTTCGCTCCCCTTCGCCGCTGCCGACGATAGTCGCGCGAACGCCCGGGTGAAAGGCGGGGCTTGACCTCAAGCGCTTGAGGTCTGTTCTGATGGGGTCATGATCACGTTGGCCATCCAGGACGTCTCCCGGCAGAGCGGGCTCAGCGAACCGACCCTGCGCTATTACGAGGAGGTCGGCCTGCTCGGGCCGATCGCCCGGGACGCCAGCAGCGGGCACCGCCGCTACCGTGAGAGCGATCTCGACGAGGCGCAGGTGCTCGCCTGCCTGCGGGCCATGGGCATCGGCATCGACGACATGCGCACCTACCAGCTCAACCGCCGGCGAGGCCGAGCCGCGGCGGGGGAGCAGCGGGACATCCTGCTGCGCCATGCCGACCGGGTGGAGGAGCAGATCGCCACGCTGCGTGTGCACCTCGACTACCTGCGCGTGAAGTCCGCACTCTGGGACGCCCGTGATCGTGACGACGCCTCCGCCGAGGCGGAGGCGCACGCCCAGCTCGAATCCATCCTTCCCCGACTCGAGGAGACCTTCCGATGACCACGACGCCCACCATCCTCATCACCGGCGGCACCGGCTATCTCGCCACCCGGCTCATCGCCGACGTGCTCGCCACCGGCGCCGACGTGCGCACCAGCGTGCGCTCCCTCGACCGGGAGGGGGAGGTGCGGGAGGCCGTGCGCCGGGCGGGCGTCGACGATGCGGGGCTCTCGTTCGTCGCCGCGTCGCTCACCGCCGACGACGGCTGGAGCCCGGCACTCTCCGGCATCACGGACGTGTATCACGTCGCCTCGCCGATGATCCAGATGGCGGACCCGGACGAGGTCGTCGTCCCCGCCCGCGACGGTGCGCTGCGCGTGCTGCGCGCCGCCCGCGACGCCGGCGCGCGCCGCGTCGTGCTGACATCGTCGTTCGCAGCGGTCGGCTATTCGCCGAAGCCGGTGCGCGACTACGACGAGTCCGACTGGACCGACCCGGCGACGCCCGGTCTCCCGGCCTACCCGCTGTCCAAGGCGGTGGCCGAGCGTGCCGCCTGGGGCTTCGTCGAGCGGGAGGGCGGCGACCTCGAACTGGCCGTGATCAACCCGACCTGGATCGCCGGTCCCACCCTGACGGCCTCCGCCCGCTCGTCCTTGGCGTTGTTCACCGGGATGCTCGACGGCACGATGACGGCTGTGCCCCGGCAGCGGTTCGGGATCGCGGACGTGCGCGACGTCTCGGCGGCGCACCTCGCGGCGATGGCCACCCCGGAGGCGGCCGGCAAGCGCTACCTGGTGCTCGCGGACGGACCGACGATGACCTTCCTCGACGTCGCGAACGTGCTGCGCGCCGAACTCGGCGACCTCGCCTCCCGCGTGCCGACGGCGGAGCTGCCCGGCGACGAGCCGGCGCCGCTGGTCATCCACAACGAGCGCGCGAAGGCCGAGCTGCGGCTGCGCCCGCGGTCCGCGACGGAGACCATCGTGCAGACCGCGGAGAGTCTCCGCGACCTGGGGCTGCTCGCGCCCGCCCGCTGAGGGGCGTCAGTCGAGGTCGGCGAAGTCGATCGAATCCATGACCGGTGCGTGCGTGGGGCCGCTATTCGCAGGCGATTCCGTCGCCGTCGCGGTCGAGCTTGCGTGAATAGCCCGGCTGGCCGGCATAAAGAGGTGCCTTGCCTGCGGCCCGAACCGCGTCACAGTTCTGGTAGTAGGCGTCCGGGGCGGGTGCCGGTGCCGGTGCCGGGGGAGCCGGTGCGGGTGCTGGTGCCGGAGGAGCCGGTGCGGGTGCTGGTGCCGGCGGAGCCGGTGCGGGAGCGGGCGCGACGGTCGGCGTCGGTTCGGGCGCCTTCGGGGTGAAGGAGGACGACACGGCAGGCTGGTCCGTGCATCCGCCGAGCACGCGGGCCATGGCATCGTGCTCGGCCGTCGTCACCCACAGGCCGTACGTGGCCTTGACCGAGATCTGCCGCGCCACATACTCGCAGCGGAACGACGTGTTCTTCGGCAGCCAGGTGGCGGCGTCGCCGGAGGACTTCTGTTCGTTGGACTTCGCGTCGACCGCGATCAGGTTGAGCGGGTCGTTCGCGAGGCTGATCCGCTGTGCCGGGGTGAGCTGCTGAGCTCCGGTGGCCCACGCGTTCTGGAGCGCGACGATGTGGTCGATCTGGACGAGCGCTGAGGTCGTGCTGCCGCGAACGAAGGCCATGGTGCCGCCGGTGTACTTGTTGTCGAGCGTGCCCGACAGGATCCTGCAGCCGCCCTGCTGCACCGGACTCGTGAGGTCCCGGAGGAGGATGTCGTTCCGGGTGTCGCACTTGTTGCCGTCGACATCCAGCCACGCGGCGCCGAACTCCGCGGTGCGCGCGTACCCGGTCGCGGGCGCCTTGCCCTTGACCGGAATCGTCGCGAGCAGATCGAGGGCCTTCGCCGACGTGGCGCTGTCGTCGGAGATGGCTACCGCTGGTCCGCTGGCGGCCGCGACCACGACGGCGGGGTCCAACGGCTCGTCCTGATCGGTCGGCGCGGGAGTGGGCGAGGCCGCCGGGGTGGGCGTGACCGTCTGGTTCGCCGACACGGCCTGTGAGGGCGGGGTCGGGTGCGAGGCGGAGGAGACGCCGGCCCCGATGAGCAGGAGCACGAGGGAACCGGCCGCTATTCCACCGGCGATCGGGCGCGATTGCGGCAGCCGCGCCCAGCTGCGCCGCAGGGTGATGAGCGTGTAGACCGCGGTTATTCCGGCAACGAGACCGACGAAGGCGAGGAATGTGCCGATGCCGGCCGAAGCCGCCGACAAGCCGAAGATCACCGCGAGGGCGCCTCCCACCCAGGTGCTCGTGGGGATCTTCCGGGCGGTCGCGGTCGCGGTCGCGGTCGGTGCGGGCGGAGCGGGGACGGCGCCAGGCGGGACCGTGTGGGCCGACCAGGCCGTTCCATCCCACCAGCGCATCTCTGCGGTGTTCTCGGGGTTCGGGTACCAGCCTGCGGGAGGGAGTGGGAGCGTGCTCATCGGGTCTTTCTGGGTTCGGGTGAGAGCAGGCTACCCAGGGCCGGACCGAGGCGTCCGCGATTCGCCCCCGGACTGGGGCCGACCGCGCCGGAGAATGTGACGTTGGTTGTATCCCGGCGTCACTGCAGGCAGAACTCGTTGCCCTCGGGGTCGCGCATCATGATCACGAACTCTTCGTAGGGGCCCCAGTTGCCGAGGAGCGTCTTCTCCTCGGTCGCCCCGAGGGCGATGAGGCGGTCGCGTTCGGCCGCCAGCTCCTCCCGCGTCGCCCGGCGGTCGTCGAACGGCGTGATGTCGAGGTGCACGCGGTTGCGCTGCCGCTTCTCATGGCGGTAGCGGGAGAAGTAGAGGCGCTGGTGGCGCGGGTCGCCGTCCCACGCCTCGGAACGGTCGGCGATGGCCTCGTCGTCGAGCCCGGATTCCCGGAGGGCGGCGATGTCCTCGTCGTCCCAGCCGGTGAAGGCGGGGTAGCCCAGCACCTCGCACCAGAAGGCGGCGAGGGCGACGGGTTCATCGGCGTGGAAGGTCACGTTGGCGATGCGCGCGGTCATACGGCGAAGGGTAGCCCAGCCCGCCTACTGGGTCGAGAAGTCGAGCTTGGCGTCGGCGACGGCGACGACCGACCAGGTCCCTCCGTCGGAGTCGGTGAGCTCGTAGGCGGGGACGACGAGCACGCTGCCGTCGGGCTGCCACTGGCTGGCCAGCCCGAGGCGGGCGCTGACGATGTGGACGCGGTGGATGGGCCACGAGAGCGGGGTGCCGGCACGGGGCGCGGCCGGCGGCTGGGTGGCCGGCGGCTCGGCGGCCCCCGTGTCCGTCGGCGGCACCGGATCGGTGGAGACGTCGCCGGCTTCGGCGCGGGCGGCGAGCGGCATCGCGGTCACCTGGGCGCCGAAGCGCGGGTCGGAGAGCCGCTCGAAAGCCTGCTGAGCGCTCACGACGGGGTAGTCGCCGAGGCCCACGATCGGGGCGAGGAAGCCGGAGGCGCTGGCGACTCCCTCGGTCGTCAGCTCCACCGACCAGGCCTGGTCGACGCGCTGACCGTCGACGACCGGCCACGCCTGAGCTGTGCGGGTGAGCGCGCCGTCTGCCGTCTCGGAGGTGTACTCGAACGTCCCGGGGTCTCGCCCGGCCGCGGTGATCAGGGAGCGGAGGGCCGCGACGGCGGCATCCTGTGCGGGGAGCGCGGGCGTGTTCGCGACGCACGGCTCGGCCGTGTCGCCGTTGCTGTCCGTCGTCACGCAGGGCGACGGGTAGAGCTTCTGGTTCGCGTAGTAGAAGCTCAGGGTGCCGTCGAGGCCGACGGTGAGCGAGGGCGCGGAGCCGTCCTGCGGGCCGGCGGTCCACGAGCCGTTCGTGAGTTGCGGGGTCGTGGTGATCCCGAGCGCGGTGGCGAGCGCAGTGACGGTCTTCACGTCGGAGGCGGAGCGCGCGTCGAACGTGTACGCCTTGGCGGTCCCCGCATCGGCGGACAGCCCGGAGGCGGTGAAGCTGTTGCGCCCGAACCTGTAGCGGGCGGCGAGATCGGATGCCGCGCCCGACGCCACCCGGCCTTCGGCGGATCCGGCGTTCGGGACCTGAGCGCCACTACCCGACGATCCGCCGCCCTGGAGCGAGATCGGTGCGGCGGCGCCCCCGGCGAGAGTCGTACCGGCCCCCGTGGTCGTGCCGATGGCGAATCCCGCGCCGCCGACGATCGCGATCGACGCGGCGACGGCGACGAGCGGACGCCACAGCGGGCGGCGACGCCGGCGGCGGGCCGCTGCGAGGTCGGAGACGGGAGCCGTCTCGTCCTCGTCGGCCGTAGCGCGAGCGACGACGCCGGCGACGAAGCCCTCCGAGGGCTCGACGTCGGCGGCCGGGTCGGACGCGCGCAGTCGCGCCAGCGGGTCGAGTTCGTTGTCTTCGGTCATGTCGTCACCCTCCGTGGGAATGCTTCATCAACGTCTATGTGCGGGGGCGCGCGGACCTTGCAGCCGTCGCCGATCCCGCACCGGTCAGAACGTGTGCCGCTCGCCCCAGGCCTCGCGCAGCCGCTTGCGGGCACGCGAGAGGGCGGTGTCGGCGCCCGAGCGGGAGACGCCGAGCACGATGGCGAGCTCTTCGCCGTCGAGGCCCTCCCACGCGTGCAGCAGCAGGATGCGGCGGTCGCGCTCGCCGACGCTGGCGAGCGCCCCGCGCAGCTCGGCGTCGAAGAGGGCGCTCAGCTCCGGATCGTCGGCGACCCGCGAGGTGCCCGTCTCGTGGACCTCCTCCACCGGGAGGTCCACGGTCTTGCGCCGGTGGTTGGCGAGCGTGAACCCGGCCGTGCGGTAGAGCCACGGGAGCACGGCTTCGTCCGGCACGTCGTCGCGGCGGCGCCACGCTGTCGCGAACACGTCGGCCGCGAGATCCTCGGCGTCCTGACGCGGGGCGCGGCGGGCGAAGTACCGCACCACTGCCGTCGAATGCTCGCGCACCACCGCGGTGAACCAGTCGGCGTCGTGGGTGATCGGGCTCGCGTCCGCGGCGTCGGGCATCGCCACCCCCTCGATGGTCTCGGCGTCGACGTCGGCTGCGGTTCTGGCGATCCTCACGTCCTGGTTGTGTCGAGTATCCCGTGGATCTTGCAGGCGGCGGAGAAGTGGGTATTGACGGTCCACTTGTTTTTTGCAAGTATCGGTCTCGACACCACTGGGCGACTCGGCTCAGAACCCCGTCGAAGGAGACCACGATGACCGCGATGTTCGTCAACCTGCCGGTGACCGACCTGGAGCGCGCGAAGGCGTTCTACACGGCGATCGGCTTCACCATCAACCCGCTCTTCACCGACCACAATGCGGCCTGCGTCGTGGTGGAGGAGGACCACAGCTACTTCATGATCCTGGTGCGCGAGTACTTCCAGACCTTCACCGACCTGCCGATCGGCGACCCCGCGGCGAACCCGTCCGTCTCGACCGCGATCTTCCTCGACTCCCGCGACGAGGTCGACACGGCGATCGCCGACGGCGTCGCAGCCGGCGGGTCCGAGCCGCGCCCCGCAGCCGACTACGGCTTCATGTACCAGCGCCAGCTCACCGATCCCGACGGCAACCTGATCGAGTTCGGCTGGATGGACCCGACCGCCGCCCAGCAGGGTCCCGAGGCCTTCGCGAACCAGCAGGCCTGAGGTCCATGGCCGCACGCGACTACGGGCAGTACTGCGGCGTCACGCGAGCCCTCGAGCTCGTGGGCGAGCGCTGGGCGCTGCTCATCATCCGCGACCTGCTCGTCGGGCCGCGCCGGTACGGCGAGCTCGCGGCGGGCCTCCCGCGCATCCCGAGCAACATCCTGGCGGCGCGGCTCAAGGAGCTGCAGGAGGCCGGGATCATCCGGCGGGCGCCGCGCTCACGCATCATCGTCTACGAACTGACGCCCTACGGCCGCGAGCTCGAGCCGGTCGTGCTCGCGCTCGGCACCTGGGGCTTCAAGGCGATGGGCGAACCGCGCGAGGAGCAGATCGTCACCCCCGACTCGATGACCATGGCCTTGCGCACGGCGTTCCGGCCGGCGGTCGCCGCTGCGTTGCCCGCGACCGTCTACGGTGCGCACCTCGGCCCGGCCGAGCTCCTCATCCGCGTCGATGGAGCCGCTCTGGACGTCGCGCGCGGCGACGGCCCCGCCGACCTCGCCTTCGCCGCCGGGCCGGACATCCGCCGGCTCATCTCGGGCGAGCTGCCCCCGGCCCGGGCGATCGAGACGGGCGTGGTCGAAGTGCTGCACGGCCCGGGCGACCTGCTCGACCGCTTCGCAAACACGTTCCACCTGGCGGCCTGACTTCTCGCCGAATTCAGCAACCGCCACGACCGCGCATCCGTCACACTGGTGCACGGAGGTCGTGATGCGGAATCGTGGAGAGTCGTGGCCGTCTCTGGAGGTGGAGGCCTGGGCCTCCACCCGGGAGACGCTGCACATGTGGTTGCAGATCATCGGGAAGCTGCGGATGGTGGGCTCGCCGTTCGTCAACCATTGGTGGCACGTGACGCTCTCGCTCAGCGCGCGCGGTCTGGCGACGGGCCCGATCCCGCTCGACGGCAGCATCCTCGACATCGAGTTCGACTTCGTCGACCACCGGCTCGTCCTGCGGACCAGTGACGGCGGCCGGGAGGAGATCGCGCTGCGGCCCATGACCGTGGCCGAGTTCTACCGGCTCACCTTCGAGGCGCTCGACCGCCTCGGCGTCGCGCTCGAGATCCACACCACCCCGAACGAGGTGGACCCCGCGATCCCGTTCCCGGATGACGAGCAGCACCGTTCGTACGAGCCGGAGCAGGCGCACGCGTTCTGGCGGCAGCTCATCCAGGCCGACGGCGTGCTGCGGAGGCTGCGGGCGGAATACCGCGGCAAGGCGAGCCCCGTGCACCTCTTCTGGGGCGCGCTCGACATCGCGACCACCCGCTTCTCGGGCCGGCCGGCGCCCGTGCACCCCGGCGGCGTGCCGAACTGCCCCGACCGGGTCATGATCGAGGGCTACTGCGACGAGATCAGCAGCTCGGGGTTCTGGCCCGGCGGCGGCCGCGAGGGCGCCTTCTACTCGTACGCCTACCCGGAACCGGACGGCTACGCCGAGACGGCGGTGCCGGCAGGCGCGTATTACGACCGTGCACTGGGGGAGTTCGTGCTGCCGTACGAAGCGGTGCGGGAGTCGTCCGACCCGACCGCGCTCGTCCTGGAGTTCCTGCGCGTCACCTCGACGGCCGCAGCGCGGCTGGCGGAGTGGCCTCAGGAGCGCTGAGGAGTCCCGGAAATGCTGCGCCGCCGGGTCTCATCAGGCGATCCGGGGTCGAGGTGGAATGCGCTGACGTAATGTCGTAGTCTCGTAGTGCAAGGCGCATTAGCGGCTTGAAGTAGGCCTGGCAGTCATCCGGACGGTTCGACGAGCCAGGCTCGCGCATTTAACCGACCAGAACCCGCTTGTCCGCGATCATCGGCTGGACGCGGCGCAACCATTCGCCGCCCCTGTGGCAGCACCAGGCGATCATGTCGCTCACCAGGCCACCGTTCATCCGAACCGGCGCGCCAGCACGGTCAGCGCCGCCTCCCGGTCGGCTGTGCCTCCCGCTTCGTGGCCGGCCCCCGGCCATTCGCGGAACGCGACAGGCGCCGCGTAGGCTCCGGTCGCCGCGCGCGCCGTCTCGGGTGGGCAGATGTCGTCGGCGAGGCCGGCGGAGAGCCAGCCCGGCGCGGTCGCGTGGCGGGCGGACGTGACGCCGTCGACGTAGGACAGGGTGCGGGCCACAGCGGAGGTACGATCGGGATGCTCCTCGAGGTACCGGCGCACCTCCGTCCAGGGGCCTTGCGCCGCGTGCTGCAGCGCGAACGGCGCCGCCGTCAGGAACGGCGCCTGTGCGAGCACTGCGACGAGGTCGGGCACGAGCGCTCCGACGCCGAGCGCGATGCCGCCGCCCTGGCTGTTGCCAATCATCGCGACCCGGGTGGCGTCGACTTCGCTGAGCGAGCGCGCGGCCTCCACGGCGCGGGCGGTGTCGACGAAGACGCCGCGATAGTAGGAGCGCTCGGCGTCGTCGATGCCGTCGAGCAGGTGGCCGGTGCTCCCGCCGCCCTGGCCGTGGGTGTTCACGACGAGGTGCGCGTACCCGGCCGCCGACCAGGTGAGGTCGTCGATCGGGGACAGCCGGCCGGCGCCGTACCCGTTCGCGTGCACGACCGCGGGCAGCGGGTGCGGGCGATGGCGGGGGAGGCGCAGCCACGCGGTGACGGGGCGACCTCCCGCACCGCGGAACGACAGGTCGAACACGTCGGTCGTCGCCAGTCCGGCGTCCACGGGCTCGGCACGGGTCGCGAGGGAGGACCGACGGGCCTCGTCGAGGGCGTCCTGCCAGAACGCGCGGTAGTCGTCCGGGGTGGGCAGGAGCTCGTGGCCGAGGAGCGCCTCGAACGGCGCCGTCATACCGTCGCCTGCCCGTACGCCTCCAACCACGCGTCCGCGATCATCCGGTGGCCGGCGGGGGTGGGGTGGACGCCGTCGGGTGCGACAGCGGGGATGCCGAGCTCGCGCGCCGCGGCGCTCATCCGCTCGTGCAGGGCGATGAGGGTCGCGCCCGAGTCGGCGGCCACCCGGGCGACCGCGGCGCGCTTGCCGTCCAGGTCGTCGAGCCAGCCGAGCCGGCCGGTCGTGGTCGGCAGGAAGAACGGCTCGATGAAGAGGAGGCGCGGCCGGGGCGAGGGGAGGTCCGCCACGAGCCTCCGCAGCGTCGCCTCGAAGTCCTCGGCCGAGGTGGGGTCGTCGCTGTCGAAGCGGCGCCACATGTCGTTGACGCCGACGTAGATCGTCAGCACGTCCGGCTCGGCGGCCAGGACGTCGGCGGCCCAGCGCGCCTCCAGGTCGACGGCGCGGTCGCCCGAGACTCCGGCGTTCCGCACCGTTCCGGGGTGCCCGGCGTACCCGGCGAGGGCGTCCGCCAGCAGGCGGACGTAGCCCTCGCCGAGCGACGCGTGGTCGCTCCGATCGCGCTCGCAGTCGGTGATGGAGTCGCCGACGAAGACGAATCGGGCGAGACGGGACATGGTGCTCCTTCGGCGTCGGGTCAGGGCAGCCGGACGAGGTCGAACAGCATCGCCTGCTGGGGGTCGAGGGTGGGCATGGGCACTCCGGCGGTGGCCAGCACCGAACCGGGGAGGGTGACGCCGTCCGGGGTGAGCGCGGCCGCGATCCAGCCGGGATCGGAGCTCTGGTGTCGGCTCGCGAGACCGAAGTCGTCGCGGACGCGCACGGCGTACCGCGCTCGGGCGTCGAGCCCCGGGAAGCGGACGCGACCGGACTGGCCGCTCGCCGACGTCGCGAGCCGCGCCCAGGTGTAGAGCGCCCTGCTGCCGTCGGCCGCGACGATGCCCGAGAGCACGGTCGTGTCGTCGGCGAGGTCGGCGTTGACGACGCGACCGCTGTGCAGCAGCCCGCGCAGCGCCCGGTAGACCGCACCCCAGCGTGCGATGCGCTCGAGCTCGTCGTCGTCGGCCTCCTGCAGATCCCACTCGATGCCGGCGTGGGCGGTGAGCGCGACGATCAGCCGGAACGAGAGGTCCGTGCGCCGGGAGGTGGTGTGCGAGCGCTCGGCGCCGAGGTGCGAGCCGATGAGCTCCGGCGGGACCAGCATCCGGGTCCAGCGCTCGATCTGCAGGCGCTCGACCGGGTCGTTGCAGTCGGAGGCCCAGATGCGGTCGGTGCGCTCGAGGATGCCGAGGTCGACACGGCCGCCCCCGCCCGAGCAGGTCTCGATCTCGAGGCCGGGGTGCCGCTCCCGAAGGGCGTCGAGCATCCGGTACAGCGCGAGGGTCTGCTCGCGGACCGCCGGTCGGTCGTGGCCGGTCCGGCCGCTCACGGCCTCGGACAGGTCGCGGTTGTGGTCCCACTTGATGTAGTCCACCCCGTACTCCTCGACGATCGCGCTGATGCGGTCGAGCACGAGGTCGTACGCATCGGGGCGGGTCAGATCGAGCACGTACTGGGCGCGTGCGGTGGATCCGAGCCCCTGGTGCGGGCCCAGGACCCAGTCGGGGTGGAGGCGCGCGAGATCGGAGTCGAGGTTGATCATCTCGGGCTCGAACCAGATCCCGAACTGCATGCCGTGCGAGCGGACCAGTTCGACGAGCGGCGACAGCCCCTCCGGCCACACCGACCGGTCGACGTACCAGTCTCCGAGCCCCGCGTTCGCCTGGCGCCGGCCGTGGAACCAGCCGTCGTCCAGCACGACGCGCTCGACGCCGACCCGGGCCGCGCGCTCCACCAGGGCGGAGAGGCGTTCGAGGTCGTGGTCGAAGTAGACGGCCTCCCACGAGTTGAGAGTGAGGGGTCGCGGAGTCGCGGGATGCGACGGGCGGGCGCGCAGACGGCGGTGGAGGCGGTCCGCGATGCCGTCGAGGCCCTCGCCCGACCAGATGAACAGGGCGGTCGGCGCGTCGTAGCGGTCGCCGGCCCCGAGCAGGATCTCGCCGGGGCGGAGCGCCTCTCCGGCGCCGAGGACGCTGGAGAGCGCCCCGGCGCCCTCGGGGAGCCTCTCGACCAGATACTCGGCGTCGCCGCTCCACGCGAGGTGCGCGGCCCAGGCCTCGCCCGTTCCGAAGGCCAGGTCGGCGGTGCCCGCGACGACGAGGAAGGGGGAGTCGTGGCCCGGCTTGCCGCGTCGCGAGCGCCGGACGTGGCTGCCGAAGACGACCGCACCCTTCTGCGGCGCGCGTTCGCGGCACCACTTGCCGGTGAAGTCGAGGATCTCCGTCGCCCGCTCGGGCAGGGGGAGGAGCACGCGGAGGGCGCTGAGGGCGTACGGCGCGTCGGGTGCGTCCGGCGCGTCCGGTCCGTCTGCCGTGTCGGTCGATGCCTCCCTGACGACGGAGACGTCGACGGCGAGCACGCCGAACGGGTCGAGGGCGAGCGACATCGTCGAACGGAGGCCGCTGATCGCGTCGACGAGCTCGAGCTCGATCACGCCGCCCTCGTCGCCGTCCGCGCCGTCGATGCGGTGGCGCACGGCGACGGCGAGCGGGCGCGGCGTGGTCGCGGATCCTGATGCGTGCCCCTCCTGAGCAGGAGTCCCGGCCCAGCCCTCGAACTCGGTGGCCCACAGGCTGAACGCGCGGGCGACGTCCGGAGCGTTGTTGAGCACGGCGGGCCCGGCGGTGACGCGGAGGCTCTCGGCCGCGGCCTCGTCGAGGGGGCCGAGATCGGCGCCCCAGTGCAGCACGCGGGGTACGCGTCCTGCGGCGTCGATGGCGAGGGAAGTGCCTGCAGCGCGCAGCAGGAGAACGGCGCCGTAGCCGTCGAGCATGGGTGGGCTCCTAGCGGGGTTAGTTACTTGACAGTGTCAATTAACCATGCCTACTGTGTGTTCTGCAACCCCCGAGAAGGAAGACCAATGTCGATCTCCAGCGTCCCCACCGCGGTCGAGCCCGCGTCGACAGCCCGTCAGGCACGACGGCGAGCCCGCCGCCCGCTCAACTCCGCCGCACCCTCGCACCGCGGCGATGCGCGCCTGGCCTGGCTGCTTATCGCCCCGGCGATGATCGGCTTCCTGGTCTTCGCGCTCTACCCGACCCTCCGCGGCATCTACCTCAGCTTCACGGACTTCCGCCTGCTCAGCGCCCCGACCTGGATCGGCGTCCAGAACTTCATCGACCTGTTCCAGGACGACACGTTCTGGCAGTCGCTCCTCATCACCCTCTACTTCGTCCTCATCGCCGTGGTGCTGACACTCGCCGTCTCGGTCCTGACGGCGGCGGTGCTCCACCGGGTGACGAAGTCGACCGTCCTGCGCGGGCTCATCATCCTGCCGTTCCTCATCTCGGGGGTCGTCGCGGCGACCGTCTGGTCGTGGATGCTCGACGCGCAGCTCGGCATCGTCAACCAGGTCGCCCACGCGCTCGGCGGCGAGGGCATCAAGTTCCTCACCTCGCGCGAGTGGGCGATCCCGTCGCTCGCGCTCATCCATGTGTGGAAGAACATGGGCTACACGTCGATCATCATCTTCGCGGGCATGCAGACGATCCCGCCCTCGATCTACGAGGCCGGCCGCATCGACGGGGCCAGCGAACCGAAGATGTTCTTCCGCCTCACGCTGCCGCTGCTGCGCCCGATCCTGGCGCTGGTCGTCGTGCTGAACGTCATCGGGGCGTTCCAGGTCTTCGACATCGTCTCCGTCGCGACCAAGGGTGGCCCGGCCCACGCCTCCAACGTGCTCCAGATGTACATCTACCAGAAGGCGTTCGGGCAGTTCGACTTCGGGTACGCGTCCGCGATGTCGCTGGCGCTCTTCGCCATCCTCATCGTGATCACCTTCGTGCAGATGCGTCTGCTGCGCGCCAGCGAATCGGACAACGCCTGATGACCGCCACCACCGCCCACGCCCCGGCTCCGGCCCCCGCCACCGCGCGCCAGACCCCGGCGGTCCCGCCCCGCCGCAAGCGTCGTCGTCCGACCGTCGGGCGCACCATCGCGTGGATCTACCTGGCCCTGATCGTGATCGTCACGATCTTCCCCTTCTATTGGATGCTGCGCTCGGCGCTGTCGAACAACTACGCGATGATCGCGAACCCGTCCTCGCCCTTCCCGGTCGGCTTCACGTTCGGCCCGTTCCTGCGCGTGCTCGGGCTCGAGGACCCGGCGGAGGCCGTCGCACAGGGCGGGTCCGGTGCCACGGTGCAGATCTTCCACTACCTCCTGAACTCGGTCATCTACGCGACCGTCTCGACGGTGCTGATCGTGTTCTTCTCCCTGATCGCGGCGTACGCGTTCGCCCGCTTGCAGTGGCGCGGCCGGGAGCTCGTCTTCTCGCTCTTCCTCGCGGCACTGATGGTGCCCGGCATCCTCACCCTGCTGCCGAACTTCGTGCTCATCAAAGAGCTGGGGCTGCTCAACACCTTCGCGGGCATGATCCTGCCGGGAGCGCTCTTCTCGGCGTTCAACATCTTCTTCCTGCGCCAGTTCATGCTCGGCCTCTCCACCGAGATCGAGGAGGCCGCGCTGCTCGACGGCGCGGGCAAGCTGCGCATCCTGATGCGCCTCACGATCCCGATGACCAGCGGGCCGATCATCACGCTCTCGATCCTCGGTTTCATCGGCATGTGGAACGACTACTTCTGGCCGCTGCTGGTCACCACCGACTCCAGTGTGCAGCCGCTGACACTCGGGCTCGCGGTCTTCAAGCAGTCGTCGCCGCAGACCATGCCCGACTGGGCGGGCCTGATGGCCGCCACGCTGGTGGCGGCGCTGCCGATGCTCATCCTCTTCATGGTGTTCGGCAAGCGCATCGTGAACTCGATCGGATTCTCGGGGCTCAAATGATCGACGGAACACTGCAGCTGGCCTGGGCCCGCCCGGCGGCGCACTGGGAGGAGGCCGTGCCCCTCGGCGACGGCCTGCTCGGCGCGATGGTGTTCGGCGGGGCCGACGGCCGCTACCAGGTGAACGACGCGACGGTCTGGTCGGGCACCCCGCAGATCGCTGCGGACGAGCTCCGGCACGTGCTCGCCGGCGGCGCCGGGCCGGAACGCCTCCGCGAGGTGCGCGAGGCGCTGGCCGCGGGGGACCTCGATCGTGCGGAGGCCCTCCTGATGACGTTCGAGGGGCGGTACTCGCAGGAGTTCCTGCCGTTCGTGGACCTGTTCGTCGGCATCCCCGGGGCCACACCGGCCGAGGGGGAGCCGGCGCGCGTCCTCGACCTCGACCGCGCCGAGGTCGAGGAGCTGCTGACCGTCGACGGCGCGCGCGTGCGGCGGGTCTCGCGCGTCGACGCGCGGACGCTGATCGTCGCCGTCGACTCCGACGAACCGCTGCCGGAGGTCCGCCTCCGCGTGACCACTCCGCTGCGCGAGCTCGCCCGCGCCGCTGTCGACGGGGTCGCCGGCCTCGATGTCGCAGGCCTCGATATCGCCGTCCCGATCGACGGGGCGCCCCTGCACGAACCCTCCGTCGTCCCGCCCCTGCGCTATGCGGAGGAGGGCGAGGGAGGCTATGACGGCTTCGCGTCCGCGGCACTCGCGGTGCGGAGCGACGGCGTGACGGAGGCGGACGACTCCGGTCTGACGGTCCGTCATGCCCGCCGGCTGCTGATCGCCCTCTCGTCGTCGACCCGCGCTGAGTCGTGGTGGGCCGGCGCGGACGACGAGGGGCGGAGCGTCTCCCGTGAGACGATCCGGGCCCGCGCACGGGCCCGCGCCCTCGACGCACTCGTCGAAGGCCGGGACCGAGCCGCCGGCGACGCCCTGACGCGTCGCCCGGCGGCCGCGCGGTTCGCGATCGGCGGCCGGCGCGAGGGGCGCTGGGACGTCGAGGCCGACATCCTGCGCGGAACCGACGACGGTCTGCGCGCCACGGTCGCGGCCGAGTACGGACGGTACCTGCTGCAGTCGTCGTCGCGCGCCGGGGGGCCTGCGGCGAACCTGCAGGGCATCTGGAACGCCGAGCTGCGGCCCGCGTGGTCCTCCAACTACACGATCAACATCAACACCCAGATGAACTACTGGGCGGCAGGGCCGCTGGGTCTCGTCGCGGATGCGGAGCCGCAGATCGCCCTGGTCGAGCGGATCGCCCGCACCGGCCGTGACGTCGCGCGCGAGCTGTACGGGGCACGCGGCTGGGTCGCCCACCACAACAGCGACCTCTGGGGCTGGAGTCTGCCGGTCGGCATGGGCCACGGCGCCCCCAGCTGGGCGATCTGGATGATGGGCGGCGTCTGGCTGTGCCACTCGCTCTGGGATCAGTACGAGTTCACCGGCGGCACCGCTCTGCTGCGCGACCGCATCTGGCCGCTGCTGCGCGGTGCGACCGAGTTCTGCCTCGACTGGCTCCAGGTCGGCAGCGACGGGGTCGCGTTCGCCGCGCCGTCGACGTCGCCCGAGAACATGCATCTGGACGCGGCCGGAACGCCACGGGCGCTCGGAGTGACGGCGACGATGGACCTCGAGCTCATCGCTGCGCTCTTCCAGCGCGCACTGCGGGCGCTCGAGCTCATCGATGCCGACGCCGGTGCCGGGCCCGACGATGCGCTGCGCGGCGAGATCGAAGCGGCGCTCGCGACCATCCCCGAGCCGCGGATCGGCACGGACGGGCGTCTGCTCGAGTGGACGGAGGAGGTCGTCGAGCACGAACCCGCCCACCGCCACCTCTCGGCTCTGGTCGGGCTGTACCCGCTCGACCTCATCACCCCCACGACGACGCCGGTGCTGGCCGACGGCGCACGGCGCTTCCTCGACGCCCGCGGGCCCGGCGCGATGGGGTGGTCGTGGGCGTGGAAGATCGCGCTGCGTGCCCGCCTCGGCGACGGCGAGACGGCGCACTCGCTGCTCCGGGAGGCGCTCGCCCCCTACAGCGGAGACGCCCGCCGCCACGGACCGGTCGACGGGTCGGAGTGGGGCGGCCTGCTGCCGAACCTCTTCAGCACGCACCCGCCGTTCCAGATCGACGGCAACCTCGGATTCCCGGCCGGCATCGCCGAGCTGCTGCTGCAGAGTCACGACGGCATCCACCTGCTCCCCGCCCTCCCGTCGGCATGGCCCGACGGACGGGTCGACGGCCTCCGCGCCCGCGGCGGCGTCTCGGTCGACCTGACGTGGGCGCACGGCCGGCTCGTGCAGGCCGTGCTGCACAACCCGCACCCGCGGTCGCTGAGCCTGCGCGTCCGCGTCGGCGGCGCCGACTCCGGCGACTCCGGCGTCTCCGGCGACTCCATCGACTCCACCGTCTTCGACGTCCGGGTGCCCGCCGCGGGCACCGCCGTCGTCCCGAACCCACCACATCCATCCACTCCCGACACCGACGACGGTGTCCGGGCGATCACAGTGAGGAACTCATGAAGAAGCTCCGCATCATCGCCGGTCTGGCGGCCGTCGGGCTCGCCGCCCTCGGTCTCGCCGGCTGCTCGACCGACGGGTCGTCGGGCGGCAAGACGACGGTCAACTGGTGGACGTGGGACGACCACCAGGCAGCCAACTACAAGCTCTGCATCCCGGGCTTCGAGAAGGCCAACCCCGACATCCAGGTGAAGATCTCGCAGTACAACGTGAACGACTACTTCACGAAGCTCACCGCCGGCTTCGTCGCGGGCACGGCCCCGGACGCGTTCCAGAACAGCGTCCCGCTGCTCGGCCAGTACGCCGGCCAGAAGCAGATCATGCCGCTCGACGACCTCATCAAGAAGACCGATTTCGACCTCGGCAAGTTCGACATCGGTGTCGACTCGTGGAAGTACACCGACGGCAAGCAGTACGGCATCCCGCTCGACTGGGCCGGCGCGGCGATCTACTTCAACGAGGACATGGTGAAGGCCGCAGGCCTCACGGACGAGGCCGTCAAGACCATGACGTGGAACCCGGACGACGGCGGCACCTTCGACAAGATCGTGGCCCACCTCACCGTCGACACGAACGGCACGCGCGGCGACGAGCCCGGCTTCGACAAGAACAGTGTCAAGACCTACGGCATCGGCACCCTCGCCGCGAGCGACTTCAACGGCCAGACTTCCTGGAACCCGTTCGTCACCACGCTCGGCTGGAAGCTGGGCGGCGACGCGACCGCGTGGCCGAAGGTGCTGCCCTACGACGACCCGCGCATGACGAAGACGCTCGACTACATCCGCGGTCTCGGCGACCGCGGGCTGATGCCGAAGTTCGGGCAGTTCACGATCTCGGCGTCGGAGCAGATGGGAGCCGGCCAGGTCGCGATGGCGCAGGACGGCACCTGGAACGCCACCTCCATCACCAAGGTCCCGGGCCTGAAGGTCGGCATCGCGCCGACGGTCGAAGGACCGGACGGCACCCGCGGGATGATCAGCAACTCGAACGCGAACAACATCTTCGTGGGCACCAAGCACGTCGACCAGACGTGGAAGTGGGTCTCGTACATGGGCAGTGTCGAGTGCCAGACGATCGCGGGCAAGACCGCGACCTTCCTCCCCTCCATCTCGCAGGCCCTCCAGTCGACGGTCGACGCGCAGAAGGCCGACGGCGTGGACATCTCCAGCTTCATCGACGCGCTGAAGAAGAAGGAGCTGTACCCGGCGCCGCCGATCGCGAACGGGCAGGAGATCACCGACACCCTGCAGCCGATGTTCGAGGGGTTCTTCAGCGGTGAGGGCGATGCGTCCTTCCTGAAGACCGCCCAGGCGAAGTCGAAAGAGATCCTCGCCAAGAAGTAGGACGGAGCGCGTGGCGGGCGGGGCCGGCAGGTCCCGCCCGCCACGCGTATCCGAGTAGCATCCTCGAAAGGGGGAGCAGCATATGAACGACGAGACGCTGGCCCGGACGGCGCTTCTGCAGTCGTCGTCCGACGCGGCCACGCGCGTGTTCAGCACGATCCTCACCCGCAGCCCGATCAGCCGGATCGACGTCGCCCGCCTGACCGGGTTGTCGCAGGCCGCCGTCACGAAGGCGGTCGCCCCGCTCGTCGCCGCCGGGCTGGTCAACGACTCCCGCGACCCGACGCTCACCGGCCTGCCCGGACGCCCTGTCAGCCCGGTCGCGGTGGTCCCCGACGCCGTCGTCGCGATCGGCGTGAAGGTGAACGCCGACGAGCTCATCGGCGTGGCCACCGATCTGACGACGCGCACGATCGCGTCCGAGCGCGTCCCGCTGACCTCGCACGAGCCGGCCCACGTCGTCGACGCGATCGTGGAGTTGTGCGGCAGACTCCGGGCGACCATCGGCGACCTGGGCGCACGGCTGGCGGCCGTCGGCATCGCCGTGTCGGGCGACGTCGACAGCGAGACCGGCGTGGTCCGCGACTCCGCCCTGATGGGCTGGCGCGGGGTCGCCCTCGGCACCGAGCTCGCCGAGCGGCTGCACCAGCCCGTCGTCGTCGAGAACGACGTGCGGGCGCTCACCATCGGCGAGCACTGGTTCGGCGTCGGCCTCGGGACCGGCTCGTTCGCGATCGTCACCATCGGCCGGGGCATCGGCAGCGGGCTCCATCTCAACGGGGAGGTCGTCGAGGGCGCGTACGGCGTCGCCGGCGAGATCGGCCACCTGCCGCTCACCTCGCCGGATCACACCTGCGCGTGCGGACGCCGGGGCTGCGTGGAGGCGGTCGCGGCGACCAGCGCGATCGTGGAGGCCGTCCAGGCGGCGCACGGCCGTCCCGTCTCGATCGACGAGGCGGTGGCCCTCGGGCGTGCGGGGGATCCCGCGGCCGTCTCCGCCTTCGCCGAGGCGGGCCACGTCATCGGGGCTGCGATCGCCAGCCTGGTCAACCTCGTGGGCCCGGAGCTGGTGATCATCGGCGGCGAGGGCGTGGCGAACTTCGACCTGCTCGAGACCGCGCTGCGCGAGTCGTACGCGGAGCACGTGTTCGCCTCCGCCGACAGAGCGCGCATCGTCGTCCGGCCGCACACGTTCGAGGACTGGGCGCGCGGCGCCGCAGCGGCCGCGATCCGGTCGCTGGTGGTCTAACCGCCGCGCGCCCTCGCCGCTACGCGCTGTGCCGCTGCACGAACTCCAGCGCCTCGTCGGCGACCTCGCGCCATCCCGAGTCGATGATGAGGGAGTGACCGCGGCCCGGGACGACGACCAGTTCGGTGACGCCCGGGTTCTTCTGCTGGATCTTGAACTCGTTCTCGACGACCGCCTGCGGCACGGTGTGGTCGTCGGCTCCGGCGATGAGTAGGAGCGGGCCGCGGTCGTGGTTGTCGGTGACCACCTTGGTCTCGGCGAACGGGTTGAAGTTGGCGGTCGCCGCCTGGAAGATCGGCACGGCCGAGGCGGGCACGTGGTACTTCTCGTAGAGCGCCTTGCCCTCCTCGTCCGAGAGCGCGTTGGTCCAGCCGTAGGCGAACTGCTCGTAGGTCAGCGTGACGCCGTGCTTGGTGCGGTTGAACGTCAGGAGCGCGGGCGCGCCGGCCTTGAGGGCCGACGGCGGCAGCGCGGTCACGCCCTGGAACTGGGCCGGGTCGATCGCCACGGTGACCGCGTTCTTCGACTCGCCCGCCAGCTTCTGGGCGATGAGTCCTCCGAAGCTGTGGCCGATGACGATCGGCGCCTGGTCGAGCGCGTCGATCGCCTCGGCGTAGTGGTCGGTGACCTGCCGCACCATCTTGCCGGCGAACACGTTCGGATCGGCTTTGGCCTGCTCCACCGTCTCGGGGTCATCGGGCCAGCCGGGTGCGAGAGTGGCGAAGCCCTGGTCCTCGAAGAGGTCCCGCCAGGGCTGCCAGCTGCTGGAGAGCAGCCAGAGGCCGTGCACGAACACGACGGGCGTGCGCCCGCTGGCGTTGGCGGCGTCGATCTCGGCGCGTTCGGTCGTGGTCAAGGACATGGTGCGACTCCGTTCGTGGGTAGGACAGGTGTGGGTGCCCGGTGAGTCGGTGCGCCTGCGCGAACGGTATCGGGTGGAAGGGGCGTCTGGGGAGGGGTGACGTCAAGGAACGAGCGGGAGCAGACCTCGACAGCCTGGAATTTCAGGCTGTACCGCGGAGCGCACGGTGGACGCCGTCGAGCTCGGCGTCGGTCAGGCCGCCGGAGCGCAGGTATCCGGCGACGTCGCCGTGGTTCGCGTCGATCCAGTCGAGTGCCGCGGTGATCGCCGATCCGGGGGACTTCGTCGCGAGGGTCTCGAGGCGCGGGACCAGTGGGATGCCGAGCTGCGTGATCAGTCCGGTCAGCGCATCCGCGAAGGCGCCGGCGAGGTTGGTCTGGGTGAGCTCGTAGTCCGCCACGATCGCATCCCGGTCGGCGCCGGCGACGGTCAGCAGCAGCGCGGCGGCGATGCCGGTGCGGTCCTTGCCCGCGGTGCAGTGGAACAGCACCCCCGGGCGCTCGGTGCCCGCCGACTCGGCGACGGTGCGAGCGACCTGAGCGAACTGCGGTGCACTGCTCTGGAGGATGGCTATGTAGAGCTCGTCGAGGGTCGGGATCTGCTCGACCAACGCGGCGATCTGAGCCTGGTCGAGTGCGGCGTGGTCGTCCGAGGGGAGGAGCTGCTTCACCAGCTCGTCCATCGCGCCGCCCAGGATGGACAGCTCGACGAGCCGTGCCTCGCCCCCGGAGGGCAGGATGTCCGGCGCGCGGTGCCGCTCGTTGTCGGTGCGCAGGTCGATGACGGTCCCGATCCGCAGATCGAGGAGGCTCTGCACGCCCGCCGGGGTCAGTGTCGCCAACGCGTCGGAGCGGAACACCACTCCCGATGCCACCACGGCGCCGTCATCGAGGGCGATGCCGCCGAGGTCGCGCGCGTTGTGCGTGCCGTCGATCACCGATGTCAGCTCCATGCATTCCTCCTGGCCGGGTGTGGGATGAGACTATCAACCGAGCGCCCCCTAACCGAAACCTGAGATGACCGGCTCTTTAATTCGGAGCTCCAGGCGAATGTGACCAAAGGTGTATTGGTGCGGCCGAACGCGGGTATTACTTTCATTCTGTGCGCCATCGGGGGACGGCGCTGGCGGTGGCGGGCACGGGGGTTCCTGCCACCGCCGCCTCTTTCTCGTCTCGATTCGGCGCTGCGCGACTCAGCTCAGCAGGCCCAGCCGGGCGGCCTTCCGCACCGCGTCGATGCGCGATGTGGCGCCGAGCTTCTCGTACATGTTCGTCGTGTGCCGCTTGACGGTGCCCTCGGCGATGGAGAGCGAGGTCGCGATGTCGCGATTGGAGTACGCCTGCGCGATCATGCGCAGGACCTCCTGCTCCCGGATCGTGAGGATCGCGCCGTTGACCTCGACGTCGGCGCCGAGCTCGCCCGGCATCTCGGCGGGCGGGGTCGCGCGTTCGATGACCGAGATCAGCTGCTCGCTGTCGACCGTCTTGGTGACGAACGCGGCGGCGCCCGCGCGCAGCAGCTGCCGCTCGAGAACGGCGTCGCTGTGCATCGTCAGGATGACGATCGCGGTCCGCGGCTGGTGGCGCCGCAACCGCGAGATCGTCTGCTCGGCGGGCGATCCGGGGATCTCGACGTCGAGGAGGAGGACATCGGGCGAGTGCTGGGAGACGAGCTGCCACGCATCGTCGCTGGAGCCCCCTTCGCCGACGATGCGGAAGCGTCCTTCGATGAGCGCCCGGATGCCCTGGCGGAACATGCCGTGGTCGTCGATCAGGACGACGGTGCGTGATTCATCGGTCATACGGAACCCGGTCCTCTCGGAATGGTCAGGCTGAGTGTGGTCCCCGTGCCGAGGCCCGGGATGATCTCGAGATCGGCGCCGATCAGCTCGGCGCGCTCCTGCGCCACGATGAGCCCGAGCGCACCGGAGCGCACCGCCTCGTGGGCGAACCCCCGGCCGTTGTCGCTGACCGCGATGGTGAGGCTGCGCCGGTCCCAGTGCGAATGGACCCGGATCGCCTCGGCGTGGGAGTGGCGCCGAGCGTTGTGCACGGCCTCCCGGACGATGATGAAGGCCTCCTCCTGCACGCCGGTCGACAGCCGGTACGGCGTCCCCTCCACCGTGGTCACGACGGGCGGCCCCGAGTCGTCGAGGTCTCCCACGTAGTCGCGCAGCGCTTCGTCGAGGCGTTTGTCGCCGACGGCGTGGCGCAGGTCGAGGGCGATCGCACGGGTCTCGTCGAGGGCTGCGCCGAAGAGCTGCAGGCCCTCTTGCAGCCGGGGGTCCGATGCATCGTCGATGCCGCCGAGCCGCAGGCGCTGCAGTCCGGCGGCGATGCTGTGAGCGACCCGGTCGTGCAGTTCGCGGGAGATGCCGAGGCGCTCCTCGCTGTGCGCGACCGCCAGCCGCTCCAGCAGCACGTTCACATAGCCGACCGAGGCGGGGACCACTGCGCTCATGATCGACGAGTTCAGCGCGCGGGCGAGATCGCCCGCGTCGATGTCGGCGTCGTGGTCGGCGCTGATGATCGAGAACGCCACGTCGAAGAGCTCGGTCGCCGCACTGAGGCTGTCGACGGGGTGGATGTTCTGGCGGGCCCGCGTCTCACCGACGCCGGAGCCGTGTCGAACCGGGGTGACGAGACGTTCCGCGTCGGCGGGCCGTCCCAGCCGGTCGAACGTGCGGTCCAGGATCCAGTCGACCTGCGCCGCCAGCTGCTCCTTCACCTCGGCGTCGGCGACGAGCGTGCTCTCCGCCGCCTCGAGTCGCGTGTAGAGCGCCTCGAGGATGCGATCGCGCAGCGCGACCCCGTCGTTTCCAATCACCACTGATCCTCAGCCCCCGAGCGCTCCCAGTAGCGCCACGATGTTCAGAGCGTACTGGCCCGTCATGAATGTCCGGTACGGGCGCTTCGCGCTTCCCCGCTCGCTTCCGCGGGCGACGAGGAGCATGACGATCACGACCGGGCCGGCGATCCCGAAGACCAGGAGGGTCCGGAGCTGCTCGACGATGAGGGCGAGCGCCGTCGCGCCGCCCGACACGATCGCGGTGCCGATGGAGACGAGCACGCGAGCGCGCTGCTCCCCGAGGATGACCGGAAGGGTGCGTCGCCCTTCGGCCGCGTCGCCGGCGACATCGCCGAAGTCCTTGGTGTGCCCGACGAGTGCGATCCAGGAGGCCGCGACCAGCGCGAAGGCGAAGGCGGAGGCCGGGATCGCATCCGCGACGATGCGGGCGGCGGCGAGGTAGGTGAGGAACACCCCGGCCGCTGCGACCGTGAGAGCCGCCACTCCTGCCTTCTTCGCCGCCCACGGACCGACCGAGTAGACGAGGCCGAGGCAGATGAACGCCACGACCGCGAGCAGGAACGGGCCCTGGAACAGAGTCGCGGTCAGGAGTGAGATCGCGAGCAGGGTGACGGCGATGGAGACCGCCGGCCGCAGCGCCAGCCGGCCCGATGCCAGCGGCCGCGACGACCCGTTGAGCCGGTCGCCCTCGATGTCGCTGATCCCGTTGATGAGATAGACGGCCCAGACGGCGAGCAGCCAGGAGGTGCCCGCCGCCCAGATGCGCGGTGCATCCCATTCCGCTCCGGCGACCAGCACGCTCCCGACGACGAATCGGAGGGCGAAGACGCCGATCACGACGGGGCGGCCCTCGAGGAAAGCCAGTCCCACCTGTGACGCGCAGTCCGTGAGCGCGCGCCGGCGTGGCTGCACCACACTGCTCATGGGCTCATTGTCGAGCGCTCCTCACCATTTGGGTGGTCGCGGCGCATACAACGAAAGTCACATCTGCCGGTGCCCGGCCTTGATGTGGAAGAGGGATGGTGCGGGTGCGGTCAGCCCGCGGCGATCGTCCCGACGACGAACAGCCTCCAGAACCCGAACACCGTCGCGCCGTCGCGACTCGGGTAGGCGGCGCGGAGGCGAGGGCGCAGGTCGTCGAGGAACGCGTCGGCCGCTGGACCGAGCGCGGCGAGGTACGGGCGCAGACGGGTACCGCTCAGCCACCGGAGCACAGCGTCGTCGCCGGTGAGAACGTGTTGGTAGGTGGTCTCCCACCCCTCCACCCGATGGCCGGTCTCGAGGAAGACGTCGAGGTACTCGCGCATAGTCCCGACGCGCCCGATCGCGTCTCCGACGCCGTCGAGGGCGACGGACCAGCGCGGCTCGGCAGCGAGCTGCCTCAGCAGGACCTGGGAGGGGGAGTCCTCGTTCCCGGGGATCTGCACGGCGATCGTCGCTCCCGGCCGGAGGCGGGGCAGCCACGATCGCATCAGGTCCCGATGGCCGGGCACCCACTGGAGCGCGGCGTTGCTCACGACGAGGTCGATGCCGGCCTCGGGCTCCCAGTCCTGAATCGTCTGCTGCCGGAACCGCAGGTTCGGGTGCTCGGCGGGCGCAGAAGCGGTGGAGGCGGCGGCGAGCATCTCGGCGGACGAGTCGACGCCGAGCACCTCCGCGTCGGGCCAGCGCGCGGCGAGGGTCGCCGTCAGTTCCCCCGTCCCGCACCCGAGGTCGACGATGCGGGCCGGGCTCAGCCCGCCGAGCCGGCTCGTCAGGTCGAGGAACGGCCGCGCCCGCTCGTCGGCGAACGTCTCGTACAGCCCCGGGTCCCAGCGCACCATGCCTGCATCGTACGCACGGGCTCACAATGGACGCATGCAGCAGCGCATCGCCCGCGTCGCGACCGCCGGGGGAGCGGAGGTGGCGTACGCCACCGTCGGCCCCGGCACCGGTCGCGCCGTCGTGTACGTCTCGGGCTGGCTCGGGCATCTCGAGCGGGCGTGGGAGCTGCCGGAGGAGCGCGCCTTCTACGAGGGTCTCGCGCAGGGCACGCGGCTGGTCCGCTACGACCGCGTGGGGTGCGGGCTGTCGACGGTTCCGTCGTCGCTGAATCCGTCGACGGCCCGGCCGCCGTCGCTCGCGTTCGAGCTCGAGCAGCTCGACGCCGTCGTCGCGACGCTCGGATCCGAGCCGGTCGACCTGGTGGGCGTGTCCCTGGGGGCGCTCGTGGCGGTCGCCTGGGCGGCCGCGCATCCCGGATCCGTGCGGCGGCTCGTCCTCTACGGCGGATGGGCGACGGGAGAGCAGGTCGCGTCGCCGGGCGTGCGCGAGCACCTCCTCGGGCTCGTCGAGTCGCATTGGGGCCTCGGCTCCGATGTGCTCACCGATGTGTTCGCGCCCGACGCCGGGGCCGCGCTGCGCGCGCGGATCGGGCGCTACCAGCGCGACTCCTCGACGGCCGCGACCGCCCGGGCACTGCTCGGACTGAGCTACGAGCTCGACGTGCAGGGCCTGCTCGGACGTGTGAGGGCCCCGACGCTCGTCCTGCACCGCGAGCACGACCGGGCCGCTCCCGCCGCGCAGGCGGAGGCGCTCGCCGCGGGCATCCCGGACGCGCGCCTCGTGCTTCTGCCCGGCCGCTCCCATCTGCCCTCGGTGGGGGACCCCGCCGCCGTGGTGGCGGAGATCCGGCGCTTCCTCGGGCTGCGCGCCCCGCGCACGGGCGGCGGGATGCTGACCGCGCGGCAGCGCGAGGTCGCCGCGCTGATCGGCGACGGTCTCACCAACCGGCAGATCGCCGAACGCCTGGGCATCGAGGAGCGATCGGCGGAGGGTCATGTGGAGCGGATCCTGCAGCGACTCGGGTTCCGTTCGCGCGCGCAGATCGCCGCCTGGCACGCCGCCCAGCCCGACCGCTGGTGAACTGGGGTGGTTCCACGCCTGTCCGCACGGCCCCCGGCGACGACCCTGGAGTGATGACCGAGACCATCCCGCAGCACACCTTCGAGCAGCACTCCGTCCGTGGACCGTTCAACGCCGCCTTCTTCGCGGCCATGGACCCGGTCCTGCAGCGCAGCCTCCGCCCGCACAAGCAACGCGTGTTCGCGGGGCTCCCCGACACGGTCGTGGAGATCGGCTCGGGCGTCGGCGCCAACCTGCGCTTTCTGCCCTCGGGCGGCACCCTCGTCGCCGTCGAACCCAACCGCTCCATGCATTCCCGGCTGACCGAGGCCGCATGCCAGCAGGGGATCGAGCTCGACCTGCGCGAGCGCACCGCGGAGGACACCGGCCTGCCCGATCGGAGCGCCGACACGGTGATCTCCTCACTCGTGCTCTGCACCGTGCGCGAACCGGAGGCGGTGCTCGCGGAGGTCCGCCGCATCCTGCGTCCGGGCGGCACGTTCCGGTTCGTCGAGCATGTCGTGGCCGCGCCGGGCACGGTGACGCGTGCATCGCAGCGCCTGTTGCGACGGCCGTGGGCGTGGACCTTCGAGGGCTGCTCGTGCGAGCGCGACCTCGAGGGTGCCGTGCGCGCGGCCGGCTTCGCCGGCGTGACGGTCGAGAGGTACCGCATCCACACGCCGTTCCTCCCGTTCAACACGCAGATCGCGGGGGTTGCGCGGGTGAAGGGCCTCGATCGGCGCGATTTGACACCGTAGACGGTTGATCGCCACGATCTGTCCATGCGATCCGCGACCCCGCCCGCTTCTCCCGCACCGCCGTGGCGGTGAGCTCGCCGGAAGAGGCCGCGTTCCTCCTCGGCGTGCACCCGGCCGCCTCCGTCGACGACATCCAGCGCATGTACCAGTTGTGCGTCCAGACGCACGATCCCGACGATCACGCCGGGATCGCCGCACTCACCCAGGCGCGCGAGGTGCTGCTGCGCTCCCGCGGCCGCGTTCCCGCACCGTCGGCGGCCTCGGCGCAAGGGATGCGTCCACCCGTCGCGACTCCTCCGCGGCGCGGCCTCCCGGCCGGTGCCGTCGTCGGGATCGTCCTCGGCGGCGTGGCCGTGCTGGGGGTGCTCGTCGTCGCGATCACCGCGATCGCCGGGTTCGCGGCCGGCGGCCTCTCCGGCGCTCTCGCGCCGCAGCACTCGGCCTCCACGGACGCAGGCAGTGCGGGCGACGTGCTCGACGGGGTCACCGTGCGCTACTCGGGCGAGGGCTGGACGTTCTTCCTCGACTCCCCGCAGGACTGCCCGGCGGCGAAGATCGTGGTGGGCTTCTCGGACACCCCGGGAGGCGAGTCCGAGGACCTCCTCACGGACACCGCGCCCCTCGAGGCGGGCGTCACGTACACGTACGCGCCGATCGACACGGCCTCCACCCATCCCTACGCGCACATCGACGAGATCGTCTGCCACGCGATGTGATCCGCGGGCGCAGAAGGGGGAGGGTGCTGTCGACCGCCCGCAGGCATACTGAGAGGAAGACGCCCGCGCCGGTCCCGATGCCGTGACCTGCGACCCCGTGCAGCGGGCGCGAGGAGGCTGCCATGCCCGAGGGAACCAAGGACGACCCGTGGATCCTGACGACCGCGCCGGGGTCGAGCGAGTACCGCATGTGGCGGGAGGACGACGCCGATCCGCCGGCGCTCGTCTGCCAGGTCGGATCGACGACACTGCGCTATCGCGCGAGCGCCGTAGACGACCTCGCCGCCTGGCTGCGCGAGCAGGGCGACTGGGTGCCGCTCGGCGCTGCGGACGAGCAGAAGACCGCCGCGGAGGGCACCGTCGAGGCGTGGGGCCGATCGGAATCGAACCCGGTCGGCGGCTGGTACGGGCTCCGCTCGGGCTATCGCGGACGGTTCGGGATGTACCTCCCGCCGCTCCTCGAGGAGCTCGGCCTGGTCGCGCTCACCCATGACGCACGGAACAACCGGGTGCGCGCGGTCTGAGACCGAAGATGGTCCCGCGGGACCATGCCCGGCCACGGCGCTGGTACCCGCGCCCGATCCGCCGCCGGGCCGGCCCTCCTAGCGTGGAGGCATGACGAACCGCTCCGACGGATCCGGACCACCCACCACCCCTCCCACCACCCCGCCCGCGGCCACCGGCCCGCGACAGACCCAGCCGAAACGACGGTCGCGCAGAGCTCTCAAAGCGACCGCGTTCTCCCTTGCAGGCCTTGTGGCCGCGATCGGCCTCGCACTCGCGGCGACCTCGATCACCAACGCGGTCGCGACCTCCGCAGAAGAGGGGGAGATCACCTCGTACGGCCGGAAGGTCGATGTCGACGGCAAGAAGATGAATGTCGTCGTCAGCGGCAGCGGCGAGCAGACCATCGTGCTGCTGCCGGGCTTCGGCACAGCCGCTCCCGCGCTCGACTTCGCGCCGCTGACCGAGAAGCTCGACGCGGACTACCGCGTCGTCGTCGTCGAGCCGTTCGGTTACGGCCTCAGCGACCAGACCGATCGTCCACGCACCTCCGCCAATATCGCCGCCGAGGTGCACGACGCGCTCGGCGCTCTCGACATCCACCGCTACGTGCTGATGGGTCACTCCATCGCCGGCATCTACGGCCTCGAGTACGTCAACCTCTACCGCGACGAGGTGCAGGCCTTCGTCGGCATCGACTCCAGTGTGCCGACCCAGCCCGGCATGGACGACGGGCTGCCGATCGGCGCGATGCAGGCGGCGAAGTCCCTGGGGCTGATGCGGGTGTTGACGAGCGTCTCCGACCCGTACGCCGGACTCCCGTTCAGCGACGAGGCGAAGAAGCAGATGAACATCCTGTCCCAGCGCAACAGCCTCAGCCCCACCTACGTGAACGAGACCGAGCACTTCTCGCAGAACTTCCACGACGCCCAGAGGCTCTCGTTCCCGCGCGATCTGCCGGTGCTGCTGTTCGTGCAGGACGACAACACCGATGTGGCGGGCTGGATGCCGCTGCACGAGGAGCAGGCGGCGAGCGTCGACCGCGGCGAGGTCGTCTCGATGGCGGGCGAGCACTACCTGCATCACACGCTGTCGGCCGAGATCGCGCAGGAGACCACGCGTTTCCTGAACGAATCCCGCTGATCCGCCTGTCGGGCCTGGCTGCGCGCGCTCCGGCGCGGTAGCGTGGCCCGACATCGGGGGGACTCGCCTATCGGGGCGACTCGTCTGGTTCGATTTCCAGAGTCCTCCACCATCGCATTGTTCATCGGGCACCCGTCGTGGGCGTTCCCGCGAGCATCCTCAGCGACCTGAGAGAACCCGAACCCGCAGCCGCGCCGTTCGCCGGTGCCGCCCAGAGTGGCCCGCCTAGGCTCGATCGGGTCGGGGTCCGGTCTGCACCGGGAGCACGCACTCACGGGGATGACGCGGAAGGAACGGGATGGCCACGAGCGGACGAGCGCGCCATCGGATCGACGCCGGGAGCTCCCGGCAGGGGCGACGGCACGACGAACGACCGCGCACCGAACGATCGCGCAGCCCGCTCCCGGTCGAGAACCGCCACCGCACCGGACGGGCAGCCGCCTTCACCGCCTCAGCGGCCGCACTCGCGCTGATCGGCGTGGTCGCCGTCGTGCCGCCCGCCGACGCCGCGACCTCCGCCACCGCCCTCGTCGACGCCACGCTGGCCGCCGCGAGTGCCTCGGGCGGGAGCCAGACGAACAGCCAGCACCTGGCGCTCGCGCGATTCGCCGCCTCCACCATCAGACGTGACACGCCGGTCGCGTCGGCGCTGGCCGGGGTGGTGCAGTCCGAGGGCGGCGCCGCAGGCGACCAGGCCGCATCCGCCATCATGGACGCGCTCGCCGCAGGAGGAGCGCGCGCCGCGATCGTGAACGCCGCGCTCTCATACCTGGGCACGCCGTACGTGCTGGGCGGGGCCTCGCACAGCGGTATCGACTGCTCCGGTCTCGTGATGGAGGCGTATGCCGCTGCGGGCATATCCCTCGGGCATCTCGTCCACCTGCAGGACGACGCCGGCACGGTGATCCCCGAGTCCAAGGCGAAGCCGGGTGACCTGGTCGTCTTCGACGATGAGGAGCACATCGGCATCTACCTCGGCGACGGTACGCTGATCCATGCACCCGACGTCGGCCGCGACGTGTCCATCACCACGGTCTGGCAGGGCGTCGCACACCACTTCACCCGTATCCTGCCCGGCTGATCGCCGGGTCGAGCCCTCGTCGAGAACGGAGGAACGATGTCCGCGAGAACCGTCCGGGCCCTCTGGTGCGTCGTCCCGTTCGCGCTGGTCGTCGCCGTGGTGGCGTTCGCCCTGGTCGGGGCGCCGGGCATCGACCACGGCCTCTCGACCACGAAGGTGCCGTCCCACACGGTGCTGACCCGTCGCGAGTGGGTCGACATCGGCATCGGCGCGCTCTTCACGATCATCGCAGTCGTGATCGCGATGCGGCTGCTCCGGCGTCCGGCCGCAGCGACGAGTGCCGGGGAGTCCGCGCCCCGTTAGTATCCGGTCCATGGACGGCCGGGGAAGCGGGGGATGCAGGGGAAGCAAGGGAAGCCGGGCGCGCTGGGGGAGGCGCAGTGCTGCGGCCGTCATCGCCGCGACGATCGCGCTCGCTCTCGCGGGCTGCGGTTCGGCCGTGCGGATCGGCCCTCCACCGTGCCTCCCGGCGCCGCTGGTCGTCGCACCCGCCGAGGTCCAGCCCGGCGGATCGCTGACCGTCTCGAGTCCGCCAGCAGACTGCGACCTCGCGTACGCCGACGGGCACACCTATCGCATCACGGTCGGCGTGCGCGAGACGCGGACGAGCGAGGTGGAGGTGCAGGTCGCCCGCGACGGGAGCTTCAGCATCCCCATCCCGATCCCGGCGGATCTTCCTCGCGGTGAGGCCGTCGTGTCGGTCACCGGGAGTCCGATGGACGACTGCGGGAAGGACGGCACGGGATCCTGTGCGGGCTACGCCGCCTACATCACCGTCCGTTGACCGCCATAACGTGAACGTCACGGCATGTGCAACCCCCGCGACCGCGACGGACCGCAGTGGTACGTTCGTGGTCCGGAATCCGTGCGGGCGGCTCCGGGGGACCGACCACCCGCGTCGAAGGCAGGGGACATGAAGCGCAGAAGCGATCCGGACGCGGTGGCGGGTTCCGCGGCGCCGGGCGGTGCGCCCGTCCGGGGCGGGCTGCACCACATCCATCCGTTCACGTTCGGGCTGGTCGGAGCGCTCGGGGTGCTCGTCGCCCTGCTGATCGGCGCCGTCATCGGCCAGCTCTCGACCGTGCTCGTCTACATCGGGCTCGCGCTCTTCCTGGCGCTCGGGCTCGACCCCATCGTGTCGTTCATCGAACGCAAGCTGCCGCGCGGCGCCGCCATCAGCATCGTGGTCGCCGTGGTGATCCTCGTCTTCGCGGGCATCATCCTCGCGATCGTGCCGGTGCTGGTGCAGCAGATCTCGCACCTCGTCCAGACCCTGCCGACGACGATCGACGACATCATCAAGAGCGGCTGGTACAAGGACGTCACCCGCCAGTACGGGGACAGCATCCAGCAGGGCCTCGACGGCGTGCTCAACTTCTTCAAGGACCCGGGCAACCTCGCGACCATCGGAGGCGGCCTGATCGCCGTCGGCGCGGGCATCGCTGGCGGGCTCACGGGCGTGACCATCGTGCTCATCCTGACCCTCTACTTCATGGCGTCGCTGCGCTCGATCAAGCGGATCGCCGCGCGCTTCGTCCCGGAGTACCGTCGCGAGCGCTTCGCGGAGCTCGTGGACGACGTCTCCGGCGCCGTCGGCCGCTATGTGATCGGCCAAGCGAGCCTGGCCCTGATCAACGGCATCCTGAGCCTGATCTTCCTGACGATCATCGGGGCGCCGCAGCCGGCCCTCCTCGCGCTGATCGCCTTCCTCGGCTCCCTCATCCCGCTCGTCGGCACGCTGATCGGCGCGATCATCAACTCGCTGATCTGCCTGCTCGCGTCGCCGCTGACCGCGCTCGTCGCCTTCATCTACTACCTGGTCTACATGCAGGTGGAGGCGTACATCATCAGCCCCCGCATCATGAACAAGGCGGTGGCCGTGCCCGGCGCGATCGTCGTCATCGCGGCCGTCGGCGGCGGAACGATCGGCGGGATCCTGGGCGCACTCGTCGCCATCCCGGTCGCGGCCAGCGCGATCATCATCATCCAGAAGGTCGTCTTCCCCGCGCAGGACCGCAAGGTGGTGCCGCCGATCGACGCCTGATCCGGCGCCCGCGGCCCGTCGCAGAAGAGCTCGGAGTGTTTCTCCGGGCTCTTCTGCTGTGTTCGGCGCTCCACGCGAAAAAGGGAGTTGCGCATCTTCAGGTCTATCTTCTATGGTTTATTTAGTCCTGAACAAAGGTAGGCCGATGGCGCTCTCATCCCTCTCGCGGACCGACGTGAACCGCACCGCGATCCTCGCGCACCTCGGTGCGCTCGGACCGGCGTCCCGCGCCGAGCTCGCCCGCCGCATCGGCGTCTCGCCGGCATTGATCACCCAGCTCACCCGCGACCTGCTCGCCGAGGGCCTGATCGAGGAGCTCGAGCACGCGAGCTCCGGCGGCGGCCGCCCGGCGCGGATGCTGGGGCTGGTCTCGCGTACCCTGACCGCGATCGGCGTCAAGGTCGCACCCGATCACGTCGCCCTCGTCGAGGTCGGCATCGACGGTGCGGTGCTCCGCTCGTCCACGCTGGCGTTCGACGCGGTGTCGCCACTGGCGGTCTCCGGCCTCGTGGAGCTGGTCCGCACCTTCATCGCCTCTGGCGACGCCGAGGCCGGCGGGCCGCTCGGGATCGGAGTCGGACTGCCCGGCACCGTCGTCGAGCAGGGCGTCGGCGTGGTCGACTCGACCCAGCTGCAGTGGAACCAGGTGCCGCTCGGCGCCACCCTCCGCCGCGCTCTGGACTTGCCGGTCGTCGTCGAGAACAACGTCAACGCGCTCAGCGTGGCCGAGAAGCTCTTCGGCCAGGGGCGCGACTGCGACGACTTCCTCGTGGTCACCATCGGCAACGGCGTGGGAGCCGGAGTGGTGGCCGGCGGCTCCATCCTGCGCGGGCGAGCAGGCGGCGCGGGCGATATGGGCCACGTGCCCGTCGTGGAGGACGGCCCGCTCTGTCAGTGCGGCAACCGCGGCTGCCTGGAGGCCCTCATCGGCCAGGGCGCACTGGTGACGGCCGGCCGCGCGGCCGGCGCCATCGCTCCCTCGGACGGGATCGATGAGCTGCGCGCGGCGGCAGACGGCGGCGATGTCCGGGCCCAGACGCTGTACGCCGAGGCGGGCCATCGGCTCGGGCGCGCACTCGCCGGAGTGGTGAACGTGCTCGACCCGGAACTGGTCGTGCTCCTCGGTGAGGGCGTCGAGGCGTGGTCGCACTGGGCTCCCGGGTTCGAACCCGCTCTGCGCGCCGCCCTCGTCCCCGGCAAGCGCGGGGTCGCCGTCGCCGTGGAGACCTGGCAGGACGACCGCTGGGCCCAGGGTGCCGCGGCCCTCGTGCTCGCGACGCCGTTCGACGCAGAAGGCGTCGCCGGCGAGCAAGGTCGTCTCGTCCGCGAACGCTTCGTGTCCACGGCGGGAGCGCGCTGATGGCCGTGACGAACCTGCGGCCCGACACCCTCGCGTCGCCGAGGCCGCCCGCCCGCGGCAAAGCCGGCTCCCGGCCCGGTGCCCGTCGCGGCCGGCGCCGCTGGGGCTACGCCCTGACGGTCGCCGTCTTCCTGCTCCCCAGCCTCATCCCCCTGCTCGCGTTCGTCATCGGGCCGATGCTCTCGGCGGCGTGGACCAGCCTGCACCAGTGGAACCTGATCGGCGACATGAAGTGGGTCGGGTTCGACAACTACGCCCACCTGGTCAGCGACCCGGGCACGCAGCAGGCGTTCCTGCACACGCTCTACTACATCGTCGGCTACCTGCCGCTGGTCTACGTGGGCGGCCTGAGCCTCGCCCTTGCGCTCAACGCCAGGCTCAAGGGGCGGGCGCTCCTGCGCGGCGTCTACTTCCTCCCGGTCGTGACGAGCTGGGTGGTCGTCGCCCTGGTCTGGCGCTGGCTGCTCAACCCGAGCGTCGGCGTCGTCAACTACGTGCTCGGCCTGGTCGGGATCGACGGCCCGGGCTGGTGGACCGACCCGGCGTGGTCGATGCCGTCGATCATCCTGGCCTCGGCCTGGAAGGACCTCGGCTTCGTCATGGTCATCCTGCTGGCCGGTCTGCAGACCATCAACCAGGACCTCTACGAGGCTGCCGAGATCGATGGCGCGGGATGGTGGCGCCGCCTGTTCAGCATCACCCTCCCGATGCTCTCGCCCTCCACCTTCTTCGTGATCGTGCTCTCGCTGATCAACGGCTTCCAGGTCTTCGACCAGGTGTACGTGATGACCGGCGGCGGTCCGAACAACTCGAGCCAGGTCGTCGTGCAGCAGGTCTACGACCTCACCTTCCGCTACGGCCAGGCGGGCATGGCCTCCGCGCTGTCGTGGCTGCTCTTCCTCGTCATCCTCGTGGTCACCCTGGTCCAGTTCTACGGTCAGAAGAAGTGGGTGAACTATGCGTAAGCCCACCGGCAGGGTCCTGCTGTACCTCGCGCTCATCGTCGGCGCGCTGATCATGATCTTCCCGTTCGTCTGGACGGTCGTGACGTCGATCAGCCCAGGCGCCAGCCTGACCACGACGCCGAAGCTCATCCCCGACAACCCGTCGCTGGCGCCCTATGTGCAGCTGTTCGAGCGGGTGCCGTTCGGCCAGGTGATCGTCAACTCGCTCGTGATCGCCGTGGTGAGCACGGTGTTCCAGCTCATCACGAGCTCGATGGCCGCGTATGTGTTCGCCCGGATGCCCTTCCGCGGACGGGGTGCGATCTTCCTGCTCTACCTCGCGACGATGATGATCCCGTTCCAGGTGCTGATCGTGCCGCTGTTCGTGGAGATGAAGTCGCTGGGGCTGATCAACACCTATGCCGGCGCCATCCTGCCGACCATCGCGTCCGCGTTCGGGGTGTTCTTGCTGCGCCAGGCGATGAGCACGGTGCCGTACGAGCTCGACCAGGCGGCGACGCTCGACGGCGCCGGACACTTCCGGGTCTTCTTCCAGATCGTGCTGCCGCTCGTGCGGCCGGCCCTGGCGACGCTCGCGGTGTTCGGCTTCCTCAACACCTGGAACAGCTTCCTGTGGCCGCTCATCATCCTGCGCGACCCGCTCATGCAGACCCTGCCGGTCGCCCTGGCCAGTCTGCAGGGGCAGTACTCGACCCAGTGGGACGTGCTCATGGCCGGTTCGGTCATCAGCATCCTGCCCATGTTCGCGCTCTACGTCTTCGCCCAGAAGTACATCGTCCAGGGCGTCGCCGGGACGGGGCTCAAGTAGCCCCGGCCTCCCTTCACCACCACCTCACCCGAACCCCCTGCATCGAAGGAGATCGCACTCACATGAAGAAGTCACTCGTCGCGACGGTCGCTGTCGCGGCCCTCGCCGCGGTCGGCCTGGCCGGCTGCTCGTCCTCCAGCGGGTCCGACGGCGGCAAGACCACCGTCACCTACTCGAACTTCATCTCGAACGGCGGCAACGAGAAGAACCTCCAGGCCATCGTCGACGCATTCGAGAAGGCGAACCCGGACATCACCGTCAAGGTCACCACCACCGACTACGCCAACTACTTCACGAAGCTGCAGACCGATCTGTCGGCCGGCACGCAGTCCGACGTGTTCGACGTCGACGCGGGCAGCTACGCGACCTACGCGGCGGACGGCGTGCTCGCCCCGCTCGACGGGGTCGACGCCTCGAAGTACCGCACCTCGGTGCTCGACACCTACAAGACGGACGGCAAGCAATACGGCCTGCCGACCTCGTTCTCGAACGTCGTCCTCTTCTACAACAAGGAGCTCTTCGACAAGGCGGGCGTCGCCTACCCGACGAAGGACTGGACCTGGGCCGACGAGAAGGCCGCGGCCGAGAAGCTCACCGACAAGGCGGCGGGCGTCTGGGGCGACTACCAGCCGATCAGCTACAACGAGTACTACAAGGCCGTGCAGCAGGCCGGCGGTCAGTTCCTGAGCGACGACGGCAAGAAGGCCGCCTTCGACGACCAGGCCGGCACCGCGGCCGCCGACTGGATCGCCGGCAAGTCGGGCACGGTCATGCCGACCGCGGCCGATGGTGCGGGCACCGCCGACTTCGACACCAACCTGTTCAAGGACGGCAAGCTCGCCATGTGGCACACCGGCATCTGGATGTTCAGCACGCTCGGCGACCTGCCGTTCGGCTGGGACGTGCAGGTGGAGCCGGGCGACACGCAGAAGGCCAGCGCGACCTTCTCGAACGCGGTCGTCGTCTCCAAGGATGCGAAGGTCAAGGCGGCCGCCCAGAAGTGGGCCGACTACCTCTCCAGCTCCAAGGAGATGGTGGACGTGCGCCTCAAGGCCGGCTGGGAGCTGCCCGCGATCAGCGACGACTCCCTCCTGAAGCCGTACCTCACCGCCGGTGCGCCGGCGAACCGCCAGGCCGTCTTCGACTCGCTCGAGAAGGTCGCCGTCGCCCCGCAGCTGGGCGCGAACTCGCAGAAGATCCAGGACGACGTGACCAACGCCCTCGGTGAGATCGCGGCGGGTCGTCAGAAGACGGCGGACGCCATCCCGACCACGGCCGACCAGGTCACGGCACTGCTGAAGTAGCGCAGCGGCGGACCGGCCGCGCCTCCCGCCTTCCCGCGGAGGGCGCGGCCGATCCGCCTCCGACCCACTCCGAACACCGCCCCGACGACGGAAGAGCCTCTCGTGCCCCGCTATACCGCATCCCCCCTCGCCGAGCACAGTCTCGCTCTGATCACCGGCCTGCAGACGCCCGAGGGCGCCTACCCGGCCAGCCCGTCCTTCTCCGCCTACGCCGGCTACTGCTGGTTCCGCGACGGCGCGTTCATCGCCGACGGCGTGTCCGCCGCCGGGGAGGCCGCGTCGGCCGAGCGGTTCTTCGACTGGTGCGCCGGCGTGCTGCGCGCGCGGGCCGACCACATCCGGTGGATCGTGGCGGAGACCGCCGCCGGCCGGCCTCCGACGGGGTCGCGGATGCTGCCGGCGCGCTTCACCTTCGACGGCCGCGACGGCACGGACGAATGGTGGGACTTCCAGCTCGACGGCTACGGGACCTGGCTGTGGGCCCTGGTCGAGCACGGCCGTCGACACGGGACCGATCTCTCGCCGTGGCGGGACGCGGTCGAGCTCACCGTCGACTACCTCGTCGCCTCGTGGCAGCGCCCGTGTTACGACTGGTGGGAGGAGCACAGCGAGCACGTGCACGTCTCGACCCTCGCGTGCGTGGCGGCCGGCCTCGGCGCCGCCGCCGACGCGGGCCTCCTCGACCAGGCACGCGAGGCCGACACCCGTGCAGCCGCCGACGGCATCCGGTCGCTCGTCGTCGCCGAGGGCGTCCAGGACGGACATCTCCTCAAGTGGCTGGGCAGCACCGCCGTCGACGGCAGCCTCGCCGCTGCCCTCGCGCCGCTCGGGTTCGTCGAGCCGGGCTCCGGACTCGGTGCGGCCACCATCGATCTGCTGGAGAGGCACCTCACCGTCGACGGGGGGATGCACCGCTACCTCGGCGACACCTTCTTCGGCGGAGGCCAGTGGCCCCTGCTCAGCTGCTTCCTCGGCCTCGCGCAGCTCGCCGCCGGCGACCGGGACCGCGCGGCCGAGCTGTACGAGTGGGCGGCGAGCACCGCGACCGCCGAGCTCGCGCTGCCCGAGCAGGTCGACCGTCACCTGATCGCTCCGCGCATGAAGCAGGAGTGGGTCGACCGCTGGGGGCCCGTCGCGACACCGCTGCTCTGGAGCCACGCGATGCTCCTGCGCCTGGGGGCGGCGCTCGACGCCCGTCCCGCACTCCTCGTCACCGAACTCGTCCAGGAAGGACCCGCCCGATGATCCGCCACCGCCCCGCCGGCTCCGGCCATCCGTACTCCGTCGATACCGAGCAGCGCTGGCCGGTCGTCCCCGAGGCCGGGGGCGTCGCGACGCTGGGCGTGCGCGCCGACGCGTCGATGACCGCGGTGTCGGTCGAACTCATTCGGACGCCGGATGCCGGCGCCGCCGAGACCGTCGAGCTCCCGCTCGAACGCGTGGCCACGACCTCCCGCGGCCGGGTCAGCGACGGCGGGCACCTCGCCTCGGCGCAGGCGCGACTGGCGCGTGCGGCGGGCGGCTGGCAGACGACCACGCCGACGCTCGAGGCGGGGTCCACCTATCGCTACCGGTTCACCGCCGTCCACGAGGACGGGCGCACCGAGCGCACGCGCTGGTTCGCGTTCCGGGCCGCCGCCTGGCGCTCCGCCGACGACGCCCTGGTGGTCTCGGGGGTCTCCCGGGTCGTCGCCGGGTCCATCGCCGTGTTCGACGACGGAGAGCGCATCCACCGGGCGCGGTTCGCGATGCCGCTGGGCGCGGGGGAGCACGTCACCGGTCTCGGCGAGCGGTTCGATGCCCTCGACCATGCCGGCGCCTCCCTCGACTCCGTCGTCTTCGAGCAGTACAAGAGCCAGGGCGCCGAGCGGAAGACCTACCTGCCGATGCCGTTCGCGCACGTGGTGGGCGGCACGGGGTGGGGATTCCACGTCGACACGTCCCGTCGCGTCTGGTTCGACTTCGGCGAGGCCGAGACGGGCGTGGCGACGATCGAAGCCGAGACCGGACCGGACGGCGTGCTCCCGGTGCGGTTCTTCGACGGATCGCCGGTCGAGGTGCTGAGCGGATTCCTCGACGGGGCCGGCCGCGCCGAAGAGCTGCCGGACTGGGTGTTCCGGCTGTGGGCGAGTGGCAACGAGTGGAACACGCAGGCCGAGGTCATGCGTCAGATGGACCTCCACCGCGAGCACGGAATCCCGGTCGGGTCGGTCGTGATCGAGGCGTGGAGCGACGAGAGCACGTTCACCGCCTTCCGCGACGCCCGGTACACCGTGACGGACGACGGCGCTCCGCACCGGCTCTCAGACTTCGAATTCCCGGCCGACGGCGCGTGGCCCGACCCGAAGGTCATGACCGACGAGCTTCACGCGCGCGACATCCGCCTGCACCTGTGGCAGATCCCGTTGCTCAAGATGCGCCCGCACCCGGCCGGACAGGCTGCAGCGGACGCCGAGGCCGCGATCCGGGAGGACGTGCTCATTCGCGAGCCCTCCCCGTCGGGGCGTCCGCGGCCTTATCGCAACCGCGGTTGGTGGTTTCCGCTCTCCCTCATGCCCGATCTCACCGATGAGCGGGCGGCACGCTGGTGGACCGAGAAGCGACGGTACCTGGTCGAAGAGGTCGGGGTCGACGGCTTCAAGACCGACGGCGGAGAGCACGCCTGGGGCGCCGAGCTCCTCTACCTCGACGGGCGCCTCGGCGACGAGAAGAACAACACCTTCCCGGTGGCATACGCCGCCGCGTACGGCGAGCTGCTGCGCTCGGCCGGCAAGGCGCCCGTCACGTTCAGCAGGGCCGGTTTCACGGGTTCCCAGGCGCACGGGGCGTTCTGGGCCGGGGACGAGAACTCCACCTGGGACGCCTTCCGCTGGTCGATGAACGCGGGCCTCTCCGCAGCGGCGAGCGGAATCGTCTACTGGGGGTGGGACATTGCCGGGTTCTCGGGCGACATCCCGACCGCCGAACTCTACCTGCGGTCCATGGCCGCAAGCGTGTTCGTGCCGATCATGCAGTACCACTCCGAGTTCAACCACCACCGCTCGCCGTCGCGCGACCGGACCCCGTGGAACATCGCGGAGCGCACCGGCGACGAACGGGTCCTCCCGATCGTCCGCAGCCTCGTCGGGCTCCGCGAGCGCCTCGTGCCCTACCTGCGGGAGCAGGCGGCCGTGTCGGTCCGTACCGACTCCCCTCTCATGCGCCCGCTCTACTTCGATCATCCGCACGATGCCGAGGTATGGCGCACCGAGCCGCAGTGGATGCTCGGCTCCGACCTCCTCGTCGCCCCTGTGCTCGCCGAGGGCGCCGGCACCTGGCCGGTCTACCTGCCGGACGGGCGTTGGACGGACGTCTGGACGGGTGACACGCACGAGGGCGGCACGCGCATCGACGCGGCGACACCGATCGACCGGATCCCGGTCTTCGCAGCGGAGGGAGCGCCGGCCGAGCTGATCGAGGTGTTCCGGGGCGTTCGGTGACCGGGACGACGGCGCCCGGAAGCGCCGTGGGGCCGATCGAGGCGTTCGACGCCTACACGCGGCGCCTGGTGGCATGGGCCCGTGACGACGCCCGCGTGCTCGGGGTCGTGCTGCTCGGCTCCGGCGCCGAAAGGGAGCGAATCGACGCGTGGTCCGATCACGACATCGCGGTGCTCGCGACACCGGGGTCCGTGGATGAGCTGCGCGAGGATCCGGCCTGGCTGCCAGACTCCGCCGAGATCGTCGCGGTCGCTCGCGAATGGCATGACGGCTTCACGGCGCTCTTCGCCGACGGGCGGGTCCTCGAGTTCGCTGTGACGGATCCTGCGGGCTTCGAGAGCTTCCCCGTGACCCGTGCCGCGATCGTCTACGACACGGGAGTCGTGACTCCTGCTCTCGATGCCGCTCGTCTCGCCACACGTCTGCGCGTCGTGGCCGGGGCGGAAACGGCGGCCGTCGTACTTCTGGTCGAGCTTCTCGTAGGAGTGGGGCGAGTGCGGCGCGGCGAGGCTCTGAGCGGAGGGGACGTCATCCGGTCGGAGGCCGCCCTCACGCTCATCGATCTGCTGATCGTGCGAACGCCGGGGGCGGCACATCCGGATGGCTTCGACGGTCGGCGCCGAATCGAGGCCGTCCTCCCCCGGGAGTCGGCGCGGCTCGCCGAGGTGCTCGCCCGCGAACCCGAGGCCGCGGCCCGCGGCATCCTCGATCTCGCCGAGGAGTTCCTCGCCCCGGGGTGGCCGGGCTGGCCGTCCGAGGCTGTCCGCGCGGTTCGGCGGCGCCTTGGATGGATGGTGGCGCAGGGCGAGTAGAGACCCGGTTTGCCGCTTCGGCAAACTTTGTCCGACATTTGGTCATTTGCTGCTAGCGTGGCGGACATGCCTCGTCTCGCTCCGAACGTGCCGCTCTCCGAGCGCATCGCCATCCAGCTCCGCCAGCGCATCGCCGATGGTGAGTTCCCGGTCGGCACCCTGCTGCCCACCGAGGTCGACCTCGCGCAGGAGTTCGACGTCAGCCGCGGGTGCGTGCGGGAGGCCGTCCGCTCGCTCGTCCACGCCGGCATGCTCGGCGCCCGCGCCGGCTACGGCACGTTCGTCGTGGCGACCAGCGACCTGGCCCCCGCGCTGGCCCGCCGTCTCGAGCACGACCGCATCGCGGACGTGCTCGAGGTGCGGCTGCTGCTGGAGCGCGAGGGCGCTCGGCTGGCCGCGGTCCGGGCGACGCCGGGGCAGCGGGAGGTGCTCGCCGAGGCCCTGGCCGCGCGGGCAGCCGCTCTCGCCACCGGCGACGCGCCGGCCTACGCCGAAGCGGACCGCCGGTTCCATCGGGCGGTCTTCGAGGCGTCGGGCAATGTCCTGCTCGCCGAGCTCTACCGCGGCGCGGGCGGGAACGACCAGGCGCTCCTGCACCTGGACTCGCCGGAGGTCGACCTCGCGGCGCTCGCCGCCGACATCGCCCGGATCGACGCGACCCACGTCGAACTGGTGGCGGCGATCGCGGCCCGCGATCCGGAGGCCGCCGCCGCCGCGGCCGAGCGGATGGTGCACGCTGCGCACGAGCAGGCCGGCTTCGAGCCGGAAGCGACGGAGATGGAGCCCACGGAACCGGTCGGCTCCCTCCCCGCCCCCGACCAGGACGAGGAGTCCGCCCGATGAGCACCGAGACCCGTCCGACCGCCGCTCAGCCCTCCGTGCGCACGTCGGCCGCCCGCCCCCTCCGCCCCGCCCTCGTCATCGCGGGCCTGCTGCTCGTGGCAGGCAACCTCCGCGCGGGAATCACGACCGTCGGTCCGGTGCTCGCCGAGCTGCAGCACGATCTGGGACTGTCGTCGCTGACGGCGTCCATCCTGATCAGCCTCCCGCTGCTCGCCTTCGCGTTCGTGTCGCCGTTCGCCCCGGCGCTCGCCCGCCGCATCGGCCTCGAACGCGCACTCGGCGTCGCACTCGCCGGGCTCGCCGTCGGGCTCGTCGTGCGATCGCTCCCCGGGCTGCCCCTGCTGTGGATCGGGACGGCACTGCTCGGTGTCGCCATCGCGATCCTGAACGTCGTGCTCCCCGCTCTCGTGAAGCGCGACTTCCCGACCCGCATCGGGCAGGTCACCGGCGCGTACTCGGCCGTGCAGGCCTCCTTCGCCGCGCTCGCGGCGGGTGCCGCGGTACCGGTCGCCGCCCTCACCGCGTGGGGCTGGCGCCTTCCGCTCGGGATGTGGGCGGGTCTCGCCCTCATCGCCCTCGCCGTCATGCTGCCCCAGCTGCGCCGTCGCACTGTCGTTCCGGCGGCGGCGGAGGACGACGTCGCGCTGCCCGAACCGCACCATCCCGCACCCTCCGGTCCGTCGCCCTGGGGCACGGCCATCGGCTGGCAGGTGACCGCCTTCATGGGGCTGCAGTCGATCGGCTTCTACGTCTTCATCACCTGGCTGCCGTCGATCGAGGGCGCGGCCGGCGTGGATGCCGCGGCGGCAGGAGTGCACCAACTGCTGCTCAACGCCTTCGGCATCGGTGGCAGCCTGCTCGCATCGACGCTCATCCCACGCTTCCGCGATCAGCGACTTTTGGCCGTCGCGGGACCGACGCTCTTCGCGCTCGCCGCGCTCGGCGTGCTGCTCGCCCCGCAGCTGGGCGGCGTGTGGGCGAGCATGGCCGGCCTCGCCGGCGGATCGAGCATCGTGCTGGCGCTCTCGTTCTTCGGGCTGCGCACCCGCCACCACGACCAGGCCGCGGCCCTGTCGGGCATGGCGCAGTGCGTCGGCTACGTGCTGGCAGCGGCCGGCCCCATCGCGGCGGGCGCCCTGCACGACGCGACGGGCTCGTGGACGCCCGCGCTGGCCGTCCTCGTCGGGCTCCTCGCGGTGCTGGCCGTCTTCGGCTACCTCGCCGGCCGGGCGCGGGTGATCGGCGGCTGACGCCCCTCCCGGGCCGGTCATCGCGTAGGCTCGCTGCACCATGAGCGAAGGGCCGTCGAGCGGGGCGCCGGCGCCGGCGGGCTTCGGCTTCCGTCAGCGGTCGGCCGGCGACGCCGTGGAGACGTGGGACGTCACGCTCGACGGCGTCGGATTCGCGCGGCACCGCCACGAGACCTACGGGATCGGCGTGACCCTCTCCGGCGTGCAGCGCTTCTACTATCGCGGCGAGCACCACGCGGGGCTCGCCGGTCAGTGGCACATCCTGCACCCGGGCGAGCTGCACGACGGGATGCCCGGCGACGCGCACGGCATCGCCTACCGGATCTTCTACGTCGACCCGGCGGCGATCCGGGAGGCGGGGGGAGTGCGCGGGCTCCCCTTCGTGACGGATCCGATCGCCCGGCCCGATCGGCTCCCGCTCCCCGGCGCGGACACGGTGGCGCGCTGGTCGGCCGCGGGCGACGATCTGCAGGAGGCGGAGATCGTGGCAGCGCTGGCCCGCGTGCTCGTGACGGCGGCGGGAGGGCCGTCGCCGTCCTGGTCGAAGCGGGTGGACCTCCCCGCCGTGATGCGGGTCGCACGAGCGCTCCGGGACGAACCGGAGTCCGGCTGGAACGCCGCGCAGCTGGAGGGGCTCTCGGGGCTCAGCCGCTGGGAACTGGCCCGGCAGTTCTCCACCGCGCTCGGCACGAGCCCGAGCCGCTACCGCTCGGCCAGCCGCGTCCGGGCAGCGCGCCGGATGCTCGCCGACGGGTGGGCGCTCGCCGACACCGCGGCCGCGGCAGGGTTCAGCGACCAGGCGCACCTGACGCGGGTGTTCCGGGAGACCCAGGGGGTGTCTCCCGGCCGCTGGCGCGACGCCGTCCTCGCAGGGCGGTGATCACGGCGGCCATGTCCTGATCGGCGTGCTCGGCGGCGGTCTCGGCGAACAGCTCGCGGCACGCTCCGATGAGCGGATGCGCCGAGCCGGCCGCGAGAGCGGCATCCTCGATCAGGGTCGCGTTCTTGAGCACGTCCGCGATCGCCGCCTGCGGCGAGAAATCGCCGTCGACGAGCTTGGCCGCCTTGCCGCGTGACACCGCCGAGGCCATCGGGCCCGCGTCGAGCACCTCCCGCAGCACGCGCACATCCCCTCCGGTCGACTCGGCGAAGTGGAACGCCTCGGCGAGGCCGGTCACCATCGTGATCAGGAAGGTGTTGACCGCGAGCTTCATCGTGATCGCCCCGGGCACCGCGCCGCACGCGAAGCGCTGGGCGCACATCGCGTCGACGAGTAGTGCGACCGCGGCCACCGCGTCGTCCGGGCCGGCGAGCATCGCGACGAGGGTGCCCTCTTCCGCCGGGATGCGGGAGCCGGAGACCGGGGCCTCGACGTACGACCCGCCTGCGGCGGCGATGTCGTCGGCCAGCGCCTGCGAGTAGTCGGGCGCGACGGTGCCCATCTGCACGATGATGCGGCCTGCGACGCGCATGCCGAAGCCGGAGCCGCCGCGGTCGAGCACCCCGTCGATCGCCGCCTCCGTCGCGAGCATCAGGATGATCGTGCGGCAGCGCGCGAACAGGTCGTCGACATTCCGGGCGACCGTGGCGCCGAGCCCGGCGAGCTCGGCGGCGGGACCGGGCGAGCGGTTCCAGACGACCAGATCGACGCCGGCGGCCAGCAGGTTCGACGCCATCGGCCGGCCCATGATCCCGAGGCCGGCGAAGCCGACGGGGGAAGCGGTGTCCACGTGCATGGTCTCAGGATCGCGCCCGCGGGCGACCCGGGTCTTGAACGGATGTGCGCCGCGCGGGCGGCTCGTGGCCTCTGCGGGTCTACGGTGGAGACGCCACAACCGTCCTTTGTGTCTGGAGCCGTATGAGCGAACCCGATCTCGACAGCCTCCGGCTGCTCGTCGGCGTCGCGTCGGCGGGGAGTCTCTCCGCGGCGGCCCGCGCGGCAGGGGTCTCGCAGCAGGCCGCCTCGGCCCGCATGGCCGCCCTCGAGCGCGAACTCGGCCTCCCGCTCCTCGCGCGCACCTCGCACGGCACGCGGACCACCGACGAGGGTGCGCTCGTCGTCGAATGGGCGACCGACCTGCTCGCCGCCGTCGAGCGGTTCGCCTCGGCGGCGCGGGCGCTGCGACCCGCCTCCGCCGGGAGTGTGCGCGTCGCGGCGAGCATGACCGTCGCCGAGCATCTCGCCCCCGCGTGGCTCACGGCGCTGCGTGCCGCCGAGCCCGGCATCCGCATCGAGCTGACGGCCGCGAACAGCGTGGCCGTGGTGGAGGCCGTGCGCAGCGGCGACGCCGACCTCGGCTTCATCGAGACTCCCGACCTCCCGGCCGGGCTCGCGCACCGCGCGATCGCGTCCGACGAGCTCGTGGTCGTCGTGGCGCCGGGGCACCCGTGGTCACGGCGCCGCTCCGGAGTGACGGCGGAAGAGCTGGCCGCAGCGCCCCTCGTCGCGCGGGAGACGGGGTCCGGGACCAGGCTGGCCCTCGAGCGCGCGCTCGCCGAGAAGGGGCTGACCCCGCTCGAGCCGGCGCTGGAGCTCTCCACGACCAGCGCCATCCGCTCGGCCGTGGCGGCGGGAGCGGGACCGGCGGCGCTCAGCATCCTGGCCGTCCGCGATCAGCTGGAGCGGGTCGCGCTCGTGCAGGTGCGCGTGCGCGACCTGCGTGTCATCCGCCCCCTCACCGCCGTCTGGCGTTCGGGTGCCGAGCCGGCGACGCCGCCTGCCGCGCAGCTCCTGCGCCTCGCCACCCGCTGAGAGGCGCTCGCCGCTCGGCGGGCCCCACCGAGGTTCGCGTCGTGGTGCCTATTCCACTCCCGGAAGGCGCCACAACGTGAACCTCGAAGGTCGCGCTGCTCCGATCACGCGCGAGGGCGCCGCATCCCGCCCGAGGGATGCGGCGCCCTGTCGTCACGCCGGGGTCGGCGTCACTCGGCGGTGCGGCGCCGGCGCGAGACCAGCACCAGGCCGCCGCCAGCGAGGAGGACCGTCAGACCCGCCAGCAGCCAGAGCCCGATCGCCGATCCGGTCGCGGCCAGCGCGTCGGAACCGGTCGCGGCCGTTCCGCTCCCGGAGCCCGACGAGCCGTCCCCGCCGGCCCCCGGGCCACCGGTGGACGCCGCGGGAGCGACGGTCACCGTGATCGGGTCCGAGACGGAGGCACTCGCCGTCGCGGTGCGGGCGAACGACGCCGTGACGGCGTGGTCACCCGCCGAGAGCCCGGAGGCCAGCGTCAGCGTCGCGACGCCGTCGACGATCTCGACCTCGCCCAGGACGACCGGGGCATCGGCGTCGACCGCTGCCGACGTCGAGGCCTTCGCCGAGAGCGCCGGGGCGGGGGTCAGCACGTCGACCGGTGCGCCGGCGTCGAAGAAGGTCACAGTCCCCGCGGTGTCCTGCCCGGTGACCGTCGCGGTGAACGTGACCTTCTCACCGGCCGTCGGCTTCTCGGGCGACGCGGTGAGGGTCGTCTCCGTCGGCGCGAGCACCGAGACCGTCACCGTGGCGACGCGGCCCGAGCCCGAGCCGGTCGCCGTCGCGTCGGCGGGGCCGAGGTCGGCCTCCTCCGCGATCGCGACGTCGACCGACGCGGTGCCGTCGGCGTCGGCGACCTTCGTGCCGAGGTCGGTCGTGCCGTACCGGAACGACACCGTCTCCCCGGCGCGGTAGCCGGTCGCGCGGAGGGTGAAGACGCCGCCGGGAGCGACATCCCCGGCCAAGGTCTCCAGCGGGACCGCGGTGGTCGCGGCGGCCAGCTCGGCGCACACGTCGCCCTGCACCCCGACCGGGGCGAGCGCGGGAACGGTTCCGGTGACCCCGTCGTCCTCGCGGACGGTGAGGTTGGCGAAGGCGCTCGCACCCATCACGGCGTTCGTGCTGTTCGTCACGCTGACCTTGAATGCCGAGCTCGGCGAGGCCGAGGCGGCGGAGTTGCCGAGGGTGGGCACGGTGACGGCCTTGCAGGTCTCGCCGGGGGCGAAGGCCACCTTCTCCATCCCGATCCCGACCAGGCCGGTCGCGGTGCCGATGACGGAGACGTACGCGGTGACCGCGGACTTCTCGGCGCGGTTGAGGTAGACCGCGACGTCGGCGGTGCCGGGTCCGTTGCCCTCCTCGACCGTCGTCGGTGCGACGTTCACCGTGGTGCGGGTCTGCACGACGGCGGTGCCGACGGACGGGGTGTCGAAGGCCAGGTCGGACAGGTACACGCCGCCCGTGCCGGTGCCGTCGGCGCCGACCGCCGCGGTGAGGCGCACCTCGCGCACGTCGGTCAGATCGATGCCGGTGATGGTCGAGGTCGGGATCGTCAGCTGCTGCAGGACGACCTTGTTGAGCGTGGTGTTCGTACCGCCCGGCATCCGGTTCACCGCGAGCGGGTTCACCGCCGAGGCGGCGACGGCGAACGACTTGCCCGCTCCGTCGACGACCGTGATGCGGAAGTCGGTGCCGTTCTGCACGGCTTCATCCGGAGCCGTCTTCAGCGTGAGCTGCGACTGGCGCGACACGTCACGGTACTTCGCCGGCACGGTCACCCGCAGCTCGCCGGTGCTCGGGACCGCCGGGTCCGTGGTGGACGCCCCGGTCCAGAGGAACCGGGTCACCGGGAACTCGGGGACGTTCGGGGCGAACGAGCCGGGGGTCCAGTGAGGCACCTGGGCGGACGCCTTCGTGGTCGCGCAGAAGGGCAGCGACTGCGGAACGGTGCGCCCGGTCAGGTTGGTGCAGACCGCGGCCGTCGCCCCTCCCGAGACCCGCACGAGCGAGCTGGTCTCGGTGAAGTCGGTGACGAGGGACGTCTTGGACGCGGGCTGGCTCGCCATGGTGCGGACGTCCGCATAGGTCGTGGACGAGGGCGGCGAGGAGGAGCACGAGAGCCGGGCTGAACGGTCTCTCAGATAAGGAGGCTAGAGGTACCGCACCGGCTGTCGGGGGTGCGGAAACGGACTGGTAACACAACGTTTACGGCGAGCAAATAAACAAGCCGCCGGTGATCAGAACGGGGGTGCCGGTGTCAAGATCCGGCCCTCCCCAGTCCGGGGGAGAGACAGTCCGTGTGCTGGCGTACGTACGACAGGAACTCTTCTACTGAAAGAAGTCTTTACGGTACGTAAATCGAGGCGGGATGCCGATTCACATAGCAGGGGTTCTCCTAGATTCGCCTGTGGGCGACCTCGCCCATCCCACCTCACCAGTCAGGGAGTCCCATGCTTTCCACCACCAAGGTGCGCGCCGCGTCCATTCTCGGCGCTGTCGCCGTCGCCGGTGCTCTGTCCCTCACGGCGGTGCCCGCCAATGCGGCCGGCGCCGAGATCTCGATCGCCTCGACGACGTTCACGTTCGACGACTGGGGCTCCGGCCTCGCGATCACCGGTTCCGGCTTCGACCCGAGCGCAGACGTGACCGTCTCCCTCGTGGACGTCGAGCCGGGCGGCACGACCGAGCTCGACAGCGCGATCGTCTCGAGCGACGACACCGGCGCCATCACGACGGACTGGACGCCCGGCGTCCGCGCGTGGCTGCCCGAGTCGGCGGACATCGATCTCGGCTACCTCGCGGTCGTCGCCACCGACGGCTCGGGCAACACCGCCGCCGAGGTGCCGCTGACTCTCCTCGCCCCCACGGGCATCTGGACGGACGCGTCCACGATCACGACGGCCGAGCTCGCGGACGAGAACGTGGGCGCCATCGTGTGGGCCGGCGGCTACACCCCTGGCGAGAACGTCACCACGACGATCGTCTACAACGGCCACACGTTCACGCACACCGACCCCGCGGACCGCTTCGGCTCCGTCGCGTTCAGCTGGACGATCGTCGCGGGGACCGTGGACGCCGGGACCATCGGGTTCACGCTCGTCGGCGCGGACTCGGGGCTCTCGCAGTCGATCAGCATCGAGGTGACCGGCCCGACCATCGACCTGGGCGGCGTCATCGAAGACGAGACCACTCCGGCCGCCGTGACGCCGGCCGGTGTCGCGACCAGCAGCCCGCGCGTCGCCGGCTGACCTTCGGCATCTCCGGCCGGCGGCACCTCCTGGTGCCGCCGGCCGTCTCCGTTCCACCAGCCCGGATCACAGGGAGAGCATCCATGCCGAAGCCCCGAGCCCTCATCGTCGCCGCGTGCGTCGCGACCGTCCTCGGCCTGGCGGGGTGCGCGCAACCGGACTCCGTGCAGGCCCCCAAGCCCTCGTCGACCGGCACGGCCGTTCCGACCGAGGCCGCCTCGACCGCGCCCCCGGTGCCGGCTCTGACGCGATCCGAGATCGCCGATCTCCCCGCGGCGGTGTACGACGCCGCGATCCCCGGACTCCAGCCCGCCCCGGCCGGAAAGCTCACCGCGTCGACGGCGCACCGTGTGATGTTCGATACCCCGCTCTTCGCCGCCGACCGCGTCACGCCCGTCGCCCGCATCCCCTCCACCGATTTCCGTGGCCAGCGCACCGTGGTCGTTCCCCTCGAGCTCGATGGACCGTGGGCCCTCGTCCTCACCCCCGCGCGGCAGGTGCTGCCGTCGCAGGTCGCCGCGGGCGAACCCTCGGCTCCGGCGCAGACGGTGGCTTGGATGCCCGCAGCGAGCCTGGCCGGTTCGACGACCCTCGCGAAGTCGGTGCTGATCTCGGTCGGGGAGCAGACGCTGAGCATCCTCGACGCCTCCGGATCCGTCGCCGCCTCGTGGCCGGTGGGCGTCGGCACCGACGAGACCCCGACCCCCACCGGCGTCACCGGGTACCTGCAGGCGCGATACACGGATGCCGACCAGGGCCAGGCCGTCCACCCCATCCAGCTCACGACGTTGCACGCCACGGCGGCCGACGAGCCGTTCGGGGGAGCGGACGGCGGCCTGATCGGCATCCACTACTTCGAGCAGAGCAGCGGCGCCGTCTCGCACGGCTGCATCCGCGTGTCCGCCGACGCGCTCGCCGCCGTGAACGCCCTGCCCCTCGGATCGCTCGTCGCGATCGAGGGGTGACCGCCTCAGGCGGCGACCGCCTCCTCGGCAGTGGCCAGCGCGGCCTCCGCCTGCTCGGGGGTGGCGACCAGGGCCTTGCGCGATGCGGCGAACAGGGCGGCGCCGAGAGCGAGGACGAGCAGCTCGGTCACCGTCATCGCCCAGATCACGCCGGTGATCCCGAACACCGCGTTGCCGATGAGCACCACGGGGATGAAGAGGATGCCCTGGGCGACGGACATGATCGTCGCGTTGCGCATCTGCTCCGTGGCCTGGAAGACGGCGATGATCAGGCCGGTGAAGCCGTTGAACAGGGTCGAGACGAGCATCGCGGTCAGGATGAGCGTGCCGTCCTCGATGACCGACGGGTCGGCACTGAAGAGGGTGAACACCTGGTCGCGGAAGAGGAACACGATCGTGGAGAAGACGAGCACGATGCCCGCGATGGCGACCGCGCTGCCGGTGATGGCCTTGCGCAGCCGGGCGCCGTTGCGGGCGCCGAACGCGTAGGCGAACAGCGGGATGGCGCCCATGAAGACGCCCATGCAGATCATCTCGGGCAGCTGTGCGATGCGCAGGGCGACACCCATGGCGGCGAGCAGGGACGCGCCGTAGCCGATCGCGATCCAGTTCATGACGAGCGTGGTGACGATGAGAAACGACGACATCAGCAGCTCGGACGCGCCGACGCCGAACACCGTGCTCAGCATCTCGCGATCGGCGCGGAAGAAGCGCGGGGCGAGCGAGACGGTCTCGCTGCGGCGGGTGAGCCACCAGACGTAGTAGGCGACGGTCACGATGTTGGAGAGGCCGAGCGCGATGCCGGCGCCGAGGACGCCCCAGCCGAGGCCGAGGATGAAGATCACGTCGAACACGAGGTTGGCGATCGTCGAGGCGATCAGGCCGGTCATGGAGGCGACGGCCGCCCCCTCGGCGCGGACGAGCTGTTCGAGCGCGAAGGCCGAGACGTAGACAGGAGCGAAGGCGAACATCGCACCGATGTAGAGCGCGGTGGGCTCCAGCGATGCCCCCGATGCCCCGACCGCCATCGCGATGGGGGTCGCGAAGATCACGCCGAGCACGCCGATGACGACGCCGCCGGCGATCGCACCCCAGAAGGTGAACGACGAGACCTGCTTGATCCGGGTGGCCGCAGCCTCCACGTCGGTGCCGGGCTCCTCCTGCGAGCCGAGGAGGCGCGACACGAACGTGCCGCCGCCGACGCCGAAGACGCCGCCGACCGCCATCACCAGCGCGAAGACCGGGAGGGAGAAGGTCAGGGCCGCGAGCAGCGGGGTGGAGTGGAGGGCGCCGACGAAGCCGGCGTTGATGATGTTGTAGACGGCGCCGACCGAGAAGGCGGCGATCATGGGCACGCAGAGGTGCACGAGCGCCCGCCAGATGGGCGCGGACGAAAGAGTGGCGCGGTTGGATGAGGACATGACGATGTCTCCGTTCCGGTGAACGGCTGGGAAGCCTGGGGTGATCTGAGGAGGGTGCCGTCGAAGGCGGCGGCCGGTCTAGCGGCGGCGGCGGTTGAGCTCGGTGGCGCTCGGCGGCGGGGCGTCGCCCGCCTCCACGACGGAGTCGGCGAGCGGCTGGAGGAGGGCGATGAGGGCGTCCTGGTCGGCGTCGTCGAGCACCGCGAAGATGCGCTCCTGCGCGGCGGTCATGACGTCGTCGAATCCGGTGACGACCTGGGTGCCCTCCGGGGTGATGCGGATGAGCTTCGCCCGAGAGTCCGTCGGCGACGACTCGCGGGTGATGTAGCCGCGCTCCTCCAGCCCCTGCAGGAGGCTGGTGACGCTGGCCGGCGTGGTGCCCGACATCTCGGCCAGTTCGCGGGCGATCACTCCGCGGTCCCGGTTCTCGTCGAGGTAGGCGAGGGTGAACGACTGCGAGCGGGTGAGCCCGCTCTGGCGGATCCACTCCTCCCCGGCGGCCCGCTGCGCGAACAGGATCGTGCGCAGGAGGTCGGCCAGCCGTTCGGTCCTCGATGTCATAGTTAGAACTCTAATCATTAGAACTCTAACTGTCAACAGGCAGCGCCCAAACGGTTGTTACCGCACATTGCGGCACCCGAGCGACGCCGCCCGTCGCCGCACTACCGTGTCAGCCATGACCGCCGACACCGTCGTCACGACCACCGCCCCTCCCCGCGCCCGCGTGATCGCCTCCGACGAGGAGGCCCGCGCCGTCGCCCGCGACTTCGCCGAGTCCGTCCGGGAGTACGCGGCACAGATCGACGCCGAGCGCCGCATCCCGGCCGAGGTCGTCGACGCGTTCAGCGCCACCGGGCTCTGGGCCATCACGATCCCGCGCGACCACGGCGGCGCCGACGTCTCGCAGGCGACCCTCGCCGACGTGATCGCGACGGTCTCCGCGGTGGAGCCGTCGCTCGGGCAGATCCCGCAGAACCACTTCTGCCTGGTCGAGGACATCCGTCTCTCGGGCACCGCGGAGCAGAAGTCCTTCTTCTTCGGCCTGGTGCTGGCCGGCGCCCGCTTCGCCAACGCGTTCTCGGAGGCCGGCGGGAAGAACGTCGCCGAGATCCAGACGCGCCTCGTGACCGACGGCGACGAGGTCGTGGTCACCGGTCGCAAGTTCTACTCCACCGGCTCCGCCTATGCGCACTGGATCCCGGTGCTCGCGGTCGATGAGAGCGGCCTCGAGAAGCTCGTCTTCGCCGAGCGCGACGCCGACGGGCTCACCGTCGTCGACGACTGGTCCGCGTTCGGCCAGCGCGCGACCTCCAGCGGCACGGTGCTGCTCGAGGGGCTGCGCGTGCCGGCCGACCGGGTGTTCCCGATGCACACTGAGTACGAGAACCCGACGATCGCCGGGCCGTTCGCCCAGCTGACGACGCTGGCGATCGACCTCGGCATCGCCCGCGGCGCCATCCGCGAGACCCACGACGCCGTGCGCTCCGCCCGCCCGTGGATCGACAGTGGCGTGGACTCGGCCAGCAAGGACCCGCTCACCCTCGAGCGCGTCGGGCGCCTCGACATCGACCTCGCCGCGGCGGAGGCCCTGACCGAGAAGGCGGGGGAGGCCGTGGATGCGGCGAAGCCCGCCGCCGACGCGCAGAACGTGGCCGCGGCCTCCATCGCCGTCGCCCGCGCCAAGGTGCTGACGACCGAGCTCGCCCTCGAAGCCTCCACACGTCTGCTCGAACTCGGCGGCACCCGCTCGACCCTCGGCGCCAAGGCGCTCGACCGGTACTGGCGCAACGCACGCGTGCACACGCTGCACGACCCCGTGCGCTGGAAGTCGGTCATCGTCGGCGACTACGTGCTCAACGGCACGCTGCCCGCCCGCCACTCCTGGATCTGAGCGGCGGCGACGGGATGGCGCAGCAGATCCGCCTCAACGCCTTCACCATGAACAGCGTCGGGCACCTCTCGCCCGGCCTGTGGCGTCACCCGCGCGACGAATCGCGGCGCTACCTCGACCTGGACTACTGGACCGATCTGGCCCAGACCCTCGAGCGCGGCCTGATCGACGCGGTCTTCCTCGCCGATGTGCTCGGCGTCTACGACGTCTACGGCGGCAGCCGGGATGCGGCCCTCCGCGGCGGCGTGCAGGTGCCGGTGAACGACCCCCTCCAGCTCATCCCGGCGATGGCGGCCGCGACCGAGCACCTGGGCTTCGGAGTGACGGCGAGCGTCTCGTTCGAGCACCCGTATCCGTTCGCCCGGCGCATGTCGACACTCGACCACCTGACCCGTGGCCGCATCGGCTGGAACGTCGTGACGAGCTACTTGAACAGCGGCGCCCTCAACCTGGGCGTGAGCGGGCAGGAGGCCCACGACCGCCGCTACGAGATCGCGGAGGAGTACCTGGAGGTCGCCTACAAGCTGTGGGAGCGCAGCTGGGACGACGACGCGGTGGTCGCGGACGCCGAGACCGGCGTCTACGCGCATCCCGACCGGGTGCATCCCATCGAGCACGAGGGCGAGTTCTTCCGCGTCCCCGGCATCCACCTCAGCGAGCCGAGCCCGCAGCGCACGCCGTTCCTGTTCCAGGCGGGCGCGTCGCCGCGAGGAGTCGCGTTCGCGGCCCGTCACGCCGAGAACGTGTTCGTGGCCGCGCCCTCGAAGAAGGTGCTGAGCGCGCAGGTCGCGGCGCTCCGGGAGGCCGTCGGCGAGGCCGGGCGCGACCCGGGCGCCGTCGCGGTGGTCAACCAGCAGACCGTCATCGTCGCCGAGACGGATGCCGAGGCGCAGCGGCGGCTGGAGGAGTACCTGTCGGTCGCGTCCGCCGAGGGCGCGCTGACGCTGATGTCGGGATGGACGGGGATCGACTTCTCACGCCTCGATCCGGACGCCGTGCTGCGCGACCAGGACTCGAACGCCATCCAGTCGGTCGTGCGTGCGTTCAGCGCTGCCGACCCCGACCGCGAGTGGACCGTGCGCGAGATCGCCGAGTACGCGCGCATCGGCGGCGACGGGCCGGTCATCGCCGGGTCGGCGGAGACCGTCGCCGACGCGCTCGAGGAGTGGGTGGACGAGACCGGCGTCGACGGGTTCAACCTCGCTGCGGCGGCGGTGCCGGAGACCTTCGAAGGCGTGGTCGACCTCCTCGTGCCCGAGCTGCAGCGCCGTGGTCGCTACCAGACGGCCTACCGGCCGGGGACGCTCCGCGAGAAGCTCTCGGGCGCCGGCCCACGCGTCGACGCGACGCATCCGGCGGCCGCGGTGACGCTGGGCGCGGTCGCCGCAGGCAACATTCGGTAATCGAGCGAGACAGCGGGCACCTCGCGCCGCTACATTCCCTCCAGCCCGGCACCACCAGCCCGAGCCCCCATCCCGAACCCCCGGCCGCGACAGCGTCCACCCGAACCGCGAGGACCCCATGGCCATCGACGACCAGACCGCGACATCCGCCCCGGCGGCAGCCCCCGCCCGCACCCGGCTCCGAGGCAACCTCGGCGTCGCCTCCATCGTCTTCATGGTGGTCGCGGCCGCGTCGCCGCTCGGCGTGATCGGCGGCCCGGTGCCGCTCGGCATCGCCGTCGGCAACGGCGCCGGCTTCCCCGCGACGTTCATCATCGCGACCGTGGTGCTCCTGCTGTTCGCCGTCGGCTTCACGACGATGACCCCGCACGTGAAGTCCGCCGGAGCGTTCTACTCGTACGTCGACCGGAGCCTCGGCCGCAGCGCCGGGCTCGGCACCGGCTTCGCCGCCCTGCTGTCCTACCTGACGCTGGAGGCCGCGGTGTTCGGCCTGATCGGGCCGGGCGTCGACTCCCTGCTCGGGTCGTACGGGGTGCCGAGCATCCCCTGGTGGATCTACGCCTTCGTCGCGTTCGCCGTCGTCGCCTTCCTCGGCTACCGCAACATCGAGCTCTCGGGCCGGGTGCTCGCCGTCCTGCTGATCGCCGAGGTGGCGATCGTGCTGGTGCTGGATGCGGTCATCGTGTTCAGCGGCGGCGGCCCGGAGGGGCTTTCCACCGGCATCGTGACGCCCTCGGCGATCCTCTCGGGCGCCCCGGGCATCGGCATCCTCTTCGCCATCCTCAGCTTCATCGGCTTCGAGGCGACCGCCGTCTTCCGCGACGAGGCGCGCGACCCCGACCGCACCATCCCGCGCGCCACCTACCTCTCGCTCGTGCTGATCGGCGTGTTCTACGCGCTCTCCAGCTGGGCGCTGATCAGCGCCGTCGGCGACTCGAAGATCGTGAAGACGGCCACGGACCACGGCGGCACCCTGCTCTCCGACGTGACGCAGACGTACCTCGGGACGGTCGGCGAGCACATCATCCAGGTGCTGTTCGTCACCAGCCTGTTCGCGTGCATCCTGTCGTTCCACAACATCGTGTCGCGTTACGTGTTCACCCTCTCGGGCCGTGCCGCCCTGCCGCAGCGTCTGGGGCACGCGCACCCGCGCTTCGGGTCGCCGCACCGCGCCTCCATCGCCGCCGGCGTCGTGGTCGGCGTGCTGCTGGTCGTCGGGGCGGCCACCGGTCTCGACCCGATCAACCAGTACTACACCTGGCTCGCGGGCTTCTCGTCCGTCGGCATCGTGCTGCTGCTGGGCATCACCAGCGTGGCCGTGCTCGTGTTCTTCGCCCGGAACCGGACCGCCGCGTCGCTGTGGCGGCGGGCGATCGCGCCGGGTCTCGGCCTGCTCGGGCTCCTGGTCTTCCTCGTGCTGATCCTGCAGAACCTGCCGACCCTGGTCGGCGGCAGCGTGCCGCTGGCCGTCGGGATCGTGGCGCTGCTGCTCGTCGCCTTCGCCCTCGGCCCGATCGTGGCGCGCCTGCGCGCGACCGCGGGCGTGCGCGAGGACGACTGACGCTCGCCGAGGCGGCGCATGTTGCGCCGCCTCGGCACCATTCGTGCGATTTCGAGCCGCCTCGACGCGTGGGCCAGAGGGCCAGCTGATGTGTACGCTTGTACAATGAGTTCCGTCGCCCGCCGCAACGCCCTCTTCGCGCTGTTCTTCCTGCCCGGCATCACCATCGCCTCCTGGGTGACGCGCACGCCGGACGTGCGCGATCTGCTCGGCGCCTCCACCGCCGAGATGGGGCTTGTGCTGTTCGGGCTCTCCGCCGGATCGATGATCGGCATCCTGTGCTCCGGTGCGCTCGTGTCGCGCTTCGGGTCGCGGCCGGTCATCGCGGTCGGCACGTCCCTGATCGCCGCAGGATCGGCGACCATCGGCATCGGGGCGGCGCTCGGCTCGGCGCCGCTGGTCGCGCTCGGCCTGGGGCTCTTCGGTCTCGGGATGGGCGGCGGCGAGATCGCGATGAACATCGAGGGTGCGGAGGTCGAGCGCGCTCTCGGCCGCTCGACCCTCCCGGCGCTGCACGGCTGCTTCAGCCTCGGGACGGTGGTCGGCGCCGTGATCGGGATGCTGCTGACCGCGATCGCGTTCCCGGTCGTGGTGCACCTGGTCGTCGTCGCCGTGATCGTCGTCGCCGGGCTGGTGGTGGCGATCCGGTTCATCCCCGCGCCGCTGCCGAGGGCCGTGCGGGTCGCGGCCTCCGCCGCCGACGGCCCGCGTCGCCGGCCGCAGGTGTGGAAGGACCCGCGCCTCCTGCTCATCGGCTTCCTCATCCTGGCGCTCGCGATGGCGGAGGGGTCGGCGAACGACTGGCTGCCGCTGGTCATGGTCGACGGCCACGGCTTCGACGCGGCGCTCGGCTCGGCGGTCTTCGCCGCCTTCGCCGCCGCGATGACCGCGGGCCGGTTCGTCGGAGGCCGCTTCGTCGACCGCTTCGGCAGCGCGGCGGTGCTGTGCGCCAGCGCGATCGTCGGCGCGATCGGGCTCGCGCTCGTCATCTTCGTCGACGATCAGATCGTCGCGGCCGTCGCGGCCGTCCTGTGGGGCCTGGGAGCCTCCCTCGGCTTCCCCGTCGCGTTGTCCGCAGCGGGCGAATCGGGCGAGCATCCGGAGGCGCGGGTCGCCCTCGCCGCCACGATCGGCTACGTGGCGTTCCTCGTCGGGCCTCCCCTCCTCGGCTTCCTCGGCGACCACTTCGGCCTGCGCCACGCGCTCATCGTGGTGCTCGCCCTCGTCGCCCTCGCCGCGTTCGCGGCCCCGGCGACCGCGCGCCGCCACGCGGCCGTCGCTTCGCGACCGTAGACCCGCACCGCGCGGCCCGCTCGGCGCCCGGCGACGCGGCGATTTCTGCACGCTTTCGCGGCGAGAAGGCGGACAGTTCGCCGTGTGGGCGCGCCGTCAGCCGCGGGCGCGGCGCGCCTCGATGCGCGCGCCGAGGTCGCTGAACACGCGGTCTGCGCCCGCGTTGCCGCGGCAGCCGAGCCACATGACGAACGGCGCCTGCTCCTCGCCCATCGACTCGGGCATCCACTCGTCGATCCACGCGGACACCGCGCGCATCGCGAGGTCGCCCCGCACCGCGAGGCCGTCTCCGCGCGGCAGCCAGGTGAGCTGGATGCCGGGCGGGACCGGCCAGATCATCGCGTCCATCCCGTCGCCGACCTCGAGGAAGATCTGGCCGTAGGCGTCGACCGGCAGGCGGGTGACGAGCGGCTGGAGCACGGGGAGGTCGGTCTCGTCGCCGACGAGGAGGAAGTGGGCGGGCACGCTTCCGACGCTAGCCGAGCCTGCGTAGTTAGGCAAGGCTTACCTAAGTCAGGCTTGCAGGACGACCGCCATGCCCTGGCCGACGCCGATGCAGATCGCCGCGACCCCGATGCCGCCGCCGTGAGCGGCGAGGGCGTGCGCGAGATGACCGACGATGCGCGCGCCGGAGGCGCCGAGGGGATGCCCGATCGCGATGGCGCCCCCGTGCACGTTGACCTTCGCCGGGTCGAGTCCCGGCCAGAGCCGCAGGCAGGCGAGCGACTGTGCGGCGAAGGCCTCGTTGAGCTCCACCAGGTCGACATCGTCCCAGGTGAGCCCTGTGCGGGCGAGTGCGCGCTCCGCCGCCGCGACCGGGGCGATCCCGAAGGCGTCCGGTTCGTTGCCCACGACGGTCCGGGCCACGATGCGCGCCAGCGGCGGGGTGTCGAGCGCGCCTTCGGCGCCGAGCAGCAGCATCCCCGCGCCGTCGTTGAGCGGGGACGAGTTGCCGGCCGTCACCGTGCCGCCCTCCTGGCGGAACGCCGGCGCGAGAGCCGCCAGAGCCTCCGGCGTCGAGTCGGACCGGATGCCCTCGTCGCGGTCGAGCGCCACCCCCGGTACCGGCACGATCTCGGCGGCGTACGCGCCATCGTCCCAGCCCGCGGCCGCCGTGCGATGCGAAGCCAGCGCGAACGCGTCCTGCTCCTCACGCGGGATGCCGAACCGGTCGGCGAGCAGCTCCGCCGTCTCGCCGAGCGGGATCGTCCATTCGGCGGGCATCGCCGGATTCACGAGTCGCCAGCCGAGCGTCGTCGAGACCAAGGACTGGTCGGCCGCCGGGAACGCCCGGTCGGTCTTCGGGAGCACCCAGGGCGCCCGCGTCATCGACTCCACTCCGCCTGCCACCACGAGGGAGGCGTCCCCCGTCTCGACGGCCCGGCTCGCCTGGACGACGGCCTCGACCCCCGACCCGCATAATCGGTTCACCGTCGCTCCGGGCACCGTGACCGGCAGGCCCGCGAGGAGCACCGCCATCCGCGCCAGGTTCCGGTTGTCCTCGCCCGCCTGGTTCGCGTCGCCGAGCAGCACGTCGTCGATGCGCGCCGGGTCGAGCCCGGGATGCCGGTCGAGCAGCGCGCGCAGCGTGGCGGCGGCCAGGTCGTCCGGTCGCACTCCTGCCAGCGCCTTGCCGTAGCGGCCGAACGGCGTGCGGACGGCGTCGTAGACGAACGCGGCGGTCATCGTGGCTCCTCACGGACCGCGCGCCTCGTCGCGACACGGCCCTCCGCCAGCCTAAGTCGTCAGACGAACGCCCGGTGGATCCAGTCGAGTTGCACCTGCGCCAGCACGGCGACGATCGCGTAGCTCGCGACCGTGATCACCGGCACCCAGCCGTACAGGATCCCGCAGACCCGCCGCGTCCGTTCGGGAAGCGGGATGGTGCCGGTCTTCAGGTTGTAGAGGGTCGCTCCCCAGAAGGTCGGGATGGTGACCGCCCACGTGACCATGCACCACGGGCACAGCACGTTCAGGACGGTCAGCGAGGCGGTGATGAGGAACACCACGAGCGCCATCGCGAGCACCACGCCGGCGTTGAAGGCCAGCCAGAACCAGCGGGCGAGGCGGCCGCGGCTCGCCAGGATGGCCACCCCCGCCGCGATCGTCGCCGTCCAGCCGATCAGCCCGAGCAACGGGTTCGGGAATCCGAGCAGGGAGCCCTGCCACGAGGCGAGGTTCGTCGCGCAGCCGATGAGCACGTTGAAGCTGCAGGTCAGCTGCGCGTTCGGGTCGCGCAGCATGTCGAGCTTGTCGATCGTCAGCAGGAAGGCGGCGGCGAGCCCGATCGCGCCCGCCACGATGAACCAGGCGGCGAGCAGGCGCGGACGGGGGTCGAGTCGAGGTGCGGTGGTCATCGGCTCACACCGGCCAGGGGAGCATGCAGACGCCCACGATGAGCGCGGTGGTCGCCGTGATCGCCAGCGAGGCGGCGGCGGAGTGCCGCCGTGCCCTCGGCGTGGATCCCCAGAGCTCGGCCCGCGCGCAGGTGCGCTCGGCGTCGCGCACGATCTCGCCCGTTCCCGGGAGGCCGAGGTCGAGCAGGCCACGGCGGACCTGCTGCCGGATGAGGGCGGCCTCCTCGACCGTCATCGACGTCGCGCCGCTCATCGCACGACCTCCGGCTCTTCGCGTCCATCGGCCGGCTCTTCGAGTCCCCTGGTCAGCGGAGCCGGCTCGTTCACCATGCCGTGGTGCAGGTCGAACGCCGGCGACTCCGACCGGATGCGCGGGATCGAGGTGAAGTTGTGCCGCGGAGGTGGGCAGCTCGTCGCCCACTCGAGCGACCGTCCGGTGCCCCACGGGTCGTCCACGGTCACCTTGGGAGCGCGGCGCCAGGTCAGGTAGATGTTGATCAGGAGCGGGATCATCGAGGCCGCCATCACCGCGGAGCCGACCGTCGAGAGCTGGTTCATCCAGGTGAAGCCGTCCTCGGGCAGGTACGTCGCGTACCGGCGCGGCATGCCGATGACGCCGAGCCAGTGCTGGATGAGGAACGTCAGGTGGAACCCGACGAACAGCAGCCAGAAGTTCCATTTCGCCAGCGTCTCGTTGAGCATCCGGCCGGTCCACTTGGGCCACCAGTAGTAGAGACCCGAGAAGGTCGCGAAGATCACGGCGCCGATCAGTACGTAGTGGAAGTGCGCCACGACGAAGTACGTGTCCGAGACGTGGAAGTCCAGCGGCGGGGAGGCGAGGATGACGCCGGTCAGACCGCCGAACGTGAAGTTGATCAGGAACCCGATCGCGAACAGCATCGGGGATTCGAAGGTCAGTGAGCCGCGCCACATGGTGCCGACCCAGTTGAAGAACTTCACGCCCGTCGGCACGGCGATGAGCATCGTCATCAGCGAGAACCACGGCAGCAGGACGCTGCCCGTGACGTACATGTGGTGCGCCCAGACGGTGATCGACAGGGCGGCGATCGCGACGGTCGCGTACACGAGGGTCTTGTAGCCGAAGATCGGCTTGCGGCTGAAGACCGGGAACACCTCGGACACGATCCCGAAGAACGGCAGCACGATCACGTAGACCTCGGGGTGGCCCCAGAACCAGAACAGGTGCTGCCAGAGCAGTGCGCCTCCATTGGCCGCGTCGAAGATGTGCGCCCCGAACACGCGATCCGCCATCGCGGCGACGAGAGCGGCGGCGAGGACCGGGAACGCCATGAGCGCCAGGATCGACGTGATCAGCGTGTTCCAGGTGAAGATCGACATCCGGAACATGGTCATGCCCGGTGCCCGCATGGTCATGATCGTGGTGACGAAGTTGACCGACGAGAAGATCGTCGCGAAGCCGAGCAGGATCGCCCCGGCGAACCAGAGCGTGTTGCCCAGCCCCGGGGAGAAGGTCTGCGAGGCGAGCGGCTGATACGCGAACCAGCCGAAGTCGGCGGCGCCCTGCGGCGTGAGCAGGCCGCCCGCGGCGATCAGGCCGCCGAACAGGAAGCACCAGAACGAGAACGCGTTCAGCCGCGGGAACGCCACATCCGGAGCGCCGAGCTGGAGGGGGATGATCACGTTGGCCGCGCCCGTGAAGAACGGCATCGCGTAGAGCAGCAGCATGATCGTGCCGTGCATCGTGAACATCTGGTTGTACTGCTCGCCGGTCAGGATGTGCAGCCCGGGCTCGAACAGCTGCGCCCGGATGAGCAGGGCCATGATGCCGCCGATGGCGAAGAAGACACCGGACGCGACCATGTACATGTAGCCGATGGTCTTGTGGTCGGTGGAGGTGATCCAGCTCACGACGATGTTGCCCTTGCGGGTCGGGCGGGGGAGCGCTCGCTGCTGCGGAGGGTCGACGGTGGTCGTGGTCATCGCTCGATCCTCGCGGTCGCTCGCGAGGCGTGCGGGCGGGAATGCCGGAAATAACCGCACTGTTGTGGAGGCCTCCGGCGCTCTTCTACAATGCGTAGAAAAGACGCCCGTCCGGGCGCACGAGGGTGAGGAGCGCGCGTGGCACAGCGGGAGACGACCGGTATCCGGCGCACACTGGTGTCGTCTCCGCGCCTGCGGCTCCTCGACCTGCTCCAGCAGGAGAGCCCCCAGACCGCGACGCGCCTGGCCGCTGCCGTCGACCTCCACCACAACACCGTGCGCGAGCACTTGGAGAGGCTCATCGACGACGGGCTCGTCGTGCGAGCGTCCGAGCACCGCACGGTGCGTGGGCGTCCGCAGATCTTCTACTCGGCAGCGACGGGCCTCGACGGCGCGAGCGAGAGGGCGCGGACGCAGACGGGCGACGCGATCGCGCTGGGCCGCGCGTACCGGCGCGCGTTCCCCGACACACTCCCCGACGCCGCAGGCGGCGGTGACGATCGCGCACGCGAGGCGGCGGACGCGCAGCTCGACGTGCTCGAGGACTACCTCGACCGCTGCGGCTTCGAACCGCGCGTCGACCGCGCGGCCCTCGAGATCCGGCTCTGCTGCCCCTTCGGCGACCTGCGCTCCGAGCTCGCCGAGTCCCTGTGCTCGGTCGACCGCCGTGTGGTCTGCAGCGTGCTCGCCCGCGTCGACGGGCCGCTCGACGTGACGGGCATCACGCCGACCGAGGCGGCCGGCACCTGCGTTCTGACGATGGAGCGGCGGGCGTAGGCCGAGCTACTGACTACTCCAGTGCGAGCTCGCGACGCCAGTGCGCGAGGAACTCGGCACCGGCGTCGTCGTGGATCGCGTCGCCGATCGTGATCACCTCGTAGGGCCGGTCCAGGATGCCGTCGGCGGGACGCACATCCACGTGCGCCACCTCGAAGCCGGCATCGTGCACGTAGTCGGCCATCTTGTAGTCGCTGCGGGAGTCGCCCACCGACCGCCACCGGCGGGGGAGCGGCCCGCGCTCGGCGAAGTACTCGAAAGCGCGCTGCGCACCGCGGTCCTTGTCGAGCAGCACCGACTCGATGTCGGTCGAGATGATCGTCGGGTCGATGCGGAACGGCACGTCACCGGCCGCATCGGGTGTGGAGCGCTCGCCGTAGCGCAGCCCGAGGCCGAGCCCGGTCAGGAGGTCGAACGCCGCATCCTGGAACCGCGGTTGGGCGTCCTTGTAGGTCTCGGAGTCCACGTCGGTGCGCTGCTCGACCGAGATCATCGCGCGCTTCGTCTCGTCGAAGAACATGGTGTCGGCGAACCGGTCGCGCACGAGCGACCGCACCGCGTCGACGGCATCGGGCGTGAAGGCGACGGATTCGTCGACCGTCACGGCGCCCATCCCCGTGCCGGTGATCGGGGCCCACGCGCCGCCCTTCTCGAAGACGCCGAACATCCGCGCGCCCTGCTGATCGAGCGCCTCGCCGAGGCCGGCGTCGAGCAGCGGCGCGACGACCTGGTTGCGGATGAAGTCGCCGGAGCGCCCGGTGATGAAGGCGATCGGCACCCCCGCCGCCGCGATCGCGACGAGGTCGGTGACGATGCTCCGCACGTTGATGGTGCGGGTCACCGGGCTCGCGAGCGGCCCGTCGACGTCGAAGAGGAGTCCAAGATTGTGCACACCCCATTGTCGCCGATGGTGCGCGGCGTCACATTCGTCACGAATGCCGCGAATGCGGGGTCGAAAGGCGACATCCGTGACGAATGCGGTGGCGACTAGCGCGTGGGGAGGGGGGCAGGCTCGGGGTCGGGCGTCGGAGCGCCGTCGATCGGGGTGCCGTCGAGGTGGTGCCGGCGCTCGAGGTTCGCGCCCTCGACGTCCACGTTCGGGAGGATCCGGTCCAGCCAGCGGGGCAGCCACCAGGCGCCGCGCCCCACGAGGTGCATCAGGGCGGGCATCAGGAGCATGCGCACCACGAACGCGTCGAGCAGCACACCGAACGCGAGACCGAATCCGAGCGAGCGGATGATGGTGGAGTCCGAGAAGATGAATCCGCCGAACACAGACACCATGATGATGCCCGCGGCGATCACGACCGAGCGGCCGGCGCGGAAGCCCTGCGCCACGGCCAACCGGGCGGAGGAACCGTGCACGTACGCCTCCCGCATCCCGGTCGAGAGGAAGAGCTGGTAGTCCATCGCCAGCCCGAACAGGATCCCGACCAGGATGACCGGCAGGAAGCTCAGGATGGGCCCGGTCGTGTGGATGCCGAAGAGCGCACCGAACCAGCCCCACTGGAAGACGGCGACGATCGCCCCGTAGGTCGCGAAGAGCGAGAGCACGAAGCCTCCCGTCGCGATCAGCGGCACCACGAACGAGCGGAACACGACGATCATGATGATCAGCGACAGGCCGACGACGACCGCGAGGTAGAGCGGCAGGATGCCGACGATCTTCTCGGAGATGTCGATGTTGCTGGCCGCCTGACCGGCGACGCCGAGCGTGATGCCCTCGCCGACGGCCGGTAGGTCGCGCAGGTCGCGCACCAGCTGCTCGGTGGAGGCGCTGCTCGGCCCCTCCTTCGGCACCACCTGGAAGGCGGTGAGGCGGTGGTCGTCCGAGACGGCGATCGGGGCGACGGCGGCGACGTCGGACTGGTCGGCGAGCTTCTTCGCGATCGTCAGCTGGGTCGCCGTGACCTCGTCGTCGTCGAGGCCGGCGGGCAGCGTGGCCGAGACGAGCAGGGTGCCGTTGGCACCGGCGCCGAAGGAGTTCTCGATCACCTGGTAGGCACGGGCCGTGGTCGACCCGGCGGGCTCCTGGGCGCCGTCGGGGAGGCCGACGCGCATCGTGAGGACGGGGGCGGCGATCACGAGGAGCGCGGCGACGGCCCCGACGACCGTGACGATCGCACGCCAGGTCTTCATCGGCCGCACGGGCTTCTGCGCCTTGTGCTCGCGGGCCTCGGCACGCGCGCGGGCGCGCTTGGTGAGGACGCGCATCCCGACGAGACCGAGGAGCGCCGGCGTCAGGGTGATGGCGATGAGCACGGAGACGGCGACCGCGATCGCGCCCGCGGTGCCCATCAGGCCGAGGAAGGGGATGCCGGTGACGTTGAGCGCAAGAAGGGCGATGACGACGGTCGCGCCGGCGAACACGACCGCGTTGCCGGCCGTGCCCGTGGCCAGGCCGATCGACTCCCGCACCTCGGCACCCTGGAGCAGCTGCTTGCGGTGCCGGTTGATGATGAAGAGGGCGTAGTCGATGCCCACTGCGAGGCCGAGCATCACGCCGAGCACCGGAGTGACGGACGCCATCTGCACGACGCCCGAGAAGGCGAGGGTGCCGACGGAGGCGATGCCGACGCCGAGGATGGCCGTGACCAGGGGGAGGGCGGCTGCGATGACCGAGCCGAGCATGACGAGGAGCACGATCGCGGCGATGATCACGCCGATCAGCTCACCGACGCCGAGCACCTCGGGAACGCCCTGGGCGAGCTCGGTCGAGAAGTCGGCCGTGACGCCGTCGACGGGGTCGTTCTCGAAGTGATCGATGACGGCCGTCTTCGACTCCTCGGAGAGCTCGAGGCGCGGCTTGTCGAAGGCGACGCTCACGAGGGCCGCGGAACCGTCGGAGGACACGAGGCGGATGTCCTTCGCGAGACCGAGGAGCTCGGCGCCCTGGTCGAGCTTCGCGGTCTGGGCCGTCAGCTCGGTGCGGCCGTCGGTGAGCTTCTGCTGCTGCTCGGCGAGCTGTGCCCGGCCGGCGTCGAGCTGCGCCTGCTGGGCGTCGAGCGCGGTCGTGGGCTGCCCGGCGGCGACGAGCTGCGCCTTCCCGGCGTCGAGCTGCTGCTGGGCGGCGTCGAGCTGCGCCTTTCCGGCGTCGAGCTGGGCCTGGCCGGCGTCGAGCTGGTCGCTCGCCGCCGTGATCTTCGCGCGGCCGTCGGTGATCTGCTGCTCCTGATCGGCGCGCTGCTTCTCGGTCGCGAACGGGTCGGTGACGCCGGACACGTCGGGCAGCGTCTTCGCACTCTCGATGCGATCGGCGATGGCGACCTTCTGGGCATCGGTGAACGCCGAGCCGTCCTTCGTGGTCAGCACGACCGTCCCGGAGGCGCCGCTGAACTTGGGCAGCTTCTTGGCGAGGTCGTCGGTCACTGCGCCGGAGGCCGTGCCCGGGATGTCGAAGCTGGAGCTGAGCCCCTTGTAGCCGATGAGGAACCCGGCGCCCGCGATGGCGAGCACCACGATCCACGCACCGATGACGACCCAGGCCCGCTTGGCGGATCCCTTACCCAGGCGGTACAGCAACTCGGCCATCTCATCCTCTCCCGTGGCGTCAACGCGCCGACTCGGTCGATGATACGCACCGTCTCGTATCGAAAGATGAACATAGGATGTGAGGATGACGGGCCGCAGCGGTCGCTCGCGAAGCGAAGAGGCGCGCGTCGCCATCCTCGAGGCGACGGCGCGGTTGTTCGCGACCCGCGGCTACGACCACCTCACGATCGAGGGCGTGGCCGCCGAGGCGGGCGTCGGCAAGCAGACGATCTACCGGTGGTGGGGCTCCAAGAGCGAGCTCGTCGTCGACTGCCTGGTCGAGGGCGTGCTCATCCCGGAGCCGCTCGTCCCCCCGGACACCGGAGATCTGCGTGCCGATCTCGTCCTCTGGCTGCGTGACGTGTTCCGCGTGCTGCAGCGCTCGGAGGGCGAGAACCTGATCCGCTCGTTCGCCGCCGCCGCCGCAGAGAACGCCGAAGTCACCCGGAGGATCCGGGACAAGCTCGGCGCCGGTTCCGCGCTCTCGGCGCGCCTGGAGTCGGCGATCGAAGCCGGCCAGCTGGCGCCCACCGTGCCGATGGTGGAGTTCGGCGAGGTGCTGGTCGGCGCGATCATCCTGCGCGCGCTCGCACGGGCCGACACGGACGATGCGTCGGTGGAGCGGCTGATCGCCGTCGTGCTCGACGGGCCCGCTCTCGCCCGCTAGCAGCTCCCGGAATCTTCGACCGCTGGCACGCTACTAGAACCCGCAGTCTACGGAGGAACGGTCTGTGGACGCGTAAGAAACCACTCCGATCACTGACATCCAACCAGGTCCTCACGATTAAGGCATTTATGCCCGATATGTTCCGGATGGCCCTGTCCCATGGGTATGCGTCGAGCACGGTGAGTGGAGTTTCGGTATGCGCGCAGTGGCGCCGCTGGTCGGCCGGTCCGGATGGAGGCGGGTACTCGCCCTCCTGATGGTCGTCCTCGTCGGATCGGTCGCTCTCGCAGCGACCCCAGCAGCCGCGGGGGGCGAGCCGCGTGCGGCGGCCGGCGACTTCTCGTCCATCGAGGTGGCGGTGCTCTACGACGGCCAGACGTTCGGCCCGCTCGACGACGGCCCGTCGAACGGCGTCGTCGCGACGAACGACGTCGTCGGATTCGCCTGGAAGGCGACCGCGACGGATCTCAGCGGAGGAGTGCTCGAGCAGACCCTCCCGGAGGGATGGACGTGGGATCCGCAGAGCCTGGTCCCGGCGAACAGCTCGACCGACCTCTTCCGTGTGACCGGCACTATCAGCGACGACGGCCGCACCCTCACCGTCCTCGTGGAGACGTTCGCCGAAGGCAACCCCGCGCGGTTCGAACTCGGCGCGCTGCGTGCGATCCCGTCCTCCGAGGTGCCGAACGGCTCGGTGTACACCGCCGAGCTCGTCGCGCACGATGCAGCGGGCACCACCACGGCGACCGCGCCCGCGATCACCGTCGTCAGCGAGCCGCGCTCCGAGCTCTGGAAGTCGTACGTCGCGACGGGGGCGACCTCCACCTCCCACGACTTCGGGGACGGCGCCGGCCCCGTCCCCGCGCGCTACATCGACTACCGGTTGAGTATCAAGGACCCCGAAGGGCAGTTCGCGATCGGATCCTCGGTCGCCCCGTTCCGGCAGCCCGCCGTGCTGAGCGACACGTTCGCCGTCACCGGGGCGAACCCCGGCGCGGAGTTCCAGGCGGAGGTCACCGCGACATCGGTCGCCGGAGCCACCGCCGGAGTCGCGCAGACCGGACGCGCGGTCACCTTCACGCTCGACGGCTTCGGCCCCGTGTCGTCCGCGTGGGTCGACGTGCGCATGTGGGTGCGCTTCTCGGACCTCCCCGCGTCCGGCGGTGCCGTCACCGTCACGAACACCGTCGCGCCCGCGACCGAATGGGTCACCGCTGACGGGGTCCCGATCAACCTGGACACCACCAACACCACGGTCGCCCGCACCATCGCCCGCCCCGCGGAGACCTCCGCGGGCGCCGCCAGCAAGGCGATCCATCTCTTCACCGACCAGGGCTCCACGGGCTCCGTCACGGGGGATCCCGCCCAGCTGTCGGCGCAGTTCTCCTCCGCCCTCTCCGGCAGTGCTCTCGATCGGGAGATCGCGCCCGGCTCGCTGGTCGTGTCGCGGCTCGGGGTGAAGGCCGGCACGGTCGGCTCCCTCTCCTCCGGTCTGACGAACCTGGTCGCGTACGACTTCTGGGACCCGGCCGAGCAGCAGATCGTCGACGGGGCGGCCCTCTTCGTCGGCCAGAACCTCGCCACCGTCCCGATCTCGTCGAGCCGCTACAGCGTGCAGTACACGGCGAGCGGAGACGCGGCCGATCCCGAGTCCAGCACGTGGTTCGACACGATCGAAGCGGCAGGGGGAGTCTCCGCCGTCTCCGCCATCCGCGTCGCCTACACGGGCGGTGTGTGGAAGAAGGACGCGGACCCGCTCTACGCCTGGTTCGTCGTCGGCGTGCCGTTCCGGCTCGTCGGCGCGGTCGGGACCCAGGTGGCCGACACGGCCGTCTACCGCTACGACGAGAAGCCGTCCGGGCTCTCGGCCGACTCGTACATCGTCGTCGGCAGCTACCGCCTCTCGACCACGGTGACGTCGTCGGCGAGCTCGATCATGTCGGGCGGTTCCATCGACTACGCCGTCACCCCGGTCGCAACGGCTCCGCCCGGTGCGGAGTATGTGGCGACAATGCAGGGCCTCGGTGTCGACGTCGCGCTGCCGCCGGGTCTGCGTTCCGTGGAGGTCGACGACGTGCCCGCGGGCTGGACCGTCGTCACGGAGGGCGATGCGGCATCCGGGATGACGCTCCGGTACACCTACACCGGCGAGTGGGACACGACGCACGCCCTGCCGACGTTCACCTATCACGTCGGGACCGACGTGCTGGCGCCCACATCGCGGGCCTTCGTCACCAGTGCGATCGTCCACGCGACCGGAAATGTGCAGACCGACGCCAGCCGCACGGGCGTCAACACGGTGTCGGTCCAGCAGGTCGCCGCCGTGAGCGAGCAGAAGCTCGTCGTGGGCGACAGCACCCTTCAGCCCGGTGACACCGCGAGCTGGGAGGCGCGCTGGTACAACACCACGAGCTCGAGCGTCGGTCGCTCGCACTTCGTGGACGTGCTGCCGTTCGACGGCGACCGGCGGGGGAGCTCCTTCAACGGCTCCCTGGTGGTCACGGCGGCCGAGATCGTGGGCGGGACGCCCGACGGGATGCGGTTGCAGTACACGACGGCGCCCGGCGCCGAAGTCGCGGCGGCCGGTGACTCCGCGGACGGCGTCGACTGGTTGGACACGGACGGCACCGACCTCGGTGCGATCGCCGGAGTGACCGCGCTGCGCGTCGTCGTCGACGACTTCGCTGCGACCGACGCCGGGTATCTCGCCCTGCGGGTCGCGGCCCGGATCGACGGCGCCAAGGACGGCGATCGGTTCGTGAACACGGTGGACACATGGCTCGGCGTCGGCGGTCACCTCGGCGAGTCGAACCGGGCGCCGGTAGAGGTCGTCGCGGCCTCGATCGGCGGTACGGTCTGGGTCGAGTCCGACGACCCCCGTCTCCTCACGGAGCAGCGGCCTGCGCCCGGCGCGACGGTGCACCTTCTCGACGGAACGGGGGAGACCATCGCCTCCACGCAGACCGATGCCGACGGGCACTACCTCTTCGACGGGTTGCGGGGCGACGAGTACCGGACGGCCGTGGATCCGACCACGCTCGATGCCGCGGCGTCCGAGCACATCGTCAACGTGCTCGACCGGGACGGCGATCTGAACAGCGATTCCGGGCCGATCGTGCTCGGCGTCGGGGAGACGATCGACGACGTCGACTTCGGCTACCGATTCGACGCCGTCGCGATCGGGCTCGTCAAGACGGGACGAGTCGACGACGGCGCCGGAGTCGGAGACTCCGTGGACTGGGCGTTCACGATCACGAACACCGGTGCCGCCGACCTGGACGACGTGAGTCTCACCGACCATCTGGATGGTGTGCAGGATCTGTCGATCGATTGGGGCGACTACGCTCCGGGTGCGTTGCCCGCGGGCGCGAGCGTCACCGGCACGGCGACATCGCCGCTCACCGCAGCCGACATCGCCGCCGCCACGGTGACCAACACGGCCACTGTGGGCGGCGTCGGGCCCGACGGCATCCTGACCTCGGCGGACGCCGAGGCGACCGTGGAATGGACGCCTGCGGCGCCGGCGGTGCCCGATCCCGAGCCCGGCGACGCCGCGGTGGCGACCCCGGACGACGGCGACGGGTCCGCCCCACATCCCGGCCACGCGTCCACTCCCGGCGGACTGGCCGTGACGGGAGCGGGGCCGAATGCCGGCGGGACGCTCGCGCTCGCCGCCCTCGGAGCGATGCTCGTCGGAGCGATCGCGGTCGTGGCTGCGGCGGCACGGCGACGTGCGGCGGCCCGTCGGTAACGGAGGGCGGTCCGCGTGCGGGCTGGGTAGCTCCGGGCTGAGCTACAGCACCGTCCCGAGCGACCGCGCGATCGTGACGGTGCGCGACGCCACGTCGCCGGGGGTGCCGGTCGCACCGGCCTCCGCCCACTCGCGGACGGCGATACGCACCGCGCCGATGCAGGCGACGACCACCATCTCGGCGCGCGCGTCGTGGTCGACCTCCGGATCGGCGATCGCCGCCCCCGCGTCCTCCGCGCGCTCGACCAGCTCGGCGACGGCGCTCACGAGTCCGTCGCGCAGGTCGCCGAGGCGGCGCAGGCGACGGTGGACGACGCCGGGGTCGCGGGAGGCGAGGAGCATGCGCGCCTCATGGAGCGAGGGATCGCTGGTCTCGGCGGGCAGCCCGCGGAAGAGGGTGTGCACGACCGCGGCGATGAGGTCGCCCTCGTACGCCTCGTCGAGCTGGGCGGCGACCAGCTCACGGTCCCCCCATGCCCGGCGGATGCCGTAGAGGGCGTCCTCCTTGCTGTCGAAGTAGTTGAAGAAGGTGCGATGCGAGACGGGGACGCGGGCGCAGATGTCGTCGACGGTGACGTCGTCGGGGCCGCGGTCGAGAGCGAGCTCGACGGCGGCGCGCTCGAGGTCGGAGCGCGTCTGGGCCTTCTTGCGTTCGCGGAGGCCGGGGGCCGGCGACGCTGCCGGAGGGATGTGAGGAAAATCATGCATAGATGGAAATTTTGCGTGAGTGCAGTTTGTTAGTTGATTTCGGTCACCTAATTATATATGGTTGCTCACTGTCAACCAATTGTGCGAAGGAATCACATGTCAGGAACACTCACCACGAAGGACGAGGCGCCCGCTTCGGCGATGTCGCACCGCCAGGTCCTCGAATCCCTCTCCGGGCTTCTGCTCGGAATGTTCGTCTCGATCCTCGCGGGCACGGTCGTGTCGACCTCGATGCCGCGGATCATCTCGGAGCTCGGCGGCGATCAGACCGCCTACACCTGGGTCGTCACCAGCACCCTGCTCGCGACCACGGTCTCCACCCCGATCTGGGGCAAGCTCGCCGACCTGTTCAACCGCAAGCTGCTCATCCAGCTCGCGCTCGTGCTCTTCGTGCTCGGCTCGGCGCTCGCCGGGTTCTCGCAGGACACCAACATGCTCATCGGCTTCCGCGTGGTCCAGGGCCTCGGCGCCGGTGGACTCACCGCCCTCAGCCAGATCATCATGGCCGACATCATCAGCCCGCGTGAACGCGGCCGTTACATGGGTCTCTTCGGCGGCATCATGGCGGTCGGCACGGTCGGCGGCCCGCTGATCGGCGGCCTGCTCACCGACTCCATCGGCTGGCGCTGGAACTTCTTCGTGGGCGTGCCGGTCGCGATCGTCGCGATCATCCTGCTGCAGTTCACCCTGCGCCTCCCGAAGCGCCCGTTCCGCAAGGTCCGCATCGACTACCTCGGCGCGGTCCTGCTCGCCGGCGGCATCTCGCTCATCCTCATCTGGATCTCGATGGCCGGCAACAACTTCGACTGGTGGAGCCCTGAGACGTTCTGGATGGTCGGCGGATCGATCGCCCTCCTGGTCGGCGCGGTCATCACGGAGCTGGTCGTCAAGGAGCCGATCATCCCGCTGGCGATGTTCAAGAACCGCACCTTCACCCTCGCGGTGATCGCGTCCATCTCGGTGGGCGTCGCGATGTTCGGCACCTCGGTGTTCCTCGGCCAGTACATGCAGGTCGCTCGCGGGGCCACCCCGACCCAGTCCGGGCTCCTCACGCTGCCGATGATCCTGGGCCTGCTGCTCTCGTCCACGATCGTCGGAAACCTGATCAGCCGCTTCGGCAAGTGGAAGAGCTTCATGGTCGTGGGCTCGATCCTGCTGACCGTCGGCCTCTTCCTGATGAGCACGATCAAGTACGACACGAACTACGTGCTCGTCTCGGTCTACATGCTCATCCTCGGCGCCGGCGTCGGCATGGTGATGCAGAACCTCGTCCTCATCGTCCAGAACACGGTGCGGCCCGAGCAGCTCGGCGCGGCCAGCTCCAACGTCGCGTTCTTCCGCAGCCTCGGCGGCACGATCGGCGTCTCGGTCATGGGCAGCATCCTGGGCACCAAGGTCGCCGACGGCATGACCGCCCACGGGGCGGAGCTGCAGGGCATCCTCGCCAAGCTCGGCCAGAAGGGCGCCGAGATCGGGCAGCTGCTGAAGAGCGGAACGCTCCCCGAGGTCAACACCCTGCCTGCGAGTGTGCGCAGCATCGTCGAGTCGGTCTACGGGCAGGGCGTCGCGGATGTGTTCCTCGTGGCGGTGCCGCTCGCGATCGTCACGATCATCGCGATCGCCTTCCTCCCGAACCTCAAGCTGGGCACGAAGACGGCGGTCGAGCTGATGGACGAGAAGACCCCGGAGTCGGCCGTCGAGGCCGCGGAGGAGAACCTCGTGGAGGTCGCGGAGGCGATGATCGCGGCCCCCGTCACGGGATCAGTCGGAGCAGTGCGGTCCGGGGGTCCGGCGGGCGACCGAAACGCTCAGGAAGACCGCTGACTGGACCGGTTATGATCGCGGCCATGGACAACACCGAGCGGGCGACGGCGCATGACGCCGCCGCCCGTTCGGCCGCCTCCCGCACGGCACCGGACACCGCCCCCGACCCCGCGATCGATCAGGCGATCGCCGCGGTCGAGGAGCAGTTCACCATCCTGTTCAACCAGGTGAGCGCGGGGATGCGGGAACGCGCCGCGCGCGTCCACCCGGACCTTCAGCCGGTCGGCTACCGGCTGCTCAGCACGCTCGTGCGCACGGGCCCGCTGCACGCCGGCGCACTGGCCGGTCTGCTCTCGACGGACAAGAGCGTGGTCAGCCGCCAGGTGCGCATCCTGGAAGACCTCGGGCTGGTGGAGCGCCGGGTCGATCCCGCCGACCGCCGGGCCAGCTTCCTCGTCGCGACGACGCCGGCGATCGACAGGATCAACGAGGCCCGGGCGGCCGATCAGGCCCAGCTGTACCGCAACCTCCGCAAATGGGGAGCCGACGACGTCGGCAACCTCGCCGACCTGCTGGCGCGCCTGAACTCCACGCGCCGCTGACCGCGCGAGCCGTTCACCCGGGCCTACGCGGGCGCCGCCTCAACGCCGGCGGCATCCTGTCCCTGGCCGCGCCGCCGGGCGATGCTCCGCCACGTGTGGAGGATGTCGCCGGGAGCCCCGGGCCCGTAGCGGAACAGCCGCACCGCGACGAACAGGCCGACCGACGCCACGAGCCACACCCCCAGCACGATGTAGGGCTCGAGGTGGAGGTTCTCGGGGAAGTAGGTGAGGTCGCGCACCGCGCGCACGGTCGCGCCGGTCGGCAGCCAGCGGCCCATGAACTGGTAGAACGGCGGCAGCAGCTCGGGGGCGACGGCACCGCCCGAGGACGGATTGCTGATCAGCACGAAGACGATCCAGGTCGGCAGCATCGCCCACCGGCCGCCGATCAGCACGCGCCAGAAGCTGTACGTCGCTCCCGCGATGAGCATGGTGAGTGCCAGCACTCCCCAGACGGCGAAGAACGGGATCGGCAGCACGCCGAGCAAGGGGCCGACGGTGAACGCGATCGCGAAACCGCCGAGCACCGATCGCACGACATCCCAGAACAGCTCGCCCGCCAGGGTCAGCCGGGCGGCGTTGACCCGGGTCTGGATGGCGCCGACGAACCCGATCACGACGGCGGCGAGGGCCACGTAGAAGAGGACCAGCCCGTTGGGGTCCTTCTCGGCGAGCGGATGCGCGTCGATGACGGTGACCGGTTGGCCGATCGACTGCTCCAGACGCGGTGCATCCCCTTCCAGCAGTCGCGCGACGGAGGCCCCGGAGGCGCTGGAGACGTACAGCCGGACCGAGCCGTTCAGCTGCTCCACCAGTGCGCCGTAGACGATCTGTTCGCGGATGGCCGCCTCGGCGTCCGTCTCGGTCGCGTACGGGCGGACGACGAAGGTCGTGCCGGTGCGCGCCTCCAGCTCCCGGGACAGCTCGGCCGGGGTGTGCGTCGTGGAGACGAGGCCGATCGGCACGTCGTGCGGCTGCGGGTCGCCCATCGCCCACGCGTAAGTGCCGGCGAAGAGGCCTGCGACGACCGTGACGATCAGGGTGACGACGAGGGCGGGCAGATGGGGGCCCTCCCGGAAGCGCGAGGGCGGGGCCTCCGCGGCGACCTCCGCGACCACCTCCGCCGTCGTCGGCTCGGACTCTGCGGGTTGCGCGACGTTCTCGTTCGAGGTCATCGGTCCCTCCTCACGGTTCCATTCCAGCACGCCTTTGGTACTCTCGGTCGGGTATGCAGTCCGCATCCGTCACCCCCGGCGTTCGCGGCCGCCGATCGGCAGGCCGTCGCACGGCCGCGCCCGCTCGTCCCCGCCCGCTCCTGCAGCGGATGCCCCTGCACCACCGTCTCGGCGTCACCCTGGCCCTCGTCGCGCTGGTCGCCGGCTTCTCGATCGTCCCCACGGACGCCGCTCTCGCGGCGACCGTGCTCGCCGCCCCTGTCTCGACCTTGGCGCCCGGCGAGTCGCCCACCGACGGCGGCACCGCCGCTCCCGAGCAGCACCTGGCGGTGGACGCGACCATCGCCGCACCCGTCATCGACCGGGACACGATGGGCGCCACCGACGGGCTCCAGACCCTCGCCAGTGTCGGCACCAACGAGGCGTGGGCGAAGCTCGTCCTGATGTTCGGCGGCTGGCCCCAGACCGAGGCCAACGTGACCGTGATGCTGCGCTGGATGCGGCAGGAGAACGGCCCGCCGGACTGGTGGAACCGTAACAATCCTCTCAACAACGGATACGGCTCCGGAGGCGGAGCCGGGCTCGGCAGCTACACCGACCTCGTGAGCGCCGCCGAGTACTGCGCGAAGAACCTGCAGCGCGGCTACCCGGGCATCGTCGCGGGCCTGCAAGCCGGCACGAGCGCCGACGCCACCGCGTCCGCGATCTGGGCGTCCCCGTGGGCGACCAGCCACTACGCGAACGGCGCGCACTGGAGCACCCGGCCCGTCGAGATCGTCCAGGCGCCCGCGTCGGCGTGGGGGCGATAGGGGAGCCGTCGGCTAGCCCTTGCGGAGCCACTCCCGCAGCCGCTCCAGCGGCCAGGTCGTGACGATGCGTTCGGCGGGCACGCCGTTGGCGGCCGCCCGCGCCGCGCCGTAGGAGAGGAAGTCGAGCTGGCCGGGGGCGTGGGCGTCGGTGTCGATCGAGAAGAGGCAGCCGGCGTCGAGGGCGAGCCGGATGAGGTCGTCCGGAGGGTCCTGCCGCTCGGGGCGCGAGTTGATCTCGACGGCGACATCGTTCTCGGCGCACGCGGCGAAGACCGCCTCGGCGTCGAACTCCGACGGCGGCCGGGTGCCGCGCGAGCCCTGCACCAGCCGGCCGGTGCAGTGACCGAGCACGTTGGTCTGCAGCGAGCGGACCCCGCCCAGCATGCGCTCGGTCATCGTGCGCCGGTCGGCGCGCAGCTTCGAGTGCACGCTCGCCACCACCACGTCCAGCCGGTCGAGCAGAGCCGGTTCCTGATCGAGTGTGCCGTCCTCGAGGATGTCGACCTCGATGCCGGTGAGGAGGGTCACCGCACCGGTGTCGAGGGCGGCGACGGTCTCCAGCTGCTCGGTCAGACGCTCGGCGCTGAGGCCGTTGGCGACGGCCAGGTTGGGGGAGTGGTCGGTGATGGCCTGGTACTCGCGGCCGAGCAGCGCCGCAGCCGCTGCCATCGCTTCGATCGGCGTCGTTCCGTCCGACCAGTCGGTGTGGGCGTGGAGGTCGCCGCGCAGCTGTGCGCGCAGCCCGGCGCCGGCGGGGTCGAGCGGCTCGGTGTTCTTCTCCCGCAGATCGGCGAGGTAGTCGGGCACGCCGCCGTCGACCGCCTGCGAGATCACCTGGAACGTGCGATCGCCGATCCCCTTCGTGCGCTTCAGCCTCCCGTCGGCGACGCGCTCCGCCAGCTCGTCGGGGGAGAGCGGGGCGATGATCACGGCTGCGGTGCGGAACGCCTTCACCTTGAAGGTCGGGGCGAGGTCGCGCTCGAGCCAGAAGGCGATCTCGGTGAGGGCGTCGACGGCATCCATGCGCCCATGCTCCCACCGAGCCGTGTCGGCCGTCACCGGTAGCGTCGCGAGCATGGGAAAGATCGTCTTCGACACGGCCACGACCATCAACGGCTGGATCGCCGACGAGCGGAACTCGCTCGCCTGGCTCTTCGCCGTCCCGGGCGGTGACGAGCCCGCAGAAGGGCTGCTGCCGGCGGACGCGGCGGTCATGGTCGAGGGCTCGACGACGTACGAATGGGTGCTGGCCGAGAGCGACATCCTGGCCCATCCCGAGCGGTGGCAGGAGTTCCACGGCGAACGGCCCACCTTCGTGTTCACGCACCGCGAGCTCCCGGTGCCGGCGGGAGCGGACATCCGGTTCGTGTCGGGACCGGTGGCCGATGCGCTGCCGGCGATCCGCGAGGCGGCCGGAGACGACGACATCTGGGTCGTCGGCGGAGGCGAGCTCGCCGGGCAGTTCCTCGACATCGGCGCTCTGGACGAGCTGGCCATCTCCATCGCGCCCGTCGCGCTGACCGGTGGCGCCCCGTTGCTCCCGCGTCGCATCGAGTCCGACCGCCTCACCCTCGAATCGGCGGAGGTGATCGGGCAGTTCGCGCGGCTACGGTACAGCGTGCGGTCGTAGGGGGCCCGAGCTCGATCGCATAAAACCGAGTGCCGGAATCATGAGATCGGGGGCGAGCTCATAAAAGTGGCGATGATCATCGGTTACGCAGCGTTGCGGTCTCCCCGGCGGGTGGCGCGCCGGCTCGGCTAGCGTCGGAGCGTGAGTGCGCCCATCGAGAACCTCGGCCGTGAGAGCAGGCTCTACGAGCCGTCCCCCGAGTTCGCCGCCGAGGCGAACGTCGACGCGAGCGTCTTCGACGAGGCGGCCGACTCCGTCGCGTTCTGGGAGCGCCAGGCCGCCCGGCTCGACTGGGCCGAACCGTGGCACACCGCGCACACCTGGGAGCCCGCGACGCGCGGCGCCGACGGCTCCCTCAGCATCCCGCGGGCCGAGTGGTTCGCCGGCGGCCGCCTCAACGCCGCGGTCAACTGCGTCGACCGGCACGTGGAGGCCGGCAACGGCGACCGCGTCGCCCTGCACTTCGAGGGTGAGCCGGGCGACACCGAGACGATCACGTACGCCGAGCTGCAGCGGCGCGTCGCGAAGGCGGCCAACGCGCTCACGGCTCTGGGCATCGGGAAGGGCGACCGGGTCGTCGTCTACCTGCCCGTCATCCCGGAGACCGTCGTCATCACCCTCGCCATCGCGCGCGTGGGGGCCATCCATTCGCTCGTCTTCGGCGGCTTCTCGGCGGAGGCGCTGCGCTTCCGCGTGGAGGACACCGGCGCGAAGCTGCTGGTCACCTCCGACGGGCAGTTCCGCCGGGGGACCGCCGTGCCGGTCAAAGAGAACGCCGACGCGGCCGTCGCCGGCGACAACGCGATCGAGCACGTGCTCGTCGTGCGCCGCACCGGTGACCTGACCCCCGGCATCCCCTGGACCGCCGGGCGCGACGTCTGGTGGCACGACGTCGTCGACACCGCGGCCGACGTGCACGAACCCGAGTTCTTCGACGCCGAGACGCCCCTCTTCATCATCTACACCTCCGGCACCACCGGGCGGCCGAAGGGCGTCGTCCACACGACCGGCGGCTACCTGACGCAGGCGTCGTGGAGCCACTGGGCGCTGTTCGATTCCAAGGAGTCGGACGTGTACTGGTGCACGGCCGACCTCGCCTGGGTCACCGCACACACGTACGTGCTCTACGGCCCGCTGTCCAACGGCACGACCTCCGTCATCTACGAGGGCACGCCGAACACGCCGACCACGGGCCGCCATTTCGAGATCATCGAACGATACGGCGTCACGACGTACTACACCGCCCCCACACTCATCCGGACGTTCATGACCTGGTTCCCGGACGGGCTCGGCGACCGCTGGGACCTCAGCAGCATCCGCCTGCTCGGCACCGTCGGGGAGGCGATCAACCCCGAGGCGTGGGTGTGGTTCCGCGAGCAGCTCGGGGCCGGGCAGGCTCCCGTGGTCGACACGTGGTGGCAGTCGGAGTCCGGCGCTGCGATCGTCGCACCGCTCCCCGGTGTCACCCCGCTGAAGCCGGGATCGGCGACCTTCGCGGTGCCCGGCGTGACCGTGCGGGTCGTGGACGAACTCGGGGACGACGTGCCGCGCGGCTCCGGCGGCTCCATCGTGATCGACGGCACCTGGCCGTCGATGTCGCGGACGGTCTGGGGCGACCCCGAGCGCTACCGCGACTCGTACTGGGCGCCGTTCGCCGACCGCGGCTACTTCCTCGCCGGGGACGGCGCGGCCGTGGACGCGGACGGCTACATCTGGTTGCTCGGCCGCCTCGACGACGTCATCAACGTCTCGGGCCACCGCCTCTCGACGATCGAGATCGAGTCGGCGCTGGTCGCGCATCCCGCCGTCTCCGAGGCTGCGGTCGTCGGGGTGGGCGACGAGACCACCGGCCAGGCGGTCGCCGCCTTCGTGGTGCCCTCGGGAGCGGCCCCGACGCACAGCGACCTGCGCGCGCAGGTGACGCGCGAGATCGGTGCGATCGCCAAGCCGCGACACATCGTGCTGGTCGACGACCTGCCGAAGACGCGCTCCGGCAAGATCATGCGGCGCCTGCTCGTCGACATCTTCGACGGGCGGCCGCTCGGCGACACCACGTCGCTGCAGGACGAGACCGTCCCCGCCCGCATCGTCGAGACCGTGCGCGCGCTGTCCGCGACGGCTGCAGCGAGCTGAGCGGGGCCGTCAGGCGGTCGCGCGCGACGCGGCGATGACGGCCTCGCGGAACGCGGGCGTGAGCTGGGCCGCGCTCGGCCGGGCCGCGGGGTCGCGTGCGGTCATCGCGCGCAGCAGGGCCGTCCAGTCGCCCGGGAGGCCGTCCGGGATGGGCGGGTCGACCTCCAGCCGGGCCAGTGCCGCGGGCACCGGCTCGCCCGGGAAGGCGACCCTCCGGGTGAAGCACTCCAGCAGCACCAGCCCGAGCGAGTACACGTCGCTCGCCGCCGTCGCGGTCTGCCGCGACGCCTGCTCGGGGCTGAGGTAGGCGGCGGTCCCGGTCGTGCGTCCCTCCTCCTCGTGGGCGGGCGCGGCGACGATCCCGCTGGCGATGCCGAAGTCGGTGAGACGCGCGCGGGCACGGAAGGTGGTGGTGCCGTAGCTGACGAGCATCACGTTGGACGGCTTGATGTCACGGTGGACGACGCCGTTGGCGTGCACGTACTCCAGTGCCTCGGAGACGTCGTAGCCGATCTCGGCGATCTCCTCGACGGTCAGTTCGCGTTCGGCGAGGGCCGTGGCGAGGTCGTTGCCCGTGACGAGCTCCATCACCAGGAACGGCCGGGGGTCCTGTGGTGCGGAGTAGTCGATCCCGGCGTCGATGAGCGACACGATGCCGTGATGCGAGAGGCGGGCGAGGGCCGACTGCTCGGTGCGGTACTGCGTCATCTCCTCCTCACCGCCGGAGCGGTAGAGCTTGATGGCGACCTCGCGGTCGAGGATCTCGTCCACGGCACGGAAGACGCTCGCCTCCCCGCCGCGGCCGATGATGGTCTGGGGGCGGTAGCGGCCGAGCAGGGCCGGGATCTCGGGGGCGTTCATCCGTTGTCCTCGGGGTCGGCCGCGTGGCGGGAGCGGAGCAGGGCGAAGGAGGTCTCGCCGACGATCACCGTGGGCTCGTCGGCGGCGACCGTCAGTGCGGGGTCGCTCGACAGCTCCAGCTCCCATGGTGCGCCGGGCGCGTGCGGGAGGGTCACGTCCACACCGTTGCCGGCGGCGTTGAAAAGCAGCAGGAACGCATCGGCGCCCTCGTGGCGCAGCACGAAGCCGATCGACTGCGCCTCCGGGTCGTCCCAGTCCTCCGCGGCGAACGGCTCGCCGTCGGTGCGGACGATCTCGACCGTGTCGGGCCCGCCGACCTCGGGCGCCCGGCGGTACCACTCGGGGCGCAGCGCGGGCTCGGTGCGCCGCAGCCGGATGAGCTCGGCGGTGAAGCCGTGCAGGTCCCAGTCCGCGTTCTCCCAGTCGAACCACGAGATCTCGTTGTCCTGGCAGTAGGCGTTGTTGTTGCCCTGCTGGGTGCGGCCGATCTCGTCCCCGCCGAGTATCATCGGCACACCGGCCGAGAGGAGGACCGTCGCGAGGAAGTTCTTGCGCTGCCGGATGCGGACGGCGACGATCCCCTCGTCGTCGGTCGGCCCCTCCGCTCCGTAGTTGCGCGACCGGTTGTCGGACTCCCCGTCCCGGTTGTCCTCGCCGTTGGCCTCGTTGTGCTTCTCCTCGTAGCTCGTGAGGTCGGCGAGGGTGAAGCCGTCGTGGGCGGTGACGAAGTTCACGCTCGACACCGGGGCACGGCGGGAGTCCTCGTAGATGTCGGGGCTGCCCAGGACCCGCTGGGACAGCGTCGAGAGGACGCCGGGTGTGCCGCGCCAGAAGTCGCGCACGTCGTCGCGGAACTTGCCGTTCCACTCCGACCAGTCGGCCGGGAACCCGCCGAGCTGATAGCCGGCGACATCCCACGGCTCGGCGATCAGCTTCACCTGGGCGAGGGTCGGGTCCTGCTGGATGAGCGTCAGGAACGCGCTGTGCAGGCTCGCGTCGCCGCCCTGCCGGGTGAGCGTCGTCGCCAGGTCGAACCGGAAGCCGTCGATGTGCATGTCCTCGACCCAGTACCGCAGCGAGTCCATGATCAGCTGCAGAGCGGCCGGGTGGCTCACGTTGACGCTGTTGCCCGTGCCCGTGGTGTCGAAGTAGTGGGCCGCGTCCCCGTCGACCAGCCGGTAGTAGGACGGGTTGTCGATGCCTTTGAAGCTGTAGGTCGGGCCGAGCTCGTTGCCCTCGGCGGTGTGGTTGTAGACAACGTCGAGGATGACCTCGATGCCCGCGGCGTGCAACGCCTTGACCATGCCCTTGAACTCGTCCACCTGGTGCCCGGTGTCGCCCGTCGCCGCGTACTCGTTGTGCGGGGCGAAGAAGCCGATGGAGTTGTACCCCCAGTAGTTGCGCAGACCCTTCTCGAGCAGGTGCGCATCCTGGACGAACTGGTGGACGGGCAGGAGCTCGACCGCCGTCACCCCGAGATTCTTGAGGTACTCGACGGCGGCCGGATGGGCGAGGCCGGCGTATGTGCCGCGGAACTCCTCCGGCACCCACTCCATCAGCTTCGTGAACCCCTTCACGTGCAGCTCGTAGATGACCGTCTCGCTCAACGGGGTGTGCGGGCGCTCGTGGTCGCCCCAGTCGAACTCGCGCGGGTCGACGACGACGCCGAGGGCGACGTGGCGGGCCCCGTTCATGTCGCTGCGGCGCTTCGGCCGGCCGAGCTGGTGGCCGAAGACGGCCTGCGAGTTGTCCCACCGGCCCGTCACGGCCCGGGCGCGCGTCGGGAGGAGCACCTTCGCGGGCGAGAAGCGGAGGCCGTTCGCCGGATCCCACGGCCCGTCGACCCGCAGCGCATAGCGCGTGCCGGGTGCCAGACCCGGGACGAACCCGTGGAACACGTGCCCCGTGCGCTCGGCGAGCACCGTCTGCGTCTCGCGGCCCCGCCCGTCGAAGATCGAGACGATGACCTTGTCCGCGCGCTCGCTGTAGACGGCCACGTTCGCGCCGCCCTCCTCGAGGGTGACCCCGAGCGGAAAGGGGCGCGAGCGCTCCGCCGTCACCTGACGGCCCCGCCTGCGCGGGCTGCGGGTGGTGCAGTGCGGGGGTGGGACGGGCTGGGCTCGTTCACGGCGCCTCCGATCGTGGAACCGTCAGGCTACCCGCGCCCGGCCCCGCCCCACCAGCGGTTGACAGCGGGGGCACCGGCCGTTATCTGTGCATCGCGCGGAGGATGGATGGAAGCGTTGCGGTATAGACCCATTAATGACACCATTACGTATGGCTGGCGTCGAGAGAATTCTTGTCGAGATGCGCTCCAACCCGAAGGGCGTCTCGTTCGTCGAGCTGGTCAAGGTGTGCGAGCAATACTTCGGGCCTCCGCGGCAGCGAGGCTCCAGCCATCTGGTTTTCCGGATGCCCTGGGCCGGAGACCCGCGGGTGAACATTCAGAACAGTCGCGGGATGGCTAAGCCCTACCAGGTGCGTCAGGTGCTGGCGGCGATCGATAGGTTGAAGGGAGACAAACGGTGAGCGAGTACATGCACTACACATACCGAGTCGAGTGGTCGGCCGAGGATGGCGAGTTCGTCGGCAAGGTAGCCGAACTCCCGTCCCTCTCCTGGCTTGCGGAGTCTCAGGCGGAAGCATTGACCGGAATCGTGGATCTCGTCCGGGACGTGGTCGCCGACCTCGAGCGTGCGGGGGAGCCTGTGCCGGTCCCGTTCTCGGAGCGGCGGTACAGCGGAGAGTTCAAGGTCCGGGTTCCACCTGAGTTGCACCGCGCTCTCGTCGTCCGGGCTGCGGAGGAGCATGTGAGCCTCAACCGTCTCATCAGCATGAAACTGGCCTCCTAGACGGACGCGCGCGTCACCCGCACCGCGTCGCCGAACTCGGCCGCGACCTCCGCGCCGTCGCCCGCCGCGGCCAGCCCGCCGCCGCTCAGCGCCGCCTCGACCCGCAGCCCGCCGCGCGTGAAGGCGAGCACTCCGTCGTCGTAGGTCACATCTGTCGCGCGGGCGTCCGAGGGCACGTCGCGGCGCAAGGCCGTCAGCGTGCGGTACCAGCCGAGCAGCCGTGCGTGCTCGGGCCGTTCCGGCTCGGACCAGTCGAGCTTCGAGCGCTGGAACGTCTGCGGGTCCTGCGGGTCGGGCACGACGGCGGGGTCCCAGCCCATCCGAGCGAACTCGGCGATGCGGCCGCGGGCGGTGGCCTCGCCGAGCTCCTTCTCGGGGTGGGAGGTGAAGAACTGCCACGGAGTCGTCGCCCCCCACTCCTCGCCCATGAACATCATCGGGGTGAAGGGGCCGAGCAGGGTGAGCGCGGCGGCGACGGCCAGTGAGCCGGCGCCGAGGGAGGCGGTCAGCCGATCGCCCGCGGCGCGGTTGCCGATCTGGTCGTGGTCCTGGCTGAAGGCGACCAGCCGGGCGAAGGGGATGTCGGCGTCGATCGGGCGCCCGTGGTGGCGTGCGCGGAAGCTCGACCAGCTGCCGTCGTGGAAGAAGCCGCGCTCGAAGACCTTCACCAGAGCGGAGGGGTCGCCGAAGTCGGCGTAGTAGCCGGTGATCTCGCCGGTCAGGTTCGCGTGCAGGGCGTGGTGCACGTCGTCGTCCCACTGGGCGTCGAGGCCGTAGCCGTGGCGCGCGCGGGAGCGGATCAGCTTCGGGTCGTTGAGGTCGCTCTCGGCGATGAGGGTCGCGGGACGGCCGGTGCGCTCCCCGACCGACGCGGCCTCCCGTGCCATCGCCTCCAGGATGTGCTCGGCGCGGGAGTCGTGGAGGGCGTGCACCGCGTCGAGCCGCAGCCCGTCGACGTGCATGTCCTCCAGCCAGTACCGCACGTTGTCGAGAATGTAGCGGCGCACCTCGTCCGAGTCGGGTCCGTCGAGGTTGAGCGAGGCGCCCCAGGTGCTGTGCGCGTCGCCGAGGTACGGGCCGAAGACGGGCAGGTAGTTGCCGCTCGGGCCGAGGTGGTTGTAGACGACGTCCTGGATGACGGCGACGCCGCGGGCGTGGCAGGCGTCGACGAAGCGCTGATACGCCTCCGGACCTCCGTACGGCTCGTGGACGGCGTACCAGAGCACGCCGTCGTAGCCCCAGTTGTGCGTGCCGTTGAACGCGTTGACGGGCAGCAGCTCGACGGCCTCCACACCGAGCCCGACGAGGTGGTCGAGCCGGGTGGCGGCCGCATCGAGCGTCCCCTCCGGCGTGAACGTGCCGATGTGCAGCTCGTAGATGACCGCCCCGGTGAGGTCGCGTCCGCGCCAGTCGCCGTCATCCCAGACACGGGCGTCCGGATCGAACTCGCGACCGGGCGCGTGCACGCCGTCCGGCTGCCGTCGCGAGCGGGGGTCGGGATGCGGGTCCGCTCCGTCGACGGCGAAGGCGTAGCCCAGCGGCGCGGATGAGGCCTCCAGCGGTTCCGGCAGTCGCCACCAGCCGTCCTCGCCCCGGGTGAGCGGCAGCGGATCGCGCCCGGTCACGACCAGCGAGACGTCGTCGGCGTGCGGCGCCCAGACGGGGAAGGTGCGGTCGAGGCTCATCGGGTCTCCTCTGTTTCGGCGGCGGCCAGGAGGGCGACCGGGTAGCGCTCGAACACGTCGGCGAGTCGCGCGCGCCCGCGATGGACACGGCCGGAGAGCTCGTCGCGCAGCATCCCGTCGCCCAGCTTCACGGTGGTGTCGCCCCAGCCTCCCTCCGCTTCGAGCCCGTGCGGCAGGCGCGTCGCGAGGGTGATCGCGCCGCCGCGGTCGAAGGCGATCAGGTGGGCGGCCGCTGCGCCCTCGGCGGCCAGCGGGCGGTAGCCCGTGAACAGTTCCGGCCGGTCGCGGCGCAGTCGCAGCGCGCGGGAGGTGACGAGCACCTTCGCGGCGCCCGACGAGTCGATCGGCGGCAGCCAGCCGTCGTCGAGGTGCGCGAGCAGGGCTTCCGCCGCGTCGAACTCGACCGGGCGACGGTTGTCCGGGTCGACGAGCGAGCGGTCCCAGCGCTCGGTCCCCTGGTAGACGTCCGGGATGCCGGGGACGGTCAGCTGCAGGAGCTTGGCGGCGAGCCCGTTGCTCGCTCCCGGCGCCTCGACGATCGCGGCGATGGCCTCGACCTCCGCGCGGACGCGCTCGTCGTCGAAGGCGGCGTCGACGAGGGCGCCCATCCGCTCCTCGAACGCGTCGTCGGGTGCGGTCCACGAGGTCGAGGCCCCCGCCTCTCGAGCCGCCTTGACCGCATAGGCGTGGAGCCGCTCGCGCGATGCCGGCCAGGCACCGACGATGGACTGCCAGAGCAGGTCTTCCAGCTGGTCGTCGCCGAGCGCGACACGGCTGCGCACCGCGTGCACGAACCGTGCCCAGCGCTCCGGCAGCTCGGCCAGCACGGCGACGCGCGCCCGGGTGTCCTCGCTGCGCTTCGTGTCGTGGGTGGTCAGGGCCGTGAGGGAGTGCGGGAGGGACGCGCTGCGCGCCTCCTGGACGCGATGGAAGTCGTCCACGGTCAGCGCGAAGACGTTCGGCTCGCCGCCGACTTCGGTCAGCGAGACGAGGCGGGGGTAGCGGTAGAAGGCGTTGTCCTCGACGCCTTTCGCCATGATCGCGCCCGTCGTCTGCTCGAATCGGGCCGTCGGCGCCGCGGGCCCGGCGTCGCTCACCCGCCGGGCGACGGACGCCAGCGTCTCGGCGAGCTCGGGCCGGGAGGCGGTGGCCGCATCCACTGCGTGCGCCAGATGATCGGCGCCGAAGGGCAGGTAGCTGCGGTAGACGGGGAAGTTCGCGGCGAGCTCGGCCACCGCATCGACGAGGCGCGCGGCGTCATCCGGCCGCTCGTCGCCCGGCCGCTCATCGCCCGGCCGCTCGGCCGCCGTCAGCTCCCGCACGACGCGCAGCACCTCCGATCGCAGCATCCCGTCGGCCACCGCGCGCTTGCGTTCCCGCACCAGGGCGCTCCACTCGGGGGCCGCAGCGAGCGCGGTCAGCCCGGCTTCGCCCGCCGGGTCCGTCAGGACGCGGTCGACGAGCCCCAAGGCGTCGTACCCGGTGGTGCCGTCGACCGGCCACGCCGGCATCCGCTCGTCGCCCTCGAGGATCTTCTCGACCCAGATCGGAGCGCCGTCCGCCATCCGGGCGAGACGCTCCAGGTAGGCGCCGGGGTCGCGCAGCCCGTCGGGGTGGTCGACGCGCAGGCCGTCCACGAGCCCTTCGCGCAGCCACCGCCCGATCTCGGCGTGGGTGTCGTCGAAGACGCGGTCGTCCTCGACGCGCAGCCCGGCGAGGGTGTTCACGGCGAAGAAGCGCCGGTAGTTCAGCTCGTCATCCGCTCGCCGCCACGACATCAGTTCGTAGTGCTGCCGGTCGTGCACCTCGCGGGCGCTGCCGTCGCCGGTGCCGGGTGCGATCGGGAACCGGTGGTCGTAGTACCGCAGTTCGTCGCCGACGACGCGCAGCGCGTCCAGCTCGTCCGGCCCGTCGCCGAGCACCGGGAGGCGCAGCCGGCCGTGCCCGAACTCCCAGTCGATGTCGAAGTGGTCCGCGTGCGCGGCGTCGCGGCCGTGCCGGAGCACCTCCCACCACCAGGCGTTGTCGGGCGGGGTCGCGACGCCCATGTGGTTCGGCACGATGTCGACGAGCACCCGCAGGCCCCGCGCGTGGGCAGCCGCCGAGAAGTCCCGCAGCGCCTCGGGCCCGCCGCGGGAGTCGTCCACACGGCTGTGGTCGATCACGTCGTAACCGTGGGTCGAGCCGTGCTCGGCCTGGAGGAGCGGGGACAGGTAGACCCAGTCGGCGCCGAGCCTCCGCACGTGGTCGAGCACCTGCGCGGCGTCGCGCAGGGTGAAGGAGGGCGAGATCTGGAGGCGGTAGGTGCTGGCGGGGCGCGGGATGCTCACAGCCACTCATTCTGTCCGTCGCACCTGAACAGGTGAAGAGGCGCACCGTCAGCTCGCGGGGGGGGGTTGATTTCCCAGGGGCCCCGTGCGGACTGGACGACCGGCGGAAGCGGTGGGACCGTCGTGGTGTCGCGTCACACGGACGACGCACACCACAGACGAAAGGGGACGACATGGGACTCGACGACAAGATCGAGAACGCCGGGGAGAAGCTGGGCGGTCAGGCCAAGGAGGCCACCGGCAAGGCGACCGGAGACGAGCGCCTCGAAGCCGAAGGCAAGGGCGACCAGATCAAGGCCGACATCAAGCAGGCCGCCGAGAAGGTCAAGGACGCTTTCAAGCACTGAACCGCGCGTATCGAACGCCCCCGTCCGCAGCAGCGGCCGGGGGCGTCGCGCGTTCAGGGACGGCGTCGCGCGTTGGGGGGGCGGCGTTGCGCGTTCGGGGAGCGTGAGGATGCACCACGGACTCGTGAGGATCTCGTGAGGATCGCCCCACGGCCGCCCGCACCGGCGTAGACCGGGATGCGTGACCAGCACCATCCTCCCTCCCGCTCCGCGCACCCGCACCGCCCGCCTCCTCGAAGGCGAGCACCGTTGGGGACGCCTGGAGGAGAGTTCTGCCCTCTTCACCGCGCGCACGGGCGTGTGCACGCGGCGACTCGTCGTGTACGCCCCCGGCGCGGATGCAGGCGACCGGCGCATCCTGACGCTGTGGAGGTCGTGGCCGGCGGTCGGCGGCGGGCTGGCGTTCGCCGTGGCCCTCGGGCTCGCCCCGGTGGCGCCGGTCGCGGCTCTCGCCGGCATGCTCGCGGTGTACGTCGGTGGCCTGCTGCTCGTCGCACGCCGTTCGCGTCGGGCACGGTCCGGCTGCCGGTCGGTGAAGTGCTCCCGCGTGCAGCTTGCCACCGGGTGGGAGTCGGTCGGCGACGAGGAGGCTCTGGAGGAGGCGGTCGCCGAGCTGACGCTGCTCGAACGGCTGCGTGACAGCGGCCGGATCGGCGAGATCGGTTTCGAGCTCGGCTGGGCGCGGGTCCACGATCGCCTCGGAACCCGGCGTTAACTGCGCGTTCATCTGGTGTCCACCGCGCAGGCGGAGTAGTTTTCGCCGCATGGGAGACCGTGCGGAGCGCGCCCGGGCATGGCGCGGAATGAGTGTCGGGACCGTGCTCGCGGTCCTGGCCCTGATCGCCACGGCCGCGCTCGCCGTGGCCATCCCGACTCAGGGCGAGAACCCCCGGGCGTGGGGGATCATCGTGTGCGGCGTCGTGACGGCCGGATTGTGCGCATCGGTCGCGCGCCGCAACTGGCTGCTGCTGCGGCACTTCCGCGGCGACGACCTGCCGAAGGTCGCCGCCGCGCGTGTGCGGCACCACTAACCGGGCGCGGACGCCCGGCAGGGCTCAGTACCGGTAGAAGCCCTCGCCCGTGGCGAGACCCAGCTTGCCCTTGTCGATGTAGTTCTCCTTGAGGTAGGCGGCGAACTCGCGCTGCTTGGGTCCGGAGACGGAGGAGATGTTGTAGGCCGTGGTGAGTCCGACGATGTCGAAGATTTCGAAGGGTCCCTTCGGTGCACCGGTGCCGATGCGCCAGGTCTTGTCGATCGTCTCGGGGTCGGCGATGCCGTCGACCAGGAGCTCTGCTGCCGCGTCGAGCAGCGGGACGAGGAGGGAGTTGAGCACGTAGCCCGCCTTCTCCTTCTTGAGCTCGATCGGCACCATCCCGATCGCGGAGGCGAAGTCGACGACCTCCTGGTAGACGGCCGGGTCGGTCTTCGTCGTGCCCATGACCTCGGCGGTGTTGTTCACCCACACGTGGTTCGCGAAGTGCAGGGCGAGGAACTTGTCGGCGCGGCCGGTGTACCCGACGAGGTCGCTCGGCAGCAGGGTGGAGGAGTTGGTGGCGAAGATCGTCTTCGCCGGCGCCAGCTCGCCCAGCTTCGTGTAGATGTCGCGCTTGAGGTCGAGGCTCTCGGGCACGGCCTCGATGACGAGGTCGGCGTCCTTCACGGCCTGGGCGAGGTCGTCGGAGTAGCGGATGCCCGCGAGTGCCTTCTGCGCGGCGCCGTCACCGGCCCCCTGCACCTCCTTCTCGTACAGGGCTGCGAGTCCTGCGAAGCGCTGCCTGGCCGCGTCGAGTGCGTCGGTGTTGATGTCGTACGCGGTGACGGCGAAGCCGTGGAAGGCGGTCTGGAACGCGATCTGCGATCCGAGCACGCCGGTTCCGAGAACGGTGACATTCGTGATGCCGGTCATTTCTCTTCCTGTCCTGACTGTCCTGAGGTGGTCGGGTCTGTCTCGTAGCCGCGGACGATCACCTCGAAGTCCGCGGCGAGGTCGGTGAGCAGGTCGCTCGCGGGACGGCCGTGCGCTGCAGCATCGGCGATGCCGAAGTGCAGCGCTGCGGAGAGCGCGCGAGCGGCGGCCGCGGGGTCGGGCGCGGCCGCTTCGGGTGCGGCCGCGACGGTCCGCGCGCGGGACCAGGCGTCGGAGAGCAGGGCGCCCATCCGCTCGCGGAGCTCGCCGAAGAGGGCGAGGCCCTCTTCGCGGTACCGCTCGCCCGCGTCGCCGAACAGCAGCTCGCGCTGGTACGCGAGCGTGTTCTCGTCGTTGTCGCGACCGGCGAGCACGAGCGGGGTGATGAGGGCCAGCAGCCGGGCGGTCGCGGGTGCGGCGGGATCGTCGGACGCGACGCCGGTGCGGATGCGCTCCCGGCTGCGCTCGTTGCTCACCATCATCAGCAGCTCCGCCTTGGTGGCGGCGTAACGGAAGACGGTGCCGGCGGCGACGTCCGCCTCGTCGGCGATGCGCTGCGTCGTGACCCCGGCGAAACCCAGCTCGTCGAAGAGGCGCTCGGCAGCATCGAAGATGCGTGCCTGCTTCTCCTCCTTGTTGCGCTCGCGGCGCCCTGCGGGCATCGGTCTCTCCTTAGTGAGTTCGCTCACTTATGAGTGTACTCACTTTTGGAGAGCTTTACCAGTGTCAGCGGAACTCGATCGACCCGCTCGGCATACCGGATTCGTCCGAGACCGTCAGGCTGAAGCCGGTGTCCGTGCGGGCGTACTCGAGCACCATCCCTGCCGGCAGGCTGCCGATCACGCCGGCCGGCGAGGTCACCGTCCGGTCCTCCGCGACCGCGAGGCTGTCGGGATACGCACCGCCGGCGGCCTGGACGCAGACGGCGTCGGCGAGCACGGCCACGGCTCCCTGTACGGCATCGGCGCGCTGCTGGTCGGCCGCGCTGCCCTCGGCGACGGGCACCGGCTCGGGGGAGTCGACCCGGCAGGCCGGCGCCCCGACCCCGGCGTCGCCGGATGCCCCGCCGTGCGCTGCCGCGGGGATGCCGAACGCCGACGACAGCGACGGGATCGTGCCGGGCAGGGAGGCGGCGGCGAGGCTCCAGATGCAGAGGATCGTCCCGACGAGTCCCAACGCTCCGGCGATCGACGGCAGGGCGAGCCCGCCTCCCGAGCGCCGGTACCAGACGGCGATCGACACCGCGCTCACGCCGGCCGTCGTGACGGCCCAGCCGACGCCGTCGGGCGACGAGGACGACATCCCGAGCGGCCAGACGATCGCGAACGTGCCGAGAAGCAGGGCGACGGCCATCCACCAGCCGGTGGGGCCCGACCGTGCGGGGTGCACCTCTGCGGCGGGCGGCTCGTCCCAGTAGCCCGCCGGCGACCAATCCCGTGGTCCGCTCATCGGCCCCCCTCGACTCGGCTGCCGCGCATCGGTCGCGCAGCGCGGACCATCCGAGCGCAGTCGCGCGAACGCCTCCCGAATCGCGGGTTGCCTAGCGGTGACGGCTCGCTAGGCTCGGGGCATGGCCTCCCCACGCATCCTCGCCATGACGTTCGCTAGCGTCCATCCGCTCTACGTCGCCAAGGTCGAGCGCAAGGGACGCGACGCGCAGGATGTCGACCGCGTCGTCTCCTGGCTCACCGGCTACGACGACGCGGGGATCGCGCGTGCGATCGCCGACGGCGTCACGTTCGAGCAGTTCTTCGCACAGGCGCCCGCCATGAACCCCGACGCCGCACTGATCACCGGCGTGATCTGCGGCGTGCGGGTCGAGGAGATCGAAGACCCCCTCATGCAGCGCATCCGCTACCTCGACAAACTGGTCGACGAGGTCGCCCGGGGCAAGAAGATGACGTCGATCCTGCGCTCCGCCGCCTCCTGAACCGGACCCGGCCGGCTCACGGCAGCAGGATGACCTTGCCGCCGGGATGCCCCGATTCCACGAGACGCGCGGCCTCGGCCGCCTCCGCCAGCGGGAACGTGCGGGCGATGTCGACCTCCAACTCACCGCGGGCGATAAGGTCGAGCGCCAGACCGTAGGCGTCGTCGCGGAGCGCGCTCTGCTCGGCGGTGAGCGGGACCGGGTTGCCGCCGGCCCACGCCTGGATGCCCAGCTCGGCGGCCCGGGCGCCCACCACGATCGTGCCGATGCGGGAGCGGTCGTCGACCAGGGCGAACGACGTCTCCAGTGCTTCATCGCTGCCGACGGCGTCCAGGATGCGGTCGTAGCCCTGGGGCGCAGCAGCGCGCAGCCGCTCGAGCAGCCCGTCGCCGTACGCGACCGGCGTCGCCCCGAGCTCGCGGAGGCGCTCGTGCTGGGCCGGGGAGGCGGTGGCGACGACCGTCGCTCCCGAGCGCCGCGCGAGCTGCACGGCCGCCCGGCCCACCGCTCCCGAACCGCCGTGGACGAGGACCGTCTCGCCCTCGCCGACGCCCAGCGACACGAGCGCCTGATGCGCGGTGCTGACCGGGATGCCGATGGATGCGGCCTGTTCCCAGGTCACGCCCGCCGGTTTGCGCACGAGCTGGGCGGCGTCTGCCACGAGGTGTGTCGCGTACGCCCCGCGGGCACTCCGCACCACCACCTCGTCGCCCGCGCTCCAGCCGTCGACGCCCTCCCCGACCTCGACGATCGTGCCCGCGGCGTCGCCACCCGGCACGCGGGGTCCGGTGAAGGGCCCGCTCGGCCGGCCTCCGCTGCGCAGCTTGCCGTCGATGGGGTTCACGCCGGCAGCGTGGACGCGAACGACGACGCCTCCCGCCGGCGCCTGCGGATCGGGCACCTCGACGACCTCCAGGACCTCCGGTCCGCCCAGTCGTTCGTACTGCACCACGGTCGCCATCGCGTGTCCTCTCATCCCGGGCCGGCACCTGACGGCCCTCACCAGCATGCAGCCGCGTGGGGTGCCGCCGCATTCCCCCGTGACGCTTTCTGACGTGCGGGCTTGTCCCTCGTGTTGCGATTCACTTGTCACGACACGCCGCTTTTCCGGCCGGCCGCCGATCCAGTCGTCACGACATGCCGCTTCTCCGGCCGGCCGACGATCCAGTCGTCACGACATGCCGTTCGCACGCGCGCCCGGCGGCGTGTTGCGACCACTCGATCGCGGCGGGCGTCAGGTTGGCGTTGGCCCAGTCTGCCCATGGAGCCTGGCGCCCATCCACTTGTCACGACACGCCGCTACATCCACCGCGCGCCCATCCAGTGGTCACGACATGCCGTTCGCACGCGCGCCCGGCGGCGTGTTGCGACCACTCGATCGCGGCGGGCCTCAGCGCACGGCCACCGGCTGCGACTCGCGCTGGGCGAACGCGGCGCGGTAGCGCGTGGGGGGTACGCCGACCTCCTGGTCGAAGTGGTGGCGCAGCAGGGTGGCGCTGCCGAAGCCGCAGCGGCGGGCGACCTCGTCGATCGGGAGGTCGGTGGTCTCCAGCAGCAGACGGGCGTGCAGCACGCGCTGGGTGGTGAGCCACTGCATGGGAGAGACGCCGGTCTCGGCGACGAACTTGCGCGAGAAGCTGCGGGTGGACATGTGGGTCCGGGCGGCGAGCCGGCTGACGGTGTGGTTCTCGTCGAGGCGGTCGGTGAGGTAGTCGATCAGCTCGCTGAACGTGTCGTCCTCGCAGTCGGAGACGGGCTTGTCGATGTACTGGCGCTGGCCGCCGTCTCGTTGCGGCGGGACGACCATGTTGCGGGCGATCGAGTTGGCAGCGGCGCTGCCGAGTTCGCGGCGCACGAGATGGAGGCACGCGTCGATGCCGGCGGATGTGCCGGCACTGGTGATCACGTCGCCGTCGTCGATGAATAGCACGTCGGGGTTCACCCGGGCCGCGGGGAAGCGCCGCTGGAGGGCGTCCGCGTAGCGCCAGTGGGTGGTGCACTCCCGGCCGTCGAGCAGCCCGGCCTCGCCGAGGACGAACGCGCCCGAGCAGACGCTGAGCAGGGTGGCTCCGCGGGCAGAGGCCCGGCGCAGCGCGTCCAGCAGCTCCTCCGGATACGACTCGCGGATGTTCGCCGCGGGGAGGGCGATGAGGTCGGCATCCTCCATGGCGCTCAGATCGTAGGGAGCGATGAGCCGCACGCCGTTCGGGCCGACGACCGGTTCGGCGGGGTCGATCGCGCAGACGCGGAAGTCGAACGGCTCCAGGCCGGCGTAGCTGCGGTCGAGGCCGAAGACCTCGCTGACGACCCCGAACTCGAACATGGCGAACTCGTCGATGAGCGGCACCGCGACGGATCTCAACATCCCCTCATGATACTGGCCGTATCTTTGCGAAGATAGACCCCGAGCCATCTCGTGGCCGATTCTTTACGCTCGTAACGTCTATGACATGGCAAACACGACATGGACATCGGGTATCGAACACGGCTGGATCGCCCATCCGGCCCGCACCGTGGACGGCGGTCAGCCTCCGCGCCGCCGCCGTTTCGTGCTGAGCGACTGGCTGCCCGCGGCGATCGCCGCCCGGGGTGGCGAACCCTCGCGGGAGACCGATCGCGCGCTCGCCGACCTGCGCGCCGTGCGGGACGCCCAGGACCACCGGCGCTGAGCCCGCCCCTCCCGCACCTAGGGTGAAGGGATGGATGTGACTGCGCGCGGATTCCTCTTCGACATGGACGGCACCCTCGTCGACTCGACCCCGGTCGTCGAGTACGTGTGGGGCGAGTTCAGCGCTCGCCACGGGCTCGAGGCAGCGGAGGTGCTCGACTACGCGCACGGCCGCCCCGCCCCGGACACGGTGGCGCACTTCCTCCCGGGGCACTCGTCGCAGGAGCGGGAGCGGATCGTTGAGCACCTCATCCACGAAGAGGTCACCCGGACGGACGGCATCGTCGAGATCCCGGGGGCAGTCGCGCTGGTCGCGGCGCTGACCGACTCCGGCGCCCCGGTGGCCCTCGTGACGAGTGCGCCGCGTCCGCTGGCGGTCGCGCGTATGCAGGCCGCGGGCGTCCCCCTGCCGAGCGTCGTCGTCACCCCTGCGGACGTCGAGCGCGGCAAACCGGCACCCGACCCCTACCTGCTCGGCGCGGAGAGATTGGGCGTGCCGATCGCGGACTCCGTGGTGTTCGAGGATGTCGAGGCGGGCCTGCGCGCCGGCATCGCGTCGGGAGCCCGGACGGTCGTGGTCGGGCCCTACGCGTCGCCGACCACCGAGGGGCTCACGCGCTTCCCCGACCACCGCGGCGTCACCGTGACCGCTGACGGCGACGGGGTCTTCCGCCTCCGCACTCCCTGACCCCCGCGCCCCGCCTCCCGCGTCCACATCGCACGAGGGTTCCGTGCGATGAGACCGGTCCCGCGGGCTTGCTAGGTTGGGGGGCGTGACTCATCTCGCCGATCCGAACCGCTACGACCGCATCCCGTACCGCCGAGCCGGACGGAGCGGTCTCGTGCTCCCCGAGCTCTCGCTCGGCCTCTGGCAGAACTTCGGGCACGCCCGCGCCTACGAGGTGCAGCGCGCCATCGTGCTCCGCGCGTTCGACCTGGGCATCACGCACTTCGACCTCGCGAACAACTACGGTCCGCCTCCCGGCGCCGCGGAGGAGGTCTTCGGCCGCATCCTCGCCACCGATCTCAAGGCGTACCGGGACGAGATCGTCGTCTCCACCAAAGCCGGTTACGAGATGTGGCCCGGTCCGTACGGCGACGGAGGCTCGCGCAAGTACCTGCTGTCGTCTCTCGACCAGTCGCTGAAGCGCCTCGGCCTCGACTACGTCGACGTGTTCTACCACCACCGCGCCGATTACGAGACGCCCCTCGAGGAGAGCATGGGCGCGCTCACGACGGCGGTGACGAGCGGCAAGACGCTCTACCCGGCGATCTCGAACTACGATGCCGAGCGCACCGTGCAGGCCGCCGAGCTGCTCGCCGCCGCCGGGACGCCGCTCCTGCTGCACCAGCCGCGCTACTCCATGTTCGACCGCACGGTCGAGCAGGGCGTGCTGGATGCGATCGACGAGGTCGGCGCGGCCGCGATCGTCTTCTCGCCGCTGGCGCAGGGGATGCTCACCGACCGCTACCTGAACGGCGTCCCCGAGGGCTCGCGCGCCCTCACGAGCGTCTTTCTGCACGAGTCCGACATCACCGAGACCTACCTCGATCGCGCCCGCGCGCTGAACGGGATCGCCGCCGACCGCGGTCAGAGCCTCGCCCAGCTGGCCCTCCAGTGGGTGCTGCGCCGCCGCACGGTCGCCTCGGCGATCATCGGCGCCAGCAGCGTCGCCCAGCTGGAGCAGAACGTCGGCGCGCTCGACGGCGCGCCGCTCACCGAGGCCGAGCTCGCCGCGATCGACGAGCACGCCGTCCACGGCACCCTCGACTAGCCTCCCGCCCGACCGCGCCGTCCGAGACGGCGATAGATCGCACGAATCTCACCGAGGCGGCGGACTGTTCGCCGCCTCGGTGCGCTCAGAAGGCGAAGAGCTGCCCGAGAACGATCAGCAGGATGAGCAGGATCACCACGACCGCACCGATGACGGTGATGGTGCGGGCCGACAGCTTCGCGATCCCGTATCCGACGATGAACGGCAGCGCCAGGCACGCGAGAGCGAGCACCCACCAGAACGCCTGGAAGCCGAACTGCGACGCCGACTCCAGCCGTCCGCCGAACAGGCGCTGGGTGGCGGGATGGGTCGCGAAGGCGATGCTGGCCGACAGCGGGTAGGCGATCAGGACGGCGGTGATCAGCCCGGCCAGCGCTCCCCAGAGGCCGCGGCGGTCGCCGACGTCGAGGGTGGTCTCCTGATGCGGGCCCTGGCGGCTCTTCGTGCTCATGCGGGACAGCATATCCAGGGGGCTCCGCGGTGACGAGTGCACAGCGCGTCCAGCGGCCCGGCGGCGAGCCGGGGTGACCCGCATCCAGCGGCCCGGCGGCGAGCCGGGGGACACGCCGGGTTGACTGCACCGTCTACTCCACCGTTACCCTGGAGGGGTCAGCCGGTTCGCGCAGTGCGCGCTAGGGGGCGTCTCGACGGACCGGTGGCTTACCCGAATGCCCGTATGGGGGTGGTTCCCCACTCCCATACGGCCGCGGGTACCGGTCGCACCCGACGCCTGGCTCGCGCGAACGCAGCGCGACGTTGTTTGACATGTGACAAATAGGCCGTACTGTTAGTCATGTGTCAAACAGTGATCGGATGAACCCAGGCGAGAGGTCGGACCAGATCGTCCGCGTCGCCGCCGAGCATTTCGCCCGTGACGGTGTCGCCGGTGCATCGATGAGCGCCATCGCGAAGGGTGCCGGGGTCACCCGCGCGCTCGTCTACCACTACTTTCCCGGCAAGGAGGCACTGCTCGATGCAGTGCTGCGCCGGGAGTCCGGGCTGCTCCTCGAAGCAACTCGGCCCGACCCGGCGCTCGGCCTCCGAGCGAATGTCGGGAGGGCGCTCGGCGCGTACCTCGACTTCTTCGCCGCCAGTCGCGGTGGAGTGCGGGAGCTCTACAGCCCCGCGTCGAGCGTGCCCACGGTTCGTGAGCTCGCGGAAGCGAACCATGATGTGCACGTGACCTGGCTGCTCGAATACGCCGACACCGCAGACACGCCGCGGACGCGTCTCGCGCTCGGCGGATGGCTGGCCTTCGTGGAGTTCGCCGCTCGCCAATCCGTCGACGCGGGTGGCGATACGCGGGCCGAGGTCATCGACCTGTGCATCGCCACGCTCGAGGGCGCTTTGCAGACCAGATTCACGGACTCCCGCCCCATCAGCAGCTTCACCGACCAGAAGGCGCCAACTTCATGAGAATCGTCGTCCTCGGCGCCACCGGCAATGTCGGCTCCCGCCTCACCGCGCAGGCCGCACGGGCAGGACACCAGGTGGTCGCCTTCGCTCGCCGACCGGATGCCGTCGCCGCAGGCGAGGGCATCGTCGTTGCGGCAGGGGCAGTCGAAGACACCGCCGCCCTCACCGCCGCTGCGCACGACGCGGACGTCGTCGTCGTCTCGATCACCGGCAAGACCAGCGACGGCACGTTCATGCAGGACAGGCTGCCGGGAATCATCGAAGCCACACGGCAGGCCGGCGTCCGCCGACTTGTGCTGGTCTCGGTGTTCGGTGCCGGCGACACCGCTGCGAAGGCGTCCGGTTTCGCCCGGCTCATCTACAAGGGCCTCCTCCGCGCGTTCTTGAAGGACAAGGCGGCATCCGACCAGATCCTGCAGCGCTCGGGCCTGGAGTGGACCATCGTCTACCCGGTGAACTTGAAGGCGTCACCGGCGCCGGCGCAGAAGGCGGCCGTCACGCCGCTCAGCGAAGTGCGGAAGGTGCCGGGGCTGCCGACGCTGTCGATGGACGGCGCCGCAACGGCCCTCCTCGACGTCGTCTCCGACCCCGGCACGATCGGCGAGCGTCTGTTGATCACGACGCCGACCGGGTGGAAGCCGGTCGCCTAGCGGCCGGCATCGCTTCGTTCGATGCCATCGCCGGTCCTGCACCGGAGCACGGCTCAGAACGCCAGCACGACCTTCCGCCCGGCCTCGGCCCGCTCGGCGGCCCGCTCGGCCTCCCAGAGGTCGTCGAACGCGTAGACGGCGGACTCGCCCGGCCGGAGCCGCCCGGCGTCGATCGCCGCGAGCACGCCCTTCAGCAGCGCGCGGTACTGCGGACGCCGGGTGAGGACGAAGAAGGGGACGCTGCAGACCCGCTCGCGCGGATGCCCGCGCCGGCGGCGCGCCGCCGCCGCGGAGCCGCGCAGCGAATCCGCGCGTTCACGCCCCGCCCGCCCGGCGAACGCGGTGTGCACCAGTGTGCCGTCGGGGGCGAGGGCCTGGCGCACCTGCGGGGCCCCGGTGTGATCGATGGCCACGTCGAACGGGCCGCCCGCTGCACGGCGGGCCTGGCCCATCCAATCGGCCGCGTGGTAGTCGACCACGCCGATGCCGAACTGCTCGGCGTACCCGCGGGTGCGGGCGGAGGCCGTGCCGACGACGGTGCGACCCTCCTGCACGGCGAGCTGCACCGCCAGGGCGCCCACCGCTCCGGAGGCGCCCTGCACGAGAACGCGCGAACCTCCTCCGCCCATGCGCAGGGCGAGCGCGGCCGTGACGCCGTCGATGGGGGCGGTCGCTGCGACGGCGGAGTCGAGACCATCCGGAACCGCGACCAGGAACGTCGGCGACAGGACGAGCCGTGTCGCGTGCGAGCCCATCCGCGGCAGGACTCCGGCGACGCGTGCACCCGCGCGCAGCCCCAGCGCGACGGAGACCGCCGATTCGGTCTCCAGCTCGCCGACGAAGTCGTAGCCGGGCACGAAGCCGGGGGTGGGCTGGAAGACGTACCCGCCTCGACGGGCCAGGACATCCGTCGCCCCGATCGAGGCGTGCGTCACCCGCACGACGACCTCTGCGCCCCGGGGGCGTCGCAGCGTCTCGTCCGCCACGACGAGTGCCGACGGGTCGCCGAAACGCGACACCCGTACCGCGCGTCTGTCCGCCATCGCCGGGCTCAGCCCGCGCTGCGCTTCTGCAGCAGGCCGGCGCGATCGGGGTGGTCGTCGAACCATTGGGCGACGTACCAGCACATCGGCACGATGGAGAGGCCTCCCGTGCGCTCGATGTCGTCGACCGCGTATTCGACGAGCTGTGCGGCGTAGCCGTTGCCCCGTTTCGCCGGCACCGTGAACGACCGTGTCAGCGAGATCGACCCGCCCAGGATGCGGTAGTCGAGCACACCGACGAGCTCGCCGTCCATGTGCATCGCGTACCGGCTCGCGTCCGTCTCGTTGCTGAACTGGGTGACCATGCGCCCATGCTACGACCGTCGCCTCCGCGCGGGCGGTCTGTCGCGCGTCGCGGACGGTCGAGGTAATGTGTGGGTGTGGGAGCCCGACCCGCACCGGGGTTCTCGCGCGCAGTCCGCGACCAGTCACAGCAGGCCAGGCCGCAGGCGACAGCCGTCGCCCGCGACGACGCGACCTGATGGAGAAACACCCCGTGACGCTCGCCCGCTCGTCCACCGCTCGTTCGACCACCCACCCGGTCGTCCTTTCGCCCGCGCATGAGGCGCTGCTCGCCCAGGTGCCCATCGGCGAACGCTCCGTGATCGAGACGGAGACCGTCGCGTACGAGCACGAAGGCCTGGCGCTGGAGGGCTACCTCGCCCGTGACGTGCAGGCCGACGAGCGGAGACCGGCGGTCCTGGTGCTGCACGACTGGCACGGAGTCGGCGACAACGTCCGGATGCGCGCCCAGATGCTCGCACGCCGCGGCTACGTCGCGTTCGCCGCCGACCTGTACGGGGCCGACGTCCGCCCCGAAGGCGACGCGGCCAGCGAGGTCGCAGGGACCTACTACCGCGACCTGCCCCTGCTGCGCGCACGCGTCGCCGCGGGCTTCAGCTGGCTGCAGCAGCATCCCGCGGTCGACCCGGCTCGTCTCGCCGTGATCGGCTACTGCTTCGGAGGCACCGCCGCGCTCGAGTTCGCCCGCACCGGCGCACCGGCCCGTGGCGTCGTCTCGTTCCACGGCGGGCTGGTCGCGCACGAGCCGTCCGACGCGGCGGCGATCGCGGCCTCCCTGCTGGTGCTCACGGGCGGCGACGACCCGGTCGTCCCCGACTCCGCGGTCGCGGCCTTCCAGGACGAGCTGCGCGCCGCCCCGCATGTGGACTGGCAGGTGACGACCTACTCGGGAGCGCCCCACGCGTTCACCATCCCGGGTCGCGAGAGCTACCGGCCGGTCGCCGACGCCCGCAGCTGGCGCGCGCTCGTCTGCTTCCTCGACGAGATCTTCGCCTGATGGAGCACCCGCACCTGTTCGAGGCCGACGACGAGCTGGTCGCCCGCGTGCGCGCCCGCAGCCTCCACCTGCCCGACGCCGTCGAGATGCTCACGCACGGGCGGCCGGCCTTCAAGACAGGGGAGAAGGGCCGGGTGTTCGCCCTCGTCGGCGCGATGATGGACCGCACCGACTCTGTGGTCTTCAAGCCCGACCCCGCGGAGGACCCGGCCCTCCGCCAGGACCCCCGCGTGTTCGTCCCGAAGTACTGGGGTGCCAGCGGCTGGCTCGGGATCGACGTCGACCGATCGTGGCCGGACGACTCCGATCAGTGGACCGAGATCGGCGAGTTGATCGAGACCTCGTACCGTCAGGTCGCCCTCCGCCGCCAATTGGCGGTCTTGGATGCGGTCATGTAAGCTCTAACCCGGCCCGCGCGAGAGCGTGGAGGTCATGCGCCACTAGCTCAACGGATAGAGCATCTGACTACGGATCAGAAGGTTGGGGGTTCGAATCCCTCGTGGCGCACACTGGTTGAGACAGTAGGAGAAGCCCCGGGTTCGCCCGGGGCTTTCTTCGTATCCGGACCCGCACCACGTCACGTCTCGCGAGCTCTAGGCTCGGGGCATGAGCGATATGGCGATGGACACGGCGCATCTTCGGCGGGCGATCGAGGTCGCAGACGCGGCGCGCAGTCATGGGAACCACCCGTTCGGTGCGATCCTCGTCGGGCCCGACGGCGCGGTCGCTCTGGAGGCGGAGAACACCGTCAACACCGAGCGCGACATCACCGGGCACGCCGAGACGAACCTCGTGCGGCTCGCCGGGCGCAGCATCCCGCTGGAGGAGCTGCCGGGCTACACGCTCTACACGTCGTGCGAGCCGTGTGCGATGTGCTCGGGCGCCATCTACTGGTCGGGAATCGGTCGCGTGGTCTACGCGCTCCCGGAAGAGGCCCTCTACGCGATGACCGGCGACCACGCCGACAACCCGACGCTGGCGCTCCCCGCCCGCGCCGTGCTCGCGGCGGGCAGCCGCGTCATCGAGGTCTCCGGCCCGCACCTCGAGACGGAGGCCGCCGCCTCCCACCAGGGCTTCTGGGGATAGCTGCTCACGCTTCGGCGATGGAGAAGGTCCAGGTGCGGGTGCCGGATCCGACGGTGACGGGTGACTCCGCGAACGGCAGGTGCACGTCGGCGCGGGAGTTGGCGGGAACGGTCGCGGTCAGCGTCACCTCGTCATCCTCCCGAGTCCACTCCACCTCTGCGACCCCGTACGGGGTCTCGTGGGCGCAGCGCACCCGGTCGAAGCCGGTGTAGCCCGCCGGATCGATCGTGAGGGTGCGGTAGCCGGGGGAGGCGGGGGCGATGCCGCCCAGCGAGCGGTGCATCCAGTCGACGATGCTGCCCAGGGCGTAGTGGTTGTAGCTGGTCATCTCGCCCGGGTTGACGGTGCCGTCCGGGAGCAGGGAGTCCCAGCGCTCCCAGACCGTCGTCGCACCGAGGAGCACCTGGTAGAGCCAGGACGGGTTCTCGGTCTGGAAGAGCAGGCGGAGGGCGTCGTCCACGTGGCCGGTCACGGTGAGCGCGTCGAGCAGCACGGGAGTGCCGAGGAAGCCGGTGGGCACCCGGTGGCCGCCGTCGGCGACCAGCGCGGCGAGCCGGTCGCCGAACGCCGCACGCCGCTCGGGACGCCCGTCGTACAGGTCGAAGGCGATCGCGAGCGCATACGCGGCGGGAGCATCGGAGGCGAGACGATCGCCGTCGCGCAGGTACTCGCGGTCGAACGCGGCGCGGGTGCCGGCGGCGAGGGCGGAGTAGCGCTCCTCCGCAGCGTCGTCGCCCAGCGTGCGAGCGGCCTCGGCGGTGAGGTCGAGGGAGCGGACGAGGTAGGCATTGGCCACGAGGTCCGGGTCGGTGCGCGCATCCATCGGACGGTCCGGCGGTGCGGCCGGGTCGAGCCAGTCCCCGAACTGGAAGGGAGCGCGCCAGAGACCGTCGTCGCCCGTGAGGGCCAGCACCGCATCGCACCAGGCCGTCATCGACGGGAACTGGTCGGCGAGGGCGCGCCGGTCGCCGAAGCGCTCGAAGAGCGTGGCCGGGACGACCGTGGCCGCATCTCCCCAGCCGGCGGCCGCGGCGGCGCCCCACTCGCCGAGCACGTTCGGCACGATGAACGGGCAGACGCCGGCGCTGAGGCGCTGCTCGACGGCGACATCCCGCAGCCAGGAGGCCAGGAACGCGTCGCTGTCGTAGAGGAAGGATGCGGAGGGGGCGAAGACCTGCGCGTCGCCCGTCCAGCCGAGGCGCTCGTCGCGTTGCGGGCAGTCGGTCGGCAGCGAGAGGAAGTTGCCGCGCATGCCCCACACCGCGTTCTCGTGGAGGCGGTCGACCAACGGGTCGGAGGTCTCCAGCCAGCCGGTGCGCCGCATGTCGCTGCCCAGGACCACGGCCGTGACGGCACTCGGGTCCAGGTCGTCCCAGCCGTCGACCTGGGCGTAGCGGAACCCGTGGAACGTGAACTCGGCCTCGAGCGTCTGCTCGCCCTCGCCGGTCAGCACGAACGTGTCGGTGGCGGCGGCGAAGCGCAACGGCCGGAGGGCGAGCTCGCCGTGCTCCAGCACCTCGGCGTGGTGCAGGGTGATGGTCTGCCCCGGCACGCCGGCGACGCGCAGGCGCAGGCGTCCGACCAGGTTCTGCCCGAAATCGAGCACGGTCCTGCCCGCGGGGGTGGTCAGCACCTCCACGACCGGGAGTGCCTGGGTGCGCCGCACGGGCTCGGCGCGAGCGGCCTCCGGGATCACCGTCGTGGGGGAGCTGCGCACCGGGTGCCAGCTCGCGTCGTCGAAGCCGGGGGAGTCCCATCCCGGGAACGCGAGGCGGGTGTCGACCGTCTCGCCCTGGTAGAGGCCGGACGAGCGGATGGGCCCGTCGCCGGTCGCGCGCCAGTGCGCGTCCGTCGGGACGGTGTCGACGGTGCTGTCCGCGTACTCGACCCGCAGGAACAGCGAGACGGCGGGCTGGTCGCCGTAGAACCGCTTGCCCTCGCCCGCGAAGCCGAACTCCTCCGTCCACCAGCCTCCAGCCAGCCGGACGCCGATCGCGTTGCGCCCGGGGGAGAGGAGGCCGGTGACGTCGGTCGACTCGTGGACTCGGCGCTCCTGATAGACGGTCCAGCCGGGCTTGAGCACGGAGTCGTCGACGTCGCGGCCGTTGAGCGAGACCTGGTAGACGCCCTCCGCGGTCGCGAAGAGCACGGCGCGGGTCACCGGCTGCTCCAGCGTGAACTCGTGGCGCAGGTAGACGGGCTGCGCGGGCTCGGCCGGGTCGGCGAGCGCGATGGTCGGCGCGGTCCACTCGCCGTCGTCGAGGAAGACGGCGTGGATGGGGACGGGCTCGCTCCAGTCGGAGGTGCTGCCGTCGACGCCCGTGACGCGCACGCTGAGCTCGCCGCTCTCGTGCGGGGCGAGCGGACGGAACGGCCAGTCCACGAACGTCGACTCCCCGGTGTCGAGGGTCGCGACCTGGTCGTCGAAGCGCAGCTCCGCGCTCCGCTGCCACCAGTCCGGGAGGTCGGAGTCGACGAGCCAGCCCAGCTGGGGGTCGGGAACGGTCGCGAGCGTCGCGTCCCGCCGTCGGTCGACCCGGACCTCGGTGATGCGGACGGGGTGGGATGCGGACACGTAGGTCTCCTCACAGCGGTGTGCAGCGTGCGTCGAGCGGGATCGCGGAGCGGAACTCACGGTGTAGATCGATACACGAGATTGTCCGACCCAACCTACCGACCTGTCCCGCGTTCCGTCAATCGATCTACGCGAACTCGAGAAGTCGGCTAGATTCGCTCCAGCGGACCAGCCGGAGGGAGCGGGACGATGACGGACGAGACGGCCCCGGGACCACTGCGTGCCGCGACGCTCGCCGATGTCGCCCGGGAGGCGGGCGTCTCGCCCGCCGCTGTCTCGAAGGTCATCCGCGGTGCGTACGGCGTGAGCGACGCGATGCGCGAGCGCGTCGGCGCGGCCATCGAGCGTCTCGACTACCGGCCGCGCACGGCCGCACGCGCGATGCGGGGCACCACCACCACGCTCGGCATCACCGTCCCGCAGCTCGGCAACGAGTTCTTCACCGCTGTCGTGCGCGGCGCCGTCTCCGCTCTCGACGGCACCGGCTTCGATGTGATCCTCGCGCCATCCGAGTTCGCCTCGTCGCTTCAGGCGCTGGAGAGCCTTCTCGACCGCCAGGTCGCCGGGATCGTCGCCATCGCACCGCCCGCCGACACCGCCCGGCTCGACCGGCTGGCCCGTCACGCGCCGCTCGTGCAGCTGGGCGGTCACGAGTACTCCGAGCACTTCGACACCGTCGCGGGCGACGATCGAGCCGGGGCGCAACTCGTGCTCGACCACCTCCTCGGCCTCGGGCACCGGCGCATCGCCCACCTCACCCACGCCTACGCCGCGGAGGACGGCAGCCGCATCGACCCGCACTCGCAGCGGTTGAGCACCTACGCGGCGGCGATGCGCGGCGCCGGTCTCGACCCGCTCGTCGCGCAGTCGGGGGCGTCGGAGGAGAGCGCCTATCGTGCCGCCCTGGAGCTGCTCGACCGGGAGGCGCCACCCACCGCCATCTTCGCCGCCAACGACACGCTGGCGCTCGGCGTGCTGCGCGCCGTCGCCGAGCGCGGGCTCACCGCGGCCGACGTGTCCGTGGCGGGCTACGACGACATCGACATCGCCCGCCATCCGCTGCTCGACCTCACGACCGTCGACCAGCGCGGCGAGGAGATGGGCGGCGTCGCCGCCACCATGCTGCTGGAGCGCCTCGGCGGCCGCACCGTATCGCGCCGGTTCCGGAGCGAACCCGCACTGATGGTGCGGGGCTCGACGCGGCGGGTGCGCGAGCCGTAGCGGATCAGGACAACGGCGCCGCCGGGGCCTTCAGCCCGTAGGCCGCATCCCGATCGACCCGCCCGCGCACGAAGATCAGCGGGACGAGGGCGAAGAGCATCACCGCCCAGTTGGCGAGGCCGGCGATCCCGGCGAGGGGCCCGAGGTGCATCGTGCCGCTGCTGGCATCGACGCCTCCCGTCAGCAGGAACAGGCTGGGGTCGGTCGACGCGTGCAGCAGGATCGGCCAGATCAGGTTCCCGGTGACCCGCAGGGCCGCGTACATCACCAGCCCGAAGGCGAACGTGTAGACGACCGTGAAGGCGACCGCGAACAGGTTCTGGCCGGTCAGGGCGTTGCCCGCGTGCAGCGCGGCGAAGATCAGCGACGAGAGCAGCATGACGCTGCGCTCGCCGTAGCCGGCCCGGCGGAGCAGGTTCACGGCGAATCCGCGGGTGAGCACCTCTTCGGCGAAGCCGATGCAGAGGCCGGTGATCAGCACGGCGACCACGGCGCCGGCGTCCCACGCGCTGTAGTCGGCGCTCACGAAGCGCAGGATGTTGAAGACGACGACGATGCCGACGCCGATCCACATCCACCAGGAGCCGCGGATCGGCTGCGGCCCGAAGAGCTGCTTCAGCCAGCCCAGGGAGAGGGCGAAGGCGACCAGCAGGATCCCGCCGACCAGGATGGGCGCCCCGATGCCGAAGAACGTGCTCAGGCCGTTCGCGAAGACGTCGTGCGTGTCGACCAGGTGGCCGAACGGGAACGAGAGCAACAGTCCGGCCAGCTGGTACAGACCCCAGTAGACGGCCGCGAGGAGCAGGGCCTTCCACCATCCGCCGCGGTTCCAGAACCGGCGCCAGGCGGACTCCGCTGCGTGCGTGTGCTGCTCGTCCCGCTGCTGCTCCTGCTGTTCCGAACTCACGGGGCTCCCTCCGCCTCGCCTCACGAGCCGGACGGCTCAGGTCACACTGTATCGGTGGCCGGCAGCCGCAACTCGAAGTCGGCATCTGCGACGGGACCCCGGGATTGTCCCGGCGGTCTAGCGCCCACTAAGTTGAGGCCCACAATGACGACGACCGTGAAACGACGGCCGCGGCTCCCCGGGCCCCGGCAGCTGTGGCCGATCGCCCCCTGGGAGCTGCGCGTGGCCGTCTCCGCGATTACCGTCGTCGGCCTGGCGGACCTGGTCGCGGATGTCGTCGCACTGATCGACGGCCGGCTGCGGCCGCTGTCCGACGAGCAGATCGCCCGCACGACCGGCCACGGCGCGAACGTCAGAGCGGACGTTGTCCTTGTCCTGATCTTCGCGGCGTTCGTGTTCGGGGCACTGATGATCACGCTGGGTCCGGCGATGCTCGCCCTGTCGGTGCTGTTGCGCGTGCGCGGGGCGCGGGCCGTCCTCGGCGTGCTCGCGGTCCTCCTCCTCGCGGCGGCCCTCGCGTCCGGTGATCCGTCGCTGGCGATCCCCGCGTCGGTGAACGTCGCCGCCTGGATCCTGTTGCTGCTCCCACCAGTGAGTGCATTTCTGCGAACTACGCCCCTGAACCCCCCGTGACGCTCCGTCACATTCGCTGCGAGTTCTCCGTGCGTTCGCTACGTTGACCGTGGGAGCCTCCTCCCGATCGACTCGAGATCACACCCGCCAAGGAGAGCCATGTCCGCCACCGTCCCTCCCGCCACCGTCTCGGCCGCGCCGACCGCGCCCGCCTCACCGACCCTCGGCGCCCGTCTGGCCGCCGAGGTCGCCGGCACCTTCGTCCTCGTCTTCGGCGTCATCGGCACCGCGATCTACGCGGCCGGCTTCGGCGGCGGCGAGGGCGGGCTCAACGTCGGTTTCCTCGGCGTCGCGCTCGCGCTCGGCCTCAGCGTCGTCGTCTCGGCGTACGCCTTCGGCCCCGTCTCGGGCGGCCACTTCAACCCGGCGGTGACCCTCGGGCTCGCGATCGCGGGGCGCTTCGGCTGGAAGGACGTCGTCTCGTACATCGTCGCCCAGATCGCGGGCGGCATCATCGCCACCTCGCTGCTGGTCGCCATCGCGGCGGGCGCACCGGACGGATTCCTCGCCGCCGCGCAGAAGGGCGGCTTCGCGTCCACCGGCTGGGGAGAGCTCTCCCCGGGCGGCTTCCCGCTGATCTCCTCCCTCCTGATCGAGATCATCACCACCGCCGTCTTCGTCTACGTCATCCTCGGCGTGACCAGCAGCCGCGCGGCCGACGGCTTCGGGCCCCTCGCGATCGGCCTCACCCTGACGCTGCTCGCGCTCATCACCATCCCGGTCTCCAACGCGTCCTTCAACCCGGCCCGTTCCATCGCCACGGCGATCTACGGGGGGCCCACCGCGCTCGGTCAGCTCTGGCTCTCGATCGTCGCCCCGATCGTCGGCGCGCTCATCGCCGGCGCAACCTCGCGACTTCTCTTCGACCGAACCAGGGCGTAAATCGCCCTTTTCGCGTATCCTGGACATCGCGCTTTCCGTAAGCAGCTCCGGAACGGTTCCGGCGGCGTCGGTCATCGCAGATTGAAAGAAGAAAAAACGATGGCAACTGGCACCGTCAAGTGGTTCAACTCCGAAAAGGGCTTCGGCTTCATCGCCCCGGATGACGGCTCGGCCGACGTGTTCGCTCACTACAGCGAGATCACCGGCAACGGCTTCCGCAACCTCGAAGAGAACCAGAAGGTCGAGTTCGAGGTGACGCAGGGCAACAAGGGTCCGCAGGCCTCCAACATCCGCGCTCTCTGAGCATCCTCGAAGCGCCCCGCCCGGTATCGGACGGGGCGCTTCGTGTTTCCCGGATGCGGCCGGGGCGTGCATTGCCGCGCCCCGGAGCCGCGGTTAGCATCGGCGTCATGACGCCTGAGCGATTCATCCACGAAGGATTCGACACACCGGCGTACACCGGGAGGCTGTCGCGGCAGAGCCCGCCCGACCGGCTGCCCGACGAGCCCAGCGACCCCGCGGGCGTGTACCGCCTGATCCACGACGAGCTGCTGCTCGACGGCAGCTCGCGCCTCAACCTCGCCACCTTCGTCACGACGTGGATGGAGCCGCAGGCCGAGGTGCTGATGGCCGAGTCGTTCGACAAGAACATGATCGACAAGGACGAGTACCCGTCCACCGCGGCCATCGAGCGCCGCTGCATCGCGATCGTGTCCGATCTGTTCCACGCCGAGCCGGGGGAGCCGACCGGCACCTCCACGATCGGTTCGAGCGAGGCGGTCATGCTCGCCGGACTCGCTCTCAAATGGCGGTGGCGAGCCCGCCGCGGCATCACCTCCGGTGGTACCCCCAACCTCGTGCTCGGCTCGAACGTGCAGGTCGTGTGGGAGAAGTTCTGCCGCTACTTCGAGGTGGAGCCGCGCTATCTGCCGGTCGAGAAGGGCCGCTACGTCATCACCCCGGAGCAGGTGCGCGCCGCGGTGGACGACGACACGATCGGTGTCGTCGGCATCCTGGGCACGACCTTCACCGGTGAGCTCGAGCCGATCGCCGAGATCTGCGCGACTCTCGACGAGCTCGCCGACACCGGCGGCCCGGACGTCCCGGTGCACGTGGACGCCGCCAGCGGCGGGTTCGTGGTGCCGTTCCTGCAACCGGACCTGGAGTGGGACTTCCGTCTGCCGCGCGTGGTGTCGATCAACGTGAGCGGACACAAGTACGGGCTGACCTATCCCGGCATCGGCTTCGTCGTCTGGCGGTCGCCCGACCACCTTCCGTCCGAGCTGGTCTTCGACGTGAACTACCTCGGTGGCGAGATGCCGACCTTCACCCTCAACTTCTCGCGCCCCGGCAACCAGGTCATCGGCCAGTACTACAACTTCGTCCGGCTGGGCCGGGGAGGCTACACGGCGATCATGAGCACCCTCCGCGACACGGCGCAGCGCATCGCGGCCGGGCTGGCGAAGGAGGAGGACCTCCACGTGCTCACGGACGGCACGGCCATCCCGGTGGTCGCGTTCGATGTCGTGGAGGGATCCGGCTTCACCGTGTTCCAGGTCTCGCACGAGCTGCGGGCCCGCGGCTGGCAGGTGCCCGCGTACACGATGCCGGCCGACGCTCAAGACGTGGCCGTGCTGCGCATCGTCGTCCGCGACGGCTTCAGCGCCGAGCTCGCCGACGACCTCGTCGCCGACGTGCGCGCCGTGTGCGCGGAGCTGCGCACCGGAGACCCCGGGCGCATCCCGAAGACCGCGTTCGCGCACTGACGGGCGGTCCCGCTCACATTGCACTTTCAGCTTGCGGGTGCAATATTGCACTTCGTGAGCGAGAGTGCAATGTCGACGCGAGAGCGCCGCAAGGAGGAGACCGCGCGCGGTCTTCGTGAGGCCGCGCGCCGGCTGACCATCGAGCGCGGGCTCTCCGGGTTCACGGTCGAGGAGCTCTGCGACGAAGTCGGCGTCTCCCGCCGGACGCTCTTCAACTACTACGCCTCGAAAGAGAACGCGGTCATCGGAATCCCGGTCGACCTCGACGAGTCCGGAGCCGCCGAGCGGTTCCTCGCCGACGGGCCGCGCGGGATCGTGCACCTGCTGGACGACCTCATCGCCCTGCACCTCGCCCGCTGGGACTACGGCGGGCTGACCGCGGCCGACATCCACGAGCTCCTCCGGGCCGTCGATCGCGAGCCGCGCCTGGCCGCGCACATGCTGAAGATGGCCGGCGAAGGCGAGCGGGAGGACATCCAGCTCGTCGAGCGCCGCGAGGGCCTCCCCGCGGGGGATCTGCGCGCCGCCGCCGCCGTCCAGCTCGCCGGCGGCCTGCTCCGGGCCAGCGCCGAGGAGTTCTTCCGCCCCGAGGCCTCCGACGACCTCCCCGAGATCATCCGGCGCCGCATCGCGGCCGTCCGCGAGCTGTTCGCCTGACGCGACACCGACTCCGCCCCACGGCACCACCACCTGCATCCACTCCCGCACCACCTGAGAACGAACGGACCCCATGACCGCCATCGCGCCTGCGCCGCTGCTGCTGACCAAGCGGCGCATCTGGATCATCTTCAGCGCACTGATCGCCGGGATGCTGCTCAGCAGCCTCGACCAGACCATCGTCTCGACCGCCATGCCGACCATCGTCGGCGACCTCGGCGGCGTCGAGCACCAGGTGTGGATCACCACCGCGTACATCCTCGCCACCACCATCGTCATGCCGGTCTACGGCAAGCTCGGCGACGTGCTGGGCAGGCGGTGGCTGTTCATCATCGCGATCGCCGTCTTCACCGCGGCCTCGATCGGCTGCGCGTTCGCGGGCGACTTCTGGACCTTCGTGGTGTTCCGCGCCATGCAGGGCCTCGGCGGCGGCGGTCTGATGATCCTGTCGCAGGCGATCATCGCCGACATCGTGCCCGCCAACGAGCGTGGCAAGTACCTCGGCCCGCTCGGCGCCATCTTCGGCCTCTCGGCCGTCGCCGGCCCGCTCCTCGGCGGCTTCTTCGTCGACCACCTCACCTGGCAGTGGGCGTTCTACATCAACATCCCAGTCGGCATCGCCGCCCTCGTCATCGCGCTCTTCGCCCTGACCCTGCCGAGCAAGCGGGCGACCAACCCGATCGACATCCTCGGCATCCTGTTCCTCTCCATCGCCACGACCTGCCTGATCTTCTTCACCGACTTCGGCGGCGACAAGGACTACGGCTGGGGCTCGTTCGCGACGTGGGCGTGGGGCATCGGGATGCTCGCCGCGGCCGTCGCCTTCGTGATCGCCGAGGCGCGCGCGAAGGATCCGATCATCCCGCTCAGCCTGTTCAAGAACCCGATCTTCATCAACGCGACCGCGATCGGCTTGGCCCTCGGCATCGGGATGTTCGCCGCCATCGGCTTCGTCCCGACCTTCCTGCAGATGTCGTCGGGCACGTCCGCCGCGGCGTCCGGCCTGCTCATGATCCCGATGATGGTCGGTCTGATCGGCACCTCGATCCTGTCGGGCATGGCCATCACCAAGACCGGAAAGTACAAGCTGTACCCGATCCTGGGCACGATCATCACCGGCATCGCCATGGTCTGCATGACGACGCTGGCCGCGTCCACCCCCATCTGGCTCATCTGCGTCTACCTGTTCATCTTCGGCGCCGGTCTCGGCCTGATCATGCAGGTCGTCGTCCTGGTGGTGCAGAACGCGGTCCCGGCCGCGCAGATCGGCACGGCGACCTCCACCAACAACTACTTCCGCGAGGTCGGCGCCGCTCTGGGCACGGCTGTGTTCGGCACCCTGTTCACGACACGGCTGACCGAGAACCTGACCGACGTCTTCACCAAAGCCGGCGCTTCGGCGAACGACGCCGCCGGCGCGACGGCGACGCTGAGCCCGGAAGCGCTGAACAAGCTCCCGGAGGCGGTGCACACCGGCGTCGTGAACGCGTACGCCGACGCGCTCGCCCCCGTGTTCTGGTATCTCGTGCCGTTCATCGTGGTCGCACTGATCCTGGCGCTCTTCCTCAAGCAGATCCCGCTCTCCGACCAGGCCGGGCTCGTCGCGCGCGGCGAGGCGATCAGCGGCGAGGAGGCCGAACGCCTCGAGGCCGAACAGCGCGGGGGCCGTGTCCCGGCTGCTGCCGGTGCGGGGAGCGGAGGCGGTGGCGCCGCCGGTCCGGGTGCCGGTGGTGCGAACGTCGCGCCGCCCACGGATCCGGAGGCCTGACCTCCGGCCGCTCGTCGAAGGTGGCCTGGCACCTGGTCGCCCGGCCATCTAGACGCCGCCCCGCGACAGGGCGAGCATGTGCGGTATGAACGGCCTCACCGTCGACAAGCACCTCCCCGCGACACCGGAGCGCGTCTGGCGCGCGCTCACCGACCCCGCGGAGCTCGCGGCCTGGTTCTGGCCGCCGCGGTTCGAGACGACCGCCGAGCTCGATGCCCGGGAAGGCGGGACGCTCCGCATCGCCTCCGCGCCGGCCGGGATGGGGGTCACCGGCACGATCACCGCGATCGACCCGGAGCACGGCCTCGCGACCACCTGGCGCTGGGACGGCGACGACGACGAGACGCGCGTCACCATCGCGCTCACCGCGGAGGAGGACGGCACGCGGATCACGGTCCGGCACGAGGGGTTCGCCGACGGGGAGGCGGCCGCCGATCACGTCCGCGGCTGGAACGACTGCCTCGACCGGCTGCCGGGGGTGCTCTGAGCGTCAGGCGGGCCTGACGGCCGCCGCGCCTCCTGTCCTAAGCTGGTCCCCAGCGGCCCGCCTCCACCGGCCGCGGCCGGAAGGGGATGCCATGGGGACCATCGCAGTGCACGAGTTCGTCTCGCTCGACGGGGTCTTCCAGGATCCGAGCTGGACCGCGGAGTACGGCTTCGACCCGGCGATGGGCGAGGACATCGGGCGGATCACGCGATCCGCGGACGCCATCCTGCTCGGTCGGCGCACCTTCGAGATGTTCGCCCCGGCGTGGTCCGCGCGCACCGCCGCCGACGATCCGGGAGCGCCCTTCTTCAACGACTCCCGCAAGGCCGTCGTCAGCGGGACGCTGGACGACGCGGCGGCCGAGGCCGCCTGGGGCAACTCGCGCTCGCTCGGCGCCTACGACGCCGACCGCCTCCGCGAGTACAAGGACAGCGTCTCGGGCGGCCTCTACGTCAGCGGCAGCGGCACCCTCGTGCGCGCGCTGCTGGCCGACGGGCTGATCGACGCCCTCCACCTCTTCGTCTACCCGGTCGTCCTCGGCTCGGGGGCGCGGCTCTTCCCGGACGGCTCCGCTCCGGCGAAGCTGCGGCTGCGCCACTCCGAGGCCTACGACAACGGCGTGCTGCACCTCCTGTACTCGCCGGCCTGACCGCCACCGATTCGTATTGCGGTCACGTGTTGACCGCATGCCCGCATAACGTCGGGAATGACAGCACCACCGGGTACGGATGTCGCCGGCCCGCGCTACCGTGATCGTTGTTCGAGACCACTCAGACTGCGGCGTCACGGTGACGGGCCTGCGACGCCATGTTTGACTGGGGACTTTGCTCCCCGGCTCTCCCGGCACCTCACCAGCACTGCGAACTCAGGAAACTCTCGTGACCCTACTGCGAATGGCTCTGCGATTCGGTCGACCCTATTGGCGGTCGGCCCTCGCGGTCGTGATCCTCCAACTGATCGCGACCCTCGCCGCCCTCTACCTGCCCACTCTCAACAAAGACATCATCGACAAGGGCATCGTCACCGGCGACACCGGATTCATCTGGTCGACCGGCGGGATGATGCTCATGGTCTGCTTCGTGCAGGTCGCCGCGGCGATCGCCGCCACCTACTTCGGCGCCCGTGCGTCGATGTCGATCGGCCGCGACATCCGCCGCTCCTTCTACCGCACGGTGGACTCCCTCCCCTCGCTCGATCTCGCACGCTGGGGCATGCCCACGCTGATCACCCGCAACACGAACGACGTGCAGCAGGTGCAGATGCTGGTGCTGATGACGCTGAACTTCATGGTGTCGACGCCGATCATGTGCATCGCGGGCATCGTCCTCGCCGTCCAGGTGGATGCCGGGCTCTCCTGGCTCATCTGGGTCTCGGTGGCGGTGCTGTTCGTCGTCGTCGGGCTCCTGGTGTGGCTGCTGCTGCCGATGTTCCGCGAGATGCAGGAGCGCATCGACGGCGTCAACGGCGTCATCCGGGAGCAGATCGTCGGCATCCGCGTGATCCGCGCCTTCGTCCGCGAGCGGTTCGAGAGCGTCCGCTACGACGACGCGAACCTGGCGCTCACCCGCGTCTCGGTGCGGGTGGGGAACATCTTCGTGCTGATGTTCCCGGTCATCATGCTCATCCTGAACGCCGCGACCGCCGCCGTGCTATGGTTCGGCGGTCACCGGGTCGGCGAGGGCGACATCCAGATCGGCGCGCTCACGGCCTTCCTGCAGTACCTGCTGCAGATCCTCACCGCGGTGATGATGGGCGTCTTCATGGCGATGATGATCCCGCGCGCGATGGTCTGCGCCGAGCGCATCGACGAAGTCCTGAGCGCGACGCCGTCGCAGCGGCCCGGCTCGACCGGGGCGCAGCTTCCGGTCGACGGCCGCGTGGAGATCGACGGAGTGACCTTCGGGTACCCGGGCGCCGAGAAGCCGGTGCTCAGCGACGTCTCGTTCACCGCCGAGCCCGGCAGGATCACCGCCATCGTCGGGTCGACCGGATCGGGCAAGTCCACCCTGGTCTCGGTGATCGCCAATCTGTTCACGCCGCAGAGCGGGCACGTTCGCATCGGCGGGGTCGCCGTCGACTCGCTCAGCCGCCAGCAGCTGGCGGGGCTGCTCGGACTGGTGCCGCAGCGCCCGTACCTGTTCTCGGGCACGATCGCCACGAACCTCCGATTCGGTCGCCCCGATGCCACGGACGACCAGCTCTGGGAGGCGCTGCGCATCGCCCAGGCCGAGGACTTCGTCCGCGCGAAGGAGAACGGGCTCGACGAGCGCATCTCACAGGGCGGCACGAACGTCTCCGGCGGCCAGCGCCAGCGGCTCTGCATCGCCCGTGCGCTCGTCGCGCAGCCCAAGGTGTTCCTCTTCGACGACTCGTTCTCGGCGCTCGACGTCGCGACCGACGCGCGGTTGCGCGCAGCGCTCGCGGAGTCGACCGGCGACGCGACGGTCATCGTCGTCGCACAGCGGGTGTCCACCATCCGCGAAGCCGACGCGATCGTGGTGCTCGACGACGGCCGCGTCGTCGCCAGCGGCACCCACGACGAACTGCTGGAGACGAGCGAGACGTATCGCGAGATCGTCGAGTCCCAGCTGAGCCTGGAGGTGGCCTGAGATGGCCCGCGACACGAATACCAAGCGCACGGGCGCCAAGCGGTCGGGTGCCCGCACCGAGACCGATCGGGCCGCGCACGAGAGCGCGGTCGAGGCGACCCTCGAAGAGGTCGACTACGAGTACACGCCGAGCGAGTCGGACGGCGACATGTTCGGCGGGGTCCCGGCCAAGAAGGCCGAGAACTTCTGGCCGTCGTTCAAGCGCCTGCTCGGGCTGCTGAAGACGGAATGGATCGGGATGACCTGGGTCACCCTCCTCGTGGTCGTCTCGGTCGCCCTCGTGGTGATCGCCCCGCGCATCCTCGGCCAGGCGACCGACGTGATCTTCTCCGGGGCGGTCGGCACCATCGACTCCAAGGGGACCCTGATCCCGGGCACCGGGATCGATTTCGTCCAGCTCGGCCGGCTGCTGATGATCGTGCTCGCGATGTACATCGCGGCCTCGCTGCTGCAGTGGTGGCAGGGCTACATCCTGAACGCGCTGGTCATGCGGGTCGTCTACGGCCTGCGCCGCGACATCGAGACGAAGCTGAACCGCCTCCCGCTGCGCTACTTCGACACCCGTCAGCGCGGCGACCTGATGTCGCGCGTGACGAACGACGTCGACAACATCCAGACAGCGCTGCAGCAGGCGTTCTCGCAGCTGATCCAGTCGGTGCTGATGGTCGTCGGCATCGGCATCATGATGTTCATCGTCTCGTGGCAGCTCGCCCTGATCGCGCTCATCTCGATCCCGCTCTCCGGTGTGATCGCGGGCGTGATCGGCAGCCGGTCGCAGAAGCTGTTCCGGCAGCAGTGGGCATCCACCGGATCCCTGAACGGGCATATCGAGGAGTCGTACTCCGGTCTCGACCTGGTGCGCGCCTTCGGCCGCGACGGCGTGATGCTCGAGGAGTTCGACGGCCGCAACCAGAAGCTCTACCGCTCGATGGTCGGCGCGCAGTTCGTGTCGGGCATGATCATGCCGGCGATGAACTTCGTGTCCTACCTCTCGTACGTGCTCATCGCCGTGGTCGGCGCCCTCCGCGTCGTCTCGGGGCAGATGACCATCGGCGACGCCACCGCGTTCATCCAGTACTCGCGCGAGTTCTCGCAGCCGATCGGCCAGATCGCCGGCATGGCGAACATGCTGCAGTCGGGCGTCGCCTCGGCCGAGCGCACCTTCGAGTTCCTGGATGCGGAGGAGCAGGTCCCGGACGACGAGACCCAGCACCTGCCGGAGCGCGCGGACGGCCGCGTCGAGCTCGACGACGTCGCGTTCTCGTACGACCCCGAGGTGCCGCTGATCCGCGACCTCAGCCTCTCGGTGAAGCCGGGGCAGACGGTCGCGATCGTGGGACCGACCGGTGCGGGCAAGACGACGCTGGTCAACCTCATCATGCGGTTCTACGAGCTGAACGGCGGGGCCATCCGCCTCGACGGCATCGACACGACCGACCTGTCGCGGTCGGAGCTGCGCGGTCAGGTCGGCATGGTGCTGCAGGACGCCTGGCTGTTCTCGGGCAGCATCCGGGAGAACATCCGGTACGGCCGGCTCGACGCGACCGACGAGGAGGTCGTGGAGGCCGCCAAGGCCACCATGGTCGACCGTTTCGTGCGGCAGCTTCCCGACGGCTACGACACCGTCATCGAGTCCGACGGCGGCAACGTCTCGGCCGGCGAGCGGCAGCTCATCACGATCGCGCGGGCGTTCATCGCGAACCCGTCGCTGCTCATCCTGGACGAGGCGACCTCGTCGGTGGACACCCGCACCGAGCTGCTGGTGCAGCACGCGATGGCGGCGCTGCGCACCGACCGCACCTCGTTCGTGATCGCGCACCGGCTCTCCACCATCCGGGATGCCGACACGATCCTGGTGATGGAGAACGGCAGCATCGTCGAGCAGGGCGACCACGCGACGCTCCTCGAGCGGCGCGGGGCGTATTACGAGCTCTACATGACCCAGTTCCGGGGTGCGGCCGCTGAGACCGAGACCGAGGCAGAAGTCGCGCCCACGACGGAGGCCGAGTCCTCGGTGCTGCCCGCGTAGCTCGCCGACGGCACGAGAAGTGGGGGGGGGCGGGGGGGGGCGGGGGGGGGCGCGGCGGATGGGGGGGGGGGGCGGGGCGGGGGGGGCGGGGGGGCGGGGGGGGTGGGAGAGGAAAAAAAAAAACAAA
>NZ_JBHVVL010000001.1:264862-493130 GCF_042883605.1 Leifsonia sp. NPDC058194 | reverse complement strand
CCGCGCCCCCGCCCCCCGCCGCCCCCCGGCGGGCGCCCTGGCCCGGGCGGCCGCCCCCGTCGCCCCCCGCGGGCCCCCCCGGCGCCCCCCCCCCCCGCGGCCCCCCCCACTTCTCGTATTCGGGGTCGCCGCGCTGCGGCGGGAGGCTCTAGGCCAGGGCGCCGATGGCGAAGCTGACCGCGCCCTGCTCGTCCACCTGCGCGTCGAGCACCTTGTCGTCGAGCGCGGCCGCGGCTCCCTCTTCGAGGAAGAGGCGGGCGCCTCCGGCGTCGACGATCTGGTCGGCCGGGTCCGGCGTCTCGGACACCGCGGCGGCGAAGGCCGTGTGCTCCGGGTTGCTGCTGCTGATGCGCAGTCCTGCGTCGTCGGCCGGCGACTGGTCCGTGAGGGTCTTGACGATCGTGCTGGCGTTCTCAGTGAGGGTGAGCATGAGCTCTCCTTCCGTTCGATGGCTCCAGGAGCCAGCCACGTTCCCGCGCCCCCGCCGGTGCCGCAACCCCGTAGCGCGGGTTTGCCAGGAAACACTCACGAAGGCTCGGCAGGCGGCCGGTTCCGCGACAGAATGAGCCCATGACGGACTCCCACGACTGCTGCGCGCCGTCCCGCACCGATCTCTTCCTCGGCGCGCGACCGGAGCCCGTCCTCGCCGCTCCCGCCCGTGACGGGCGCCACGCGATCGCTCAGGCGGTGGTTCCCGCACAGACGTTCACGATGGGCGACTCCCATGGCGACGATCGATGGCACGACGGCGAGACTCCGCTGCACCCGGTCACGCTGGAATCGTTCTCCATCGACACCACGAGTGTGACGAACACCGCCTTCGCCGACTTCGTCGACGCCACCGGCTACCGCACCGAGGCCGAGACGTTCGGCTACTCCGCCGTCTTCCACCTCGCCCTCGCGGCCGACGATGCGGACGTGCTCGGCCAGCCTCCCCAGACCCCCTGGTGGCTCGGAGTCGCCGGTGCGGACTGGCGGCATCCGGGTGGCCGCCACTCCGGCATCGACGGCATGGACGACCACCCCGCCGTCCACCTCAGCTGGAACGACGCCACCGCCTATTGCGAATGGGCCGGGAGGCGTCTGCCGACGGAGGCCGAGTGGGAGGCGGCTTCGCGCGGTGGGCTGGACGGCGCGCGCTACCCGTGGGGCGACGACCGCGGGGGCGCGGAGGACGAGCCGGGAGGCTGGCGTGCGAACATCTGGCAGGGTGCATTCCCGCATCGGAATACGACGGCCGACGGTTTCCTGACTACGGCGCCCGTCCACACCTTCGAACCGAACGCCTACGGGTTGTGGCAGACGGTCGGCAACGTGTGGGAGTGGGTGGCCGACTGGTACGACGCGGGCTACTACGCCGTGTCTCCCGGCACCGACCCGCGCGGTCCCGCCTCGGGCACGCAGCGGGTGATGCGCGGCGGCTCGTTCCTCTGCCACGACTCCTACTGCAACCGGTACCGCAATGCCGCCCGGTCGTCGAACACGCCGGACTCGTCCATGGCGAACACGGGCTTCCGCACGGTCGCGCTGTGACCGCTAGCCGAGCGCGGCGATCAGCTCCCGGTTGAACGCGGGCAGGTCGTCCGGTTTGCGCGACGAGATGAGGGTGAACGGTCCGTCGTCGACCACCACCTCCTCGTCCACCCAGGTAGCACCCGCGTTGCGGTAGTCGGTCTGCAGGCTCGGCCAGCTGGTGAGCCGCCGGCCGTCGACGACGCCCGCCTCCACCAGCACCCAACCGCCGTGACAAATGACCGCGATCGGCTTGCCCGCGGCCGCGAACTCCTGCACCAGCTTCACGGCGGCAGGGAAGGTTCGCACCTGGTCGCCGTTGGCGACCCCGCCGGGAAGCACCAGAGCAGCGAAGTCGTCGGCGGTCGTCTCATCGAGGGTGGCATCGACCGGGAACCGGTCCGCGGGGGTCAGGTGCTCGAACGCCTGCACCTCGCCCGCATCCTTCGAGATCAGCCGGGGCTCGCCGCCTGCGTCGACCACCGCCTTCCACGGTTCCGTCAGCTCGGCCTGCTCGATCCCCTCCGGTCCGACCAGGAATGCGATCGCACGTCCGTCCAATGTCATGTCGTCTCCTCACCTCGACCCAGTCGTACGCCGGGGGAGCGGGAGAATGAACCCATGACGAGCATCCCCCAGGTTCCTCTCAACGACGGCAGCAGCATCCCGCAGCTCGGTTTCGGCGTCTACAAGATCCCGGAAGCCGAGACGGTGGAGGCGGTGCTCGCCGCCCTCGAGGCCGGGTACCGGCATATCGACACCGCAGCGTTCTACGAGAACGAGCGCGGAGTGGGGGAGGGCGTCTGTCGGAGCGGCCTCGACCGTGACGACGTGTACGTGACGACCAAGGTGTGGTGGACCGAGAACGGGTACGACTCGACGCTGCGCTCGTTCGACGCGAGCCTGGATCGGTTGGGCTTCGACACGGTCGACCTCTTCCTCATCCACTGGCCCGCGCCGAAGCACGACAAGTACGTCGACGCGTGGCGGGCGCTCGAGCGCATCCGGGAGGAGGGCCGGGCCCGGTCGATCGGCGTCGCGAACTTCCACACCCACCATCTCGACCGGCTCGCCGCCGAGACGGACGTCGTCCCGGCGGTCAATCAGGTCGAGCTGCACCCGTGGCTGCCGCAGGAGGAGGTGCGCCGCTACGATCGCCTCCACGGAATCGTGACGGAGGCGTGGTCGCCGCTCGCGCGCGGTCGTGTTCTCGGTGACCCCGTCCTCGCCGCGCTGGCCGAGAAGCACGGCGTCACGCCGGCGCAGGTCGTCATCCGCTGGCAGCTGCAGCTCGGCAACGTCGTCATCCCGAAATCGTCGACCCCGGCTCGCATCCGCGAGAACCTGGAGGTCTTCGACTTCAGCCTGGATGCCGACGACCTGGTTGCCATCGCCGCGCTCGAGACTGGCGAGCGGACGGGCAAGGACCCGGACGACCTGGGCTGACAGGACGCCCGGCGAGGGCGGCGATCCAGCCGGCGGCGACGATGCCCGCGGCGCGTCGCGTCGCGAAGGAGTCGGCGTCCGCGTTCATCGGCGGGCTGCGCACGACCCGATAGCCGAAGTTGCGGGCCTGGCGATTCCGACCCCGCACTCTACGGAGATGACCCGCTGACTAATACGTGCATTGGCGGGCCGGGTGCTTAACTCCGATCTTCGTCCACTGTGAAGGCGGGTGCCCGCTCGTAGCGTGGAAGCAACCCCACCCGTGTCTGCCACCTCTTCGCTCGTCGCCGTCACCCGGCTCACCCGATGCGTTCCCGGACCGGGGCGGGGGACCCTCTCCCGAATCGCACACCGCGATGGCCGCTGAACGCCTGCATCCCGTGCAGGCACCCGCGCGTGCTCACGACGTTCCGCCCGGCCCCGACGAAACGAGAAGAACGTGAAGAACAACACCCCGATGACACCCGCCGGCCGCGTGGCCCTCGCCGGAGCGACTCTGCTCGGCCTCACTGCCGCGGCGGTCGCCGTCGCCGCGCCCGCGAGCGCTGCCACGCCGACGAACCTGGTCACCGGCCCGCTCGCCGGCGTGGCCTACTACGCCACGCTGGACGCGAAGTACGGGACCTACTCGGGTGCCGCCGAGCTGGAGGCCGCGGTCGCCTCGGGTGCGGCTCCGATCTGGACGTATCCGGCAGCAGACGGGGTCGGTCCGATCTCCAGCGACGGCATCTGCCTGCAGGGCCCGGCGGCCGGTGCGGAGGGGCTGGTCACGGCGGCGCCGTGCGACGCGAGCCTCCCGAGCCAGACCTGGTTCGGCGCCTATCCGGGCGCCCTGGCCTTCAAGAACGCCACCGCGAAGGGTCCCATGCTCCGCATCAGCGGCGACGATCTCATCACCAACACGTCGTCGGGCACGGTGTGGGAGGCGGGCACGAAATTCGCCGTTCCGGTCGTGGTCGCACCGACGCTGACGACCCCGAAGCCGGGATCGACGATCACTCCGGACACCGTGTTCAACGGCACCGGACCGGTCGGCGAGACGGTCACGATCACGGACACTGACGGCATAATCGTCGGCAGCGCGGTCATCGGAGCCGACGGCACCTGGTCGGCCACCCTCAGCCCCACGCCGGACAACGGCCCGGTCTACCTCGTGTTCGAGAGCACCGGGACGGACGGCACGCCGAAGGAGTTCGACCGCGGCCCGTACACGATGATCGGAAGCACAGACCCGACGACGCCTGTCGACCCGGAGGTCCCGGTGGACCCGGAACTCCCTGTCGACCCGGAACTCCCTGTCGACCCGGAGGCTCCGGCGGAGCCCGAGACCCCGGTCGAGACGGCGCCGCTCGACCCGACCGCCCCCGAGCCCGGCGCGCCCGGGTCCGACGCGCGCGTCAGCGCCCCGGTCGCCGACACCACGAAGGGAGCTGCGGCGCTCGCGCACACCGGCTCCGAGATCGGTCAGTGGGGTCCCGCCGCCCTGGTGGCGGCTCTGCTCCTGACCTCCGCCGGCGGTGTGGCACTGTTCCGCACCCGCCGCGTCCGGTAGCAGGGTCCGGTGCACCCGTGCCTCACCTGGAGTTCCCGAGCGCGAGCGAATGGCTCGATGCGGTGAAGCGCCGCGTCGGCGATCCAGAGGTCGTCGACGGGCTCGCTCACCGTGGAATGTCCGCCGCGACCGTGGTGGAGATCGCCCGCATCGAGGCCGAGCACACCGGCCCGACCGGCGCGGTCACCCTCGTCACCGACGAACTCGCCCGCGTGGCCGGAGTCCCGCCCGCGATGGCGAGGCGGGCACGGGTCGCCCTCATCGCCATGGGCGCCCAGGTCTTCATCGCTGTGCCCGGCGCGTCGCACCGCCCGGCGCGGCAGCTCCAGCTCCCGGTGCGTCGATAGCGCGTCCCCCGCGAGCACATCGGTCTGTCTGCCGGAGAGGCGCTCGGAACGGATATCGGGATCCGCGTAACGGAGAGCGTCGGCGCTTCATCATGCGAGCGTGACCCCCTTCAAGAACCGTTCCTCCCGTCGCCTGGCCGCGGCCATCGGCACCGTGGCAGCGTTTGCCGTCACCGTGATCCCGTCGGGGGCTTCCGTGGCTGACAACCCTGCGTATCCGGCGTCTCTGCCGACCGGCTACGTCTCCGCCTTGCCCAACTCTGCGTGGACGATCCGGTTTGGCATACGGGACGATCTCAGTTCCGGAGACGCCAGGCCGGGTTGCGCGTCGCTACGCTTCAAGAGTTCGTTGTGATTGAAACGTTTGGCGTGCGGGGGGACATGTCAGGGGTATGAGCACGATTTCCGACGCAGAGCTCGAACGCAAGATTCGAGACCTTGACGAGGACAGCGTAGGACGCGATCCTGCGACCCTGACCGCCGTGGGGTCTCTCGTCGATGAGTTGCGCGATCCAGGCGTTAGGGCACGACAGGAAAGGATGCGCCCGTTCTGGCGCCGGCGTCCTCTCCTCGGCGCGCTAGTCGGTTTGGTGTTGGCTGTCGGGGCTGTGGGTGTTCCGGCAGGCGCAGCGGGCTGGTTGGCGCACACCGGGCTCTTCGGCGGGTCTGGCTCGGAGGTCGATGAGTCGGAGTGGATCCGCGTGAATGCGTCCGATGCGCCGGACGCAATTCGCGCGGCCTACCCGACGTGGATGGTCCTGCCCCAGGGATGGAGTCGAGCGGCCGCCGAGCGAACCGTGAACGAACTGTACAGTGGCGCCGTCACTGATGCAGACAGCGACGGGGCTAGGTCCGTGCTCACACAGGAGACCGACATCAGGCGCATGTTCGAGTCGTTCGGTCGTTGCGCTTGGTACAAGACCTGGATTGACGCGGACGATAACGGAGACGTGATCGCCCGTGATCGCGCTGCCGAGGTCCTGTTGGAGTCCACCGCATGGCCGGCGACAGTCGCGACTGATGGAGGCGGAGTGGTCGCTCACCTCCGCGACGTGGCTGAGGCGGCGGAGAGTGGCGAGCGGACAGCCGTCGCATCGGGCTACAGCGCAGATGCGTGTACGTCGTTCACTGGGCAGCTGAACCGATGACTGCCGAGGCTGAAGCGGATGTCACGCAGAGCGGTTTCGAGCACTTCGTCGAGGACGTCGCACCCGACCTCCTTGCCTACTTCGCGCGTCGAGTCTCGCCGACCGAGGATGCGGCTGATTGTCTCTCGGAAACGCTGCTTGTGCTTTGGAGGAGACACCCGGACCTTCCAACGGAGGGTGATGCTCGGCGTGCCTGGGCTTTCGGCGTCGCCCGGCGCGTCCTGGCGAACCACCGACGCGGTACGGTACGTCGGCTGGCGCTCGCTGACCAACTTCGTACAGCGCTGCTCACCGCACCGCAGAGGCTCCATGACAAAGACGAGATCGCAGAAGCCCTGTCTCGCATCAAGGATCAAGACAGGGAGTTGGTCACCCTCGTCCTATGGGACGGGCTCGGCGTGGCCGAGGCTGGAGCGGTGCTCGGACTGAAGCCGGCCACCGCGCGCACTCGATTCGCCCGAGCGAAGGTGCGACTACGCGCACTTCTCTCCTGAGCCAATTCCCCAGGAGAACCGTGGACAGTCCAGTGGTAGGAATCTGGGGACCGCAATCCCAATTTGAACGCTGTCCTGCGGGACATTTGCGGCTGGTCGCCGCCACGCAGACGTACCGAACGACCGCGGTAGTGACAGCGGCCCAGGACAGACGCAGGGCGCGGGCTACTCCCCGGTCGGGTGCGCCCCGATCACGTCGAGCATCCATGCGAGGGAGAACGCGCGCTCGCGCCAGGCGGAGTAGCGTCCCGAGACGCCGCCGTGGCCGGCCGCCATCTCGATCTTGAGCAGGGCGTCCGCACCGGCGATATCGCGCAGCTTCGCGACCCATTTGGCCGGTTCGACGTAGAGCACGCGGGTGTCGTTCAGGCTCGTGACGGCGAGGATCTTCGGGTAGTGCGTCTCGTGCACGTTCTCGAGCGGCGAGTACGACTTCATGTAGGCGTAGACATCGGCGTCGTGCAGCGGGTCGCCCCACTCGTCCCACTCGATCACGGTGAGCGGCAGGGAGGGGTCGAGGATGCTCGTGAGCGGGTCGACGAACGGCACCTCGGCGAGCACACCGGCGAAGTACTTGGGGGCGAGGTTCGCGATGGCGCCCATGAGCAGACCGCCGGCGCTGCCGCCCTGCGCGACGAGGCGGTCGGGGGAGGTCCATCCTTCGTCGATGAGGTGACGCGCGCTCTCGACGAAGTCGGTGAAGGTGTTCTTCTTGTGCAGCTTCTTGCCGTTCTCGTACCAGAGGCGGCCGAGCTCGCCTCCACCGCGCACGTGCGCGATCGCGAAGACGACTCCGCGGTCGAGCAGGCTGAGACGCGGGATGCCGAACGACGGGTCCATGCTCGCCTCGTACGACCCGTAGCCGTACAGCACGAGCGGCGCCGGCTCGCCCGGCGTGACCAGGTCGCGACGGTAGACCAGCGAGATGGGGATGCGGGTGCCGTCCTTCGCGGTCGCCCACTCGCGCTTCTGCTCGAACAGCTCCGGATCGAACTCGCCGAGCACCGGCTGCTGCTTGCGGAGGGTGAGCTCGCGGGTGCGCACGTCGTAGTCGTAGACGCTCGACGGCGTCACGAAGCTGCCGTAGCCGAGGCGCAGCGACGGCTGCGTCCACTCGGGGTTGCCGCCGACGCCGACGGTGAACAGCTCCTCGTCGAAGTGGAGCTCGTGCAGGGTGTCGTCGGTCGATCCGCCGTCTTCGGGGATGCAGGCGACGGCGACCCGGGTGAGACCCTCGCGCCGGTACTCCAGCGCCACGAAGTCGCGGAACGCGTCCACGCCCTCGATCCGCACGGCCGGGTTGTGGGGCAGGATCGTCTTGCGCGGCCCCTGCGGGTCCTCGGCCGACACGCTGACCAGCTCGAAGTTGACCGCGTCGTCGTTGTGCACGATCAGGAGCCGGTCGTGGCCGTTCACGACCGCATGCTCCAGGTCGTACTCGACGCCGTCCTTGCGCGGCCACACGACCGTGAACTCGCCGGTCGGGTCGTCCGACGACAGCAGCCAGGCCTCGCTCGTGACATTGGAGCCGGCCTCGATGACGAGGAAGCGGCGGCTGCGGGTCAGCCCCACGCCGATCCAGAACCGCTCGTCGGGCTCGTGGAACACCTGTGCGTCGTCGCCGTCGTCCGGGCCGTCGCCGACCCGGTGACGCCACACGGTGTCCGGCCGCCAGGCGTCGTCCACGGTCGTGTAGAAGATGTGCTCGCCGCTCTGGTCGAAGAGGGCTCCGGCGCCCGTGCCCTCGATCTCGTCGGGGAAGACGGCGCCGTCGGCGGTCAGCGACCGCACCCGCACCGTGTAACGCTCGTCGCCCTCCGTGTCGACACCGTAGAGCAGTCGCGTGCCGTCGGCGCTCACGTCGAAGCTGCCGAGCGCGTAGAAGTCGTGCCCCTCGGACTCGACGTTGTCGTCGAGGAGGATCTGCTCGCCGGGGAGGCCCTCCACCTGCGCCGTGTCGTCGAGCGCCGGAGGGTTCCAGTCGTCGGCGGAGGCGATCGGCGCCCGGCAGTGGATGCCGTACTGCTGACCCTCCACCGTGCGGGTGTAGTACCACCAGTCGCCCTCGCGCACCGGTACGCTCAGGTCGGTCTCGCGCGTGCGTCCCTTGATCTCCTCGAAGATCTGCTCCCGCAACAGGGACAGGTGCTCGGTCCGCGCGTTGGTGTACGCGTTCTCCTCGTGGAGGTGCGCGAGGACCGCGGGATCGTCCTTCTCGCGGAGCCACTCGTACTCGTCGAGGTACACGTCTCCGTGGTGGACGCGTTCGGTCGGCTTCTTCGCGGTGGTCGGCGGGGTGAGCATGTGCTCAGGCTACCGGGCCGTGCTGAAGCGCCGATACGAGCGCCGTCAGCCGCGAGCGCACCCGCTCCAGGTCCACCGGGGAGGCGAGGCTCGCACGTGCCTGCCGGAGCGCGTCGCGCACCTGCTCGCGCCGTTCCGGTGGGACGCGCAGCTGCTCCGCCGCTCGGCCGCGCGCCTCCATCGCCCGGCCGAGAGCGCTCGCCGCATCGATGCAGTCGATGGGCTGGATGCGTCCACCGCCGAACCGCCGTCGCGCCCGGTGCGCCGGAGCGAGCTCCTCGACCCGGCGGAGGGCGGCGCCGAAGGCGGCCGTACGCGCCGCGCGTTCGTCCGTGTCGTCCGCGTCGTCTTTCAGCACCGCTCCGAGCGCGACCAGCAGGTCGGCGAGCCGCCGGCGCAGCACGTCGGTCGACCGCACGGGGAGCACGAACCAGGCGGCGGCGATCCCGAGCAGGGCACCCACGACGATCGCCAGCACCCGCTCGACGAGCAGGCCGGCCTCTCCGGCAGCCGGGGAGACGCCGAACAGCTGCTGCAGGATGGTGAGGACCACGGTCACCGCCAGTGCCCAGAACGCGTAGCTGTACGAGCGCAACCACGTGCCGGCGAACAGTGCGACGAAGACGACGACCACGGCGGCGAACCCGCTCGCCGACGGTGCCGCGGCCGCGAGCCCGAGGGCGAGCACGGTGCCGGCGACGGCTCCTCCCACACGCAGAGCGCTCTTGTGCAGCACGTCGCCTCGGCCGCGATTGCCGGAGTTGACGATGAAGGCGGTGAGCACGACCCACATCGCGTGCTGGGGAAAGACCAGCCAGCCGACGACGAACGCCGCCGCGAGTGCGACCGCCATCTGGATCGCCATCCGGGTGCTCGCGGGGAGGCGACGGGAGGCGGAGGAGGATGTCGTGGGGCCGGTCGTGCGCTGGATCGGAGCGCCTGGAGCGGGCGCTGCGGGATCGCCGGGACCGGGGTCGGGGCCGGAGCCGAGGCGCAGCAACCCGAGCACCTCCCGGGCCACCGCCACCCAGAGCACCGCGACCACTCCGGCGCCGGCCGTCAGCAGCGCCGCCGACCAGGGCGACTGCGAGGTTCCGGGCTCGACAGGCACGACCGGCACGACCAGGACGGCCGTCAGCGGCAGCGCGATGAGGGCGCCCAGACGGGCGGCGAACGGCCCGAACCGGCGGAGCCAGATCGGGACGCTCATCCCGGCGATGTAGAGCAGCGCGCCCAGCGCCGGAACGGCGACGAGCAACCAACCGACCCCGGCAGCGGCGACGCCGATCACCGGCAGGAAGGCCGCCGAGCGCGCGAACTCGCGCCGGCCGGACACACTGCGGCGGGCGAGACTGAGGGCGACCACCGTGGCCACGACGGCGGGGGAACCGGCGGCGGCGGGACCGGCGATCGCGCCGACGGCGAACCACACCGTCGCGCACGCTGCTGCGGAGGCGGCCGTCGTGATGAGGGCAGCCAGGCCGAGCCGCAGGTGCTTCACCCGGTCATCCTCTCACCGGGTCGGCGCTGCGGCCCCGGGCGAAGCGGGAGCGGCGGCCTCAGCGAGCCGCGCCGAAGGCGAGCAGCCCGGCGCCGGTGCGTCCCGCATCGCCGCCGAGAGCGCTGCGGACGATCGCCGGCGCCGGTCGCCAGGCGAGACCCTCGCGCACCTTGCGCTCCAGCGGGCCGAACATCGCGTCGCCCGCCTGCGAGACACCCCCGCCCAGGACGATCACGCCGGGGTCGAGCATGAGGGTCATCGTGACGAGCCCCTGCGCGAGCACCGTCACCGCGTCGTCCCACACACGATCGGCCAGCGGGTCGGTGCCGAGCCTGGCGACGATCGAACGGGTGCTGAGGGCCTCCCCGCCGGCCTCCACGTAGCGCCGGGCGACGCCTGCGCCCGACATGTAGACCTCGAGGCAGCCGCGCTGACCGCAGGTGCAGGGCTCGCCGTCCGGGATGACGGGGATGTGGCCGAACTCGCCGGCCGAGCCGGTCGCACCGGTGATCGTGCCACCGGCGGTGACGAGGGCGGCGGCGACTCCCGTGCCGATCGGGATCAGCACGAAGTCGTCGAAGCCGCGCGCAGCACCCAGACGGCGCTCCGCGAGTCCGGCCGCACGCACGTCGTGCCCGACCGCGACGGGCAGCCGCAGCGACGTGCGAAGGATGTCGAGCAGAGGCACGTCCCGCCAGTCGAGGTTCGAGGCGTACTGGACGATGCCGCGCTCCTCGTCGAGGATCCCGGGGGTCGCGACGCCGACACCGACGACCTCTCCGGGAGCGAGCTCGCGGAGATCGTGGAGCAGGGTGACGAGAGCGCCGAGGATGTCGCCGACCGGAGTCGGTCGCGTCACCTCGGCGACAACGGCGCCGTTCTCCGAGAGCACGGCGCCTTTCATGGCGGTGCCGCCGAGGTCGACCGCGAGGGCGACGGGATCGCCGCTCATGCGTGGACCCCGCGTACCGCGTCCACGACGGCGGCGACCGTGGCGGCGGAGGTGACCTCGCGCCGTCCGGTGTCGTACGCGCTCGGGACGAGCGAGGCGCTCGCGGCCTCTTCGACGGCGCGCAGGTGCACCTCGGGGACGCCGGTCCGGCGCACGAGATCCGCGACGCTCGAGGGGCGGACGCCTCCGCCCGCGAGCACGACGATCCGGTCGCCGGCCTGCGTGACGAGCGCGCCGAGTTCGGCGGCTCCGTCGGCCGCGGTCGTCGCGCCGCCGGAGGTCAGCACCCGCGCGACGCCCAGGGAGATCAGCGTCTCCAGCGCGGCCGCGCGATCGGGAGTCTGGTCGAAGGCCTTGTGGAACGTCACCGGGGCGCGCCCGCACGCGTCGACCAGGGCGCGCGTGGCATCCGCGTCGACGGTGCCGTCCGGACGCAGTGCCCCGACGACGAAGCCCAGGGGCACGCCCTCGGGTCGCGGCAGTGCGGCGACGGCCCGGATGTCTGCCACCATCGCCGCGAGCTCGTCGGCGTCGAAGACGAAGTCGCCGGGGCGCTGCCTGATCAGCACGTTGACCCCGAGCCGCTCCGCCATCCCGAGCGCGCCTGCCACCGTGCCGATGGAGGGAGTGAGACCTCCGGTGGACAGCGCCGAGCAGAGCTCGATGCGGTCCGCGCCCGCCGCCTCCGCGCGGCCCACGCCGGCGAGGTCGTCGAGGCAGATCTCGACGACGGTCACGCGATGCGCTCCAGCGCGGCCGCCAGATCGGCGCCGAGCTCGATGCGCCCGACCGGCACGCCTCCGCCCAGCACCGGGAGGTCGACCAGCGCACCCGCGCCGCCGATGTCCGTCCCGAGCGCTTCGAGCACCCGGAGGGCGAGCAGGGTGGTGGCGCGCGGGCTGCCGTCGACGATCTTCATCGAGACCGCCGTGCCGTCCGCGGCCGCGACGCCGATGACGCCCTCGGCCCCGCCCTTGGCGAGTGCGCCGGGCACGGTCTCCATCAGCATCGAGTTCTGGTGCCCGGTGCCTCCGACGTAGAAGGGATGGGCGCGCATCGCATCCGCGACGGCACGCTGCGGGGTCCCGGGGGCGGCCTGCACCAGCCGTCCGAAGGCGCGGGCGACGCCGCGCACGGTCGTGCCGAACAAGGGGGCGCCGCATCCGTCGACCGCGTCGTGCGAGACGGGCACCCCTGTCAGTTCCGCCATCGTCGCGCGCACGTGCTGCTGCAGCGGGTGGTCGACGTGCAGATAGCCCTCGACATCCCAGCCGTTCGCGGCGGCCGCGACGATCATGGCGGCGTGCTTGCCGGAGCAGTTCATCCGAACCCGCGCACGCGGCTCGCCCGCGCGGATCATCCGCTCGAACGTCCCCTCGTCCTCGGGGCGGTCGACCGGGCAGCCCAGCGCGTCGTCGTCGACTCCGGCACGGGCGAGCAGTTCGCGCACGACCCGCACGTGCTCGTCCTCGCCCGTGTGGCTTCCCGCGGCGATGGCCAGCTCCGGTCCGGCGAGCTCGGCTCCGGCGGTCAGGCACGCGAGCGCCTGGAGGGGCTTGACCGTGCTGCGGGGCAGGATCGCGGCATCGGGCGCGCCGAGCTCGAGGAGGGTGCTCCCGTCCGGTGCGAGCGCGACGAGACTGCCGAAGTGACGGCTCTCGATCATCCCGGAACGACGGACGGCGGCGACCTCGGCGAGGGCCGCGACGGCGCCCGGGTCGGTGGTGGAGGTGGAGCTAGGCATGGGACTCTTCCTGGTGCGGGGTCGCCGGCAGTGGCGGCAGGGGAGGCTGTGTGGAGGTCGGCCGCCGCCTGCTGCGCCGCGGTCCACGCGCCGAACCGCGCTGCACGCGGGAGGCGAGCGCCGACAGGCTGCCGTTGACGACGAGGTAGATGACGGTCACGGCGACGTAGGTCGGGATGAGCAGGTGCAGGTACGAGGCGAGCACCTGGCCGCGGTAGAGCAGCTCGGTGAAGGCGACGATGTAGCCGAGCGAGGTGTCCTTCAGCAGGCTGACGAGCTGGGTGATCAGCGACGGTGCGACGTTCCGCAGGGCCTGCGGGAGCACCACGTGGCGCATGGCCTGGTGGGGTCGCATCCCGAGACTCAGGGCAGCCTCGCGCTGCCCGCGCGGAAGGCTCAGCACGCCGGCGCGGACGATCTCGGCGAACACCGCGGAGTTGGCGATGGTGAGCGGGACGACCAGCTTCCACAGGGTGGGCAGGTTGATCCCGAGCTGCGGGAGGCCGAAGAGCATGAGGTAGATCATCAGCAGCACGGGGATCGTGCGCGCCACCTCGATGTAGAAGCCGCACAGCCAGCGCACCGGCCGCAGCCGGCTGAGCCGGCCGAGGGCCAGCAGGATGCCCAGCGCGCCGCCCAGCACGGCCACGATGGCCGCCGCCTCGAGCGTGCCGAGCAGCCCGACCAGCAGGTACTGCCAGATCGCCCAATCGGTGAACGGCGCCCAGCGCTCGGCCGCGAACTGGCCGTGGGAGGCGAGCTGCCAGATCCCGTAGCCGATGACCGCGGCGAAGACGACGCAGCTGATGAACGAGCCGAGGACGATGTTGCGGCGCCCGCGCGGGCCGGGGGTGTCGTACATGAACGACGCGGCATACGTCCGCTTCGGCCGCCTGGCAGGGGTGGGCGCGGGACGGTCCGGGATGAGCTGGGCGGTCATCGGGCGATCGCCACCTTTCGTTCGACCCAGCCGGCCGTCAGGCCGATGGCGAGGGCGATGGCCATGTAGACGAGCCCGGCGCTGGAGAAGATCAGGATGGGCTGCGCGGCGACGAGGTTCACCTTGTTGACCTCGGCCGTGAGCTCCACGACGCCGACCGCCGCGGCGAGGGCCGTGTTCATCGCCAGGGCGATCATCACGTTGCCGATCGGCTGCACGACGGCGCGCAGAGCCTGGGGGATGACGACGAGGCGCAGAGTCTTCGCCAGGGTGAAGCCGAGCGCGCGAGCGGCCTCCACCTGGCCGACCGGCACCGTGTTCACGCCCGATCGCACGGCCTCGGCCACGTAGGCGGCCTCGTACACCGTCAGCACGATGATCGCGGTGGGGGTCAGCGGCAGCAGCAGCCCGGCGTCCGGCAGTGCGAAGACGGCGAGCAGCAGCAGGGCCAGCAGGGGCACGTTGATGAAGAACTGCACGTAGAGGAAGGCCGCGGTGCGCAGGATCGGGATCGGGCTCACGCGCGCGATCGTGATCAGCACGCCGAGCACGATCGAGCCGATGCCGGCCACGACCGCCATGAGCAGGGTCGTGCCGAGAGCCTGGACCAGCGGTCCGAGGTTGTCGATCAGTGGGTTCATCGCTCGCTCACTCGTGAGAGAAGTCGGGAGGGCGGGGCCGGCGTACCGGCCCCGCCGGTGGGCTCAGGAGCCCGGAACGGAGCCGATCTTCGGCGGGGTGGGGATCTCCGAGTCGGTCACGGTGCCGAGCGTGGTCTTCCACGCCTGGCCCCACTGGCCGCCCTTCTGGATCTTGGTGAGCCAGTCGTTGACGAACGACTTGAAGTCCGAGTCGCCGTGCTTCAGGCCGATGCCGTAGGGCTCCTTGGTGAACGGCTGCCCGACCACCTTGATCTGCTTCTCGCTGGCAGCGTCGCTCGCGAGCAGCGTGTAGTCCTGGACGTACGCGTCGCCGCGGCCCTGGATGAGCGCCTGGACGGCGGCCGGGTCGGTCGCGAAGGCGGTGACGGTCGCCGTGGGCGCGATCTTCGGGACCTCGGTCACGGCGGGGGTGTTGGCGCCGACGATGACGGTCTTGCCGTCGAGGTCCTTGGAGCTCGTGATGTCCTTGTTGTCGCTCTTGACGGCGACGGCGAGGCCGGACTCGAAGTACGGGCCGGCGAAGTCCACCTGCTGCGCGCGCTCCTCGGTGATCGTGTACGTGTTGAACACGACATCGACGGTGCCGTTCTGCAGCATCGCCTCGCGGGTCTCGCTGGCGGGCGGGACGATCTCCACGTTCGGCTTGCCGAGGATGTAGATCGCGAGGAGCTTGGCGAGGTCGGCGTCGAAGCCGGTCACCGAGTCGGGGTTGGTCGGGTCCTGCTGCGACAGCAACGGCGCATCGAGGGCCTCGGCGACGATGAGCTTGCCGCGCTTCTTGATCTTCTCCATCGTCGAGCCGGAGATGATGAGGTCGCCCGAGGCGACCGGGGCTCCCGAGAACACGGCGTCGGCGGACGACGTGGAGCTGGAGCCCGAGCCGGGCAGGCTGGTGGTGCCGGACGAACAGGCGGTGACGGCGAGCGTCACGGCCGCGAGCAGGGCGCCGGCGAAGGCGGCCTTCCGGCGGGTCGTGCTGCGGGTCATGGTGCTTCCCTTTCGGATTCGGACGGGTCGTGGTGCGGTGGAGCGGATGGTGCGGTGGTGCCGGTGATGCTGGGTCTCAGTGCGAGAGCACGGAGGCCAGGAACGACCGCGCCCGCTCGGAGCGGGGCGAGTCGAAGAATTCGGCGGGCGTCGCCTCTTCCACGATCTGACCGTGGTCCATGAACACGACCCGGTCGGCCGCCCGGCGGGCGAAGCCCATCTCGTGGGTGACGACGATCATGGTCATGCCGTCGCGGGCGAGGGAGGTCATCACGTCGAGCACCTCGCCGACCATCTCGGGGTCGAGGGCGCTGGTGGGCTCGTCGAAGAGCATGACCTTGGGCTGCATCGCGAGCGCCCGCGCGATCGCGGCCCGCTGCTGCTGACCTCCCGAGAGCTGAGTCGGGTGGTTGTCCGCCTTGTCGGCGATGCCGACCCGGTCGAGCAGTTCGAGGGCCAGGCGCTCGGCGTCGGCCTTCTTCATCCCGCGCACCTTGATCGGTGCGAGGGCGACGTTGTCGAGCACGGTGCGGTGGGCGAACAGGTTGAACGACTGGAACACCATGCCGACCTCGGCGCGCAGTCGCGCGAGGGCCGCGCCCTCTTCGGGGAGCGTCTCCCCGTCGACGCGGATCTCTCCGCTGTCGATCGTCTCCAGCCGGTTGATCGAACGGCAGAGAGTCGACTTGCCGGAGCCGGACGGGCCGACGACCACGACGACCTCGCGCGGGGCGACGTCGAGATCGATCGACTTGAGGACGTGGAGCTGGCCGAAGTGCTTCTCGACGCCGCGCAGGCTGACCATGGGCCGGGCGTTCGCTGCTTCCATCGTGTTCCTCGCATCATTGTCGGGCAGATTGCGATGAGCGTACTAAGTAATCAAAGTTCATGCAATTTTGATTTTGGTTGGTTCGAAATCGAAGAAAGTGACTACACTATCCTCAACACCAGCAGCGCGTCCGAGATCGCGCCGGACGAAGGGGACGCGCGATGTCGAGCAGCACCAGAACTGCGCAGCCGGACGTCGTTTCGGCGCCGCCGTCGGCGTCGGGTCCGGGCGGAATCCTCGATCTCGTGCGCACCGGCAGGGCGGCGTCCCGCGCCGACATCGCCCGGCAGACCGGCCTCTCGCCCTCCACGGTCGCCCAGCGGGTGGATGCGCTCCTCGCGGGCGGCTTCCTCCGCGAGGCCGGCGAGGGCGTCTCGCACGGCGGTCGCCGGCCCCGCGCCCTCGAGGTCGACCCCGCCGCCGGCGTCGTGGTCGCCGCCGACCTCGGCTCGCACCACGCCACCTTCGGCCTCTTCGACCTCGCGGGCCGCCTTTTGGCCTCGCGCACGGACGCGATGGACATCGGCGCCGGCCCCGCCCACGTGCTCGGCTGGATCGCCGCCGTCGCGGAAGAGCTCCGCGCCGCTCACGCTGCGCCGGAGCAGGCGTTGCGCGGCTTCGGGATCGGCCTGCCCGGCCCGGTGGACTCCGGCACCGGCCGCATGGTGTCGCCGTCGCGCATGCCCGGCTGGAACGGCCTCGATGTCGCCTCCGAGATGCGGGCGCGCACCGGGCTCACCACCGTCGCCGACAATGACGCCAACCTCATGGCGCTCGGGGAGCACGTCGCCCTCGGCGGCGGTACCGACGAACTGGTCTTCGTGAAGGCCGGGTCGAGCATCGGCTGCGGCATCGTCGCGTTCGGCGGCGTCTACCGCGGCCACCACGGCATGGCGGGCGACATCAGCCACGTGACGGTCCCCGGCGCTCCCGACATCCTGTGCTCCTGCGGTCGTATCGGCTGCCTCGACGCCGTCGCCGGGGGCGCGGCGATTGTCCAGGCCCTGCGGCGCGAGGGGGTCGACGTCGCCGACACCCGCGACATCCTGGCCCTGGCGAGGGATGCGCACCCGCTGGCGACGCTGATGCTGCGGGAGGCGGGTCTGCGCACCGGCGGAGTGCTCGCCACGATCATGAACTTCTTCAATCCGCAGCGGCTGGTCCTCGGCGGCATCCTGGGCGAGGCGGAGGCGTTCGTCGCCGGGGTGCGCTCGACGATCTACTCCGACTGCCTGCCGATGATCACGGACCAGCTCGACATCGCGATCACCGAGGCGAAGGAGGAGGCGGGCATCCGCGGCGCCGGCCGGCTCGTGCTCGACGCCCTGTTCGATCCGGCGCACGTCGACCGGGCCGTGCGGTGAGCCACGCCGCCGTCGTCGTCGGCGCGGGCCGGATGGGGCAAGCCCATGCCGCCGCCTGGGAGGCCATCGGCGTCCCGGTGATCTGGGCGGTGTCGCCCCGTCGCCGGCCCGAGCTGACGGCCGCTCCCGGCGCGCGCTGGGCGACCGACCTCGACGAGGCGCTGGCCGATCCTGCGGCGACCATCGTCTCGATCTGCACGCCGACCCCCAGTCATGCGGATCTCGCCGTGCGCGCGCTCGCGGCCGGCCGCCACGTCCTGCTCGAGAAGCCGATCGCGCTCACGGTCGCCGATGCGGAGCGCGTGGCCGCCGCGGCCGAGCGAGGCCCCGCTGCGCTGATGGTCGCGCACGTCGTGCGCTTCTTCCCCGGCTATGCGGCACTCCACGAGCGGGTCGCCGCCGGCGCGGTCGGCACGCCCCGCGCGGTCCGGGCCACCCGTCTCTCGGCACGGTCGTCCGACGCCCCCTGGCTCGACGACGAGCGGGATTCGGGCGGGATGATCGTGGACTTCGCCATCCACGACGTCGATCAGGCCAACGCCCTGCTGGGTGCTCCTCTCGCGGTCACGGCGACGCGGGCCCCCGGCGACGGCTTCGGCGCTCCGGCCGCCCTGACCATCGAGTACCGGTCCGGCGGGGTGGCGCAGATCCTCGCCGCCGCTGACCTTCCCGTCGGCACGCCGTTCCGCACCTCGCTCGACGTCGTGGGGGATCGCGGCGTGGACGCGGTCGCCGAGCTTCCGGGGGACCCGTTCCGGGAGCAGGCCCGCTACTTCCTCCAGTGCGTGACGAACGGAACCCCTCCCGAGCGCTCACCCGTCCGGGCGGCGGTGGAGGCCCTGCGCGTGTGCCGGGCGGCGCGCGAGTCGGCCCGCACCGGCACCAGGGTGGTCCTCGCCGAGTAGGGTGGCCTGCGTGAGCGACAAGTGGTGGCAGTCGGCGGTCGTGTACCAGGTCTATCCGCGGAGCTTCGCGGACAGCGACGGCGACGGCATCGGCGACCTGCGCGGCATCATCCAGCACCTCGACCATCTGGAGGCGCTCGGCGTCGACGTCGTCTGGCTGTCGCCGATCTACGCGTCGCCGCACGACGACAACGGCTACGACATCAGCGACTATCAGCGGATCGACCCGCTGTTCGGCTCCCTCGACGACTTCGACGAGCTGCTCGCGGGGATGCACGAGCGCGGCATCAAGCTGGTGATGGACCTCGTCGTCAACCACACCTCCGACGAGCATCCGTGGTTCGTGGAGTCGGCGTCGAGCCGCGACAACCCCAAGCGCGACTGGTACTGGTGGCGGCCGCCGCGGGACGGTGCGCAGCCGGGCGAGCACGGCGCCGAGCCGACGAACTGGGGCTCGTTCTTCTCGGGCTCGGCTTGGCAGCTCGACGAGCAGACGGGTGAGTACTACCTCCATCTGTTCTCGCGCAAGCAGCCGGATCTCAACTGGGAGAACCCCCAGGTGCGCGATGCCGTCTACGAGATGATGAACTGGTGGCTCGACCGGGGCGTCGACGGCTTCCGGATGGACGTGGTCAACTTCCTCTCGAAGGACGTCTCGCTGCCCGACGGCGTCGTCCCGCCGGGTGGCCTCTACGGCGACGCGTATCCGTTCTTCGCGCAGGGACCGCGCATCCACGAGTTCCTGCACGAGATGCACGAGCGGGTGTTCGCCGGCCGGGAGGACCGCTATCTCACGGTCGGCGAGATGCCCGGCGTCGACATCGCCGAAGCGCGTCGCTTCACCGATCCGGACCGTCGCGAGCTCGACATGGTGTTCCAGTTCGAGCACGTCGACCTCGACCACGGGCCCGGCGGCAAGTGGGATCACCGCGAAGCGACCGTGCTCGACCTCAAACGCAACCTCGCCCAGTGGCAGGAGGGTCTGGCCGACGTCGGCTGGAACAGCCTCTACTGGAACAACCATGACCAGCCACGGGTGGTCAGCCGTTTCGGGGACGACGGCGAGAACCGCGTCGTCTCGGCGAAGGCTCTCGGCACGCTCCTGCACCTGATGCGGGGAACGCCCTACGTGTATCAGGGTGAGGAGCTCGGGATGACGAACGTCCCGTTCTCGACCATCGACGACTTCCGCGACATCGAGACCCTCAACTACTACGCCGAGGCGGTCGACGTGCTCGGCCGGCCGGCGGACGAGGTCCTGGCAGCCCTGCGCCGGACCAGCCGCGACAACGCGCGCACGCCCATGCAGTGGACCGGTGGTCCGAATGCCGGGTTCACGACCGGCACGCCCTGGATCGCGGTCAATCCCAACTATCCGGAGGTCAATGCGGAGGCCGCGCGGGCGGACTCCGATTCGGTGTTCGCCCACTATCGGGCACTTGCCGAGCTGCGCCATCGATCGCGCGTCGTGTCGGCGGGCGGCTTCGCGCTCGTGCTTCCCGAGCACGAGCAGATCTTCGGCTATGTGCGCGGACTCGACGGCGACGCACTCCTCGTGCTGGTGAACCTCAGCGGCGATGCGGCGGAGTACGACACCTCTCAGCTCGCCGGGTGGGAGGTGGCGCGGGTCGTGCTCGCGTCGGGCGGCGACGCGGTCGTGCCGGGTCTGTCCGGAGTCCTTCGGCCGTGGGAGGCCGTGGTGCTGCAGCGCTGACGGTCTTGCGCACCGAGTCCGACCGGGTGTGTGATGGCGGCGAGACGCGGGAGGCGGTCATGGGCGATTTCATTGCGCGAGCCGAGGTGACGGTGCGTGCTCCGCGCCGGACGGTGTGGCAGGTGCTGACGTCGAACGGCGCGCATCCCGAGATCCTGTTCGGTGCCGACGTGCGCTCCGACTGGCGTCTCGGGTCCCCGATCACGTGGAGCGGGGAGTGGGAGGGGCGATCGTTCGAGGACCACGGCCGTGTCATCGAACTCGAGGATCGCGAGGAGCCCTGGCGGATCGTGCTCACGCACTTCAGCCCGATGTCGGGTCTGCCGGACGAGCCCGAGAACTATCACACGCTCCGATTCGAACTCGAGGAGATCGCCGGCGGTACGCAGGTGACGCTCGATCAGGACAACAACGCGACCCGGGAGGCCGCGGAGCATTCCCAGCGCAACTGGGCGCAGATGCTCGCCGGCGTCAAGGCGGTGGCCGAGCGGCAGGCCTGAGCCGTTTCGATCGGTCAGTCGCCGAGCGCCTCGCGCAGGTAGGCGTCGAGGAAGAGATCGAAGGCCGCGACCGTCGCGTTGCGGTCGCCGGTGAGCAGGTAGCCGAATTGCAGTCCTGCCGCCGAGTCGACCAGTCCGTGCGCCAGGATTCCCGCGCGCCGGCTGTCGACGCCCTGCTTCTTGAGCCACGCGCGCACGGTGTCGCGCCACCGGCTGAACGCCGTCGTGATGCGTTCGCCGAGGTCGGGCTCGATCGGCTCGAGCACGCCCGCCTCGAACTGCAGCCGCAACCCGGTGCGGTTGCCCTCGCGCAGCGAGTGGCGGAAAGCCTGGCGGTACCAGTCGCGGAACTGTTCGCGGTCGAACGAGACGATGTCCACGCCGATCTGCGACTCGTTCTGCTGGCGCACGCCCTCTTCGAGGATGGCGTCGATCATCTCCTGGCGGGAGCCGAAATGGTAGACGAACGAGTACGTGCTGACGCCGAGGGAGGTCGCGAGGCTGCGGAACGTCATGCGGGAGAGCGGCTCGGTGGCCACATGCTCCATGATGCGGCTGAGGAGCTCCGGTTTCCGCGTCGGATCAGGTGTGCGTCCCACGCGCCAACAATAACGGAGTTTTCGTCATTTGTGAGCGGTGAATCCTGGTCAGCCCCGGCCTCCGCCGCCTTGGCCGCCTCCGCCGCCTTGGCCGCCTCCGCCGCCCTGGCCTCCGCCGCCTTGGCCTCCGCCGCCTTGGCCGCCACCCGTTCCCGTTCCCGTGCCGGTCCCCGGCTGGGTCGGAGTGGTGGGTGCCGCGGGCTTCGGCGCAGGAGCCACCGCCACGTACTTCGAGGGCGGCGCCGGGAAGGCGCTGCCTCCGTAGGCGGCGTTGAGCGCGGCGACGATCGGCTTCACGATCGAGAACTTGACGTTGCCGCCGCCCACGCCCTGGAAGCTCTGGCTGCGGAGCGCGACGTAGCCGGACACGTTGCCGACCCAGGTGGCCTGAGCGGTCTTGGTGGTGGAGGTGACGAGCCAGTTCTCGAGGGAGTCGTCCGTCGTTCCCGTCTTGCCGAAGATCGGCACGCCGTCGCCGGGGTTGGCCGACGCGGCGGTTCCCCCGCCGCGCAGGACGCCCTGCAAGGCGTAGATCGCGGCCGCGGCGACGCCCGGGTCGATCGGGGTGGTCGAGCACTGGGTCTTGGGCACCGCGTGCTCGCCACCGTCGGCGTCGACCACCTTGTCGATGGCGACGGGGCTGCACGCGACACCGTTGTTGGCGATGCCGGCGTAGGCGGTCGCCATCGTCAGCGGGGCGATGTAGTTGGTGCCGAGCACCGACGACGGGTTGGCCATGAACGGGTTGATCTGTTCATCGGCGCCGTGGACCAGGAGGTCCTGCGCCCGCTCCTTGATCCCGCACAGGTCGAGCTGCGTGGCCATCTTGGCGAAGATCGTGTTGATCGACTGGGCGGTCGCGTTCATCACCGTGGTGCTGCCGACCGTCTCTCCCTCGTCGTTCGAGACGTTCCACGGAGCCCCGCCGATGTCGTTGCAGGGATCGCTCGCGTGGAACGAGCTCTGCGGGAAGCTGTGCTGGGTGCCACTGACCGTCTGATAGAGGGAATGGCCTTCCTGCAACCATTCGAGCAGGTCGAATGCTTTGTACGACGATCCGGTCTGGAAGCCCTGCGAGCCGCCGTAGTCGCTGTCGGTGTTGTAGTTGACGGCGGTCGTGCCGGGCGCGGGTTGCGCGGTGTTGTCGTACGGTCTGTTCTGCACCATCGTGATCACCCGCCCCGTGCCCACCTCGACCGCGACGTTGGAGGCGCCGAGATCGAGCCGCGGACTGGTCGGCGGGATGTACGCGCTGAGAGCCGACTGAGCCGAGTTCTGCAGGTCGAGGTTGAGCGTCGTGTAGATCTTCAGGCCCCCTCGGGTGAGGAAGCTGGAGCGTTCGTCGTCGGTCTTGCCGAAGGTCGGGTCCTGCTCGATGATGCGTTCGACGTAGTCGCAGAAGAACGCCGCGTGGTATTGCTGGGCGGTCATGCAGCCGTTCTGCACCGGCGTGATCTTCGGTTCGACCGGCGCCTTGCGGGCCGCGTCGTGCTCCTCCTGCGTGATCTTGCCGTTGACCAGCATGCGATCGAGCACGTAGTTGCGGCGGTCGAGCGTCTCCTTGTAGCCGTTCGCCGCGCCGTTCTCCGTGCTGTCCGGCTGGTCGATGCGCAGGTTGTCCGGGTTGTTCAGGATGGCGATCAGGGTCGCCGCCTGCTGCAGGTTGACGTCCTTCGCGGAGACGCCGAAGTAGTACGACGCCGCCGACTGCACGCCGTAGACCCGGCCGCCGAACAGCGCGATGTTCAGGTAGCTCTGCAGGATGTCGTTCTTCGAGTACTCCTTCTCGAGGCCGATCGAGTACCGCATCTCCTTGAGCTTGCGCACCGGGTCGACCTCGGTGGCGTCGTTGTAACAGGCCTTGTATGCGGCCAGCTGCTTCTTCTGCACCTCGGCCGTGGCCGTCAGGTCCGGCTGCTTGTTCTCGCAGCGCTGCACCAGGATGTTTTTCACGTACTGCTGGGTGATCGATGATCCGCCCTGGACCGACTTGTGCAGCGCCGTCAGCACCGCACCGCGGATCGTGCCGGTCACATCGATGCCGCCGTGCTCGTAGAAGCGCGGGTCCTCCGTTGCGATCGCGGCGTCCTTCAGGTTCTGCGAGATCGCATCCCAGCCGACCTCGACGCGGTTCTGGGAGTAGAACGTCGCGATCGGCACCTGCTGGCCGTTGGATGTGGCGTACATCGTGGACGCCTGGGCGAGCGGCTCCACCTTGATGTACTCGGGCAGTCCGTCGAAGACGTCGATGGTCGAGTCTGCGGCCGATCCGGTCAATGCGACGGCGGGCGTCACGGCGGCAGCCGCGAGGAGACCTGCGATGCCGCTCAGGGCGACGAATCCGACGAGCGCAGGCGCCCATTTCCATCTTCTGCGAGTCGTCGAGGCCATGGGCGTCATGATACGCGCGGGAGGTGGCGACCTCCCCGGGGCGACGCACAGTTTGGGGAGAGTGGGCGTCGGGGCCGAGCTGTGGAGGAGCTCAGGCCGCGCCGCGGAGTTTGTCGCAGAGGGCAGCGAGAGTCTCGAGCTCCTCCGGGTCGAGACGCCCGCCGACACGGCTCGTGATCGTCTTCATGTGCTCGACGGCGACGCTCCGGAACATCTCGAAGCCGGTGTCCGTGAGCATGATCAGCGTGCCGCGCGCGTCCACCGGGTCGGGGCACTTGGCGAGCAGGCCGCGCGCCACCAGGCGGTCGACGAGCCTGCTGACGCTGGGCTGCGTGAGGAGTACGTGCTTGTTGAGCTCACGCAGCCGCAGGGTGCGATCGGGCTGGCGCGAGAGGTTGAAGAGCACGTCGTACTCGTTGAACGAGATGTCCTTCGTCGGGAACTCCGTGGCAAGGGATCGCATGACCGCGACCTGCGCCCGGAACAACGATTCCCAGGCGGAGACGGCGTTGATCCGGTGTCGGGCCGGGGCCGTCCCGGTGGCGCTGCTGCTCATGACGCCTGCCTCTCGTACTCGAACGCGTCTCGATGCATTCGCATCTTCTCATCATCCGCCGACAGGGCCATCCGTGCCAGCACGGGAGAGGAGCCGGAATGCGAGAGGAGCGGGAGAGACAGATTGAGGGCCGGCCGCAGAGGCTAGCGGCCGGCCCTCTCCCTTGCACCAAGAGTGTCCTGCAATCACATTCCGCGATGGCTGCCACAGCAAACAACCATTGCTCTTGAACTATATAACGAAGAGGTAACGGGATCTAGTTATCAAGTCGTTATTTTTGCTGCGAGTTTTCTATGCGGGGCCAGCGGAACGCTCAGAAACGGTCTGCCCCCGGTCGGGGGCCGGGCGGCGGAGGTGCAGAATCGGGAACGGCCGGCCCTCTCCGTCGAGCACCGAGCGGCCCGTCTGCACGAATCCCCGTGCCGCGTAGAAGGCCCGGCCGCTCGGGTTGTCCTCGTTGACGTCGACACGCAGAGAGGCGTGCCCGGGCGCGACGGCCTCGAGGAGGGCCGTCCCGATCCCGGAGCCGTGCCGGGCGGGATCGACGAACAGCATCTGGATCTCGCCGTCATCCTGGGCGATGAACCCGGCGGGCGTGTCGGCGTCGTCGACCACGGCGACTCGCAGGTCGGCCATCTGCGGCAGGTAGGAGGCGACCATCCCCTCGTACCAGTCGATGTCGTCCGCCGTGAGGAAATGGTGGGTCGCCTCCACCGCGTGTCTCCAGACGGCCAGCAGTGCACTGTGGTCGTCGGGACGTGCGGGACGGATGGTGACGAGCATGCGATCCACGCTAGCGCGTGGCGGTGTTGAGGCTGGACACATCACCCGTGAGCGAATACTCTGAACAGAGTATTCGGAGGCGAGCAATGTCGAAGCGCGCGATCGCGAACCCGCTGGCCCTGGCCGTCCTGGCCTGCCTGTGGGAGAAGCCGATGTACCCGTACGAGATGACGACCACGATGCGCGAGCGCGGCAAAGAGGACAGCATCCGCCTCAACTTCGGCTCCCTCTACTCCGTGATCAAGTCGCTCGAGAAGCACGGCTTCATCGAGGTCGCCCAGACCGAGCGCGAGGGCAACCGCCCCGAGCGCGTCGTCTACCAGATCACCGATAGCGGGCGACGGGAGGCCGTCGAGTGGCTCGGGGACCTCATCGAGACGCCGGTGAAGGAGTACCCGGCGATCGAGACCGGACTCTCCCTTCTCCCGATGCTCCCGCCGGCGACGGCGGCAGACCTCCTCGAGCGCAGACTCGCCCGGCTGGACGCCGACATCGCCGAGCGGCGCTCCCTCGCGGAGTCGAGCGGACCGGCCCTCCCCGAGCTCTTCATGATCGAGTTCCACTACCGGCAGGCGGTGCTCGACGCCGAGCGCGCCTTCGTCGCCGACCTGCTCGCACGGCTCCGAGCCGGCACGGTCGGCGGCTATGAGTGGTGGGAGCAGCTGCACGTGCTGCTCGCGACAGGCCTCAGCATGGCCGAGATCCAGCAGCGGATCGCGGCCGGCGCCTTCGGTGAGGAGGTGGCCGAACTGCTGGGGAACTGATTCCGGCGGCAGCCGCCGCACACAAGACGATGGCCGGAGAGCGGCAACTCCCCGGCCATCGGAAACCTTCAGTCGTTCCTTACGGAACCTGCGTCAACAGTCACCGAGGGTCGTATCCGATGATATGCCCCTGACGGTGACCTCTCAGAGAGGAAGCCATCGTGGCATCATCAACCGGTCCGGCGCTCGCCGCCGACCAGCTCGTCAAGACCTACCGCGGCGGACGGGGCGCCCCGCTCGTCCGTGCGCTCGACGGCCTCGACTTCGACGTCGAGGCCGGCACCGTCTTCGGGCTCCTCGGCCCGAACGGCGCCGGCAAGTCCACCACCATGAAGGTCCTGTCGACCCTCGCCCGCGCCGATTCCGGCCAGGCGTTCGTCGCCGGGATCGACGTCGCGCGGCATCCGGCGCGGGTGCGCCGGGCCCTCGGGTTCGTCGCGCAGAAGCCCGTCTCCGACCCGATGGACACCGGGGCCGAGAACCTCGTGCTCGCCGGGCGCCTGCAGGGCATGAGCGGCCGGGATGCCCGCGCTCGCGCTCGTGAGCTGCTCGACCGCTTCGGCCTCACCGAGCACGCGGGGCGCCAGGTGAAGACCTACTCGGGCGGCATGGCCCGAAAGCTCGATGTCGCCCTCGGACTCATGCACCGGCCGGAGGTGCTGTTCCTCGACGAGCCGACGACCGGCCTCGACCCGGAGGCACGCACCGAGCTCTGGCTCGAGATCGAGCGCCTCACGGCCGCCGAGCACATCACGGTGCTGCTCACCACGCACTACCTCGACGAGGCCGACCGTCTGGCCGGCCGGCTCGCGATCGTCGACCACGGCCGCGTCGTCGCCGGGGGCACGCCGGAAGAGCTGAAGAGCGGCTTGCGCGGAGACACGGTGATCGTCGAGGTCGCTCCCGACGGCGATCCGTTCGCGGCCCTCGCGGCGCTGGAGCGCGTGGATGCCTTGCGCGACATTGGCGGAGACGGGCGCACCCTGCGCGCCCGCGCCGACAACGGCGCCGCGACACTGCCGCTCGCCCTCGGCGCCCTGGAAGCAGCGGCCGTCGCCGTCGCCTCCGCAACCGTCGCCCGCCCCAGCCTCGACGACGTCTACCTGCGGCACACCGGCCGCACCTTCACGCGGGCGCAGGCGTCCGCCGAGCACGCACTGGAGAACGCATCATGAGCACCATCACCGCCCCGGCTCCCGCCCCCGTCCGCACCGCCCGCCGCAGCGGGCCGACGTTCCTCACCCACACGCTCCTCCTGACCGGGAGGCAACTGCGCTGGGCCATCCGCATGCCGGCGTTCCTGGTGATGAACCTGGTGCAGCCGATCATCTGGCTGCTGCTCTTCGGGCAGCTCTTCAAGTCCGTCATCGAGATCCCCGGATTCGGGGTCGGGCAGAGCTATCTGGAGTACCTCACACCCGGCGTGGTCATGATGCTCGCCTTGTTCGGCAGCGCGTGGTCGGGCACGGTCTACATCCAGGACATGGAGCGCGGCGTCATGGACCGGCTGCTCACGTCACCGGCCAACCGTGGCGCGATGATCATCGCGACCCTCGTGTACCAGTCGATCCTCGCGGTGTTCCAATCGCTGATCGTGCTCGGCATCGCGTTCTGGGCCGGCGCCCGCTTCGACGGAGGCGTCGGCGGCATCCTGCTGCTCCTGCTCGGCGTGGTGCTGCTCACCGCGGTGTTCTGCTCGCTGTCGAACGCCGTCGCACTGCTCGCCCGCGATCAGACCGCCCTGATCGGCATCTCGCAGCTCATCACCCTCCCGCTGATGTTCCTCAGCTCGGCGATCATGAACACGAAGCTGTCGCCGGAATGGGTGCGGAACGCCGCCGCCTTCAATCCGTTCGAGTGGGCCGTGATCGTGGGCCGGGAGGCGCTCAGTGCGCATCCCGACACGGCCGCTCTGTGGGGGCATGTCGGACTGCTCGCCGCCCTCGCCGTCGTTATGGCGGCGCTGGCGACCAGCGCCTTCCGCGTCTACCAGCGCAGCGCGTGACCGCAGCCGTCGAGTGGGCGGATTATCCGCCCGCTCGGCGGCTTTCGTGCGATCTATTGCCTTCTCGGCACCGCACGACTCAGAACAGGTCGGGGGAGGGGGCGCTCGCGTGACGGATGGAGACGTCGGCGTGGCGATCGAAACGGTAGCCGACCCCGCGGACGGTGCGCACGATGTCCTCGTAGCGGGCCAGCTTGGCGCGAAGGCGGCGCACGTGGACGTCGATCGTGCGCTCGTTCGGCACATCCTCCTCGTCCGCTCCGTTCCAGAGGGAGGAGATCAGCTCGGCGCGCTCGATGGTGCGGCCCTCGCGCAGCACGAGGTACTGCAGCAGCTCGAACTCCTTGTAGGTGAGGGCGACCGTCTGGTTGTCCAGGATGAGACGCTTGCGCGAGATGTCGACGACGACGCCGGAGGCGGCGCGGTCCTCGTCCTCGTCGATGGCGGCGGTGTGGCGGTGCTTCGCGATCGCCGACGGGTCCTGCAGGGCGAGGCGCACGACGTCCACATCGCGTCCGCCTGCGCCGGCGGGGGCGATCGCGACGGCGGCGTAGGTCTCGGCCGACGGCGCGAGCTCGGCGGTCAGCGCCTTCAGCGCCTCGACGATGCGGCCCAGATCGGTTCCGGCCGCCGCCGCCTTGGCCTCGTCGATGCCCACGTAGAGGACGAATCCCCGGGCCTCGGTGCCGGTCGGGACGGCGCGGATCTTCGAGACGGGGGCGGGAGCGGCCTCGGCGGGGCGGAGGGCGGTGGGGGCGAAGGTGTCGATGGTGGCGAGAGACATGGGAGGAAGTCCTTAGATGATGTCGCGATCCCTGATGATCCACCGTCGCCGCGGGACGGTCGTCCCGATACGAGTGATGCGGAGAGACGGTGCGGAGAATCGCAGAAGAATTCGTGTTGGCCGTGTCAGAGACGGCTGATGCGCGGGAGCCTGGGTGTGGCGTTCCCGGGGAGCTCTCGCCCGATCACGAGGGGGTGGTCGGAGGGCGGTCGGCTCGGCGAAGGGTCGTCAGATCAGCGACACATTCGGCAACACATGACGGAGTCGCGGCCGGCCATCATCATGCCGGCATCCCCAAGGGCCTCGAAGGAGGTCAGGGTACGCGAGTTGTCAGTCATGGAGTCAGTAAAGCGAACGATGACTCGCGGTGTCAAATCATTACGGATTATTGCAGGCGGTCACACAGTGCCGTAGAGGCGGTCGCCGGCGTCGCCGAGGCCCGGGACGATGTACCCGTTCTCGTTCAGCCGCTCGTCGAGCGCACCCAGCACGATCGTCACGTTCCGGCCCTCGGTGGCCTTCTCGAGCGCCGCGATGCCCTCCGGGGCGGCCAGGATGCAGATGGCGGTGACGTCGACCGCGTTGCGCGCGAAGAGGAAGTCGATGGCGGCACCGAGCGAGCCTCCCGTCGCCAGCATCGGGTCGAGCACGAAGCACTGGCGGTCGGAGAGGTCGTGCGGAAGGCGCTCGGCGTAGGTCGTCGGCTCGAAGGTCTCCTCGTCGCGGGCCATGCCGAGGAATCCGACCTCGGCGGTCGGCATGAGCCGCACCATGCCCTCGAGCATGCCGAGCCCGGCGCGCAGGATGGGGACGACGAGAGGACGCGGCTCGCTGATCGCGACGCCCGTCGTGGTCGTCACCGGAGTCTCGATCTCGATCGGCTCGACGCGCACGGCGCGGGTGGCCTCGTAGGCGAGCAGCGTCACGAGCTCCTCGGTGAGCGCACGGAACACGGGCGACGGAGTCGTCTTGTCGCGGAGCACGGTGAGCTTGTGGGTGATGAGGGGGTGGTCCGCTACGTGCACTCGCATAGGCTCAAGGCTAGCCGACATCCCGCCTGGAGGAGCCTGTGTCCCTGTCCGTCCCCGCCGACTACGAGCAGTGGATGCGCCGCGCCGTCGCGGACGCCCGCCTCGCGTTCGACACCGGCGACGTGCCGGTCGCGGCCCTCGTGCTCGACGAGCACGGTGCGGTGATCGGGACGGGGCGCAACGAGCGCGAGCTGCACCACGATCCGACGGCGCATGCCGAGGTGCTCGCGCTGCGCGCGGCGGCCGCGGCCCGGGACGACTGGCATCTGGAGGGATGCACGCTCGTCGTCACTCTGGAGCCCTGCGTGATGTGCGCCGGCGCCGTGCTCGCGGCTCGCGTCCCTACCGTCGTGTTCGGCGCCTGGGACGAGAAGGCGGGCGCTGCGGGATCCGTGTACGACGTGCTGCGCGATCGCCGGCTCAACCACCGGGTCGAGGTCTTCGCCGGGGTGCTCGCCGAGGAGTGCGCCGAGCTGCTGCTCGACTTCTTCCGCGCCAAGCGCTGAGGGCGCCGTCAGCGCGGCAGAGCCTCGAGCCACTCCGAGAACGCGGCGCGTGAGGCCTCCTGCATACCGGCCGAGTACAGCTCGCGGTCGCGGCGCAGGGCATCCGGATCGATGGCCTGCTCGTCTAACTCGTTGTATCCGTCCGACACCCAGGACTCGTGCATCTCGTCCGTGACCTCGGGATGGAACTGGACCGCCAGCGCGAAGCCGCCGATCGAGAATGCCTCGTTGGAGTAGTCGCTCGACGAAGCAAGCCGGGTCGCGCGCTCGGGCAGCTCGAAGGTGTCGCCGTGCCATTCGACCACCGGCACACCCTCGAAATGACGGATCGGCGAACCCGCACCCGCCTCCGTCGTCTCCACCCGCCGGAAACCGATCTGGGTGGTGTCGCCTTTGTAGACGCGCTCGCCGAGCGCGCCGGCCATCAGCTGCGCGCCGAGGCACACGCCGAGCGTCGGCCGCTCGGCATCCAGTCGCTCGCGCAGGAGGGCCTGCTCTGCCTTCAGGAACGGGAACTCGTCGGTCTGGTACGCGCCCATCTCGCCGCCGAGCACGACGACCAGGTCGGCCTCCGTCGGGTCGATCGCAGCGACATCCTCCGCGGAGGAGACCTCGACCACGCGCAGCTCGTACCCGTGCGCCTCGAGGGTGGGGCCGATGTTGCCGAGGTGGATGGTCGGGTCGTGCTGCAGGACGAGCGCTGTGCGGGTTGCGGTGCCGGTCACTCCAGGCCCTTCAGGATGATGGTGTCGGTGGCGGGGTGCGCTTCGTTCGGATCGATCCAGACGTCCGGCTCGATGTAGATGACGCGGGCGGCCGGGACGGCGTCGCGCACGCGCCGTTCGATCGCGTTGATCGTCGCCGCGACATCGGCGAGCCGCTGCTCGCCGGGAAGCGCCAGCTTGGCGGCGACCATCAGCTCGTCCGGGCCGAGGTAGAGGGTCTTCATGTGGATGATGCGCTCGACCTCGTCGCCGGCGAGGATCGCGCTCTCGATCGAGGCGACGTCCGCATCGGTCGCGCCTTCGCCGACGAGCAGGCTCTTGGTCTCGATGCCGAGGATGATCGCCACCACGATCAGCAGCGTGCCGATCAGGAGGGTGCCGACGGCATCCCAGATCCCGTTGCCGGTGAGCACGGTCAGCCCGACGCCGATGAAGGCGAACACCAGACCGGTGAGGGCGGCCACATCCTCCAGCAGGACGACCGGCAGCTCCGGGGCCTTGGCACGGCGGATGAACTGCGGCCACGACATGCCCTTCTTGTGCGGGCGGGACTCATGGACGGCCGTGCGCAGCGAGAACGACTCGAGGCCGATCGCGATCAGCAGCACCAGGACGGGCAGCCACCAGTTGTCGAGCGGGTGCGGGTGGGCCAGCTTCTCGAACCCCTCGTAGAGCGAGAACACGCCGCCGACGGAGAACAGGATGATGGACACCACGAAGGCGTAGACGTAGCGCTCTCGGCCGTAGCCGAAGGGATGCTCCTTGTCGGCCTGGCGCTTCGCCTTGCGGCCGCCGAGCAGGAGGAGCAGCTGGTTGCCGGAGTCCGCGAGCGAGTGGACGCCCTCGGCGAGCATCGACGACGAGCCGGAGAAGAACCAGGCGATGAACTTCGTCAGCGCGATCCCGAGGTTCGCGGAGAACGCCGCGACGATCGCCCTGGTGCCTCCTGATGCGCTCATGGACTCATCCTAGGATGGCCGCATGACCGACACGCAGAACGTGACGCTGCCCACCATCGCGATGCTCGGAGCAGGCTCCATGGGCCGCGCGATCCTCTCGGGGCTGCTCGCCCCCGGCGTCTCCGTCACCGGCGGGGTGCGGGTGACCAACCGATCCGCCGTCCGTGCCGCCGAGCTGGCCGGCACTCCGGGCGTCACCGCGTATGCGACCGACGACGACCCGGACGCCAACCGTCGCGCGGTCGAGGGCGCCGAGATCGTCATCGTCGCGGTCAAGCCGGCGATGGTGCCGGACCTGCTCCGCGAGATCGAGTCCTCCCTCATCCCGGGCGCCGTGATCGTCAGCGTCGCCGCCGGCGTCACCATCGCGACGTTCGAGTCCCTCCTGCCCGACTCCGTCACGGTCGTGCGGTCGATGCCGAACACCCCGGCCGTCGTCGGCAAGGCCGTGACGGGCATCAGCGCGGGGACCCGCACCGAGCCGGAGGACCTCGCCCTCGTCCGCGCCCTCTTCGAGACCGTCGGCCAGGTCGTGGAGGTGCCCGAGTCGCAGCTGGACGCCCTCAGCACCATCTCCGGTTCGGGCCCGGCGTACGTGTTCCTGCTGATCGAGGCGCTGACCGACGCGGCCGTCGCCAAGGGGTTCACGCCCGAGCAGGCCGCGGTGCTGGTGAACGGCACCTTCCTCGGCGCATCCGAGCTGCTCGCCGCCTCCGGCGAGGAGCCCGCCGAGCTCCGCCGCCGCGTCACCAGCCCGAAGGGCACCACCGAGCGGGCGATCGCCGTCCTCCAGGAGGCCGACCTCCCCGCGCTCTTCGCCCGCGCGACCGACGCCGCTCTCGCCCGCGCCCGCGAACTCGCCGCCGGCTGACCCGCGCCCCTCGCCCCGCGCCGCACTCAGTTCCGGACTTTTGCGCGCAACACGCCGACGCGAGGTGCGCATTACTCCGGAATGGATCTGGCGTACGCCCGTCGGACGGTGAGGATGGCGCGCGGGACCGGCCCGGACAGGTCTGCGGCCGTCAGGAACACGACCTCCCAGCCGGCGCCGATCAGGCGTTCACGGCGGTGGATGTCTTCGCGATACGCATCCTGATCGGTCCGATGGTGATCCCCGAGATATTCGATCGCGAGGCGTCGGTCGGGGTACGCCAGGTCGACCATCGCGACGCGTCGTCCTTCGTGGGTGACGCGATGGTTGAGTGCCGGCTGTGGAAGACCGGCGGCGGTCAGCTCTAATCGGAGACGTGATTCCTGAGGTGACAGGGACCCGTAGCGGACCGCATCGAGGGCTTGGCGCAGGACCCTGATGCCGGGGCGGCGGCCGTGATGGCGGACAGCCCTCTCGAGGTCGGATCGCTCCCATCGGCTGGGCGCCCCGGAGTACGGTTCGTCGCCGGTGATGAGCCAATCGCCGATCACCACGAGATCGGTCAGCGGCAGCGTAGAGGAGAGCTGAGCCCACGTGTCCTCCGCCGCGACGACCCGGAGGCCGTCGACCTCCACGACCCGGTGACCGGCCGCGCGGAGTTCGTGACCGACGACTCCCGCCATCTGGGGAGGCTTGCGCGGAGCGAAGACGGAGACATGGATGGGTTGCGCCGGTCCATGCTTCAGAGGAAAGCCGTGCAGCACGGCTGCCGAATGATGGCTGAAGGCGTGACCGTGCCGATCCAGTGCCGCATATGCGCGGCATCGCGTCGCATGATCGTCGAGGTCTTGCCCCTCGGTCCTCAGCCCGCGGAATGGTCGCTGCAAGCGCCGCCCATCGAGCTGCCGACGAGTCAGCCCGGCTTGGGTGCCGCGGCGCACGGAGAAGCCGGTGCGGTCGAGAAGTACGTCAGCATCCACGCCCCGATCCTCCCCGACGGTCGTATCGACTGCGGGTTCTCCACAACACGGCCATCCGTTCCGGAGTTTTGTACATGGCCGCCCCGCGAGTTGCGTGCAAAACTCCGGAACGGATGGCAGCGGACGACGCGCGCGCGGTCAGGAGTCGAGGGCGGCGAAGCGCTCGATGTCGGCGGAGGTGCCCGAGATGATGATGAGGTCGTGGTTGGAGACGACGGTGTCGGCGGTCGCGTAGGTGAACGGCTTGCCGGGGCTCTTCACGCCGACGACGGTGATGTTGTACTTGCTGCGCACGCCGGACTCGGTCAGGTTGAGGCCGCGGATGGGCTTCGGCGGGTACATCTTGACGAGGGCGAAGTCGTCGTCGAACTGGATGAAGTCGAGCATTCGGCCCGAGACGAGGTGCGCGACGCGCTCGCCGGCCTCGGCCTCCGGGTAGATGACGTGGTTGGCGCCGATGCGCTCCAGGATCTTGCCGTGCGACTGCGAGATCGCCTTCGCCCAGATCTGCGGCACCTTCAGGTCGACGAGGTTCGCCGTGATGAGCACGCTGGCCTCGATGGAGGAGCCGACGGCGACGACGCCGATCGAGAAGTCCTCCGCGCCGATCTGGCGGAGGGTCTCGATGGAGCGCGCATCCGCCTGCACGGTGTGGGTGACACGGTCGGCCCACTTCTGCACGAGGCCCGCATCCGTGTCGATCGCGAGCACCTCGCGGCCGAGGCGGTCGAGCTGGCCGGCGGTCGCCGCTCCGAACCGGCCGAGGCCGATCACCAGGACGGGGGCGTTGTGCTTGATCCGGTCAACCAACGAGTGGCCTCTCCTCGGGGTTCTGGTACAGCTGCTTGCGCTGGCTCTGGGCCAGGGCGGCAGCGAGAGTCACTGTACCAACGCGTCCGCAGAACATGGTGGCCGCCATCACGTACACCCCCGGATCGGGAAGGGACGCCGTGAGGCCGGTGGAGAGTCCGCAGGTCGCGAACGCCGAGATCACGTCGAAGAGCACGTGATCGAGGGGCGCCTTGGTCATCTGGGTGAGCACGATGGTCGAGACGGCCACGATCGTCGCACCCCAGAGGGCGACGGCGACGGACAGGCGGAGCACGTCGATCGGGATGCGCCGGCGGAACGCATCCATCGACTCCACTCCGCGCGCCTCGGCGAAGGCGGCGAGGAACAGTACGGCGAGCGTCGTGACCTTGATGCCGCCGGCGGTGGAGGCCGATCCGCCGCCGATGAACATCAGCATGTCGGTGACGAGCAGGCTGGACCCGTGGAGGTCGCTGATGTCGATCGTCGAGAAGCCGCCCGATCTCGCCATGGTCGACAGGAAAAACGACTGGAACACCGTGTGCCCGGCGTCGAGGTTCCCGAACGTCTTCGGGTTGTCGAACTCGAGCACGATGTACATGACCGCGCCCGCGACGAGCAGGATGACCGAGGTCAGCAACGTCAGCTTGACGTGGATGGACCAGCGCCGCCGCTTCTTGCGGAGGTTGGAGGCGATGGCGAGGATGACCGGGAACCCGATCGCTCCGAGGAACACGCCGATCATGAGCGCGCCCAGGAACCAGAAGTCCTCCTTGAACGGAGTCAGCCCCTCCGCGTTGGGCGCGAATCCGGTGTTCGTGAAGGCCATCGCCGAGTAGTAGAGGCTCTCCCACAGCGCAGAGCCGAACGACATCCCGGCGATCAGCATCCGGGGCAGGAGCAGGAGGGCGACGAGCCCTTCGATCACGACCATGCTGAGCGCGACGGTCGTGAGCAGCTTGCCGACCTCGCCGAGACGCACCGCCTGTCCCTCGGCGACAGGACCGGCGTGGATGCGGAGCGGGTTGCTGTCGCTGGCGGCCATGAGCTTGGCCCGCAGGCCCAGGCGACGGGAGATGACGAGGCCCAGGATGCTCGCCATCGTGAGCACGCCGACCGCGCCGATCTGCACGCCCAGGTACACCAGCAGGTGCCCGAAGACGGACCAGTGGGTCGCCATGTCCACGGTCGACAGGCCGGTGACGCAGATGACGGAGACCGCCGTGAAGAGGGCGTCCGCGAGCGGGGTGACCGTCTGCTTCACCGAGGCGATGGGCAGCGAGAACAGCAGCGTGAAGATCAGGATGAGGAGGGTGAAGACCAGGATCGCGAATCGCGACGGGCTGCGGGAGGCGAAGCCGTTGATCGCGGCGCGCACCCGGTGCACGGGAACCGCAGTCCCGCGCCGGGCTGCCGGGGTCGTAGCCATGGTCCGTTCCCTCCCACCGAAGCTTCGGACATGGTACTCCGGGTGTGGAGTGACTAGCCTGGGGGGATGGCCGACATCTTCGACGTGATCGCCGACCCCACGCGGCGCGACATCCTCCGCGTGCTGCTCGACCGTCATTCGGAGGCGGCGGATGCGGTCGGCGAGATCTCGGTCTCGGAGATCGTCTCGACGCTCGAGCTGAGCCAGCCGACCGTGTCGAAGCATCTCAAGGTTCTGCGCGAGGCCGGCCTGGTCTCGGTGCGCGAAGAGGGCCAGCACCGCTACTACCGCCTCGATGCGGGGCCGCTCGAACTGGTGGAGGACTGGGTCATCCCGTTCACGACGGCCGACGTCGACGCCGCCGACCTCTCGGCGCAGCTCGCGGAAGAGACCCGTGAGTTCGCCAGCACGGTCGGCAAGGTGCTCGCCGACACCCGGCATGCGGTGTCGAGCGCGACCGAGCGCGTCACGAAGTGGCGGCGGGACTGAGCCGCTTGCCGCGGATGCCTGCGGGCCAATAGAGTTCCTGACACCCGCCGGTCCACCCGGGTACCATGGCGGGTACGAAAGGTACGGCGATGGCACACGATCTCAAGGACGTGCGCTTCCTGACGGTCGCAGAAGTGGCCGACATGATGCGCGTCTCCCGCATGACCGTGTACCGGATGGTGCATTCGGGCGAGCTTCCCGCGATCCGTTTCGGGCGCTCGTTCCGGGTTCCGGAGTCGGCTGTCGACCAGGCTCTGGAGGCTCTCGTGCACTCCGAGAAAGGCGGCGTCGCCGATTCGGCGTGACGTCGGGTAAACTGGTTGCTTGTGTCGCCGCGCACCCCGCGGCAAACCCCCCTAACTTTGTGAGGTCTACGTGGGTTCCGTTATCAAGAAGCGTCGCAAGCGTATGGCGAAGAAGAAGCACCGCAAGCTTCTCCGCAAGACGCGCCACCAGCGTCGCAACAAGAAGTAGACCTCCGCGTCTGCAGCTCAAGCGTCGGTCCGTCATGGTCCGGCGCTTTTTGCTGTGCCCGGACAGCACAGCGCTGTGCCCGGACAGCACAGTGCTGTCCCCGGGCGGGCTAGGCTGGACCCCGTGTCCGCCGTCTCCCTGACTCTCATCGGCAAGCCGGGTTGCCACCTGTGCGACGACGCCCGTGCGGTGATCGGTACGGTGATCGACGGCCTCCCCGAGGGTGCTCCCGTCGTGGAGGTCCAGGAGCTCAGCATCCTGGACGATCCCGCCCTGCACGAGAAGTACGTGGAGGAGATCCCGGTCGTCCTGGTGGATGGCAGGATGCACACCTACTGGCGGGTCGACCCGGCCCGGTTGCGCACTGCGATCCTGGAGGACCGATGACCATTCGCCACGTCGTCACGTGGAAGCTCGCCTCGACCGACGAGTCCGAGCGCGCCGAGCAGGCTGCCGCCGTCAAGGCGAAGCTGGAGTCGCTCGTGGGCGTCGTGCCCGAGATCGAGCGGCTGGAGGTCGGGGTCAACGTGCTGCCGGGCAACTTCGATCTGGTCCTCATCGGCGACTTCGCGGACCTGGACGCGGTGGCCCGCTACCAGGTGCATCCCGCGCACGAAGAGGTCGCGGCGTTCATCCGCTCGGTCGTCGATGGCCGCAGCGCGGTCGACTTCGAGGTCTGACCCTCGCCAGCATCGCAGAAGCGCCCGGTCCCTGTCGGGGCCGGGCGCTTCTGCGTTGCGGGGAGCGGGAGCTCAGTAGCTCGGGCTCTCGTCGATCTCGCGGTCGGCGCGGCGGTACTCCGCCAGGAACTGCGTGAGCGTCGGCGCGTAGAGGGCGGCGATGAGGTCGCCGGCCTTCTGGCCGTCGCGGGCCTTGGCGGCCTCGTGGATCTCGGTGAGACGGGCCGGGAGGTCGTCGGCGGCGAACGGCTGGTGCCAGACCGCGATGTAGCGCAGGAGCTGCGGGCTGAGTCCTTCGCTCACGCCGAGGAGCACCGCGTTGTCCGCGTTGCGCTCGAACTCGAGGAAGAAGTCGTTGAGCGCCCGGCCGAGGGCCGGCAGGTCGGACGCCTTCGACGCCTTGCGGACCTCCTTCAGCGCCTTGTCGAGACGGCCAACGGCGGCGTTGTCGAGGTTCGGCACGGCTGTGCGCGCTGCGTGCTCGTGCAGCAGGCCGGTCGTGTAGATGGCCTCGTCGATGGCGCGGTGGTCGATGGGGGCGACGCGGGTGTACCGGTTCGGCGCCATCTCGACCAGGCCGATGTCGGCGAGCTTCATCAGCGCCTCCCGGATCGGGGTGCGCGAGACGCCGAGCCAGGCGGTCAGCTTGTCGTCGAGCAGGGTCTCGCCCGGCTCCAGCGTGCCGTCGAGGATGCCGTCGTACAGGCGGTTGTAGACGACGTCGCGCAGCAGCTGCCGTTCGACGGGGGCGGTGTCCTTCACGGGCAGCGGCATCAGGCGGTCTTCCCTTCGGCGGCGAATTCGTCGACGACGGTCGCGAGTCCGTTGTCCCAGTAGTCGGCGAAGGCCTGTGCGGCGGAGGCGGAGTCTCCGGAGACGGCGGCCGAGACCAGGGGCTCCAGGTAGGGGAGTCCCCGGTCGAACGCCGCGCTGGAGGGCGCGGCGACGAGGGCGCGGCGCACTTCGGGGAAGTGGCGCTTGAACAGGCGGGCGACGGTGCGGTTGTCGAGGCGGCGCACGAAGACGTCGACGAAACCTTCGGTGATGACGCGGTCGCGTTCGAGCGCGGTCAGCCCCGTCGCGGAGGCGCGCTCCCGGAGGCCGAGGAGGGCGTTCTTGTCCGCGTCGGTCAGCAGCGGGGTCGAGTCGCGGATGACGCCGCGCAGCAGCGTGCCGACGGTGTCGAGGAGGCCGCGCAGTCGCACCGTGTCGATCGGGGTCACCCGCGTGCGCTTCTGCGGCATGATCTCGACCAGGCCCATGGTGGCGAGCTGATTGAGCGCTTCACGGACCGGCGTGCGGGACACGCCGACCCATTTCTCGATCTCGGCGTCGTAGAGCTGTTCGCCGGGTGTGAGGTCCCCTTCGACGATCGCGTCGAGCAGACGGAGGAAGACCTCGTCTCGGATGAGCCGTCGGGGGCTGACGGCCTCGGTTACGGGTACAGGCATACTTGAATATTACATCCGCCCTGCCGAGATTCAACGGGTCGGGCTCAGAAGCGCTGGCCCAGCGCCTTCGCCTTGAGCGCGTCGAATTCGTTCGCGCTGATCACACCCTGATCGAGCAGTTCCTTGGCCCGCGCGATGTCGCTCGCGGGGCTCGCGGAGGCCACCGGCTGGAGGCCGTAGTCGTCGTCCTCCGCCACCGTCTGGCGGCGTTCGGCGTTCCGTTCGGCCATCCCGCGTCCTCGGGCGATCAGGTACACGAGGGCCGTCAGCCAGGGCACGAAGACCAGGAAGATGATCCAGACGGCCTTCCACCACCCGTTCAGCTGCCGGTCGCGGAAGAGATCGGCGAGGATCCCGAACAGCACGAACAGGTAGGCCACGAAAGCGAACGACCAGAAGATCAGCCACAGGAAGTCCCAGAAAGTGTTCATCGTCGGCTCCTATCCGTCGGCTCACCGTAGCGGGCGCGGCGCGCCCCTGGCTAGAGGCGCCCGGTCGCCCGCCACGCCTAGGCTGACCGCATGACGCCGCAGTCGCCTCCGCACCTCTGGGGGGGACGTTCGGCCGCAGGATGGGCGGCGCTCGTCGCCGGGTTCGTCGTCGGCATCCCGTTCGCGCTCGCCGCAGGAGTCCTGCTGCTGGCGATCGGAGCCGTCGCGGCACTGGTCGGGCTGGTGGGCCGTCTGGTCGGCATCGTGGCCGCCTGGGTGTGGTTCGCCGTTCAGCGCTCGCGACGCGTCCCCTACCCGTTCCCGTCGCCGCCCCCGGTTCGCCGCCGCGCGCGCCGGGTCGCTCTGAGCGGACTGTACCTCTCACTGCTCCCGCGGACCGTCGGCGGCGCCGCACGTCTGGCCGGCTGGCTGCTCTCACCGCTTGCACTGGGCGCGAGCGCCGCCGGGATCATCCTCCCGCGCTGGCGCGCTCGCCCCTACGTCGCCGTCTTCACCCTGCCCGGGCTGCTGCGCAAGGTGGTGGGGCTCGGCCGCCGTCGTGGTCTCCTGCGCGACGGCCACGACGCGCGCCTGCTCGGCTACGACGAGTTCCTCGCCGCCGCGTTCCCGGCGCTGCACGACTTCTTCCGGTGGTGGGCGGATCCGGATGCGCAGGGGCGCTACCGGCCGCCCGCCGGTCTCGGCGACACGACGGCGGCCCGGCTGGGACTCCGGCTGGGGGCGCCGCCCGACCCGCTGGGGCAGCCGGGGCTGGCCGCAGGAGCGATGCGGCGGCGGGCGGTGCGATCGCTGCGCGAGATCTTCCTCAGCCAGCGCGAGATCGACGACCTCTGCGATCCCGACCTCGACGACCGGGCGGACGTCGCGGTCATCCGTCTCGTCCATCGCGTCGACGAGACCGGCGGGCGCCGCTGGATCGTCCAGCTCCCGAGCACGAAGTCGTGGCATCCGCGAGCGGGCGCCGCGCCCAACGACCTCACCGCCGACCTCGTGATCGGCACCGAACGGCAGGCGACGATCACGCGCGCGGCCGTCGCGACCATGCGGGCCGCGGGCATCGCCGCCGGGGAGCCCGTGCTGCTCACCGGCTTCAGCCTCGGCGGGATGGTCGCCGCCCAGATCGCGCTGGCCGCGGCCGCCGACGGGTTCACCGTGACGCACCTGGTCGTGGGCGGGTCTCCTCTCGGGCGGTTCCGGCTGCCCGCGAGCATCCATGCGCTCTCGCTCGAGCACGTGCTCGACATCGTCCCGCGGATCGACGGCCGCGAGAACGTCGTCAGCCGAGGCCACGCGGGATTGCTCACCGTGAAGGCGGCGCCGCCGCTCACCGTCGGGTTCCGGCTCGGCGCCCTGCACCAGTCGACCGCATACGCCGACACGGCAGCGGTCGTCGAAGCCCGGCCTCCGGATGCGCGCGTCGCCTCGTTCCTCGCCGAGCTCGCGCCCTTCCTCGGCGCCGGCCAGCATGTCGACGATCGAGCCGCGGTGCGGGCCGGAGACCTGCCGCCCCGCGCGTCGGTGCCGCTCTATCTGCGGAGCACGGTGGAGGAGGGGATCACCCGTCAGAGCCTGCGTCAGACGGTGCGCCGCATCGCGGGCGTCATCGCGGTGGACGTCTACCAGTCGCGTTCGGGATTCGCGACGACGGTGATCTGGAACGCCGACGTCCTGGCCGTCGCGCTCGGCCCGTGGCTCTCACGGCGGAGCCGCTCAGCCGTCTACCGCGGGCTGCTCTCCCTCCTCGGGCGCCGCGGTGCCGTGGGCGTCCACCTGCGCGTGCAGGCCAAGCGCACGCCCGGCATCACCTGGGAGGCCACCCTGCAGCGCACCGCCGACGGCCGCTGGCGCGAGACCATCGACATCACCGTCGACGACCGCGCAGAGCCCGGCGAGGTCGCCCGGCTCTTCCCGGGAGACACGCAGCCGGTCGTGCTCCTTCATCCGCCGGACGCGTTCGGCAGCGTGGTGGGCGTGGCGCTGCCCCGCTGAGGTCCCTACGATGGACCCACCCCGAGCGAGGAGGAACGGTGGGACGAGAGAGCTACTGGAGCACCGACCCGGACGACCTGCTGCGCGTCGGCGCGGGCTTCCGGTTGTCGGAGCGCGACCCCGACGCCAAGCCCGCCTTCGACGGCGGCAAGCGCGACGGGGAGGCAGCGCTCGCCGAAGGCGCGGGGATCCTCGCCGACCTTCAGGAGCGTTTGTACGCGGCCGCCACGCAAGGCGACCAGCGCCGGGTTCTGCTGGTGCTGCAGGCGATGGACACGGCGGGCAAGGGCGGCATCGTCTCGCACGTCGTCGGCGCGATGAACCCGGGTGGCGTGCGCTACACGGGGTTCAAGAAGCCGACGCGGGAGGAGCTCGCCCACGACTTCCTCTGGCGCATCGAGAAGGCGGTCCCCGCCGCCGGCCAGGTCGGGGTCTTCGACCGCTCGCACTACGAGGATGTGCTCATCGGCCGTGTGCGGCAGCTCGCCCCTCCGGAGGAGATCGAGCGCCGCTACCGCGCCATCAACGACTTCGAGCGCGAACTGACCGAGACCGGGACGACCATCGTCAAGGTGATGCTGCACCTCGGCAAGGATGAGCAGAAGCGACGGCTCGAGGATCGCCTCGACCGCGAGGACAAGCGCTGGAAGTTCACCACCAACGATGTCGACGAGCGGATGCTGTGGGACGACTACCAGGACGCGTTCCAGGTGGTCTTCGATCGCACCTCGACCGACGACGCGCCCTGGTTCGTGGTCCCCGCGAACCGGAAGTGGTACGCGCGGATCGCCGTCCAGCACCTTCTGATCGACGCCCTCGAGCGCCTCGATCTCGGCTGGCCGGAGCCGGCCTACGACGTCGAGGAGCAGCGCGCCCGGCTCGCCGCGACCTGACCGAGCGTCAGCCGAAGGCCTCGACGATCGGCCGGAACTTCATCGTGGTCTCCGCGAGCTCGCGCTCCGGGTCGGAGTCGGCGACGATCCCGGCTCCCGCGTACGCCGTGATGTCGCCGTCGGGGTCCACCTGGGCGCATCGGAGGGCGATCGCCCATTCGCCGTCCCCGTCGCCGCCGACCCAGCCGACCGGTCCGGCGTAACGGCCGCGGTCGAAGGGCTCGAGTTCGCGGATCACCGCGAGCGCGTCCGGGGTCGGGGTCCCGGCGACGGCCGCCGTCGGGTGCAGGGCCTCGGCGAGGTCGAGCGAGCTCGCGCCGTCGCTGAGCGTGCCGGCGACGTCGGTCGCCAGATGCCAGAGGTTCGGGAGCTTCAGGGTGAAGGGCAGATCGCTGACGTCGAGGTCGGCGCTGTGCGGACGCAGCGCCTCCAGCACGCTGGCGACGGCGAACCGGTGCTCCTGCTGGTCCTTGGTGCTGCTCGCCAGGGTGACGGCGGCGTCGTGATCGGCCGCCGCATCCGTTCCGCGCGAGATCGTGCCCGCCAGCACGCGTGCGGTGACCGTGCCGTGGTGCACGCGCACCAGCGTCTCGGGTGAGGAGCCGACGAGGCCGTCGACCGCGAACGTCCAGCACTCCGGGTAGCCGAGGGCCAGTTCCACGAGGGCGCGCCTCAGGTCCGACTCGTGCGGCAGGTGCCCGACGAGGTCGCGGGCGAGCACCGTCTTGGAGAGATCGTGTTCGCGGATGCGCGCGACGGCGGCGGCGACGGCATCGCGGTAGCCGTCCTTGCCGAGCCGGCCCGGGAGGAGGGTGAGCCGGTACTCGTCGCCGAACGCGGTCGGACGTGGGATGCCCGCGGGTGTCGGGGCCGGGTCGTCCCCGGCGGCCGTCCCGTTCTCGCCGGAGGCGTCGAGCGGGCGGATGCGCGTGATCCAGCTGCGGCCGTCGCGGCGGCCGAGGACGATCTCGGGAACGATGAGCGTGCTCGACGCCTCGCTCTCGTCGGCGAACGCGAACGTCCCGAAGGCGACGAGCCCCGTGCCCGGGGTCCTCACGCCGTCGACGATGGTCGCGGCGGAGACGGTGGCGCGCCACGCGGCGGAGGCGTCGCCGATGCGGTCGGGGCCGGAGAACTCGAGCCGCAACGCCTCGCCGATGCCGGCGATCCCCTCGCCCTTGCGCAACCACAGAAGAGGGGTGCGGGCATCGATGAAGGGAATGAGCTGGCGTACGTCGTCGAGAGGTGCCGTCTCGACCGAGAGCGCCGTCACGTCCGTCGCCTGTCGCGTGGTCGCTGGTGCTGTCACCGCTACAGACTACGCCCGGGACGCTGGGCGTCGGATGCGCGCCGGCTGCGCGTTCGCCGCGCAGGTGCCGTCCATCCCGCCCCGGGAATGCACGGGATCACGGCGCAGCCTAAGCTGGTGTGGTGAGTAAGGCCGACCTCGACAAACAGCCCGCCCAGGTCGCCGCCATGTTCGATGAGGTGTCGACCCACTACGACCGGACCAACACCGTCCTGTCGGTGGGCAACGCATCCCTCTGGCGTGTGGCGACGACGCGTGCCGTGGGCCCGCGCGCCGGCGAGAAGATCCTCGACGTCGCAGCCGGCACCGGCACCTCGAGCGCCTCACTCGCGCGCAACGGTGCGAGCGTGGTGGCCGCCGACTTCTCCGAGGGCATGATCGAGGTCGGGCGCCGGCGTCAAGCCGACAACCCCTACGTCTCGTTCGTGCAGGCGGATGCGATGCAGCTGCCGTTCGAGGACGACACGTTCGACGCCGTCACGATCTCCTTCGGCCTCCGCAACATCGTGGACCCGCGCACGGCGCTCGCCGAGTTCTATCGCGTCACCAAGCCTGGCGGGCGCGTCGTGATCTGCGAGTTCTCCCACCCCCCGGTCTCCCTGATCCGCGCCGGGTACAGCGCCTATCTCAAGTACGGCATGCCCGTGCTCGCCAAGCTGGCGAGCTCCAATCCGGCCGCCTACGAGTACCTCATGGATTCGATCCAGGCCTGGCCCGCCCAGCCCGAGCTCGCATCCTGGCTGCGGGATGCGGGCTACGAGTCCGTCGCCTGGCGCAACCTGACCGCCGGGATCGTCGCCCTGCACCGCGGCCGCAAGCCCATCCCGGCGAAGCCCGTCGAGGTCGCCGAACCCGCCGCTGCCGCGAAGAAGCCTGCCGCGACCGCTGCGAAGTCTGCGACCGCTGCGAAGCCTGCGACCGCTGCGAAGAAGCCAACCACCGCTGCGAAGAAGCCAACGACATCGGCTGCGAAGAAGCCTTCCTCTGCAACGAAGCCGGCAGCGACGAAGCCGGCAGCCGAGGGCACGAACTCCACGCCGACCGTCCCACCCGAGGGGGAGTAGTGCCACGAAGTGTTCCTGCGGTGCGCCGCCCTGCATCGGTGTCCAGCCAGCTGGGCCTGACCGAGCGGATCTTCGCACGCGGTGAGGACCGTGCTCTCGCGGCCGCGATCGACGACGGGCTCGTGCAGATCGAAGACGGACTCCGTGCGCAGATGCGGTTCGCCGACGGTCTGGCCGACGTGACGGCCCGCTACCTGCTCGAGGCCGGCGGCAAGCGGGTCCGCCCGATGCTGACCCTGCTCGCGGCGCAGCTCGGCCGGGGGACCACGCCCCAGGTGCTGCAGGCCGCGCAGGCGGTCGAGATCACCCACCTCGCCTCGCTGTACCACGACGATGTGATGGACGACTCGCACATGCGTCGCGGCGTCCCGAGCGCGCAGTTCGTCTGGGGCAACTCGGTCGCGGTGCTGACCGGCGACCTGCTCTTCGCCCGCGCGAGCAAGCTGGTCTCCGCACTCGGCGAGCGCGCCATCCAGCTCCAGGCCGACACGTTCGAGCGACTCTGCCTCGGTCAGCTCCACGAGACGATCGGCCCCCAGGACGGCGAGGACCCGATCGAGCACTACCTCAAGGTGCTCGAGGACAAGACCGGGTCGCTGATCGCCGTCGCCGCGCAGATGGGCGTGGTCTTCTCCGGTGCCGACGAGAGCTATGAACAGCCCGTCGTGACCTTCGGCGAGAAGATCGGCGTTGCATTCCAGATCATCGACGACGTCATCGACCTCTCGGCCAAGGGCGTCTCGGAGACCGGCAAGACCCCGGGCAACGACCTGCGCGCCGGCGTCGCGACATTGCCTGTGCTGCGGCTGCGGGAGCGCGCCGCCGACGACGCCTCCGCCGCCGAGCTGCTCGATCGCCTCGAGCGCGACGTGATCGGCACCGCCGACGAGGGCGAGGTCACGCCCCAGGCGACTGCCGCGATCGCCGCGCTGCGCGATCACGAGGTCACCCACCAGACCCTGGAAGAGGCCCACCGGTGGGCGCGGGAGGCCGTCGAGGCCCTCGCCCCGCTGCCCGACGGGCCCGTGAAGAAGGCGCTCGTCCGGTTCGCGGACACGATCGTCGAACGCTCCAGCTGAACACGAAGGACGCATCATATGACCAAACTCCGACTGGCCATCGTGGGCGCCGGCCCTGCCGGGATCTACGCCGCGGACATCCTTCTCAAGGCGGAACGCGGATTCGACGTGTCCATCGACCTCTTCGAGCAGCTCCCCGCGCCGTACGGCCTGGTGCGGTACGGGGTCGCCCCTGACCACCCCCGTATCAAGGGCATCATCACCGCTCTGCGCGACGTGCTCGACCGCGGCGACATCCGGATCTTCGGCAACGTCAACTTCGGCACCGACATCACGCTCGAAGACCTGAAGCGCCACTACAACGCCGTGATCTTCTCGACCGGCGCCGTCCGCGACGCCGGCCTCGACATCCCCGGCATCGACCTGGCGGGCTCGTACGGAGCCGCGGAGTTCGTCAGCTGGTTCGACGGGCACCCCGACGTGCCGCGCACCTGGCCGCTCGAAGCCGAGTCGGTCGCCGTCATCGGCAACGGCAACGTGGCTCTCGACGTCTCGCGCATCCTCGCCAAGCACGCCGAGGACCTCCTGCCCACCGAGATCCCGGACAACGTGTACGAGATCCTCCAGAAGTCGCCCGTCACCGACGTGCACGTCTTCGGGCGCCGCGGTCCGGCCCAGGTGAAGTTCACCCCCCTCGAGCTGCGCGAGCTCGGCGAGCTGCGCGACGTCGACATGATCGTCCACGACGAGGACTTCGAGTACGACGAGCAGTCGAAGGACGCCATCGCCAGCAACAAGCAGGTCATGGTCATCGACCGCGTGCTGCAGCAGTGGCGTCAGCGCGAGGTCGGCTCGGCGTCCCGCCGCCTGCACCTGCACTTCTACGCCAAGCCCCTCGAAGTCCTGTCGGACGACGACGGCCGGGTGCGCGCCTTCCGCTACGAGCGCACCGAGCCCGACGGCGAGGGCGGCGTGCGCGGCACCGGCGAGATCCGCGAGGTCGAGATCCAGGCGCTCTACCGTGCGGTCGGGTACTTCGGTTCGCCGCTGCCCGACATCCCGTTCGACACGAAGCACGGCGTCATCCCGAACCACGAGGGCCAGGTGCTGCGCGGGGACGACAACGAGCGCATGTACGGCGTCTATGCGACCGGGTGGATCAAGCGCGGCCCCGTAGGGCTCATCGGACACACCAAGTCGGACGCGATGGAGACGATCAAGCATGTGATCAACGATCAGGGCAACTGGTGGTCTCCCACCGACCCTGACGAGGAATCTGTGGACAAGCTCCTGCGCGAGCGAGGTGTGGAGTACACCGACCTCGACGGGTGGCACAACCTCGACCAGCACGAACAGGCCCTCGGCGCCGAGCGCGGGCGCGCGCGCATCAAGGTCGTTCCCCGTGACGAGATGGTGCGCGTCTCCAACCGCGCATCGGTCTCGGCCTCGACCGAAGAGTAGCCGCAGGCACATCGTCGGCTCGATGCACCGGGTGTACCGGTACGGCCCCCGACCTGGCACGCTGGGGGGATGACGCGCGAGCACGAGTGGCGACCGGATGTGCTCGGCGAGCCCTTCGAGCAGCTCACCCTGCCGCTGCGTCCCGACAGCGAGGGCGAGGTCGTCGCGACTCTGGTCCGGTACGTGCCGCCTCCCCGTCTCGCCGATCTGCGGCCGCACCGCCCGGCGGCCGAGGTGGACGTGCTCTACGTGCACGGCTGGTCCGACTACTTCTTCCAGAAGGAGCTCGCGCGGTTCTGGCACGACCGGGGAGCTCGCTTCTTCGCGCTCGATCTGCGCAAGTACGGCCGGAGCCTCCGGGAGGGGCAGACTCCGGGGTTCGTCGACGATCTGGCGACCTACGACGAGGACATCGCCGCCGCGCTCGACGCGATCGGTCAGGGTGAGGGGACGGCGTCCGGACGGCGGCTTCTGCTGCTGGGCCACTCGACCGGCGGCCTGACGCTGAGCCTCTGGACCCAACGCCACCCCGGCCGGGCGCACGCGCTCGTGCTCAACAGCCCGTGGCTCGAGTTCCAGGCCGGCGGACCGGGACGGGCCGCACTCGCCCCCCTGATCGACCTGCACGCGCGGATCGATCCCAAGGCCGCGCTGCCGAACGTCGACCTGGGCTACTACACCCGCTCCGTCTCGAAGACGATGGACGGCGAATGGGACTACGACCTGGCGTGGCGCCCGGTGCGCGGATTCCCCGTGCATCCCGCCTGGCTGACGGCGATCCTCTCCGGCCACGCCCGCGTGGCCGCGGGACTGGGGCTGGACGTGCCCGTGCTGACCTTGCTGTCCGCGCGGTCGGCATTGCTGCCCTATTGGACCGCCGAGATGATGAGCAGCGACATCGTGCTGGTCGTGCAGGACATCGCGCGGCGTGCGCTGGGCCTTGCGCCGACCGTGACGGTCTCACGGATCGACGGAGCACTGCACGACGTGTTCCTGTCGAGGGAGCAGCCGCGCGCGGCCGCGTACAGCGAGATGGACCGGTGGATCCGCGGGTATCTCAGCGGAAGTTGACGAACTGGAGTGCCACGTCGAGGTCGGCGCCCTTGAGGAGCGCCATCGTGGCCTGGAGGTCGTCGCGGCTCTTCGAGGAGACACGCAGTTCGTCGCCCTGGATCTGGGCCTTGACCGACTTGGGGGCCTCGTCGCGGATCAGCTTGGTGATCTTCTTGGCCGCATCCTGCTCGATGCCGTTCTTCAGCCCGATCTCGATCCGGAACTCCTTGCCGGAGGCGTACGGGTCGCCGGCGTCGAGCGACTTGAGCGTGATGCCGCGCTTGATCATCTTGGACTCGAGGACCTCGAGCACCGCTTTCACGCGCTCCTCGGTGTTGGCCTTGAGCAGGATCTTCTCGCCGCTCCACTCGACCGAGGCGCCGACGTTCTTGAAGTCGTAGCGCTGCTCGACCTCCTTGCGCGCCTGGTTGACGGCGTTGTCCGCCTCCATCTTGTCGACCTTGCTGACGACGTCGAACGTGGAGTCTGCCACGGTATCCATCCGATCTTCCGAGAGTTGCTGACGAACCGTTCCAGTCTACGAGTCAGAACTGCGCCGTGACCCAGATCACGAGCAGGCTCGTCCCCGCGACGAGGGTGGAGAGGGTCGCGCCCAGCAGGAGCGGCCGCCAGCCGGCGCGTCGGATGGCCGTGAGGTCGGTGGAGAGCCCGATCCCGGCGAGGGCGACGGAGACGAGGAACACGCTGACGGTGACCAGCCCGTCGTGCACGGGCGCCGGGATGGGTACGACGCTGTTCACGACGGCAACCAATACGAAGCCGACCAGGAACCACGGCACCAGTCCGAGTGCCCGGCGTGCGGTCATCGGTGTGCCCGCGTTGGTCCGGCGGTTCTCGACGACAGCGAGGCCGATGCTGATCGGGATGATCATGAGGGTGCGCACGAGCTTCACCACCACGGCGAACCCGAGGGCGGAGGTCGCGAACAGGCTCGCCGCGGCGACGACCGAGCTGGTGTCGTTCACGGCCGTGCCGGCGAAGAGGCCGAAGGTGTGCGGATCCATCCCGAGGGCGTGGCCGAGGTAAGGGAACACGACGACGGCGATGGCGTTGAAGAGGAAGATCGTCGAGACCGCGTACGCGATCTCGGAGCTGGCCGCGCCGATGATCGGAGAGACCGCGGCGATCGCGGAGGCCCCGCAGATGCCCGTGCCGACTCCGATCAAGGTGCGCTCCCGGGCCGGGATGCGCAACGCGCGACCGATCAGCCAGGCGGCGAGCAGGCACACCACCAGGGAACTGAGCATGACGGGCAGCGACTGCACCCCGACGACGAGGATGCTGGAGAGCGAGAGCTGCACGCCCAGGAGGACGACGGCCAGCTGCAGGACGAACTTGCCCGAGTAGGCGACCCCGGGCGCGACCCGCCCCGTGGGCTTGCGGACGATCGCGACGACCACCCCGATCAGCAGCGCGGGGAGCGCACTCCCGAGGGCCGGAACGAGGCGGGCGATGCCCGTCGCGACGAGCGCGATGACGATCGTGACGCCGACACCGGGCGCGACGTCGGCACCCCGCGTGACGAGACGGGCCGGGAGGGTGCGCACGGGGGAGACGTTCATTCCATCGAGCATCCCGTGCCGGACCGGCCGGCGGCCAGCGGCGCGCGGTTGTACAGCTACAGCGCCGGGTTGTGGCTGTGGGTCAGTCGATCGTCACGGCGGTGCCGTAGGCGCACACCTCGACGCCGCCCTGGCCGTAGTCGTTCGTCTCGAAGCGGAAGGCGAGCACGGCGTTCGCGCCCTTCGCCTGCGCCTCGTCACCCAGGCGGCCCAGTGCTTCGACGCGTGCGTCGTGCAGCAGGGTGGTGATCCCCTTGAGCTCACCGCCGGCGAGCGACTTGAATCCGGCTCCGATGTTGGAGCCGAGGTTGCGGGAACGCACGGTCAGGCCGAACACCTCGCCGAGGACGTTCGTCACGGTGTGGCCCGGGATGTCGTTGGTCGTCACGATCAGCATGACCCGACACTCGCACACCGGCCGCCGCAACTCCAGCCTCCGGTACGGGGCACACGACGCCGCGGCCGTCGGCTCGCGGCCGTCTGGCTTTAGGCCGTCTGCTCCAGCTCGGCGTAGTACGTGACGTGGCAGCCGTCGCCGGCGCATTCCACGCACACGGTGATCTCCTCACCGTGCTGTGCGGGGTCGGCTCCGGTCCCGTCGCACCGTTCGCAAATCTCCAAGGTCCTCATGCCGACGATTCTGCGCCCGGCCACCGACATCCGTGGAAGCGGCCTCGGGGTGTCGTCGATCGGCGGGATCCGTCTCTCGGAGGACGTGCGAGATCGTACGACGGTCCGACGACGGAGCCGCCACGTGCCGCGTAGCGTCGTGTCATGCGCATCGTCTACGACCCCGAGCTGGATGTGGCGCACCTCCTGTTCGACGAAGGCGCCGCGATCGTGCCCGGGCGCGGCTCGGTCGCCGGAGTGCCAGCGGGCGGCTACGTGGACGCCGAGTACGACCGCGATGGCCGGCTCGTCGGTCTCGAGGTGCTCGGCGCGCAGCGCGTCCTTCCGCCGGAGGTACTCGCCGGCGCGGAGCCGGCCTGACCGGAGCAGTGCTGCGCATTCTGCCCGGAGCAGAATCGCGGACGGCATCCGGCACGGATCCGCTCGGCGCGGCTTAGGCTGGCGACATGCTTCTGCGGCACGCGCTCGGGTCCGTGCTCCGCCGGATACGGACGGAGCGGGGGACGACGCTGCGCCAGCTCTCCGAGACCTCGCGGGTCAGCATCCCGTACCTCTCCGAGATCGAGCGCGGTCGCAAGGAGGCGTCGTCCGAGATCCTCGCCGCGCTGTGCCGGGTGCTGGAGGTGCCGGAAGGCGAGCTGCTCACGCGTGCAGCGGCGGAGTTCGCGGGCGTGCAGGCTGCTGAGCACGCACAGGTCCTGAGTCTCGTCCCCGAGCGCGACGCGGGCGCGGCCGTCGGGTCCGTCGTGACGCCGGCCATGGAGCGGACGCCGTCGACCGACACGGCGCCCGCCGCACTCCTGCTCGTCGCCTGAGCCACAGCCACAGCCACAGCCTCAGCGGCGGAGCGCCCCGGTCGTTTCGACCACCGCGTCGACGAAGCCGTAGTCGAGCGCCTCATCGGCCGTGAACCAGCGGTCGCGGTCGCCGTCCTCGACGATCTGGTCGACCGTCCTCCCGGTCTGCTCGCTGGTGAGCTGCGCCATCCGGCGCTTGAAATGGAGGATCTGGTTGGCCTGGGTCTGGATGTCGGCGCTCGTGCCGCCGAAACCGCCGTGCGGCTGATGCATCACGACGGAGGCGTTCGGCAGGGCGAAGCGCTTGCCTTTCGCGCCGGACGACAGCAGGAACTGCCCCATGGAGGCGGCGAAGCCGAGCGCGACCGTCGCGACGTCGGCACGCACGAAGTTCATCGTGTCGTACACGGCGAAGCCGGCGGTGATCGAGCCGCCCGGGGAGTTGATGTAAAGGTAGATGTCTTTGTCGGACGAGATCGAGTCCAGGAGCAGCAGGCGGGCGCAGACCTCGTTGGCGGTCTCGTCCGTCACCTCGCTGCCGAGGAAGACGATCCGTTCTTCCAGCAGACGCTGGACCGGGGAGTTCATGTCGGTGTCCATGCGCCCATCCTGCGCGGCGGGGGAGCCCGTGTCTCCGCCTTCTGCCGGTCGCGAATTCGCGCCGGGCAGATGGCCCTCCCGAGGGTGGGAACGGGCTGGACGCGGTCTGATTTCGCGACCGGCCGCGGTACCAGTATCCTTAGACGGCGCCTTCGGTCAGCAGCTGACTGGTGGTCGGGAGCGCGAACGGCGAGTTACCCAAGCGGCCAAAGGGATCTGACTGTAAATCAGACTGCTCAGCATTCGGGGGTTCGAATCCCTCACTCGCCACCGAGAACACCCCCGGTCGTCGACGACCGGGGGTTTCGTGTATCTCGGCGCGAATGCGCGGCGCGTGGGAGGCTGAGGCCATGACCTCCTCTGCAGAGCTCCGTGACATCGCCGTGGCCGTCGCCAAGCGGGCGGCGACGCTCGCCCAGCAGCGCCGGCGCGACGGGGTCGAGATCGCCGCCTCGAAGTCGTCGGTGTCGGACATCGTGACGCGTGCGGATCGTGAGGCGGAGGATCTGATTCGCGGCGTGCTCGCGGCGTCCCGGCCCGCAGACGGCTTCTTCGGCGAGGAGTCCGGCGCCGAGGCCGGCACCAGCGGGCTCACCTGGGTGGTGGATCCGATCGACGGCACGGTCAACTACGCGTACGGCATCCCCGACTACGCGGTGAGCATCGCCGTCGTGGAGGGCGACCCCGACCCCGCCACCTGGCGGACGCTCGCCGGTGCGGTGGTCAACCCGGAGGCGGGGGAGGTGTTCGCGGCCGCCGCAGGTCTCGGGTCCACCCGCAACGGTCAGGTGCTCCGCGTGAACGCCGGGGTGGAGCTCCCGCTCGCGCTGATCGGGACCGGATTCGGATACGACGCCGGGGTGCGGCGCAGGCAGGCGGAGTTCGTCGCCCGGCTGATCGGCGAGGTGCGCGACATCCGGCGCATCGGATCCGCCGCCCTCGACCTCTGCGGGCTCGCCGCGGGCCGGCTCGACGCCTACTACGAGCGCGGGCTGAACCCGTGGGATCACGCGGCGGGAGCGCTCGTCGCGCGGGAGGCGGGAGCCCGAGTGGGCGGCCTGGACGGGGGACCGGAGGGGAGCCGGCTGCTGCTCGCGGCGGCGCCCGACCTGTACGAGAAGCTCGAGCCGACGATGCAGGAGTTCTTCTCCGGCTGGGAGTGATCGCATCGCCCGACTGGCGTGATGTTTATCGATTTGTTACTTTTGGTCGAGTGCGCCCCTCCACCGACCACAGCGCCGGCCGATCCGAGCCGGACGCGCCGGTGACCCGCCGGGCCGCCCGAGAGGCCCTCGAGGCCGCGGCACGAGAGTCGCGTCGGCTCCGTGTACCGCGTGCTCCACGACCGAAGACGCAGCGAATCGCCGGGAGTGCCGCGAGCGCCGGTCGCGCCGGCCGTGGCGTCAGCCTCGTCGCGATGCTCGCCGTGCTCGGCATCGGCGTCGCCACCTCGCTTCCCGCCATGGCCCTCCTCACCGAGGAGCAGGTGCGCGCCAACGCGGTCGCCGAGGCCTTCCCATCCGCCGGGGGCGCGACCGATGTCCAGGCGCTGGACCGCGTCGAGTCGGACCAGACCGCCGTGGTCGATCGCGAGAGCCCGGAGGTCACCGCGGCCGAGCAGCTCGCAGCGGTCCGCTCGATGCGCATCGCCAACACGTTCACCAACAACCCGCGCGGCGCCGTCCAATGGCCGTTCCCCGTCGGAGTCCCGATCTCGTCGTACTTCGGGCCGCGCGAAGCGCCGACGGCCGGTGCGTCAACCAACCACCTGGGTGTCGATTTCACCCCGGGCGAGGGCGTGCCCATCCAGATCATCGCCGACGGTGTCGTGCGCGAGGTCGTGCTCGGCGACAACGGAGGCTGCGGGGTCAACGTCACGATCGACCACATGATCGGCGGCGCCTTGGTCAGCAGCAAGTACTGCCACATGCAGCGCGGCTCCGTACAGGTGCAGACCGGGCAGGCCGTGAAGGTCGCCGACACCGTGGGCAAGGTCGGCAACACCGGCGTCTCGACCGGCGCGCACCTCCACTTGGAGATCCTGCTGAACGGGACCCAGCCGGTCGACCCCTACGCCTGGCTCAAGGCCAACGCGTCCTGAGCCGTCCGGCCGGGCACCGCTGCCGGGCCGTCGTCAGATCAGCCAGGCCGTCGTGTCGCGCGGAAGGCTGCGGCCCACGATCTCTCCACTCGCGAGCAGCACGTCGCCGGCCGGGAGCTCCAGGGGCTCCTCGCCGAAGTTCGCCACGACGGTGACGTCGCCGGAGCGGAAGGCGAGCGTGTCGGGGCCGAGGTCGAACCAGTCCAGCTCGCCGAATGCCAGATCGTACGCACGTCGCGCGGCCAGCGCCTCCTGGTACATCGTCAGCGTCGAGCCGGGGACGCCCTGCTGCGACGAGCGCGTGTACGTCGCCCACGACGCCGGCTGCGGCAGCCAGCTCTGCGGGGCGGGTCCGAAGCCGTAGGAGGGGTCGGCGCCCTCCCACGGGATGGGCACGCGGCAGCCGTCGCGCCCGTAGCGCTCGCCGTTCGTGCGGAACCACGTCGGGTCCTGGCGGGCGTCGTCGGGCAGATCGATCGCCTCCGGCAGGCCGAGCTCCTCACCCTGGTACAGGTAGGCGGAGCCGGGGAGCGCGAGCATCAGCGCGGTCGCGGCCCGCGCACGGTGCAGAGCGAAGACGGGGTCGGGCAGCCCGGTCGTCTTCGGCCCGATGCCGTGGCCCTGGAGGTTCTCGCCCGTGAGAGCGAGCCGGGTCGCGTGGCGCACGACGTCGTGGTTCGAGAGCACCCACGTGCTCGGGGCGCCGACGCTCGCGAAGACCGAGATCGAACGGTCGATCACCGTGCGCAGCGCCGCCGCCTCCCACGGGGTCTCGAGGTAGCCGAAGTTGAAGGTCTGCTGCATCTCGTCCGGCCGCACCCAGCGGGCCAGCTTCTCCAGCGGCTCCACCCAGGCCTCGCCGCAGAGCACGCGGTCGCCCTCGTACTCCTCGAGCACGGTGTGCCAGTCGCGGTAGATGGCGTGCACGCCGTCCTGGGCGAAGTAGGGCGGCGTCGGCGGCTCGTCGCCGGCGTGCCCCTCGATGCCGGGCTCGAGAGCGACGGACCCGGCTCCGCCGCCCATGCTGCCCATGTTCTCCGGCGGCGTGTAGTCGGGGAGGCCGGCCTCCTTGATCATGCCGTGGGCGACATCCACCCGGAAGCCGTCGACACCGCGGTCGAGCCAGAAGCGCAGGATGCCGCGGAACTGCTCCCAGACCCACGGGTTCGTCCAGTCGAAGTCCGGCTGCGACTTGTCGAAGAGGTGGAGGTACCACTGGCCGGGGGCGCCGTCGGCCTCCACGACCCGGGTCCAGGCGGCGCCGCCGAAGATCGACTCCCAGTTGTTGGGCGGCAGTTCGCCGTGCTCGCCCTTGCCGTCACGGAACAGGTAGCGCGCGCGCTCGGCGCTGCCCGGGCCGGCGGCGAGGGCCTCCTGGAACCAGGGGTGGTCGCTGGAGGAGTGGTTCGGCACGATGTCGATGATCACGCGCAGACCGAGTCCGTGCGCCGACGTGAGCATGGCGTCGAAGTCGTCGAGCGTGCCGAAACGGCGGTCGACGTCGCAGTAGTCGGCGACGTCGTACCCGGCGTCGCGCTGCGGAGACGTCTGGAACGGCGACAGCCAGACCGCGTCGACGCCCAGCTCGCGCAGCGCGGGGAGCCGGTGCGTGATGCCCGGGAGGTCGCCCATCCCGTCGCCGTCGGCGTCGGCGAACGAGCGCGGGTACACCTGGTAGATGACGGCGGAGCGCCACCACTCGCGGCCCGGGGAGCGGGGTGCGAGGGCGGAGGAGGGGTCGGGGGTGTTCGTGGCGGTGATGGCCGTCACCTCTCGTTCGGGCTGTCGAGGGACAGCGCTGGGTGTGCAGGGGTTGGCTGTGCGGATGCGTGTCCGGGCACGGACACGGGTGCGGGTGGCGCGGTGCTCGACCGCACGACCAGATCGACGGCGACCGGCACGGTGACGGGCTCATCGTCGGCGACCGCCGGCCGGGGTGCGGTGGCGGCGGTCGTGCGCGCACCCGGTCGACGCCGACCGCGCTCCACACTTCTCAGGAGCAGTTCGACGGCCTCCTCGCCCTGCAGCTCGGGATGCTGCGCGATCGTGGTCAGTCCGAAGAAGTCGGCGAGATGGTGGTCGTCCACGCCGATGACAGAGAGGTCCTCCGGCACCGAGAGCCCCAGCTCCCGCGCGGCGAGGATGCAGCCGATCGCCATCTCGTCGGAGGCGGCGAAGATGGCCGTCGGCCGATCGCCGGGATCCGCCAGCAGCTCCATCGCAGCGGCATGCCCGCCGGGGATTGTGAAGTCGGCGCCACGGCTGCGCCCGGGATCCGGATCGAGACCGGCATCGCGCAGCGCCGACTCGTAGCCGATGCGGCGCTTGGTGGGCGTGTGGAACTCGAGGTCCCACTGCTCGCTGCCGCCGATGTAGGCGATGCGCCGGTGGCCGAGAGCGAGCAGGTGGTCGGTCGCGAGCCGGCCGAGCGCGACGTCGTCGATCGTGACGGCGCTCGCGCCGGGGAGCGGACCGCCGACACCGGCGATGGGCTTGCCGAGCGAGAGCAGCCGCCCGACCTCCTCGCCGTCGAGGGCGAGCGCGACGGCGATCACCGCGTCGACGCGATTGCGCAGGAGGTGGTGGTCGAACACGCGTCGGCGCTCGCCGTCGTCGCCGCTCAGGTTGTAGAGGGTGAGGTCGTAGCCGCGGCGCAGCAGTGCCCGCTCCGCGCCCTCGATGACGGAGGTGAAGAACCACCGGTTGAGGTGCGGGACCACGATGCCGATGTTGCGCGTGCGGCCGGAGGCGAGGCTCGACGCATCGGACGAGACCACGTAGCCGAGGGAGGCCGCCACCTCGGCGACCCGGGAGCGGGTGCGCTCCGAGACGGGGCCGTTGCCGCTGAGGGCGCGCGACACGGTCGCGGTCGAGACGCCGGCGAGGCGCGCGACGTCGTCGATGCCGGGCATCGCATCCCTTCGCGTTCGGGTGGTGTCCGCCGCCGGACGGGCGACCGGTCGACCGGTGGTCGACGGGTCGAGTCTAGCGGCGGCACCTCTGCGAAGTGGAAGCGTTTGCAGTGAGGGAGCCGGGCGTCCCGTCAGCTTCGCAGGGATGCCCCGGTGCGACGCCGGCGCCGAACGGCGAGCAGGGCGATCCCGGAGAGGAGGGCGAGCGCGGCCGCTCCTGCGCCCACGACGGCGGGAGCAGCGTCGGAGCCTGTCTGCGCGAGGATGGTCGTCGTCGACGCGAGAGGTGCGGCGCCCGGACCGCCTGCGTCGGGGGTCGCGAGCGGCGTCGCGGCGCCCGTCGGGCTCGGTGTCGGCGTCGGCGTCGGTGTCGGCGTCGGTGTCACGGTCACCTCGGTGCCGGTCGCGGCGCCGCCGGCGGCCACGTACGACACGGTGGCCTCGTCGGACCCGATCCCGTCGCCGCGGACGCTGTTGGAGAAGACGGTGCCGTCCGCCGTCCCGGCCGGAACGGCCAGCTGGTAGTAGACGACATAGGTGCTCTGCGGATCCGGGTCGTGCACCGTCAGCTGGAAGGAGGGTGCGGAGAATGAGGCCGTGTACTCGCCGGGTGCCGCGCCCTCTGCGAGACGCGTCGACGAGCCGGACCAGTCTCCGCCGTTCCAGTCGGCGTCCGCGACCCGCTCGACCGAGAGCGACGAAGGGATGAGCGAGAGTCGCGCGTCGTACGTGTCGGTCACGGTGACCTCCGCGCCATCGTGGAGCAGAAGGCCGCCCGGCAGGTAGATCAGCCAGCCGAGGCTGCCGTCGGCGTTCTGCCAGCCGCCCTTGGCGATGGCCGTCGGCGGGGCCGTCGCAGCGCCTCCCGTGCCCTCGCCGATACCGGCGCCGGGCACGACGACGCGATAGACCGTGCCGTCCGAGGTCTGGAACAGCAGGGTGCCGCCGGATGTCGCGACGGCGCTGGCGTAGAAGAAGAGCGTCCCCGAGATGCCGGTGTGGCTCGAGACGTAGTCGCCGACGGTGCAGTCGAACGAGTCGGAGTCGACCGTGCAGGTCCCGACCTCGGCGCCGTCGGGATCCTTCAGCGAGAACGACGACGTGTAGCCGTGGACGGGCGACGGGAACGAGACCGAGAAGGTGTCCCCGGGCGCGACGGTCGCAGGCAGTGCCCACGCCACGTCGACGCGGAACATCTGCCCGACGGTCAAGGGTGCGCCGGGGTCGCCCGGGTCGGGCGACGCGATGGACACCGAGGTGACCGGATCGATGTCGGCGGCGTCGGCGGACATCGACGGGAGGAGGGCGAGCACTGCGACGCCCACGGCCGCGAGTGCGATTCTGAAGACGGGCATCGGGTATTCCTTGCGGGTGCGATGGGGGAGACGCGGGTGCGTCCCTCCTCTGTGAGACCCGATGCGCGGGCATTCATGACGCCATTTGTCGACAAATACTCACTTATCGTGAGGGGCGGACATCGACCGGCCACGCCGCCCTGCTCACGGGCGCCAGTGGGAGGGGCGGGCCAGACCGGCCGGAAGCCGGGTCCGCCCGTCGCCGGTCGCCGCGTTCACCTGGGTCTGCGTGACGTAGACGGCATCGCGCAGATCGGCGCCGTCGAGACGGGCGTCGCGCAGATCGGCGCCGAGGAGCTCTGCAGACGACAGGTCCGTGCCGCGCAGGTCGGCCGCGATGAGCAGCGCGCCGCGGAGCTCGGCCCCCCGCAGGTCCGTGCCGCGCAGGTCGGCGCCGAGCAGGTCGGCTCCCGGCCGCAGCCGGCTCGGCGCGACGCGGGTCTGCCGAGGGTGCGTGGTCGGCGCGCCGGCCGCCTCCCGGGTCAGACGGGCGGCCTCGCGGAGCAGGGCCGCGGCGGGACCTCGGAGAGCATCGACGTCGAGCTCGCGAATGCGCTCGGGGGTGTCGTCGGCGGCGGCGCGCACGTCACGCTCCGCCGCACGGAGGCGCGCGTGGAGGGCCGCCGCGGCCGGCAGACGGAGCGCCTCCCGCAGGTACCAGAGCAGTTCGTGCAGCTGCCGGACCACGGGAAAGACGGCGAACATCCCGTCGCGGGTCTCACCGCCGTCGTGCCACGTCGCGCCCCCGAAGGTGTGCTGGGTGACGTGCTGGCCGGCGCCGAAGCAGTCGAACACCGTGCACCCCTTGAAGCCGCGATCGCGCAGGTGCGGGTGGATGCGGCAGAGGAAGTCGCCGTCGAGGTTGTCGCACGGGTCGCCTGCCGCCTTGTCGAACGCGAAGTCAGCCGACTTCGCGAACGCCAGCGCCACGCAGCATAGACCGGCGCAGTTCGCGCAGTCGGCCGAGAGCGAGGGAGGGGCGGCGACGTCCATCCCTCCACCCTACGGGCCCGCTATGCCATGATCGAGGAGTCGACCGAGGGGGGAACCGATGCCGACGATGCCAGCCGCTCCGCCGGAGCTGTCCACGCTGCCGGGGGCGGCGATCCTGCTGCGGGTGCGCCGCCTGCTCATCTGCGTGATCGTGGCCGCCCTCGCCTATTCGGTGCTGACCCAGGCGTCCTCGGGTCGCTGCACCGATCTGACCCGGCAGGCGGAGAGCCCGGCGACACGTCGGCGATCATGTCGTCGTGCGTCACGCTCACGCTCCGGCCGAGTCCGTTCGTGTACATCGCGTTGGCGGTGATCGTATTCGTGGCCATCGGGCGGGTCCTGCGGCAGGCCACCACGGTCGCGCGCGCTGTCGCCATCCTGAATCGTGCCGCGATCGTCGCCGTCGCGGTCGCCGCGGCCTCCTGGCTGATCAGCGTCGTCTGGTTCCTGCTGCTGCCGATCGACACGTGGGACGGCGCGGGATCGTTCTGGTTCCCCTTCCCCTTCGGCGCCGTGGATCTCAACACGACCACCACAGGCTGACGCGCGACGCAACGTTTCCACATCTTCAGGCCTCTTCGGAATTCCCACCGGTCGGTCGCGTTAGCGTGAATGGACCGCTCCGAACAGAACCACACGAATCGAAAGAGGCCTCCATGACCGCACCCCGTCGCACCATCGGCAGCTCCGACCTCGAGGTCTTCCCGCTCTCGCTCGGCGGCAACGTCTTCGGCTGGACCGCCGACCGGGACACGTCCTTCGACGTGCTCGACGCCTACACCGCCGCCGGCGGCAACTTCGTCGACACGGCCGACGGCTACTCCGCATGGGTGCCGGGCAACACCGGCGGCGACTCCGAGCGCATCCTCGGCGAATGGTTCGACGCCCGCGGCAACCGCGACGACGTCGTGCTCGCGACCAAGGTGAGCCAGCACCCCGACTTCAAGGGGCTCGCCGCCGACAACATCCGTCGCGCCGCGGACGCCTCGCTCCAGCGCCTCGGCAGCGAGTACATCGACCTCTACTACGCCCACTTCGATGACGAGACCGTTCCGCTGGAGGAGACGGTCGCCGCCCTCTCCGGGCTGGTCGACGCCGGCAAGGTGCGTTACATCGGCATCTCGAACTACACCCCCGAGCGCATCGAGGAGTGGTTCCGCATCACCGAGGCCGAGGGCCTGCACCGCGCGGTCGCCCTCCAGCCGCACTACAACCTCGTGGAGCGCTCGTTCGAGCAGACGTACCGTCCGATCGCCGAGCGCGAGAACCTCGGCGTCTTCCCGTACTTCGCGCTCGCCGCGGGCTTCCTCACCGGCAAGTACCGCGACGGGGTGACCGTCGACAGCGCCCGCGCCGCGGGTGCCGCGAAGTACCTCGACGACACCGGCCGTGCCGTGCTGACCGCGCTCGACGAGGTCGCTGCGGCCCACTCGGCGTCGGTCGCGTCCGTCGCGCTCGCCTGGCTCGCCGCGCAGCCGACCGTCACGGCGCCGATCGCCAGCGCCCGCACCCTCGACCAGCTCCCGGACCTCCTGGCCTCCGTGTCGCTGGAACTGACCCCCGCCGAGCTCGACGCGCTCGACGGCGCCTCGGAGGCGGCCCGGGCCGCCTGACCGGCCTGTGCACAGCCGCGTCCGCGGTGGTCGGAAGAACCTCGCGGTGATGGTATTCTCTTACGGTTGCCAAAATCGTTCGGGCCTTCCGGCCAGGACCGGCTTCGCCCCCTTAGCTCATTGGTAGAGCACTTCCTTGGTAAGGAAGAGGTAGTGGGTCCGATTCCCACAGGGGGCTCCGTCTCCCCGATGTTCGGTGGAGGCCGCGGCGGGGTAGCTCAGGTGGTTAGAGCACACGGCTCATAATCGTGGTGTCGCGGGTTCGAGTCCCGCCCTCGCTACAACAGGTGAAAGCACTGGGAACGGCAGTCTGAAGCGGACTGCCGTTTCGTTGTTTCCGGGCCGATGTGGACACAATTTGGACACACTTCAGATCATCGAATCGTGTCAGGGCGTCTTCGGGTGATCCGATGTGGACGACGTGAGTGTCGTTGGACGCGCGTGATCGAGCGCGGACGAAGCAGCCTCATCCAGCCGCTTCGCGACCTCGTCGAGATCGTCGTTGAACAGGTCGGCGTAGACGTCGAGCGTCATTGCTGCAGACGCATGGCCGAGCATCCGTTGCACCGCTTTGACGTTGGCGCCGGCAGACACGGCAAGGCTCGCGGTGGTGTGGCGAAGGTCGTGGATCGTCATCGACGGCAGCCCGGCCGAGATCAGCGCTCGGTCGAGCCAGGAGTTCTCCCTGATGGTTGGAGTGGTCTGGTGTTGGCCGAAGCGCCCGGGGAAGACCAAGGCGTCGGAGTCCTTGCCGTCGATTGCCTCCGCCAAGCCGTCGAGAAGGAGGGCGGGGAAGGGAACGCTTCGGCGCTTGTGGGTTTTCGGTGATCCGACGATGACCTCGCCTCGCACGAAGACGGCGTTCTCGACGACGTGAAGTCTCTGGCGTCTCAGATCCACGTCCTTCGTCCGGAGCGCGGTGGCCTCGCCCCAGCGGAGCCCGGTATAGCCAAGAAGGAGGACGAGGGTCCTGTGCGATCCGCTCGCGCTCGCGAGGCTGTCGAGCTGGCGATGGGAGAGGTACCGGTGCTCGCGCGAGACTTTGCGGGGGAGGTTTGCTCCTCGCGCAGGGTTCGATCCGATTCGGTGGTCGCGTACCGCGACGTCAAGGATCGCGGCGAGGATGCCGTAACAACGGTGGACGAGTGCGGGTGACTTCGGCTTGCCGAACTCCTTCCCGCCGGCGCTGAGGCCAGAGACCCAGGCCTGGACGTCGCTGTGACGGATGCCACCGATGGGGCGATCGCCCCACGCGGGTAGGACGTGCAGTCGCCAGGCCGATTCGATGGCGGCCACGGACGACGGCTTGAGGTGCGTTTGCGAGGCGAGCCAGATGACGCCCAGTTCGCCAATGGTCACGCGAGCGGTGGACGCGTCGATGTAATCGCCGCGAGCCTTCTTGACCTCGACGGATGCCAGGAAGAGTTCAGCTTCGCGCTTGGTCGTGAAGCCGCGCTTGCTGGCCTGGCGATGGTCGGGTTTGCGGTAGCGAACCCGGTACCGGCGTCCCTTAGCGCTGTCGTACGGCTCGACGCTCCCCATGTGGCACCTCCTAGGCGGCAGTCCCGTCGCTGATACCTGCGGTCGCGAGCAGGCCGCTGACGCGGCGAGCCTCATCCAGGACCCGCTCGATTCGGCCGCGGACTTCGTCGTTCGACGAGATCAGGTCGGGATCGCCCGATGCGTCGTGGACTTCGAGCACGATGTGGAGGCGGTCGAGTTCGCGGCGAAGCGTTCCGAGTTCTCGCAGCGTGTTCAAGGTGTCGATGTCCGTCCGCTCGGCGGCGAGGCGTGGCCGGTAAGAACTGGCAGGTGTGGCTGACAGCCAGCAGTCGAACTCCGCCGCCGTCATGTCGACGAAGTCGTCGCTGAGGTTTGGCAGGTCGAGGGGCGCGTTCGGTGTGCCCAACGGGGCGAGCAGAAACGATGCCGGGATCCCGAGTGCGCGCGCGATGTTCAGGAGCTGGCTGACGCTGATGTCGGCCTTGCGTCCCGACTCGATGTTCTCAAGCACGGCGGACGTCACGTTGCCTCCGGGAATGGCGTCGGCAAGCTCTCGGGTTGTGCGGAAACCGCGCTGGCGTCGTGCCAGCTTGATGCGACCGCCGAGGCTCGATTCTGATCGAAAGTCCGTCATATCGACAGACTAAGCCTTCAATGCTTGTCAAAGCAACGAATGCGCGCTACTGTCATCGCAACAGATCAATAGCTCTCTAGTTGTCGAAACGGAGGAGATTGAGATGACAGGAGAATTCATTCAGCCCGCCGACGTGGTCGAGCTGACCGGCCTTTCGCTCGCTGCCCTAGCGCAGCTGCGCTACCAGGGTAAGGGGCCCCGCTTCTACAAGCCGACCCCGCGCACCGTCCTCTACAAGCGGGCGGAGGTGATCGCATGGCTGGAGGCGAGCGCGCAGACCAGGACCGGCGCGATGGTGTGAGTGCTGCTGGCGCCGTCGCCTCTGATCGCCGTGGCGAGCTCGTCGATGGCTATCTCGTTCCGATTGATCCGATCGACGATCTCCAATGCGAAAGCTGCCAGTAGAACAAGGCGTTCACTACGGCGCGCCATCCATCGATGGCCCCCGTTCAGGGGTAGCGTCCGGCAGCAAATGGAGCGCACCACTTCCATCCCGTCCACTGCATCCGACGGCTCTCGAATCGAGTCAGGCCGGCGATGATGCATCGTGGCGAAGACGGAAACCCCCGACGTCGTCGTCAACCTTCCGTTACTCGATCCCGGCACGCCCCCGAGGCCCCGAACCTCGTGCCGACTTCCGCGCTGCCGTGATCAAACGCGCTGGCGGACGCTCCTGACGGGTCTTGGACCCGAGCCCGAATCCTTCACAACAAGCCACACCTGACTAGGGGAAGGTCGTGATCCCGTGGCTGAGGGAAACCTTGTCGATGCAGTGCTCGATGATCGAGTCGGAGAATTGCTCCGCAACGTCGACGCCATGCGTCCCTTTGTCCGCTACCGCATGCGGACTCGTCCCGACGACGTCGACGTCGTCCTCCAATCGGTCCGCGAGACCGTCTGGCACCGCGGCAACGCATATGACCCGTCGAAGGGAACACCGAACGCGTTTGTGTTCGGCATCACCCGCAACATCGTCCGCCGTGAACTCGGCAAGCACTTCCGCGATACTGCAGAACTGCCCGAGGAGATCGAGTCCACATCGACTCCGGACCCACTCGCAGTACTGGTGCGCCGGTTCGACGCACGCCGGTGGATGAGCCTGGTCGCCGACTTCGTGGGCCCGGCCGACTGGGCGGTCATCACCGAGATCGCTCTCAGCGACGGCGACACCGATCACGTTGCCGAATCCCACCACCTCACCGCCCGCGCGCTGCGCTCGGTCCGCGACCGTGTCACCTTGACGGCGCATACGGTGCGGGCTGCTCTGGCGGCAACGGATGCGAACCTGCCGATCACCGGATCGGTGATCCTGTGCTGCGTCCCCGAACGCGGCGGCCTGCGCGAGGTCGCCGAGATGATCGGGTACGACGCCGACACCATCGCGGCGACGTTGCACATCCACCCGGGTTCCGCCCGCGCCCGCATCGCGACCGCGAAACGGCTCCTGACGATCGCCCGCACCGTTCTCCTCCAGGAGGCAGCATGATCGGCGCTGCGGCGGGTGTCGCCGCGAGCGCGGTCCGTCACCCGCCGACGACCAGGAACCTGCTCGTCATCGCCGTGGTGCTGATCTTCGTCATCCCGGTCTCGCTCGTCGCCCTCCCGGTGACGATGGTCCTCGCCCTGGGCGCGGGCCTCTCCGGCGGAGGTGGGGGAGCGTGCGGAGGTTCGGCACCTAGCGTGGCTGCGGGACAGACAGTCGACGGGTACGGCGCCGATCAGCTGACCATCGCGGCGACGATCATCACGGTCGGCCAGCAGATGAACGTGCCCTCGCACGGAGAAGTGATCGCAGTCATGGTCGGGATGGGTGAGTCGGGCCTGCGCAACCTCGACCACGGCGACGCGGTCGACAACACCACCATCGGCGTCTTCCAGCAGGGCGCCAGCTACGGACCGCGCGAAGCCCGGATGGATCCCGCCACCGCGGCGGGAGCGTTCTACGCCCGCATGCTCCAGGTCCCGAACTGGCAAACGGCCGAGCCGACCCTCGTCGCCCACACGGTGCAGATCAACGCCGACCCCGACCACTACACGCCCTTCCTGCAAGCCGCAGAGCACGTCGTCGCAGCCCTGAGCGGAAGCGCTAACGGCACCTGCCAGGTGCCGGCAGACGCACGTGCAGCAGCCACTCTGCTCGTTGCGGCGATCAACGACGGCAAGCTCACCTTCCTCGAGCAGCGCTACCAGCAGCAGGTGCTGAACATGGCCGACGGAACCGCGACACCGGACTGCACGATCGACGCGCACGTGCTCCAGCTGATCGCCATCGCCGTGCAGACCTTCCAACAGGTCGGCGTCAGCGACCTCAACCGCCGCTGCACCGGATCCACCCCGGGCGCCGGCACCGCCTCCGCCCACTGGAAGGGCAAGGCGGTCGACTTCTACGCCGTCAACAAACGCTCCCTCACCGGAGCCGACGACCTCTCCGTCCAACTCATCCACACCCTCGACCCCTATGCGCCGCACGGGTCCTCGCTTGGCCAATCCGATTGCCGCGCCGGAGCCGGGATCCGCCTGGGCGCGCTGACGAACTTCACCAGCGACTTCCCGGACACCTGCAACCACCAGCACCTCCAGGTGCCCTGACCCAATTCACGAAATGCGCGCCAAACGCGACACCGACACGGAACGTGTCAGCGAAGGCGCATACGAAACCGAGGTGAACACCATGATCAAGAAGCTGACCGCACTCACGGCCCTCGCCTCCTGCCTCACCCTCGTCGGCTGCGCCACCGCGACGAAGCCGGCCCCGCAGCACGGGTACTCAACCGTCGCTCCCGCCACCTCGACACCCACTGCGAGCACCGACGCGATGCCCGCCGCCTCCGGCATCGTCAATACCGTCTGGATCGATGTCTACCCGATCAGCACCTTCGCCGCCAAGCACGGCTGCCACTGCACTCTCCCCGACTCGACCCAGGAACTCTTCCCGGCCGGAACTCCCGTCGTGCTCATCAAGGTCACCCTGACCGGCAAGTGGACACCCGCACAGGGCAACGCCACCACCCAGGACATCACCGGCATCACCCTGACCGGCACCAAGTTCGACGGACGCCCCGAACCCGCGGTGCTCGCTACCGCCGACGGACCGACCGCCGCCAAGCACGCCGGATTGCCGTGGCTGCCCTCCGGGCTCTTCACGAACGGGGCGACGTGGTCGATCCCGAACGAGAAGAGCACCTCGTTCGCGACCGCCTGGTACCTGCCTTCCGGCGTCGACCAACTGCTCCTGAAGGTCTACATCCCCAGCGAAGGCCAGGCCAACGACCTCACCGTCCCACTACCCGCCTCTCTACTCCGCACAACCACCGGCGGGGGAGGGGAGTGATCCCAGATGGACCTGGTCGCCAACCTTGTCGGTCTGCTCGCTATCATCGTCGCCGCGCTGACCGGGATCGCCGGCATCGGCATCCTCGCCGCGCGCCGCAAGAACCTGCCCGTACCAACTACGAAGGACCGAACCGCTGAGAGGAACACCCACTCATGAACACCATCCACACCGCGCTCGTCGCCGTCCAGACCCGCATCATCCACATCTTCGCTGTCGACAGCCCTACCCCGGACTTCTCCGGCCCCGGCGTCTCCGCCCTCCAGTCGGTCGCGAACGTCACCTTCGCGATCGTGCTCATCTGCGCCTTGATCGGCGGCCTCATCTCCGGTGGCGCGATCGCCGTCGGTCACATCTCCAGCAACGGGACCGTCCAGAAGCGCGGCATCGTCGGAGTGATCGCTTGCATCGCCGGTGTCGCCGTCGCCGGCAGCATCGCCGGGCTGGTCAACTGGGGCCAGTCGCTCCACGTGGCGTGATCACTCATGATCGAGCTGGCCACGCAGGACCCCTTCTCGCCGAACTACGGCTGCTTCGTCTCCGACTTCGGCTGCCAAGCCTCTCAAGCCATCGCCGGCTTCATGGGCTCCACCATCCGCAACCTCGGCGACTTCATCGCCGCCATGATCGCCGGCGCCTTCAACACCAACGTCGACCCCGGCAGCTGGGACATCGCCCACTCGCAGTTCCTGTTCTGGGTCGCGGTGACAGCACCGATCATCATCATCATCGCCCTCGTCCAGATCGGCATCGCAATGATCATCCAGGACACCTCCCGGATCGGCCGCACCGCCGCCGGTGCCGCCCTCGCCATCCCGTTCAGCGCGATCTGCGTCTGGGGAATGCAACAGTTCTCCGGCATCACCGACGACGTCACCCGCAACCTCACCACCAGCGTCCAAGGCGGCGCACTCAGCGACGGACTCCTGCGCGTGGTCGGCATCTTCGACGCACCCAAGCAGGCGACCGGCGCTGCGATGGCCAGCGCCAGCTTTAGCAAAGACAGCGTCATCTACCTCATGGCCGCCCAGGGCGGACAGACCCAGGGAGCGGTCGGCGAGTACGTCATGGCGCTCCTGATCGTCGGGCTGATGATGATCGCCTCCCTGTTCCTCTTCATCGCCATGTCCATCCGCGAATTCGGGCTCCTCGCGCTCGCGGCGATGGCACCGGTCGGGCTGATGATGATCGGCCAGCCCAAGCTCACCGTGTGGGCACAGCGATGGATGAGCCTTGCGACTGGGCTGCTGATCGCCAAGCCGCTAGCCGCCGGTGTCATCCTCCTCGCTGTCCAACTGAGCAAGTCCAGCCAGAGCATCGGCGTGATCCTCGTCGCCGCCGGCGCTGTGATCGTCGCCTCCTTCTCCCCACTGTGGGCGACCAAGCTCGTGTCCTTCGCCGGCGCCGAAGTCGGCACCGCCCTCCACCACCGGTTCTCGGTGCGCGACCAGGTCTCCCGCGCCGGAACCGCTTCCGCACCCGTGCGCTCTGCCGCACGCGTCATCAAGGTTGGGAGATAACCGATGACCACCTTCACCGCCGACCAGCTCATCACCGAGGAAGGCGCACCCCGCGTCCGCTTCGCCGCCCGCGAGCGCCGCGGCGTCCTCCTCGGCCTCAGCTTCCTCCAGCTGACCGTCATCGGCGCCAGCATCGCGATCCTGCTGACGACGCTGTTCGTCGACACCAACGCCGTCTGGGTGATGCTGCCCATTGCGGCTGTCGTCTGCTTCCTGGCCGTCGCCACCTACCGCCGCGAACCCGTTCTCGCGATCGCCGCCCAGGCCGGTCGCTACCTCTATCGCACGGTCGCGGGCCAGACCACCTTCCGCAGGGACGTGTGGATGCGCGTCAGCCTCGCCTCCCTCAACGTCGGCCAAGCCCACGTGGAAGCCATCACCCCCACCGTGACCTCCCGCTTTCTGCTGCCTGGTGCGCTCGGCGACGTGCAGATAATTCAGATCCCCGGTGCAGGAGCCTTCGTCTACAACGCCCGCGGCCGCCTCGCCTCCGTCACCGTCCGCGTCGGATCCCGCGCGTGGGCGCTACGTGACAAGGGCACCCAGGAGGCCGCCTACGATGGCTTCGTCGAATGGCTCAGCACCCTCGAGAACCTCCCCGGCCTTCGCGAAACCACCATCCGCATCCGCGTCGACCGCGCCTCATCGAACGAACTGCGCGACTACCTGATCTCCCGCGAGGACGAGTTCGACCCTCACGTCACCCCGGAGCTGCGCCAGGAGTATTGGGCCCTCACGCAGGCCGCATCCAAGCGATCGATGGGGTTCACCAACTACATCACCCTCACCTTCGACACCGGCGCGCTGAACGCTGCTATCCGCGACGGCGGCAAAGGGATGACCGGCCTCGCCTCCGTGCTCAAAGAGCGCGTAGCCGGTATCGAAACCGCCATGGAGCACGCCCGGCTCGCCCCCGCCGGCTGGCTTACCGCGGACGAACTCGACGACCTCCTCGCCGTCGCCGCCGACCCCATTGCCGCAGCTGCTCGCCGTGAAGACCCGACTGCTTCGGCCGCAGCATCGCCTCCGCCGGTCATGGGTATCGACGAGAACTGGGACAGCATCCGCGTCGACGAGTCCTGGCACCAAACCTTCTGGGTCGCAGAGTGGCCTCGCACCGATGTCCGCACCGGCTTCCTCGAACCCCTCCTCTACGCCGGCGACGCCACCCGGGTCATCACCCTGCAGGTGCGCCCCGTCCCGACACACAAGGCGCTGGCCCAGCTCAACCGAGCCCAGTCCGACATGGAGACCGCTGCGACCATCCGTCTCAAGCTCCAATCCCGAATCCCGCTCACCCACCTGCGAGAAGAGGAGGACCTCGCCATCCGTGAACACGACCTCGTCGACGGATTCGGCGACGTCCAGTACCGCGGCTTCGTCACCACCTCAGCAGAGTCGAAGGAGGGCCTCGCCATGGCTCGCACCGACATCGACCAGGCCTCCCACCCGGCCCGCCTCGTGCTCGCCTCCATGTCGGGGCAGCAGGCCGCCGGGTTTGTCACCGCAGTGCTCCCAGTGCCCATGGAAGGAGAGTGAGATGGCCAAGCCCACCGCCGTCATCGGACACATCCCCGCCGCCGCGCACGGCGTCCGCGGCCGCCGTACCCAGCCCTCCGCGACCGAACAGAAGGGTGCCGCATGGAGGCTTCAGGTGGCGGAGCTGCCGGCGTCCAAAATGCCAGCCTGGGGGTGGAAGCATCCTCATAACCTGCGCGGCCCGCTACGCGCCGAGCCGCCGGCACACCGCTGCTCCTCCAGAGTCCTCGGCGGTGCGTACCCGTTCCTGGCCGAGACCGGCGACATCCTCACCGGTGCGTACATTGGCGAGAACCAACTCTCTCGCGCCCCGTTCTGCTTCGACCCCTGGGACGCGTATTCAGCCGAAGCCGTCCGCTCCCACTCGGTCGCGATCCTCGGAGTGAAGGGCACAGGCAAGTCCGTACTCGCCAAGTCGTGGGGATCCCGGCTCGCCCGCCTCGGCCGCAAGATCGCCGTCCCGCACGACCCCAACGGGGAGTGGGTGCGCGTTGCCGACTACGTCGGCGGCACCTCGATCAGCGTTGGACCCGGCAAGGCCGCACGGATCAACCTTCTCGACGAAGGCCCTCGCGACCCCGGGTTCAGCGATGAGGACTGGAACCAGAACGTCCTTCAGTACCGGCGTGCGACGGTCAAGACGATCATCCGCCGCCTCCGCGAAGGTGGCAATCTCGAGCCGGTCGAGCACACCGCCCTCGACGTCGCGCTCGATGCCCTCCGCGGTCAGAGCACGGTGATCATCACCCACGTCTATGACCGGCTGGTCAACCCGGACGAAGCGCTCCCGCAAGAGGTCGCAGACGCCGGCCATCGCCTCGCGCACAGCCTGCGCCGCATGGTCTCTGGCGACCTCGCGGGATTCTTCGACGGCCCCTCCACGGTCCGCTTCGACGCGAACGCCCCGATGATGGTCGTCGACACCTCCGCCCTCAAAGGCGCATCGCCGGAAGCGCAGGCACTGGCCCGGCTCGCGACCGCAAACTGGATCCGCCGATCCGCGCTCAGCGCGAACCGGCAGGCCCGGGTCATCATCCACGAGGAAGCCGCCGTCGAACTCCTCAACGACGTCTCCGGTGGCGACGGCCTCGCTGACCGCGTCGAAGACGAGAAGATCGCCCGCCACCTCGGCACCAGCAACTGGTACCTGCTCCACCGCGTCGCCGACCTGGACTCCCTCGGCGACCGGAACAGCGCCCTGCACGCCCGCGCCCTCGGCCTCCTCGCCGACTGCGAGACCCGCATCTCCTACGCCCAGCACTCCGGCGAGATCGCCCGCTCCCGCGAGATCCTCGGCTGGAACGACACCCAAGCCGACCTCGTCCGCAAACTCCACAAAGGCGAAGGACTCTGGCAGATCGGCCAAGACCGGGTCGCGAAAGTTCGCAACATCTGCACCGACTACGAGATGAGAATCTTCAGCACCGACACTCACGGCGGTGCACGCGCATGAATGGCCACCGCTCACCGTGGGCCACTGTGGCCCTTTACTCGATCTTCGGCATCGCCGTGCTCGGCGGCCTCGCCACCGCCATCGGAGCCGCGACCCTCCACACGGTCTGCGGCGCCGGCGGCGCACCAAGCAGCGTCATTGCCGGGCTCCAGCTCGCGATCGGTGGCGACTCCACCGGCTACTCTCTGGCTCCCGGGTGCACGCCGCCCATTGCGTTGATTCGGATCCTCGACGTCCTCGCGCTGCTCCTGCTTCTTGCAATGGAGGTCGCGGCGACGTCGTGGTGGCTCCGCTACCGACAGTCCGACCGGCACTTCATCCGCGAACTGCGGATGCGCGAGGGTCTGGCCAAACCCGGGGAGATCCGCAAACATACCTCTCGTGCGGCCACGCTTCGTCGCGCCAAGACCCTCCGCCCATCGCTACTTGATCCAACCCCCGAAGCGGTGGGCTGGAAGGTCGGCCGCTCCCACGGGCAAGACATCTACGTCTCCATCGAAGACTCCATCGTAGTCGAGGGCGCACCGCGCTCCGGCAAGGGATACCGGTTCATCATCAACGCCATCCTCGACTGGGACGGCCCGATCATCACCACCTCCACCCGCAACGACAACCTCTCTGCAACCATGCGCGAGCGGGCGCGAGTCGGCGAGGTCACCGTCTTTGACCCTCAGGAGCTCTCTGGCGTGCGCTCTGCGCTCCGGATATCTCCTGTCACTGGATGCGAGGACCCTCTCGTCGCTGACCAGCGGGGTCAGGCGATTGTCGCCGGCACCGCACTCGGTGCATCCAAGACCAACCAGGAGTGGGCACACATCTCCTCCTCGGTCCTTTCCCGGCTCCTTCACGCAGCCGCCGTCGACGGGCGCGACGCCGACGCGATCGCCCGCTGGGGATCCAACCCACGCCTGGCATTGGAAGCGGTCAACGTCCTCACCAACCACGGCACCCCCGGCTGGGCTGAAGACCTCGACGCGATCATCAACGGCGACGAGAAGCTCCTCGCCTCCTCCTGGTTCGGCGTCTCCGGCGCCGTCCGCCCGCTCGCCATCCCCGCCATCCGGAAAGCCATGACCCCCGGCCCAGGCGAACAGTTCGACCCCGACCAGTTCCTCACCGGCTCCAACAGCCTTTACCTCGTCGGCACCGGCGCCGGCGGAGGATCCGTCGGCGGCTTCCTCGGCGCCGTCCTCGACGACATCGTCGAGACCGCCCGCCGCAAAGCCCTCGCGTCACGAGGCTCCCGACTCGACCTCCCGCTCGCGCTCATCCTGGACGAGATCGCCAACATGTTCTCCTGGCCCGCCCTGCCCCGGATCATGGCCGACGGCGGCGGCATCGGCATCTCCACCATCGTCGTCCTCCAAGCCCTCTCCCAAGCCGAAACCGCCTGGTCCCGATCGGAAGCCGACACCATCTGGTCCGCCGCCACCGCCAAGCTCCTCCTCGGGGGAGCCTCCGACGTCGACCACCTCCGCGACATCGAATCTCTCCTTGGTAGCCGCCGCATCCGCACCACCGGGCACAGCTACAACGACAGCGGATCCTCCACCAATGTCAGCAACGAAAAGATCCCCGTCATGACCCTCGACGAGATCCGCCGCATGCCCGAATCCGTCGGACTCCTCGCCTACCGCAATCGCCGCGGCATCCTCCTCGACCTGAATGGCTGGACCGACCGTCCCGACGCCGGCCAGATCAAGACCGGCAAGAAGGCCACCGAAGCTGATCAACAAATCGTCTTCGGCGAGCAGTATCAAGCCGCCATCGAACGCCGCCACACGACAGCGGAGCGGAACTGATGTCCAACCGCCGCCGCCCCGCCTGGGACAACAACTACCGCACCCGCTATCTCCGCTCGCCCGCCTGGTTTGCCCGTCGCGACCGCTGGTTCGCCACCGAACACCGGCGGTCCGGCCAGGTGCAATGCGCGCTCTGCCTCGGAACCGGCACACCGCGCACCCTTGAGCTACACCATCTTGACTACCGCGGCGTCTTGCAGACGCCCGCTGGCTGGGCCGCCCGCGAGAAGCACGACGACCTCACCGCGCTGCACCCGCGATGCCACGAGTACCTGCACCAGCTCATCGACCGCGACCGTGCGCTCTCTGGGCTCGTCTCACGCCGCACCGCGTCCGCCCAGGCGATCGCCCGGCTCCGGGCCAAGCTCGGCCGGTACGTCGAATCACTGGAGCAGCAGTGAGTGGAGATGAGACCCCTATCGAGGACCTCCTGGACTCGTTGCCCGAGGGATGGGACGAGCAGCTTCCTCGGCGTGGTCCCGACATGCTCGGCGTCAGCGTTGTCAACTGGCGAACCCTCGAAGACGCAGACGCCCCTGAGACGTGGACCGACCTAGGGGAGTGGGTGACCTGGTTCACCCGGCGATACAATCTCCCCGCCCGGAAGATCCCACCGTGCTGGTTCAAACACGGCGCACTCGTCGAAGAACTCTCCGCCCTCCACACCGCCTGGCTCGTCTCCTACGACTCACTCGACGCCGGCTACGGGCCTATTGGGTGGCACGAACGACTCGCCGCCGCCATCCCACGCTTGGCCACCTGGTACAGCGGCGAATGCCACAACGAACACACCGAACTGCCACAAGCCGGTTCGATCGGGACGTCGACGTCCGACTGGGCTGAGTGGATTCAGCGAGCTCATTCGTGACCGTCGGTTTGCGCGCACTGAGAGCGCATTCGAGTCGGTCGACACGGAACGTGTGGGTAGAAGCGACCCGATAGAACGGCCGCGCTACCGAAAGGCAAGACCCATGAGCACACGAGTCCCCATCAGTATCGAAGGCAACCTCGTAGCCGACCCCGCCTACGGCGAATCCGAGAACGGCACCAAGTTCGCCAAGTTCACCGTCGCCGTCACCGACCGCAAACTCGAAGACGGCAAATGGGTCGACGGCGACACCCAGTACCACCGCACCACCGTCTTCGGCCGCACCGCCGAGAACGTCCGCGACAGCCTCGCCAAAGGCGACACCATCGTCGTCAACGGCAACCTCGAATTCCGTCACTGGACCGACCCGGCCAGCGGCGAGGCGCGCGCGGCGACCGAGATCGTTGCCGACGCCGTCGGTCCGTCGCTGCGGTACACGACCGCGGAGGTGGCGCGACGCACCCCAAAAGCTGACGGCCCGGAGGCAAGCGCTACCGGGCCGACTTCAATACGGGAACGAGCGCACGAAGCCGCATCAATGGCATAGATGGCAAGAAGGGGGCGGATTCATCCGCCCCCTTCTTGCGTCAATATCCAATCGCCGCGGTTGCCATCGCCCCAATCCTGGGGGCGATTCCCCGTTCGACGCTAACTGGCGCGACTTGGCTTGGCCATCGCGGCTAAGTTGTTGTGTGATCGAATGGGGGACTCCTTGGCGTCAATTACGACCTGGCGGGTCGCGGACTTTAAAGCGCTCGGCGATGCGGAGCTTTCGATTCCGCAACTTACTGTCTTAGCTGGCGCCAATAGCTCCGGAAAATCGTCGGTCATCCAGTCCGTGCTGATGGTCGCTCAAACAGTTACTCGCGGGGGGCCCATCGTCCTGAATGGGCCGCTGGTGCGACTCGGATTACCAGATGATGTCGTCCGCGATGGCCAGAAGTCAGTGCAGTTGGGCTTTGACGTTCAGCTCGATCCGTCGAGCAGCCCTACCCGAAGACGACAGATCCTGCGTGTCGAGATCGCCCTGGCACCTGACAAGAGCAACTCATCGCTCATTCCAGTGTCATTCAACGTCTCGGACGAGGCCAATGTGACTCGATTCGCTGCTACCAGTGCTCGGATGAATGGATCAGACGCTGACGTTCTCTCGACCATAACTAGCGCGGGCGAAGTCAGTTATCTGAGGGTCACTGACATCGCAGGCGGGCGTGCACCGAGCCGAATGTACCTTGGCTTCCTCGGATTGACGCCCACCTCGCTGGTGTTACATCGCGACGCAAACTCGATTGTTCGCGATATGCGAGGAGCGCTCTCCACGTTGATTCAGGGCGATCGGATGGCGTATGAGGTCATCAGTGAACTGAGCTCGCTTGTGCGCAAAGACGCGTTCTTGAAGGCGCTAGGCATTGAAGGGCCGGCCGAGCAGGACGGCCGCATCCAGAGCCCGCCATCGCGGTGGACAGCCAAGGACATCGCAAATCTTTCCGAAGATCAGCTGTCAGCGCTCATTGAAAGGGCAGCAGCAAAGAGGGCCATAAACGAGTGGGTCCAAATTGCGCCCATCTACAGCTCGTTCGGCTACAGGGCTTCACTTCGGTACTTCCGGAATGGAATTCTCGAGGACACTGTCTCATCGCAGTTCGATAGCGAGCTTCAGGTGCTATCCAGCATCGGATTGGCCCTGCAGGAGTTCGGCGGTCAAGTCCGATATCTCGGACCGTTGCGTGATGAGCCTCGAGTCGTTCATGGGGCGTGGGACGAACGGGTGCAGTCGTTGCCGGTGGGCATCAAGGGCGAGCTCACCGCCGAGGTCCTCACACGCGAGAAGGATCGCCGTATCGTATATCGGGATTGGGATAATCGAAGCCACCGCCATTCGCTACCCGAGGCTGTCTCGATGTGGTGTTCATATCTCGGAATCGGAGACCAAATCCGCGTTCTCGACCTCGGGAAGCTAGGTCGGGGCGTGAACCTCGAGGTCCAGGGTAGGGATCGTGACCTGACAACCATTGGCGTTGGGGCGAGCCAGCTGCTCCCGATCCTCGTAGCCGGCATCTCGGCTCCACCGGGGTCTATTGTCTTTGTTGAGCAGCCAGAGCTCCATCTTCACCCAAGCGTTCAATCTCGGCTCGCCGACTTCTTCCTTTTTGCGAGGATCGACGTCAGATTCGTCGTAGAGACGCATAGCGAATACCTGATTACTCGGATCAGACGACGAATTGCGGAGGATCGGTTTCGCGCTGCGAAACTCCAAGTCCTATTCGCTGAGCAATCGAGCAGCGCGACAGTTGTCCGAAACTTGACCGTCTCAGAGCTTGGCGACTTTGACGAGTGGCCTGCAGGGTTCTTTGACGCACAAGAGGATGATGCTCGCCAAATTGTCCGAGCGATCCAGGCTCGGCTTGCTGGTACGGCATGATGGCGGGCGTACTCCTGCTCGGTCCCGAGATCGCCCTTCCGCAAGACGCGAACTTGTCATCATGGGCTCCGTTCTTCGAATGGGTCTCGGACGGACGGGTTCGTTTGGGACAACGGGTATGGAACGTCCTCGCCGAGCAGTACGGTATGAATGCTCTCCAGCCGCCGCGTGCGATGGGGCAGCTTGTGCACAAGGTGGTCGGTGACGTGCTATCTCGTGGACCGCTCGCCCATCAAGCTGAAGACATGCCAAACGCACTTGACCCTCAGTATTCGGGGTCAGCGCTTAACCATCAGCTCCTGGTCGACGACATCGTGGGCACTGCTTCATCTCGGCCAATCGCCTTGGGTACGAGTCCGGAGGCTTGGCCAGCTGAATCAGAATTCGTGTGCTGCATTCCTGAGCCTCCGGCAAGGCTCGCGCTGCACTTCCAACCCAACCTGCCCACACCTGAGGAGATGAGGGTCCACTATCGGGATTGGTTCGCTGGCAAACGTGTATTGATTGTCGGTGGCCAGATTGAGGAATCCGTCATCGGGACACTGGGCGAGGTACTAGGGATCGAAGGCTCAAGCGTTACTTGGGTTGCAAGCGAGCGACACAAGAAGGCTGGCAACCTCAAGGCTACGATCTACGGAATGAGTGACGCGGACATCATCATCTGCATCGTCGGGAAGGTTGGGCATGATGTCAGCGGTCAGATGGATACTCATTGCTCAAAGAAGGGGTACGTGCTTCACAGTGTTCGTTTCGCTTCACATGTGAAGGACTATCTGGAAGGAATGGCGACTTGATTCGCATCGGAGCGAGGAACGTCCGCGTGACGAAATAGCCGTCCACGTTCCGTCTTCCGAAGTAGGACTGTTCTCGATTGGAAGTTCGGTGGACACTGTGGACGTGCACAGCGCGGAACCAGAACCGATGCCCCTCGGTGTCTCGACTGAAGGAGCTGTCGCGCTGTGCCGGGACTGGATGGTCTACCTCGGGGCAAGAGAAGCGGTCGTTGCCGCGGGACCGGCTAGGGCAGTCTGTGACATTTATAGCGCGCGGTACGTCGCCTGGGTTCAGAACGAACGTCAGAACCTTGATGTTGATCCCATCCTCCGAGCGGCACAACTATCGTCGGCGGATGGTCGCCAGGCGATAATCTTCAAACAAGGTGGCGTTCGACCGGTGGCGCAACAACAAGCCGATCGCTACGGAGTTGCGCTGTTCTTGTACGTTCCGTCGGATGCTGTTCTCGAGGGTGCGAATCCCCTCGGCGCTCGCTTGCTAGTTATGGGGCTCGAGAGTGGCTAGCGTTCTGCAGGCGAGCGTGACGAGATCGATCAATTCGCGAGCGGTATCTGCCTCTCGACGGAAGTTGCCTCGTTGGTAGCCGCGCGCCGAAGCTCTTGCTGAGCCGCGATACGCGATCGCTCGATGCTCTCCTCGACGGGCTGCCGCTGCATCATCTCGATGAGCTCAGATCGCGCACCTGCCCTCGAAGCTGAGACGAGAACCACGTCGTTTCGCTTTCGTCCTCGGGTAAGTCCAACGTACAGCCCTGATGCGTCGACACCCGGTCCGACGAGAGAGCGATCGCTTGTCTCTCCTTGAACGCCGTAGACGGTAGATGCGTAACCAAGGTGTACGTGTTCAGCGACGTAGCCCGTCGTCACCTTACGGAGGTCAGATGCGTCTGTTGTGGACGCTAGAACCACATGGTCATCTGTGATCGTCTTGATGCTCCAGGTCTGGCGGTTGTCGACTCCGGTCCGGCCGTCGTTACGGCGGGTCTGCACGATGTCGCCCTCGGTGAGCAGCTGACCGTCCTGCCCGCTCGCTGTCCGCAGACCAGAGAGTGACCCGTTCTGTAGCCTTCTGGCTTGTATCGCCGCGCTGATGACCTGCGCCTCAGAGTGCGTCGCGGTCACCAGTGCAATCGACTGGCCTTCACGGGCGGCCGCGAACCAAGCCTCCACCATCTGTTCGCGCGCGTCGATGTCGTTATTTGCCAGAGCGACGTGGCCGCTGTCGATGAGCTCATCGGCCACACCCGCTGCGTCCTCGGGGCTGCGAGGATCGCGCAGGCGTAGCGAGAGTTCCGCCCACCGAGGGTCCTTGAACCGAAGGACCGAGGTGAGCTCGATGTGACTGGATGCTCGCCGCCAGAGTAGTGCCATCGCTCCCGAGTGCCCGACGGGCAGAGCTTGCCGTTGGTCACCGACCAACGCGATGCTCGCGTGGGTCTGCTGCACGATCTCGAGCAGCGCGTTCGCTGTTTCGAGTTCCATCATGCCTGCCTCGTCGACGACGATCCGATCGCCTACCGTGACCGGACGACGAGGACCCTCGTAGATCCGATCGGTGCTTGGGTCGATCTCGCCTGGGGCCAGCCGGGCCCAGGAGGTTTCGCCGCTCGGCGTGGACGTCCATCGCCACCCGAAGTCGTGGAGGAGCTGGTGGAGGGATGACGAAGCGCTGTTGGCTTCTCGTCCCGCTACGGACGAGGCCTTCTTAGTCGGGGCCACGATAATCATGTTGTGGCCCCGGCGTTGGAGCGCTGCGCCGGCAACCTTGAGCATCGTCGTCTTGCCGGTGCCCGCGGCTCCGCTGATGCAGACGATCGCGTCGCTTCCTGCAATCGCCGCGGCGCCATCCAGCTGCTCCGAGTTCAGACCACGTTCGGGCTCGACCAGGCGCCCGACTGCCGCGACCTCTTCAAGTGCCAGCGGCGCGCCGGCCCGGGCAAGCTGCTCGACTCGATGCGCGACGCTGGCCTTCAGCACGGCAGTCGACGTGGCCATCAGATGCTTGATGTGTCGAGGCGTGCCAGCGTGGCTGAGCAGGGTGACGGTGTGCGTCTGCGTGGCCGTGATCTCGATCTGATCGATGAACCCTCCGAGCTCTGACCGGGTGGCGACGATGCCGCTTTGCGAGAGTGCGCGGATGACGCCGGCGCGCACATCCATCTCGCTGAACCGTCCGCCGGTTCCTGTCGATCGTGCGTCTGCATCGACGATCGCCATCGCTGCGAGGAGCGCGACGTCGAGGTGATCGGGAGACTCGGGTGATACCTTGCCAGCGGGACGGTCGTTGCCGAGTGAGGGATCGGCGGTCAGAAGTTCGTCGCGGATGAGAGCGGCCCAGCCGCCGGTGTCGAGGTTCGCCGGCTTGTCTGGGCGTCCGGCTGCCCATGCCCATCGATCGATCTGACTCAACACTTCGTGGGAAGGCTCTTGCTCGGGGTGCTGCTGCTTCCACTCGGCGACTCGGGCGGCCTTGTTCGCCTCGATCTGAGCGGATCGCTTCGAGAGCGGCCGGACCAGGTGCTGCAGCTGGGTGATCTCGCCGTCGGCGTTGAGCGTGAAGCCCTTCGCCGCGAGCGCGGTCACCCAGGCGGGGTCGGTGCGGGAGGCGAGGTCGCCTTCGGCGTTGACCACGTTCTGGAAGCGGAGAGCGACCCGGGTGTCGATGTTCGACCAGCGCCCGTCCTGACCCTGGACTTTGACGTTCAGCCACAGGTGACGGTGCTTGTGCGGATCCAGCGACCGCGACCGTTCGTGCCGCAACTCGACCACCTCGACGCGGGCGAGGTTCTCCCGGATGACGCCGCCCTTGCCGCGGCGGGCGTTGAGCTCGCTCTGCCAGAGCTTGATGATCCGGTCCCGTAGCCGGTCCTGCAGATCCTCGTACGCGGCCGCCAACTCCGGGTCGAGCATCGCGGCGATCGAGTACGACTTCGGAGCATTGATCGTCGCATCCAGAATCAGATCCGCCACCGGCGACTCCAGATCCCGCCCCCGCCGCTCACCAGTGAGGGGGTCGAGTCCGTCGACCCATTCCTTCAGCTGCGACCGAGTGAGGAGGTCGTCGCGGATGGCACCGTTCTCCACGATGTACCGGCTCATCACCGCGTCCGCGTAACCGGCCGCAGCGAGCGCACCGTCGGCGGTGCGGGCGGTCAGGGTCGCGTCACAGACCCCATTGAAGGCATACGCGGTGGCCTGCTTCACCCCTTGGGAAGCCTGCCCGCGTTTCCACCTGGCTACACCACCTCGCACAACCCCACGTTCCGCACGCGCGTCCGATCTGGCGCGCAGATGGCGCGCACATCTCGAAGAGTGCCTGCGTGCATTGGGTTGAGAGTTGGAAGTCGGGTCCTGTCTCACCCCCCCACTTTCCATGGTGCTGCACCCTCTACGTGATCGCCGCCTGAATCGTTTGTGGGCTTGCAGCGCTTGCTTAAAGACGACACCTTCACCGAATCGTGCCCGAATTCTGCGATCGCCCAAATATCCTGGGGCCGTGCCGAGCTTCGATCCGCAAGTAAGTCTTGCAACTGCCCTTCAAAGCCAACCTGGTGTTTATGCGCTGCTTATCGGATCCGGTGTTTCGACAGGCGTGGGAATCCCGACAGGCTGGGGAGTCGTCGAGGCGCTGGTCAGAAAGATGGCAGTCGCGTCGGGCCACAGTGTGGGTGATGACTTTGACGCAAGCATCTGGTGGGAAACGCACGGCGATGGTGAACTCGGCTACTCGTCGTTGCTCGCGGGTCTGGGTTCGACGCGGGCGTCGCGTCGCGCGCTTCTCGCCGAGTTCTTCGAACCAACGGAAGATGATCGCGAGTACGAGAGAAAGATTCCTGGAGAAGCGCACAAAGCTATCGCGAGTCTGGTTCGGAAGGGAATCGTCCGGGTCATTGTCACTACAAACTTTGACCGCCTCATAGAGCGTGCATTGGAGGCGGAGGGTGTGAGCCCGCAGATAGTTCAGAGCGACGCGCAGGTTTCCGGTATGGAACCGATGCAGCACATGGCCTGCACCATCATCAAGTTGCACGGAGACTATGCCAGCCTGGACCAGCGCAACACGATCGACGAACTCGCGAGCTACCCTAAGGCAACCGCCCGGCTCTTGAAACGCGTGTTGGACGAGTACGGCTTGGTAATCTGCGGCTGGTCAGGTGAGTGGGACACTGCACTCGTCGCAGCGATTGAGGCAAGCGCAAATCGACGGTATCCGCTCTACTGGGTTGCGCGGTCAGAGTTGGGGGTCGTGGCCAAGCGACTGACCGCCCGGTCGGGAGCGCACCGAATACCTGGACAGCTGGCAGACGAATTCTTTCCCGACCTATTGAGTCGCGTGGAAGCCGTCGAGACAATGAGCGCCACACCGGACTCCGTGAATCTCGCCATCTCACGCTTGAAGAAGAGCTTGCCGGACCCCACCAGGCACATCGAAGTGCGGGACCTGTTTGATGTCGAACTCACTCGCCTATCTGTGTTTGTGAAAGAACTGAGTTCCTCCGCGCAACCTACCGAATGGTCTGAGTTGGAAGCGGGACTCGCCCAACTCAGAAGTCGGTCGGCGACCCTGATTCGCCTCTTCACCACAGCGATACTTCTCGATCGTGATCGACAGCACACCGACTTGCTCGTCGACGTCCAAAAGCGGGCGATGGCCGTGCGGCGAGCAGAACAGATCAACAGCTGGTGGAATACATATACCCACTATCCGGCGCTCTTGCTAATGCGCGCTGGGACGATGGCTGCCTTGCTCGCTGGGCATGAGGATGTTGCTCGCAGAATCATGCAGGATGCAACTTGGAGTCATCCCTTCAACGGCGAGGGCAAGCCGCAGCCCGCGTGGGCAGTGCTTAACCCTTGGGCCGTGACCGGTCACGACCAATTGAACGAGCTTCCGCGGATGGGGGGAACAAAGTGGTTCTACCCGGCCAGTCGCATCGTGCGGGAAGACCTCGAGGAATTCATTCGGGCACTTTCGGGTGATCTTGACTATCAAACCCTCCACAATCAGGCCGAATTTAGAGCCGCGTTGGCTTACCAATTCGGTCGGACCAGCGGCTATCGAGGACGTCTTTTTGGGGGCGAGTTCATTGGAGAGCAGATGTGGACCTGGGGAGAACCCCAGGTACCTATTATCGGCGCCGACTTCATGGAGAACGGCGACCGTGTCGCGTGGGGCGAGAGTTCCTCGAATCGGGTTTGGTTTGAAGAACAGATAGCTGCGCTCTATTCGGAACTACGTCCGCTGACTCGATACTTCTAGTGATTGGTCGACTCGCGTCGATCGGCAGTCGAGTGGCTCTGTCGGCGGCGTGCGGTCCAGAGGGCCATAGACCAGGCTCGTTCGGCCGGGCGGCCCGTGGCGCGCCGCCGACGGGACTAAGGACTATCGTCGATGACCTCGGCGATTGCGTGAGCGAGTTTGAGGACTCGGGCGGCAGATTCTCGGATCACGTCGGCATCCTCGTTTGCCCATCCGGCGATGTAGCCAATGCTGTAGGCGCTGGTGTCGAACCCGTGAAGGCCGGCGACGATGTAGGCGACGGATTCGGCTTCGACTTCCATCCGGCCGCGGTGCTGCCGGTACTCGTCCATGTCGTCGACGTGGTGGAACTCGATGTGTGCGGCTTCGTGGATGAGGGTTTTGGCGGACTGTTCGGCGGAGATGCCGGTGGCAAGGATCACTTGGCGTTCTCGGGGGTCGGTGTATCCGTTCGCATGCGCCAAGTGGGTGTGCTGGATGTCCCATCCAGTCGCGGCGAGGTATGCGGTGAGTGGGGCGACGAGGCCGTGGTCGTCTGAGCCGGTGAGTCCGCGAGAGGGGTTCTCCGGTATCGGCTCGGCTCCCTCGATCGGGTCGGTCTGTGCGATGTCGAAGACCGAGAGGATGGGGAAGTAGCGGACGATGCGGGTGGCCTCGTCGAAGGTTTCGTTCTCGTCCTCTGCGGCCGGCTTCTTCTCCCGGTAGCCGAAGATTTTGATCGACTTCTCACCGCGTCGTACCTGGCGTCCTTTGGCCTGCCATTGCCGGAATCCGGCGACCATGGTCGCGTCGGGATTCTGGGCGAGGATCAGCAGCAGGTTGTTCAGGCTGTAGGAATGGAAGGAGCGGGCAAAGTCGAGGAAGCGCCGCCACTGTCCGCTATCGGCGAGCTGCTGCACCTGGTCGATGATCGAGGTGTGTAGTGCTTCTGCTTCGGTCTGACGGTCCTCTGCGGTCCGGGTGTTGGTCTTGGTTCCCATGGTCCCTTCCTCCCTCATCGTTCTTTTGCCGGTTTCGGCGCAGTGCGCCGTCGTGCGCCCGGGCCGGAGGGCGGGGGTTCCGACCACCTCGATTCGTGCGGGAGAGGGGGATCGCAGGTGCGGAGCACCTTCCCGAGCCATGCGTGGGAGCGAGGCGGTCGGGTTCATCGGGCGGAGGTCGGGCGTGCGTATGCTCACGACAGCGAAATCGGCAAAGAACTCGAGGGCGCCGCAGGCGCTCCATCCCGGCGCTCCGTCGACGGCGCCGACCGAAGGTCGACCGGGAGGGTGTGCGAGGGAGGACGGGGCCGCCCTCGCGGCCGGCCGCGAGGGCCGCCGCCGCTGATCCCGTGGTGACACGACGATGGTCGGCCACCCGTTGCGGTGACCGACCATCCGACGATTCTCAGTGCGCGTCCGGGCGATCTTCGTGACCCTCCGTCGATTCCGGCTTGGCTGCCGCCTGCGCCTCGTCGGCGGTCTCCGGGTATCCGCCAGCAATCCGCTCAACCGGGGAGAGCTTGTACCCCCATGCTTCGAGCTGAAGCAGGTAGCTGCCGATCACTGTGGACGGGTGCCGCCACCCCTCGACGTCCTCAGCGCGTTCCTCTCGAGCCGAAAGCGTAACCGCCAGTGCGACGTGTCCGGCCTTGGTCGGGGTGGACTCGACCAGCGTGGCAGCGGCGGAGCGTGGGTAGTAGTTGTCGGGCTGGCTGAGGAAGGTGCCGACGAGGTCGCCGCCCTTGTAGTCGGTGATCGTGTGGGCGTGCTCGGTGAGAGTGAGTGCGACGAACACGATCGCATCCTTGGGCAGCGTCTTGCGGGTGAGTAGGCGGGTGACCCAGTCGCGGCGGACGGTGGTCGCGGTGCGCCAGGCTTTGTTGTTCGCCAGCACCCGCGCCCGTTCGGCCTTCCGAGCGGCGGCCTCCGCGTCCTCGCGCTCCTGCCGCTGCTGATCCGTCTCGTTCGCCGGGATGGCGGCGCTCGCCGTGTTGCCGAAGCTGCCGAAGCGGTCGTGGTGCAGCTCGGGGCGGGTGCAGACCTCCTCGGTGCGGTAGTCGTTTTCGCCGCTGCCCCACACGCTGAGATAGATGGCGCGGCCCTCGCACGCAGAGTGAGTTTCGGCGGTGACGGCGGGGTGGTCATCGGCGTCATCCGGCGCGTCCGTGAGTCGGTCGAGGGAACGCAGCCCACTCCACTCGGTAAACACCTGCACGCCGTCCGCCGCGTACTGCTCGACCAGCTTCGCCGTGATCTCGCGGATGGTGTGGTCATCCCGGATCTCCTGCGCGACGTAGGGGAGGTCGTCGTCGTCTTCGATGAGGGTGATCTGGTCGATGGCGTCCTGGTCGCCGTCGAACTCGGCGATCAGGATCAGCTTGTCCAGCGACAATTGCCCGTGGTCCTGGGTGGCCTGCTTGGCGCTATCGGATCGGGCGACGGTGAGGGACTTCTTGACTAGGTCGCGCGATTCGCCTGCGGCGCGGACGATCGCGGTCTCGCTGATGCCGTCGAGGGCGAGTTGTTCGTACGCGGTGATCCGGTCGGTGAGGGTGAGGTCTGCACGGTTGAAGGTGCGCAGCTGGTCCAGGATGCGCTGGGAGTCCTTCACGGTGGCGGGAGTGAGGCCGAAGATGCCAAGCATGGTGGGGATTCCGGCCTCTTGTGCTGCGAGGGTGCGGCGCTGGCCGTCCCAGATGTAGACGGTGCCGTCGCTGTCGCGTCGGGCGTAGACGGGTTCGCGGACGCCGTCGGTCTTGATGGATTCGGCGAACTCGGCGGTGTAGGTGGTGTCGGTGCGCACGTTCGGGTCGAGCTGGGCTGTTGCGACGTCGATGGCTTCGATGGTGACTGTGCCTGCGGAGACAAGTGCGGCGAGATCTCCCGGGTCCGTCGATGTGGGGGCCTTGCGGGTGCGGGGCTTGGTGGTGGTCATGATGTTCGTCCTTGTCTGTTTTCGTGGATCGTTCTCTTTGCCGTTCCGGCAAGGGGAAACAGATTCGGGCGTGGCGGAGCCGCCATGAGGACCGTGGAATACCGGAGGGAGCGCAGCGAGCGAGGATATGCCGCGAAAGCCGTTGGCGGCGGGGGAGCGCCCCAATATGATTCAGCGGCCGGAGCAGGCGAAGAGTCCTACAGGGCAGCACCGGCGTCGCCGGTTCCACACAGCCAGGACAGCCCGCCGGAGGCGGGGCAATAGTGGGCGCACGCGGTTGCCGCCGCCGCCGGGGCGGCCCGCGGCGGCGGCACCTCATTGGCAGCTGTCGCACTGCAGCACATCCATCGGGTCAACCGGAACCAAATACGGGGTGGGGTCGCCCTGGTAGTGCCTATCGCCGAGCTCATCGTCGACGGCGTGAGCGTCGACCCAGGTGTCGGCGAGTGCGGGTTCCCCGAGTGCTCGCAACAGGCCCGCGAGTGCGTCCACCTCGGTGCAGCCGAGCTTTGGTGCGATGTCGACCGCGAGGTCGATCTGCCCGAAGACAGCGGTGAAGTGGATGATGTCGTCGCTGTCGGTGATGAGGGTGCTCATGATCCCCGCTCCTTACTGTTCGTGGTGCCGTGAAGGCACAGGGTGCCGATCAGGGAGGGCGGCCGGGACGCCACCCGGAACGGGCGGGGAGGAGCGCTCGTTCGCGCGAAATCAGCGCAGCGCGTGCGAACAAGGGCGGGGGACCGGCCCCGGCAGGGGCTTGCATCCCAGCCGCTCGACCGCAGAATCGCCGCAGGCTTCACGGTCCACGAACGGCAGGCGCACAGGGGAAGCCTCGGTGACAGGCGGGCCTCGATCCGCGCAACGGGCTCCCAGCGCCGACAGAGCTACTCGTGAGGTTCTCGTCGCGCGCTGAGCGCGCCAGCCGATCTCGCGGGAGATAAGCAGTCAGGGGCGTCGGAGATCGCCTGCCCCCTTCCCGTGCGCGATGGGCCGCCCGTGGAGCCGCCGTCGGCGGCGCTGCCTTTGCCGGTTTGTGTGTCTTTCCGGTGGTCGATCGTAGCTCGTTCCCGGTGCTTCCGTGCCGGGCTTTCGCGGCATATCCTCACTCGCTGCGCTCCCTGCGGTATTCCACGGTCCCGGCACTCCCGCCCCTCCCACTCGCCATCGATCTCTCCGCCGGAAAGGCAAACAAAACGATCGACCAGGGGAGTGATTTGGGATGCGGGTATTCATCATCAGCACGGCGAACATGGGCCCGGAACTGCGGGGCGGACTGATTGGTGTGGTGGGTTCGGCGAATCCGTCCGCGGATGAAAAGACTGAGTGCGTGGAGGCGCTAAGTCGTCTGGTGGCCGAAGGATGGGCGATAGCTGCCGATCCGCATACGGTTATCGGACGGCTTGCCGCCATTGCGGCCGAGGCGGGTGCTGCGCCGTTCGTTTCTCTAGGTCGACCGGCGGAACTCAGAAGCTCCACGCACACGACACTCGGCTCGGGTGTCCTTGCGCGGTAACTCAGAACCAATTCGGTCTAGGAGCCTGGACTACGGGCCGAGCCTTGTCTCAGCGCGTCTCAATGGCCATGCTCGTGTCCACGACGACGTCCTGGTCCGTGACCGGATTCGGATAGTGGAACGGCACCACCACCCGGTCGGGCCACAGTCGCGGCTTCGGGTCGATCAGCTCGTCCGGGCCGAGTGGGTCGGCGGGGTAGGTGCGTGTGAACCAGGGCTCGTAGCCTTCGGGGGTGTTCGCCCAGCCGCCGTCGACCGTGGCGAAGTACTCGATCTGGTAGTCGACCTTCCGGAACTTCCAGACGCCGTCGACGAGGACGTACTCGTTCTCGTAGATGCCCCCCTCGATCCATTGATCGAATTGCACGCCGCCCCGGACCTCCGGTTCCACACCCTGAACGCTCATGTGCAAGCCCGCCTTCAGCAGGTGACGGAGGCGGGCCTTCGCGCTGCGTGCATCGTCGGCGACCGTGATGACCTCCTGCAGCATGATGTGTTCGCCCATTCGTCCGCGCTGCGGAGCATTCTGAGACGCCGTGAACGTGCTCCCGAGGTTGCCGATGAAGAGGCGGTGGGCGCCAGCGGCCCCTCGGTAGATCCCACCCATGAAGCGGATCTCGCAGTCGTCCGCGAACAGTGGGGCGACCTGGTCGTAGAGGAGTAGGTCCATGTAGTAGCCGTAGACATTGTGGAGACGTTTGACCTCTTCGATCGCCTCCAGTCGCTCCACTCTGCGGAGGAGGTCGTCGGGCGGTGTTCGTGTCATCGGTTGGCTCCTTTGCCGTCGAGGGTGATGGTCAGACGCGTTCGAGGACGACAGCTGCGCCTTGGCCGCCGCCGCCACAGATTCCGGCGGCGCCCGCGGCGCCCGACTCGAGCGACGCCAGCTGGCGTGCAAGTGTCCCCACGATGCGCGTACCGGAGGCTCCGATCGGGTGGCCCAGCGCGATGGCGCCGCCAGCACGGTTGACGCGGTCCTGATCGACGCCGAGCGTGCGGACGGACTCGACGGCGACGGCGGCGAACGCCTCGTTGATCTCGACTATGGAGACCTCGGAGGCGGCTCGGCCGGTCGGGTCCAACGCTGCGGCGATCGCCTGCGCAGGCTGCCGGTGGAGGGAGACATCGGGCCCCGCGACGAACGCGGTGGAGAGCACTCGGACGGCGCCTGGTCGAGCGGCGCTTGGATGGATTGGGGCGACCAACACGATGGCGGCGGCGCCGTCCGAGATCTGCGACGAGTTGCCGGCGGTGATGGTTCCGGTGCTCGAGAATGCTGGACGGAGGCGCGCGAGGCTCTCCGTGGTGGTGTCCGGTCGCACGCCGTCGTCGTGCATTACGACCGTCGGCTCACCTCGTCGCGACGGGACGGCGACCGGGACGATCTCCTCGGCCAGGAGGTCAGCCTCGGCCGCGGCGGCGGTATGCGAGCGTGCGGCCCACGCATCCTGCTGCACGCGTGTGAGTTGGAATGGTCCGTTGAAGTCCTCCGTGGACGCACCCATTGAGCGTTCCTCGAAGGCGTCGGTGAGTCCGTCGTGGGCGAGCGAGTCGACCAACTCGATCGCACCGTATCGCGTGCCGAGGCGTGACCCGCGCTGCACATGAGGTGCGGAGGACATCGACTCCTGTCCGACGGCGACGACGACGCGGGCCTCGCCGCGAGCGATGGCGTGCGCTGCCTGCGCGACGGCAAGTGTGCCAGACAGGCAGACCGCGTTCACAGTCAGGGCGGGGGTGGTGAGCGGGATCCCCGCCGCGACGGCGGACTGGCGGATCGGGTTCTGCCCCGCGCCGGCCTGGAGCACTTGACCTCCGACGACGAGGTCGACCTCGTCTGCGGAGACGCCCGCGCGATCGAGGGCGGCAGCGATGGCGCGCGACCCGAGGTCGACCGCGCTCAGGGAGGCGAAGGCGCCGCAGAAGCGGACGAACGGCGTTCGAGCGTAGCCGGCGATGATCGGTAGGCTTATGTTCACAGTGAACCTACTTTTGCATAGATCAACACAAGAGCGCCAGCGTCGGCGCTGGAAGGCGGTTTCGTGAAGCGAGAACGCGAACCGCTGCTCATCGTCCTGATCGGTCTCGCGGGGATCGGGCCCTTCGCGACCGACATGTACCTGTCGGGGCTCCCGCACATCGCCGAGGAGCTCTCGACGACGCCCACCTTCGTGCAATTGACGTTCACGACCTTCCTCATCGGCTTCGCCTTGGGCCAGCTGGTTTGGGGGCCACTCAGTGACGGCCAAGGCCGCAAGGTCTTCCTTATCTCGGGTTCTCTCGCGTTCGCCGTGCTGTCCGTGGTGTGCTCGGTGATTCAGGACCCGATCAGCTTCGCCATCGTCCGATTCCTGCAAGGTGGGGCCGCCGCAGCGGGCGTCGTGCTCGCGCGCGCAGTCATCAGCGACCGTTACACACGCGCCCAGGCCGGCTCGAAGTTCGCACTGATCGCAGCGGTGACCTCTCTCGGACCAGTTCTCGCGCCCGTGCTCGGCGGGCTGATCCTCACTGTGTCGTCGTGGCGCGTGATCTTCCTGATGCTCGCGGCCGTCGGCATCCTTCTGGCGGTCGGATCGCTCTTCGGTGTTCCGGAGACGCTTCCGCCAGAGCGCCGCACCGGAAGCGGACTGCGGGCGAACGCTACCCGCATCCGTTCGCTCCTGACCGACGCCCGCTTCATGGGATTCGTGATCACCGGCTGCCTCGTCTCAGGAGGGCTGCTCACGTACGTCGTCGGATCCTCGTTCGCCCTGCAGGAGGTCTTCGGAGTCTCCGCCGGCTTCTACACGGTAATCTTCGCGGTGAACTCGCTGGGACTCGTGATCTCTAGCCTGGTGTTCTCGCGACTGATCGCGACAGTAAGGGTGCGGACACTGCTCGCAACGGGGCTGGGAATCGCCGCGTCGGCTTCCACCGCGCTGGCCGCGCTGGCCGCGCTCGGGGTGGCGACCCTGCCCGTCACCTGGACCTGCCTGTTCGTGATGGTACTCGGGATGGGTTTCGTGAACCCCGGGTTCATCACGCTCGCTCAGCGCGCGGGCCACGAGCACCCAGGAACCGCGGCGGCCCTGCAAGGCGGGACGCAGTTCTTGTTCGGCGCGCTCGTGACGCCGGTGAGTGGGCTGCTGGGGTACACGGCCATCCTGCCGCAAGCGCTTCTGATCGCTGGATTCATGGTGTCGGCCTTCGCCGTCAACCGAGTACTGGCCCGTCGTCAGCGCGACAGGATGGGCGAGCTGGACTGACGCGGTAGCGGGTCGAGCCGGACGGTCTCGCCCCGTCGGTGCGAGACGCGGGCGGCCTCGAGGATGTCCAACACGTGGAGGACGACGTTCCGTCCGATGGGTGCGGAAGCGGACGCGTGGACCGCATCGGCGAGCTCTCGGTAGAAGGTACGCCAGTCGCCCACGTAAGACGGTGCGGGGCTCGGCTCAGTACCGAGTAGCACGCGGGACGTCCAGGAGTCGAACTCGCGCCAACGGTCCGTTCCCGGGACTATTCCGTGCGCCAGGGCAGCGAACTGACCGTCGAGTCCGTGTGTCTCGATCGACCCGGCCAACCCCTGGAGCGCGAAGGTCGGCCGGGGGTGCGAGGTCACGGATCCCATATGCAGGTGGCTCCGCACGCCCTGCTGGTGCGTGAGGGCGAGGAACACGTCGTCGTTGGTCCGCGCCCCGGGGCGCCTGACATCCAGCTCGGCGTAAACCGATGCGACCGGGCCCAGGAGGGCGACGGCCTGGTCGACGAGATGGCTGCCCAAGTCGGCGAGCCGGCCATCCAGCGTGCCGAGCCGGCGTTGCTCGCGCCAGGTCTGCCCGACCTCCGGAGCCCACCGCACGATCGACGCCTCGTATCGAGTGGGCTCACCGATGATCCCCGATTCGAGCGTTGCGCGCACGGTGAGGAAATCGGCGTCCCACCTCTTGTTCTGGAACGCGGTGAGCCGCGCGCCGGTCTGTTCGGCGAGATCGTACAGGGCCCGGCCGTCGGCCGCCGTGGGTGTGAGCGGCTTGTCGATGACGACGTCGATCCCGGCACGGAGCAGCGGGGTGGCGGTGCGGACGTGCGCGTCGTCCGGAGTGCCGACCACGCACAGGTCGATCGCCGGTCCGGTGGAGAGAAGCTCTTCGACGGACGTGGCGAGCGCGACGCCGGGGTGTTCCTCGGCGGCGATGCGGCGGGCGTCGTCCGAGCGGGCGACGATGGCGGTGACCTCGAAGCCGTCCGTCGTCTGCAGAAGTGGCAGGTGGATGCGCCGGCCACTGAAGCCGTAGCCGACGACGGCTGTCCGGATGGGGGCGTTCATGCTGAGTCCAATCTGGTCCCGGAGAAGACGGAACGCACCAGCTCGAGCGTGCGCGCCGTGTTGTTCCATCTGTCTCCCACCATGCCTTCGTACTCCACCGTCACCGGTCCGTCGAAACCGGAGTCGGCGACCGTGGTCAGGATGGCGCGCAGGTCGACCGGGACGTGCTCGCCGTCCGCGTCGAATCCGTTCGCCTTGGCGTGTAGCGCGACAGCGCGCGGGGCGAGTCGGGCGACGGTTCGGTGTACCCGATCGAGTTCGCGGGTGTTCCACGGACGGTGAGGTGCGATCTCCCCGCCTGTGCGCGCATTGCTCTGCGACATGAGCGGTTCGATGTTCCCCGTATCGAGGAGGAGCCCGACGCCGAGGGGGATGAGGAGGTCGAGGAAGTCCTCGTAGCGATCGAGGTCTTCGCTGATGCCTCCCTGGTTCTCGACGAGGAGCTCGATACCCGATTCCTTCGCGCGGCTCGCGAGCCGCACGAAGGATGTGAGCGAGGAGGCCACCGCCTCTGCCGACCAGTCGAAGTTCGCACGGATGCGGCAGTAGCTCGCCCCGAGTCGGCCCGCGATGTCCAGCCATCGCGTTGCCTCGGCGCCGTCAGCGTCGATCGGCAGATTCAGCAGTCGCACCCCGGCGTCGTCGAGGCTGGTGGCGAGCGCATCGATGGCCGGGGGTGAGCTGTCCCGGATCTGGATCTGGCAGATCTCGATGTCGGTGACATCGAAGCGCTCGCGCGCCAGCCGGGGGAAGTCGAGCAGATCGACGCGCCGCGGACGCTCCAGAACGATCTCGGCAGGATCGCCACGCTCGTCCTGGATGGGGATGCGCAGACCGCCGAGATCCTCCCAGACGGAGAAGCTCGAGACGGCGATCCGCCGCGTCATACCGACTGCTGGTCGAGGACGACCGACTCGTCGTAGAGGCGGCGGTGCCCGACGGACATCTCCTGACCACCGTGTTCGGCGAGCTCGAACCACTCGTGCCCGCCCCACTCGCTGGTGACCACGCCGTCGTAGCCGATGGCCCCGAACTCCTGCCGTACATCGGCGATCGGAGCCGAGACGCGGAGCTCGTCGTCCTCCAAGTCCCAGAACTTCAGGTGGATGGCGTCGAAGTGCGAGAGTAGCGGTCGCCAGTCTGCGACGGTCGTGCGTCCGAAGCGGCCGAAGGGCATCGACAAGCGCGTGCGGGCGGCCGGTGCGAGGGGAAGATCCTGCGAGAGCTCGGCCAGTCGCTGCCGCATGGAGTCGAGCGAATCGGCACGCCACGCGTCGTCCAGGTAGCTGACGAGCGACGAGGGGACCCCGTCGCGGCGGAGTGCTTCGAGGTAGGTCAACGGCAGTGCCGGCATGCATGCACTGAGGTCGAAGACGAAGCCGAGAGCGTCGGATCCGATGCGGTCCACCGCCTCCAGAGCGCGGATCAGATCATCAGGCGTCGCCGCTCCCTGCACCTCCTGGAGCAGGCGCACGCCATGCTCTTCGGCGGACGGGGCGACGAGGCGGAGCACCTCGGGATCGGTCGGGAAGGCGATCCGAGTATCGCGGAAGCCGAGAGCCGCTGCCGAGGCGAGCTGCCCGGAGATGAAGTCGGCGCCCTCCTGTGCTGTGAACACATGCCCGGGACGGGTGAAGCGGTCGTTGTATACGCCCAGCATGCTGAGGCCCACTCCGGTCCGATCGACCATTTCGCGGAACGCCGTCACCTCCTCCGGCGGGAACACGGGCAGGCTCGTGAAGCATTGCGGCCCGTCGACCTCGATCGTGTCCGTGACGCCGCTGGCGAGGACATCCTCGATCAACTCCAACGGCGACCGGTCGCCGCGGACGAGCTCGGTCGTGAATGAGAACATGGTGACGGACCAATGGGGGTCCGCAAGGGTGACGTCTGGCAACGCTGCCTCCGATCAATGACTTATGTTCAGAATACATTGACTTTGGTTGATGCGCGATATAAGTTCAAGCCCACGAAGAAGAACGCCGGTCGAGGAGGATCAGGTGGCATTCAATTCTGGTTTCATCCGCGAAGATGCCCTCCGGGGCGCTGACGACGGGTACGTCGTCAGCGTCCGGCTCCCGTGGATGCGTGCCCTCCCCTGGAGCAGTATCGGAGACCTTACCCTCTCTGTCGACGGCACGCCTGTGCCGACGGCGGGAGGGCGCATCGTCGTCGACGGGGTCGAACGGACGTACGGCGCACTGCACGACGGCGGTCAGGGATATTGGGGCGTCGGTGTCCCGCTGCAGATCGCGGTGCCCGCCCATGTCGTCCGTGATCCGAGCGCTGTCCGCATCGAGGCGAGCGCTGCCCTGAGCATCTCCTATCTCGGGGGCGACTCCCCGATGGTGGTGCCAGCGTTCGTCGACCGAACCGTCGACGCGACGCCGGATGCGGGCTGACACCCTTCGCCTCCTCGTCGACGCGGTCCTCCCCGTCGACGACCACCCCGGTGGATGGGAGGGCGGCGTCGCGGCCTACCTTGAGCGCGCGTGGGAGAGGGATCTCCGCTGGGCGCACGCTCCGCTCACCCGCCTCGCCGAGCGTGCGAGCGGGGCTGGGGTGCGCGATGCCGGGACGGCGACCGCTTTCGTCTCCAAAGCGATGTCGTCTGGAACGCCGCCCGAAGAGATGGAAGCGCTCCTGCGGGTCTGCCGCGAAGGGTATTACGGAGGTGACGCTGAGCATCAGCCGGCGGGATGGTCGATGCTCGGCTACTCGCTGGGAGGATTCCAGGACCGTCCTACGGCTCAGGTGACGGTCGACGACCCCCTTCCGCACTACGACGCGATCGTCATCGGCTCCGGTCCGGGCGGAAGCGTCGCGGCGCGGACACTCGCTCGCAACGGCGCTCGCGTGCTCATCGTCGAGCGCGGGAGGGCGCACACGGATCGCGAGCTGTGGGGCGATCACCTGCACGGCAAGCGGCTCTCCCGGTACGACCCGGTGCTCGGACCCGGTGCGGGGAATCCGCGGACCGTCGTCGAGCCGGACGGATCATCGTGGGTGGTCGACGGCGACGGGAGCGGCGACGAGTGGGGGCTCAATGCCTTGGGCACGGGCGGCGGCACCCGTGTATGGCAGGGGATGTCGTGGCGATTCCTGCCCGAAGACTTCGAGATGGCCCGGCGGCACGGGGTGCCGCCGGGCAGCAGCTTGGCTGACTGGCCGATCGGCTACGACGAGCTGGCGCCGTACTACGATCGCGCGGAGTGGGAGCTCGGCGTCTCGGGGGCGCTCGGCCCCTTGACCTCACGGATGCCAGGGCACGTGGGCTATCCGATGCCGCCGCTGCCCGGCGGACCGACTCGCCAGCTGCTCGGGTCGGCTGCCGCACGGGCCGGCTGGGCGAGCGGTCCGATCCCGTTCGCGATCAACAGCGTGCCCAGGAACGGCCGTCCGGCGTGCATCGAGTGCTTGCAATGCATCGGCCACACGTGTCCTGTCGATGCGAAGAACGGTGCCCACAATACATTCCTGCCCGAGGCCTTGGACACGGGATCGTGCGACCTACTCACCAGTGCGCAGGCCCTCGCGATCGAGCACCGGGACGGCCGCGCGTCGGCGGTGCGGATCCGCATTTCCGGACCCGGCCCTGCACGCGTCCGGGTAGTGCGCTGCGACCGGGTCATCGTGGCGGCCGGCGCGATCGAGACGCCGCGACTGGTACTCGCCTCCGCTCTGGGCAACGCCTGGGTCGGTCGCAACCTCCAGGGGCACGCCGTCTCGCTCCTCGTCGGGTCAGGTGTCTCGGGCATCCCGACCTTCAGCGGGCCCGGTCATTCGGTCGCGACGATGGACTTCGTCCACGGAGGAGGAGCCCCGTTCGGCGGCGGCGTCCTGTTCGACGCCTTCTCGCCGTATCCGATGCAGTACGCGGACTGGATGGATGCGTTGGGTGCACCACGGTGGGGCGCCTCCCACAAGGCGGCGATGCGCGATGCGCTCGGCACGATCGTGGGCGTCATGACGATGGGCCAGGAGGTCCCGACCTCGAACGCGCGCATCACGATCGACCCGGCGATCACCGATGCCGCGGGAATGCCCTCCGCGGTGATCCATCGGGCGGAGCATCCCGCGACGGCCCGCGTCCGGGACTATCTCACCGGGCGGATGCGTGAGTGGCTCGCATCGGCCGGCTGCACCCGCATCGTCGATGTCTTCGGCGCGGCCGGCGGAGGCCGCCGTTCCCCGGCGACGGAGCACTCCGCCGGAACGATGCGGATGGGGGCTTCGGCGGAGGTGTCGGCCACCGACCCGATCGGTCGGGTCTGGGGCACCTCCAACGTCCACGTGTGCGACGGCTCACTGCATCCGACCAACGGGAGCGTGAACCCGACGCTCACCTTGATCGCCAACGCGATGCGGGTGGCCGAGGGGATCGCGGCCCTCTGAACCCGGTCGCGATCCCCGGAGCCGTCACACCGGCTGCGTCGCCAGCGAGAGTGCGTCGGCGAGGCCCTCGATGAGGGTTGCGGCGTCTTCTTCAGCGGCAGAGCCGTACGTGTAGAAATCGGGACGAACGATGATCACGTCGGCGTCGAGCCGCCGGAACCACGCGGCGTAGCCGCCGTCGCGGTCCATCACGGAGTGCGCCTCGATAGGCATCGCCGCCTTCGTGACGTGGACCACTGTCGCGTCGAGCGCCTCCAGCGTCGCAAGGGCGGGGTCGCTGAGGCGGTGCTCGAGCCCGTGCTTGCGGGAGAGCACCACCCAACCGCGACCGACCACGTCATCGAAGCGTCCGGTTCGACCGTCCAGCGTGACGTGACCCTGGATTCCCAGGATCCCCGCGCCGTGCGCGAAGTCGATGTCGCCGTCGGGCGTCCGCTGGAGGACGCCGTGGGCGAGCCCGGGGAGCGGAGGCGTCGGTGGAACCATCCCTGAACGGAGTGCGTCGTCGCGATGCTGCGCGATCTCCGGATCGAGCTCGCAGAGCACCTTGCCTAGCTCGATCGCCGTCGCGGTCACCTCGCGAACGTGCGGGCGTCGCTCGGTCGTGTAGGTGTCCAGGAGATCGGGACCGGCCGTCCCGCGAAGCACCAGGTCGAGCTTCCAGGCGAGGTTCGTGACATCGCGCAAGCCGGTGCACATTCCCTGTCCGAGGAAGGGGGGCATGAGGTGCGCGGCGTCGCCGACGAGGAAGAGCCGGTTCGAGCGGAAGTCCTCGCAGATGAGCGAATTGAAGGTGTAGAGGGTGCGCCGGATCATGGTCGCGTTCTCGGGTGTCACGCCCCACTGCGCGAGTTTCGCCCACGAGCCGGCCTCGCTCACCAGCTCCTCAGGATCCTCTCCTGGCAGGAGCATGAATTCCCATCGGCAGTGCTCGCGGCCGAGCCAGCGGAACAGCGAGATCGGGCGAACTGGGTCGCAGATCTGCCCCGCGTCGGGCATGTCGATGTCCATGTCCGGATCGTCGAGCCGGAGGTCGACGATGGAGAGCGTCTCCTCGAAAGCCAGGTCTTCGTAGCGAACGCCCATCGCTCCGCGGACGAAGGACTTCGCGCCGTCGGCGCCGATGACGTACTTCGCCTGGACGGTGCGCGTGCGCCCTGTGGGCTGCCAGCGGTCTCCGTTCGTCCGGGCGCCCTCACGGAGCTCGACCGTGAAGACGTCTCCCTCGTCCACGATGGCGACCGCTTCCCATCCGGTGACCACCGTGATGGTGGGCTGTGCCAGGGCGGCGCGGGTGAGAGCCTCTTCGAGGTACGGCTGATAGAAGATGTAGTCGGATCGCCAGGTCGACGATGTCGGCTTGTTCCAGTCGATCACGAACAGCGTCTCGCGGTCGGCGGAGAGCCACTCGTATCCGCGTGGAGTGACGGCCCGGTCCTCGAACTCGTCGGCCGCGCCGATGCCCTGGAAGACGCGGACGATCTCGTCGTCGACGTGTCCGGCGCGTGGGAGCGGATAGGGATCGGGTGAGCGCTCGGCGACGAACACGCTGTGGCCGCGGCCGCCCAGCTGGGCGGCGAGGACCTGGCCGCAGGGCCCGAAACCTACGATGAGAACGTCGAAGACTTCGTCAGACATAACCTGCCTCCTTGCAGGACGGATGACGACAACATTTGTCGCAATCGGTTTGACTTTTGTTTCTCACAAACTTATCGTAAATTCCGACCGCTGAGTAGCGGGAACATCCATTCGCGCAGTGAAGAGAGATCCAATGACGAAGCTCATCTCGCAGGTCGCCCATGTCGAGCTCATCACCCCTGTCCTCGAGGAGTCGGTCGCCTTCTTCCGCGACCTCGTCGGACTGGAGGTCACAGAGCGGGTCGGGGATTCCGTCTATCTGCGCACCTGGGGCGACTACTTCCACCACACGATCGTGCTCACGGCGGGCGAGAAGCCGGCGCTGGGCCACGTCGGCTGGCGTGCCCAGGGTCCGGACGAACTCCAGGAGGCGGCGCGCCGACTGGAGGAGTCGGGCCAGGGCATCGGCTGGATCCCAGCCGGTGTGGGTCACGGGCCCGCTTACCGGTTCGCTGGGCCGAACGGCCAGATCCAGGAGGTCTTCTGGGAGGTCGACCGGTACGAGGCTCCTGACGATCTGAAGTCCGTCTTCCCTGCGCGCCCGCAGCGGTACACCGGCCGCGGTGCGACGGCCCGCTACCTCGACCACGTGAACTTTCCCGCCGCCGACCCGGTCGAAGAGGCGAAGTGGTACCACGAAGTGCTCGGGAGCCGCTTCCTCGAGTGGACGCAGCTCTCCGACGCACCTGTCTCCATCTTCGCGACGCTCGCCTCCGCGGACACCTTCGATCTCGCGCTCCTGCGCGACGACTCCGGCATCTTCGGCCGATTCCACCACTTGGCGCTGTGGGTGGATGAGCGCAACGACGTCATCCGCGCGGCCGAGCTCTTCCGCGAACACGGCGTGACCATCGAGTGGGGCCCGGGCCGGCACGGCCACGGAGAGTCCATGTCGGTCTACGTGCGCGAGCCCGGTGGCATGCGCGTCGAGATCGTCTCGGGCGGCTACCGCAATGTGCAGCCCGATTGGGAGCCGCGCATGTGGCACCCGGAGGACGGTTCCGCCGATTTCTACTTGAGCAATCCGCTGCCCGAGGCCTTCCTCGAGGTGCTTCCGCCAATCGACGACGAGTCCACGATCACGGTCGGGGACTCGGGAAACCCGTGGGGTAAAAAATGAGATTCGCCAACCAGAACGACCGCCTGCACCTCGTGCTCGAGGATGGACTCGTCGACGTCGAGCGTGCGAGCGCCGGCGCATTGCCGGCCGACCCGGCGGCAGCCCTCGAGCGCTGGTCCGACGTGCTCGCCTGGGCCGCCGGCGTTACGGATGCCGAGACCGTCGAGTACGTCGAGAGCGGTCTCCGCGCACCAAGCCCCGAGCCCCGCCAGGTCTTCGCGATCGGCCTCAACTACGCTCCGCATGCGAAGGAATCCGGCTTCGACCTGCCGAAGTACCCGTTCGTCTTCACCAAGACGGCCGCGGCCCTGGCCGGCCCGTTCGGCGATGTGGTCGTGCCGAGCGAGACGATCGACTGGGAGGTCGAGCTCGTCGTCGTGATCGGGGCCTCGGCCTACAAAGTCAGTCAGGATGAGGCGTGGGAGCACGTCGCCGGCCTGACCGTCGGGCAGGACTTCTCAGACCGCGCGATCCAGGGCCGTCTCGGCCCGAACACCCAGCCGACCTTGGCGAAGTCGCTCCCCGGTTTCGCTCCGACGGGCCCGTACCTGGTCACGCCGGACGAGTTCGCCGATCGTGACGACATCCCGCTCTGGTGCACGGTCAATGGTGAGGAGATGCAGCGCAGCACCACGGCCGGGCTCATCTTCGGCGTCGCCGAGCTCGTCTCGTACCTCTCCCAGGACATCCCTCTCTTCCCGGGCGACCTGATCTTCACCGGCACACCGGCAGGTGTGGGCTTCGGTCGCAGCCCGCAGATCTACCTCAAGCCGGGCGATGTCGTCGAGACCGGCATCGAGGGCATCGGAACCATCCGCCAGCGCTGCGTCGCCCCCTGACCGTGGACAAGGTCGTCAGGTCCGCGGCGGAGGCCGTGGCCGGGCTCGCCGACGGCTCGAGCATCGCCGTCGGCGGGTTCGGGCTGTGCGGCATCCCGAGCGTCCTTATCGCGGCTGTACTCGAGGGAGGCGCGAGCCGCCTCGACATCGTCTCCAACAACTGCGGAGTCGATGGCAAGGGCCTCGGGTTGCTACTCGAGGCCGGTCGCATCCAGCGGATCACCGCGTCGTACGTCGGCGAGAACAGGGAATTCGCACGGCAGTATCTCTCCGGCGAGCTGGAGGTGCGCTTGACTCCTCAGGGGACGCTGGCGGAGAAACTCCGGTCGGGTGGCGCCGGGATCCCCGCGTTCTATACGAAGACCGGCGTCGGCACCGTCGTCGAGCACGGAGGCCTGCCGTGGAGGTACGCGGCCGACGGGACTGTCGCCCTGGCGTCGCCTCCGCTGGCCACCGCCGAGTTTGACGTCGCCGGTGAGCCGAGCCGTTTCGTGCTCGAAATGAGCATCACCTGCGACTGGGGTCTGGTGCGAGCCGCGAAGGCCGACCGGCACGGAAACCTGGTGTTCCATTCCTCGGCCCGCAACTTCAACCCGCTGTGCGCGACCGCCGCGCGTTACACCGTCGTGGAGGCCGAGGAGCTGGTCGAGCCCGGCGACCTCGATCCGGACGAGATCCACCTGCCGGGAGCCTTCGTCGACGCCGTCGTGGTGCTCGCACCCGACGAGGTGCGGGACAAGAGCATCGAGAAGCGCGTGACACGCGAGAAAGCGAGTGGCTGATGGCATGGACGCGCGACGAGATGGCCGCGCGCGCGGCCGCCGAACTGGCCGACGGTGAATACGTCAACCTCGGCATCGGCCTGCCGACCCTCGTGCCGAATCACGTTCCGGCCGGCCGTGAGATCGTGCTCCAGTCGGAGAACGGACTGCTCGGCGTGGGGCCCTCTCCGTACGATGACGAGGTGGACCCCGATCTCATCAATGCGGGCAAGGAGACCGTCACGCTCCTCCGCGGTGCGAGCACCTTCGATTCCGCTGCGAGCTTCGGGATGATCCGCAGCGGTCGCATTCACACGGCCATCCTCGGTGGGATGGAGGTGTCCTCCTCCGGCGACCTCGCGAACTGGATCGTTCCGGGCGCGATGGTGAAGGGGATGGGCGGTGCGATGGACCTCGTGCACGGTGCGAGGCGTGTCATCGTGCTGATGGAGCACGTCACCAAGCAGGGCGACTTCCGTCTGCGGACCCGCTGCTCGCTGCCGCTCACGGGCGAAGCCGTGGTCGATCGGATCATCACCGACCTCGGCGTATTCGACGTCGGGGGAGAGGCATTCGTCGCACGAGAGTTGGCGCCGGGCGTCCCCTTCGACGTCGTCGTCGATCGCACGGGCGCGCCGGTAATCCAGGCCTGACGGTCCCTTTCTCTCTTTTTGTTGAGATTGTCGCGACTTATGTTGCAGAAAATCAGAAGTGGAGTCATAATCGACTTTGTCCACGGGTGAGTGCACCCGCGGCAGGGCGCCTCAGAACCCCCTCTGAGGCTCAAACGATGGAGTTTGAAAGGCAGTCCTCATGACACAGCAATCCCGCATCGGGCGTCGCAAGCGCCTCCTCACCGTCGCGGCCGTCGCGGCCGCGGTCGCTCTCGGCTTGAGCGCGTGCAGCGGATCCGGCTCGACCAGCACGGCCAGCTACGACCCCGAGGCGCCGGTCACGCTGTCGCTCTACAACCAGACAGCGATCGGCAACACCAGCCCCATCGACACGATCGTCGCGGACTACGAGAAACTGCACCCGAACGTGAAGATCAATGTGAACCTCACTCCGGTCGCGAGCTACGCGCAGGTGCTGCAGACCCAGTTCCAGGCCGGCAACGGACCCGACATCTTCTGGGCGACTTCGGGTGCAGGCGACACGAGCGGCATCCTTGCCTTCGCAAAGGGCGGTTATGTCCTGCCGATGAACGACTATGACTGGGCCACGAAGTCGGTGCCCAGCAACGCCAAGGACCTGTTCGTCGCGGACGGGAAGCAGTACGGCATCCCGATCGACATGGTTCCTGTCGGAACGATCTACAACCTCACCGCACTGAAGGCAGCCGGGTTCGACGCCCCCGCGACGTCGCTGCCCGACCTGTACGACCAGTGCTCCGCCGTGAAGGAAAAGGGCAAGACCCTCTTCAACCTGGCTGCTGCGGCCGGCCCCAACGCCGGCATCTTCGTGATGTCGGTCGCGGCGTCCGCGGTGTACGGTCAGGACCCGAAGTGGAACTCTGAGCGTGCGTCCGGCAAGGTGACTTTCGCCGACAGCAAGGAATGGCAGAACACCTTGCAGATCATCCTCGACCTGCAGAAGAAGGGTTGCTTCCAGGACGGCGTGGAGGCGGGAACGATCGCTCAGCTGTTCCCGGCGGTCGCCTCCGGTGATGCGATGGCCCTCGCCGCCCCGGCGGGCGCTACCACCGACCTCCACAACCTGGTGGCGGACAACCAGTACAAGGTCTCGGCGTTCCCGGGCAAGACGGAGTCGGACACCCGCGTGTTTTCGTCCCCGACCAACGCGCTGGGCGTGAACGCGGCGTCCAAGCACAAGGACGCGGCACTGGCCTTCCTGAAGTACATGACGGACCCCAAGGTGGCGGACAAGTATGCCGGCCTGACCGGAAACGCGTCCATGACCACGGTGACGTCGGGAACCTTCCCCGACGAGTTCTCCCTGATCGCACCGTATCTGAAGGACCAGGACAAGTACTTCCCGCTCGCCAACCTCCTCTGGCCGAACGCTTCCGTTTACACTGCGCTGCAGACGGGAGTACAGGGTCTGCTCACCGGGCAGGCCTCCATCAAGCAGGTCCTCGAGTCGATGGACTCCGCCTGGGGACCGACCAAGTAGCGATACAGCACTGACAGGAAGCACGACGATGACGTCTACACGCTCCGCCCTCGATGAAATCGATCGACCGTCGAGAAGCTCGCGACGTCCGCACTATCCGACCGGCCCCGGTGCGTCCGGGGCCGGCCGGAAACGGCGGTATGCCGGAGTGGTGAGCGGCTACTGGTGGTGGGCGCTCCCAGCGATCCTGCTGGTGGTCGGGATCCTCTACCTCTCCATCGGTGCAGGCTCGGTCTACGCCTTCACCGACTGGAACGGTTTCACCAGCCCGAACTTCGTCGGCTTCCAGAACTTCACCCGGATCTTCGCCGATCCGCTGACCCGCACAGCGCTGATCAACACGCTGGTGATCGCGATCGCCTTCCTCGTCTTGACGAACGTGCTCGGACTCGGGTTCGCTCTTGCACTCAACAGACAGCTGAAGAGTCGGCACTTCCTTCGAGTGGTGCTGTTCGCACCCGTCGTGCTCAGTCCGCTCGCCGTGTCGTACGTGTGGCAGTTCATCTTCCAGTTCAAGGGGCCGCTGAACCAGTTCCTCGGCGCGATCGGTCTCGGGGCGTTCCAGAAGGCGTGGCTCGGCGATCCGCAATACGCCATCTTCACCATCATCGCGGTGATGGTGTGGCAGCACATCGGACTGGTCATGGTCATCTACCTGGCGGGACTGGCGAACGTGCCGCCGGAGCTCGAAGAGGCCGCCGCCCTCGATGGGGCGGGACTCTGGAAGCGCTTCTGGAACGTCACGGTGCATCTGATCCGTCCGTCGATCGTGATCGCCTCGGTGCTCATGCTCATCCAGGGGCTCAAAGTCTTCGACCAGGTGATCGGCCTCACAGGAGGCGGGCCCTTCAACGCGACCGAGACCCTCGCCACCCAGGTGTGGCGACAGACCTTCATCAACGGGCAGTTCGGCTACGGCGCCGCCCTGTCGCTCGTCCTAACGCTGATCGTGATCATCTTCTCGCTCGTTCAGATGTGGTTGCTTCGCAGCAGGGAGTCCAACTGATGTTCCGCTATACCAAGCTCACCTTCGTCCGCGAGATCATCGTCGTCGCTATCGCGGTGGCCATGCTCGTCCCGTTCTACCTGCTCGTCGTGACCTCGACGAAGAGCGACAGCGACACACTCACGTCGCCGCCTATGAGCTTCACCAATCCGTCGTTGAACAACTTCTTCGAGGCCTGGAACGCCCAAGGCCAGAGGAGCCTGGCTGCCGGAATGCTCAACAGCGCGATCATCACCGTGGGGTCGGTGATCATCCTGATCGCTTTCGGATCGATCGCCGCCTACGTGATCGCGCGGAGCACGGCGAGGTGGTCGAAGGCCGCCAGCATGCTCTTCTTGATCGGCATTATCCTGCCGTTCCAGCTGGGAATGATTCCGGCCTACTCGGCGCTGCGCACCTTCGGGCTCGTCGGGAGCCCGGTCGGGCTCATCATCCTCTATTCCGGCTTGATGATGCCGCTGACCGTCTTCCTCTACCTCGGTTTCGCCCGCGAAATCCCGAGGGAGTACGAGGAGGCCGCGACCATCGACGGTGCGAGCCGGTTTTCGACTTTCCGTCGGATCATCTTCCCGCTGCTCTCCCCTGCCACCGGAACCGTGGCGATCCTGTGCGGGCTGATCATCTGGAACGACTTCTTCACCCAGTTGATCTTCCTGAGCGGTTCCGGATCATCGACCCTTCCCGTCGTCATCTACTCCTACGTGGGTTCGCTCGGAGCGCGGTGGAACGTGATCTTCGCTGCCATCATCATCTCGATGATCCCGATCCTGGTTTTCTACCTGTTCGCGCAGCGGAAGTTCATCCAGGGATTCGCGGGCGGCATCAAGAGCTGACGAGAAGCAATCGACAGATTTGAGAAGGGCGGACTGCCTCAGCGCGGTCCGCCCTTCTCGGCGCTGGAAGCGGGTTCAGACGTAGAAAGCGGCGCGCGGTGCGCGTGCCGGGCTTCCTTCCGAGATCCAGCTCTGTAGACGGGATATCTCGAAGACCTGCTCGAGTGCGAGCTGAGCCGCACCGACAAGGGACTCCGAGTGCTCCAGCGATGCCGGAATGATCTGCAGATTACGCGTCGCGAGCGGCAGCGAACGACGGTAGACCGTCTGGCGCACGGCAGCGAGGAACTGGTCCCCTGTTTCGGCGATCGTTCCTCCGATCGCCACGAAAGACGGATTGAAGAAGCTGACCATGCTCGCAACGTTCTCACCAACCCAGCGCCCCGACTTGGCCACGAGCTCGGTGCACACAGGGTCGCCCGCGCGGGCGCCGTCGGCGACGTCGATCGGGAGGATCGTGCCCTTTTCGGTCAATCGCTCGGCGAGGAAGAGGCTGCGGCCCTCGCTCGCCTCCAGTTGAGCGTCACGCGCGAGCGCCCAGCCGCCGGCAATCGCCTCGAGGCAGCCGGTCTGGCCGCACCGGCAGACGACGTCCGGCGCCTCGGTGACGATGATGTGGCCGACATCGCCGGCACCGCCGTTGGCGCCGCGGTGCACGTGGCCGCTGGAGATCAGGCCGGCGCCGATTCCCGTGCCGACCTTCACGAAGAGGAGGTCCTCCGCGCCTTCGACCGGTGAGTGGGTGAACTCGCCGATCGCCATGAGATTCACGTCGTTGTCCACCCAGACCGGCGCGTCGTAGCGGTCCTCGAACCACCCGCGAATATCGAAACCGTTCCAGCCTGGCATGATCGGCGGAGAGACAGGACGGGCGGTCGCGAAGTCGACGGGGCCGGGAACCCCGATCGTCACTCCCCAGATCTCCGCACCGACGTGGGCGGTCAGCATCTCGTCGAGGATCTTCGACGCGTGATTCAGAGAGGCGACAGGGCCGGCGGCGATGTCCCATGACTCGTGGTGAGTGGTGAGCAGCCGCCCGTTCAAATCGGCGATCCCGACGCCGATGTTGAGGGCGCCGAAGACCGCCACCAGGAAGAACCCGCGGTCGGCGCGGAAGTTCAGATGCCGCGGCGCGCGACCGCCGCTCGACGGGCCGAGGTCGCCATCGGCGAGAAGGCCGAGCTCGATGGCCTGCTCCACACGCTGCGTGACGATGCTACGGCCGAGTACGGCTTCGCGCGCGAGCTCGGGTCGCGTCGTCGCCGCGCCCGTGCGCACCAGGTCGACGATGCGGGCTAGCGACTCGACCTGATCCAGGGTGACGAGGCTCGGGGCCTCGACCTCAGTGCTCGTCATCGTGCTGGTCCTTTCGTCACCCCGATGCATTCCACGCTATATGTCGATCGCTCGTTGACATATGTCGCTCGCCAACATTAGTATTGCGGAAAGCGAGAAAAGTGTTGCTCGATTTGTTGATAGATGAATTGTAAACCCGTTCTCTCGCGCAAAGTGGCGCACGCGCACAGCGATGTCGTGAAGGGAACAGTCATGCCAGAACAGCTCCGCTCCGGGATTCTGGGCACCGGCTTCATGGGTTCTGTCCATGCTCAAGCCGTGCTTTCCAACGGGGGAGTCGTCGCTGCCATTCTCGGATCGAGCACCGCATCAAGCGAGCGCGGGGCACAGATGTATCCCGGTGCGCGAGCGGTCTCCTCCATCGATGAGATGGTGGCCGCTGGCGTCGACGTCATCCACGTCTGCACCCCGAACGCGCTGCACAGAGAGCAGGCGGAGGCCGCGATCGCGGCCGGGGTCCCGGTGATCTGCGAGAAGCCGCTCGCCACATCGTCGTCTGACGCACGTGCGCTGGTCGAGAGCGCGGCGGCCAAGGATCTCCTCACGGCCATCCCCTTCGTCTACCGCTACTACCCGATGGTCCTCGACATCCGCGAGCGGATCGCTACGCGAGACGGAGGCGGTCTGTGGCTGCTGCACGGCAGCTACCTCCAGGACTGGCTCTCCGACAGCGCAGCGACCAACTGGCGCGTCGAGCCGGGCAGGGGTGGCGCGAGCCGAGCCTTCGGTGACATCGGCGTCCACTGGTGCGACCTGATGGAGTTCGTCACCGGCCAGCGGATCGTCCGTGTCCACGCCGCACTTGGTCGAGCGTTCGAGCGCCAGGGTGGGCAGGCCCAGAATGCCACCGAGGACGGCGGCGTGATCTCCTTCGAGACCGACGGCGGCGCGATGGGATCCCTCGTCATCAGCCAGGCGAGCGCCGGCCGCCGCAATCGCCTCTGGTTCTCCTTCGACGGGCCAGAGGAATCGTACTCGTTCGACCAGGAGGCTCCGGAGACCGCGTGGATCGGACGCGCAGGAGCAAACCTGCTGGTATCGCGCGACCCGTCTGTGCAGAGCGGCGACGCGTCACGCGCGAATGCACTGCCGGGCGGACACCCGCAGGGGTACCAGACCTGTTTCAACGATCTCGTCGGTGACGTCTACGCCGCGATTCGCGGCCAGGGGCGATCCGACGTCCTCCCGTCGTTCGCCGACGGGCTCCGAGCAGCACACATCACGGAGGCGGTGGTCGCGTCTTCCCGGACGCGCACGTGGGTCGATGTCGACCGCCACACGAACTGATCTCTCCACAACCAATAGGAAGGACGACCGGATGGTCCAGCACAACATCAAGCGGGGTGTGAGCCTCTACTCCTACCAGGAGGAGATCTTCCTGGGGAAGCTCGATCTCGAGAGCGCGATCGCCGCTTCTGCATCGTTCGGCGCCCGAGGCATCGAGATCATCCCGGAGCAGTCGTACGACAATTTCCCGAACCTCACGGATCAGCAGATCGCCGAGTGGTTCGGCCTCCACGAGAAGTACGGGACGACGCCGACCGCGTACGACATGTTCATCGACCTGAAGCGTCGCAAGGATCGCCTGATGACCATCGACGAGGGCGTCGAGTCGTTGGTGCGCGACATCAAGCTGGCGAACAAGCTGGGGTGCAAAGTCATCCGCGTCATCATCAATACTCCGCCGGAGGTCTTCGAGAAGGCTGCTCCGTACGCGGAGGAATACGACGTCAAGCTCGCCGTCGAGATCCACTCGCCCATGCGCTACGACCAGCGATGGGTGCTTCCCTTCATCGATGTGATCCACAAGGTCGACAACGGCTACCTCGGACTCCTTCCCGACATGGGCACGTTCGTCAGGAAGTTCCCCCGGATCCAGATCGAGCGGGCATTGCGTGACGGTGCGACCCCGAAGCTCGTCGACAAGATCGTGAAGGTCTACAACGATCACGAGGCCACCGACCTCCAGGTGCTACCGGTGGAGATCAACTGGGCGGGTGGCAATCCTGCCGACCTCGCCCTCGCCAACGCCGCGTGCATGTACAACTGGGTCGATCCGAAGACGATGCTGCCGCACATGCCGTACCTCTTCCACATCCAGGCGAAGTTCTACGAGATGCTCGACGACGAGACGGAGTACTCGATCCCGTACGACGAGATCATCCCCGTTCTCATCGAGGGCGGTTACAACGGCTACCTCTCCAGCGAGTACGAGGGGAACCGTCACATCCAGGACATCCACGAGGTCGACAGCGTCGAACAGGTCCGACGCCAGCACGCCATGTTCGCCAAGCTCCTCGGCGAGACCCAAGCCTGAGCCGGAAGGAAAACGCAGACAATGTTCGACAAGTACATCCTGGTGGACGACACCCTTCGCAACGTCGAGACGGACGGCTCCGTCACCGGCTATGCGGTGGACACGCGCATCGCTTATTACCGCGGCCTCGGCCTGTCGATGGTCGATGTGGCCCTCACCGTGGACGGTGTGGCCGTTCCCACCGAGGAGATCACCTTCACAGTCCACGGCAACAGCTACCGCGCCGACCAGATGGGCGAGATCTTCGACGACCGCTGGGGATTCACCGAGCCCGCGACCCTGTCGGTCGCGGTGGCCGGGGGACTGGCACCGGGCGAGCACACGGTGACATTCACTGAGTGGCTCCGCGTCTCGTATTCCGGCACCCACCCGACCACCCTCACCAAGACCTATTCGGTGGCCTGAACTATGCCGGAGAGGGAATCGGTCGACGTCCTGATCGTCGGCAGCGGTCCGATCGGGAGCGCGTACGCCCGGACGATCCGCGACCTCGATCCGACACTGTCCGTCCTTATGGTCGAGGCCGGGCCCCAGATCGCGACCCCGGCCGGTCGGCATGTCAAGACCATCGTCGACAAGGACGAGTTCGAGACGGCGCAGATCGCCGCCCAGGGGCCGGATCAGTACCGGTACGGCGCGGGCGGCGGAAGCTCGCGCACGTCCGAGGACGCCCCGGTCGTCGCCCGCCCCGGGACGTTTCTGCTCGGCGCCACCGCCAGGCTCCCCGGCGAGGACGGAATGCCCGGTGCCGCGATGTCGGCCAACGTCGGCGGCATGGGTTCCCACTGGACATGCGCGTGCCCGCCTCCCGGTGACGGTGAGCGCATCGACCTCATTCCCAGGGACGAGTTCGATGAGCTGTTCGCGGCGGGCTGGGAGCTGCTCCATGTGACCCAGGACGCCTTCCGGGACACTCCGCTCGGCGATGAGGTGCGCGCCCTGCTGGGCGAGCAGCTGAACGCCGGGCGTCCGGCGGATCGCATCGTGCAACCGATGCCCCTCGGCATCACCGTCGACGGCAACGGCGATCGCTACTGGACGGGACCCGACGTCATCCTCGGCGACCTGGCAACGGGGACCCATGACGGGTTCGAGCTGCGCAGTGAGACGCTCGCCTCACGGCTGCTCAGAGACGGCACCACCGTCACGGGCGCCGTAATGAAGGACAGAGCGACGGGAGAGACCTATGAGGTCGCCGCCCGGATCGTCGTCGTCGCCGGTGATGCCCTGCGCACCCCGCAGCTGTTGTGGGCGTCGGGCATCCGTCCGGAGGCGCTCGGCCGTTACCTCAATGATCACCCGCAGGTTCTGGGCGTCCTCCAGCTCGACGACAGGTTCATCCCGACGGGCGACCGGCCGGCTAAGACGGCCGCAGGCACGGTCGACCCGCTGAGCGGTGTCAGCTGGATCCCGTACGACCGTGAGACCTTCCCCTTCCACGGGCAGATCGTCCAGATGGATGCGTCCCCGGTGCCGATCGAAGGGGTCACCGAGCCGTGGCCCGGCTCCATCGTCGGCCTCGGGTTCTTCTGTACGAAGGACATTCAGGCGAGCGACCGGGTCGAGTTCAGCTCGACCGAGGTCGACTACTTCGGCATGCCGCAGATCAGCATCCACTACACGCTCACTGAGACGGACCGGCGCACGCTCACCGCGGCCTCGGCCAGGATCACCGAGCTCGCGAACGCTCTCGGACGGCTCGTCGACGACCGGCCTCCGATCGTGATGCCGGCGGGCAGCTCGTTGCACTACATGGGCACGACCCGTATGGGTACGGCCGATGACGGGACCAGCGTCTGTGACACGGACAGCAAGGTCTGGGGCACCAGCAACCTCTTCGTCGGCGGAAACGGTGTCATCCCAACCGCCACCGCCTGCAACCCCACCGCGACCAGCGTCGCCCTCGCCGTCCGCGGCGCTCGACGCATCGTCGACCTCCTCCGCGATTAGCGGACACGAAAGGACAGAACACATGCTCCCTGACCGGATCATCGAGCAGGGGACGCTCGAGAAGCGCGGCGCACGCGCCGCCATCTCCGTCCGTATCCCCTGGTACCGCGCTCTCCCGCTCTCATCGATCACCGGCGTCGAGTTCGCCATCGACGGACACGACATCGAGCGTGATTCCCTCACCTGGACGGTGAACGGCACCACCTACACGCTCGACGAGCTGCCTCCACGGTTCGACGAATGGTGGTACGTACTCGACTCGGCCGTCATCGAGGGCGATTGGCCCGAGGCAGTCGCTGTCAAGGGCGAGCACACGGTGCGCGCCAAGGTCGGCCTCTACATCCCATACCTGCCTGCCGGGCCCGGCTTCATCGCCATCGGCGAGCAGGACATCAAGACCATGCCGGTCAAGGAAGGCGTTACCGCATGAGCACCCTGACCGCACTGGGCACGCCGATCCAGGGAGTGACCCTCTACTCGTTCACACGTTTGTTCCACTCGCGGAAGCTGGCCTTCGACGAGCTCATCCGCGAAGTCGCCCGCCGAGGTCTCGGTCCGGGGCTCGAGATCGTCGGATTCCAGAGCATCCGGAACTTCCCGAACGTGAGCGACGAGTTCGCCTCGAGCTTCCGCTCGCTGATCGACGAGGTGGGCCTGATCCCCACGGCACTCGGAGCGAACGCCGACGCCGGCCTGCGCCGTGACCGCCGCCTGACGAACGACGAACTGGTCGAGTACATGACCGCGCAGATCCTCGCCGCGAAGAAGCTCGGCTTCCGCATCGTGCGCGTGCAATTCTCGGTCACGCCCGACGACATGGAGCGACTGCTCCCCATCGCCGAACGCGAGGATATCGCTCTCGGAATGGAACTCCACGCCCCGCACTCCGTGCACCACCCCGTCATGCAGGCGCTTCTCGAGCGCTACGAGAAGCTGGGCTCCCCGCTGCTCGGCTTCATCCCGGACTGGGGGTCCACGATGGATCGGATGCCGCGCACGCTGATCCAGAAGTACCGTGACCGTGGTGTCAAGCCCGAGCTCGTGGACGCCGTCGACGACTTCTGGAACACCCTGCACTCTCAGGGTGCCCAGCTCGACGACGTCAAGGCGCACGAGTACTTCGGCGAGATCGTCGAGCTCGCGCACAGCCACGGCGAGAACGATCTGGCCATCGAACTCGCGGTCAACGCCACCGAGCTGTTCGGCCACGGAAGCCCGGAGGAGTGGGCCGAGATCCTGCCCTGGGCGGTGCATACCCACGGCAAGTTCTACGAACTCGACGCGGACGGCAACGAGACCGCGGTGCCGATCCCCAAGATCCTCGAGGTCTTCGTCGAGAACGGCTATTCGAAGACCATCTCCACCGAGTGGGAGGGGTTCCACTGGAACAACACCTCCGACCCGTTCGACATGATCGCCGGACAGCAGGCGCTCGTGCGTCGAACGGTCGACCGTCTCGGTTCGCACGTCGTCACCGACGCCGCCGAGGCCCGCGAACTGACGGGATTCGACAAGTGACCGAACTGAAGAGCACGCACCCGGTCACGCTGTTCACCGGCCAGTGGGCCGATCTGACGCTGGAGGAGGTGGCGAAGCTCGCGAGCGAGTGGGGTTACGACGGCCTCGAGATCGCGGCGTCGGGGGAGCACCTGGATGTGTGGCGGGCCGCGGAGGACGACGCGTACCTGCAGGGCCGCCTCGACATCCTGGACAAGTACGGCCTGAAGGTGTGGGCGATCTCCAACCACCTCAAGGGCCAGGCGGTCTGCGACGACCCGATCGACTTCCGCCACCAGGCGATCGTCGGCTCGAAGGTGTGGGGCGACGGCGACCCGGAGGGTGTGCGCCAGCGCGCGGCCGAGGAGCTGAAGCTGACGGCGAAGGTCGCGCGCAAGCTGGGCGTGGACACGGTCGTCGGGTTCACGGGATCGAAGATCTGGCCGTACGTGGCGCAGTTCCCGCCGGTTCCCGCCTCCGTCATCGACGCCGGGTACCAGGACTTCGCCGACCGCTGGAACCCGATCCTCGACGTCTTCGACGGCGAGGGCGTGCGGTTCGCGCACGAGGTGCACCCGTCGGAGATCGCGTACGACTACTGGTCGTCGGTGCGGTCGCTGGAGGCCATCGACCACCGGACGGCGTTCGGCTTCAACTGGGACCCGTCGCACATGATGTGGCAGGACATCGACCCGGTCGGCTTCATCGTCGACTTCCAGGACCGCATCTACCACGTGGACTGCAAGGACACGCGCCTGCGCCCGCGCAACGGCCGCGCCGGCGTGCTGGGTTCGCACCTGCCCTGGGGCGACCCGCGCCGCGGCTGGGACTTCGTCTCCACCGGGCACGGGGATGTGCCGTGGGAGGACTCCTTCCGCGCCCTCGAATCCATCGGCTACACCGGCCCGATCTCGATCGAGTGGGAGGACGCCGGCATGGACCGCCTGCACGGCGCGAAAGAGGCCGTCGGCTACATCCGCTCGCTGCTCTGGAAGACCCCCACGGCGTCCTTCGACGCCGCGTTCAGCAACCAGGACTGAGATGAAAGCCGTCCAGTTCTCCCGCTACGGCGGGACCGCGGTGCTCGAGACCGTGCGGCTCCCGACGCCGAAGCCCGGCCCCGGACAGCTGCTGGTCCGTGTGGTCGCGACCGGAGTGAACCCCGTCGACTTCCTCGTTCGCCGTGGGCTTCGCCAGGAGATCTTCCGGATCACGTTTCCGAGCGGTACCGGCAGCGACTTCGCCGGGGTCGTCGACGCGGTGGGGGCCGAGGTGGCCGACATCCGTCCCGGAGACGAGGTCTTCGGCAGCACGGCGTTCGCCGCACTCGCCGAATACGTCCTCGTCGATCGGAGCCAAGTCGCAGCCAAGCCGGGAGCACTCCCGTGGAGCGTCGCCGGGTCGCTCGCCGTCGCCGGCTCCACCGCCTACGATGCGCTGGCGTCGCAATCCGTCACCGCGGCCGACACGGCTCTCGTGTCGGCCGCGAACGGGGGAGTGGGAGTCATCCTCGCCCAGCTAGCCAGGCGGACGGGTGCCACCGTCATCGGTACGGCCAGCACACGGAACCATCCCTTTCTTCACAGTGTCGGGATCATCCCGGTCGCTTACGGTGAGGGAGGGGTCGACCGGATCCGCAACGCTGCGGGGAGTGGGATCACGGTGGCTTTCGACCAGTGGGGCGACGAGACGATCGAACAGGCGATCGAACTCGGGGTTCCCCGCGAACGGATCAACACCGTCGCCACCGATCCGACGAAGTATGGAGTTCGGAGGGTGGGACGTCAGGGCATGCACCCGCAGACGCTCGCTCTGCTGGCGGACCTGGTCGTCACCGGGGGGCTCGTGCTCCCTGAACCCGAGGTCTTCCCCTTCGAAGAGTATCGGTCGGCGATCGCGCGGGCGGAGACGCGGCACGCGCCGGCCCGCGTCGTGATTCAGGGGGGATCACTGTGATGAGCGGAACGATAGCGACCATCATGGGGGTCCTCCGAGGGTGCGAAGCACAGGAAAGGAGCAACGCATGATCCGCATCGGTGTCGTGCTCGGGTCCACGCGTCCCGGCCGCAGGGGGAAAGATGTTGCCGATTGGGTGATGCGCCGTACCGAGGGCCGTCAGGACGCGGTGTATGAGCTGATCGACTTGGCCGATCACCCGCTTCCCCACCTCGACGAGCCCAACCAGCCGTCGCTCGAGCTCTACACGAAACAGCACTCGCACGAGTGGTCGCAGGTGATCTCGCGCTTCGACGGCTTCGTGTTTGTCACCCCGGAGTACAACCACGCGGTCCCGGGCGTGCTCAAGAACGCGATCGACTTCCTCTACACGGAGTGGAACGACAAGGCGGCCGGGTTTGTTGGCTACGGGACGGTGGGCGCCGCGCGCGCGGTCGAACAGCTGCGACTCATCGCCGCGGGCGTCGACATGGCGACGGTGCGCGCGCAGGTCGCGCTCTCGCTCTTCACCGACTTCCGGGAACGGACCGCCTTCGATCCGGCGCCCTCAGCTGAACGCGCGCTCGACACTGTTCTCGATCGTGTCGTGGCGTGGTCCGGTGCACTCAAGTCGGTTCGGGAGGCGAGCGCATCATGAAGTCGACCGGGGTCCGCTCGGGTGCCAGAGCACGCGATAATGGCTCCATGCTGCAGAGTGAGGCGAACGCGACTCAAATCCGTGATGCCTCGCGTGTGGTCCGGATGATCCGGGACTCCGGTGGGGCGACGCGCCCAGCGCTCACGAACGAATTGGATATGGGGCGTGACGCCCTCAATCAGCGGCTCGCACAGCTGACCGCCGCGGGGCTCATTGTGGAAGGTGACACCGTTGCCTCGACTGGAGGTCGGGCGCCGCGCGAGTTCACCTTCAACACGAAGGGTGGTCTCGTTCTCGCGGCTTCGGCCGGGGTCACCAACTTCTCCGCAGCCATCACCGACCTGGATGGCGAGATCTACGCATCGGCCACCCGTGCCGTCGACGCTTCGCTCGGACCCCATGCGGCTCTGGATGCGATCATCGAAACGCTGCGTGACCTCCTCATCGACCCCGCGGTTCCCGATGCTCCGGCCTGGGGTCTGGGCATGAGTATCCCAGGACCAGTGGACTCGTCGCGCGGCATCCCGCTTCACCCCGTCGTCAGCCCGGGCTGGAACAAGTTCCCGGTCCGGCAGTATCTTGAGGACGCTCTCGGCATCCCGGTTTGGGTTGAGAACGATGTCGCCCTGCTCACACTCGGCGAGCTCCGCAAGGGTGCAGGGGCCGGACACCAGAACTTCCTTTTCGTGAAGATGGGGGCCGCGATCGGCGCAGGTCTCGTCTCCGGTGGCCGCCTATACAGAGGTGGGGACGGAGCTGCAGGGATGCTCGGGCACGTCAAGGTGTCGGATGATCCTCGGATCGTCTGCGTGTGCGGGCACATCGGCTGCCTAGGCTCGGTCGCCGGCGGCTTGGGCATCGCGCACCACGCCGCCGAGCTCGCAGCAGCGGGGCAGAGCGAGCACCTCGCGCAAGCCCTCGCCGAAAACGGTTCGATCACGTTCTTCGATGTGCTGGAGGGTGTCGAGCGCGGAGACAGCACGAGCTGGCGATTGCTCGCCGATGCGGGAACGACCTTGGGCGGAGCCGTCGCTGCCGTCGTGAACGTCTTCAATCCTTCGCTCATCATCCTGGGGGGCTCCATTCCTGTGCGGAGCGAACTCGTGGTCTCGCGCGTCAAAGAGGCGGTATACAACCAGAGCCTCCCGATCACGACGCACTCGCTGGTGATCCAGACCTCCGACCTCGAGGCGCGTGCGGGCATCGTCGGCGCTGCCAGTCTGGTCGTGGACGAGGTCCTCCAGCCGACCCTGCTCCGACGGTGGTTCACCACGGAAGGTCCGGCCTATCCCGCGCTGGAACGCGTCCGGGACGTCGCGGCGCGCGTCTGACCCGCTTGACTCTCCGCTCCGGAGACGTCCAGGCGCCGACTCGTCAGCCTCGTTTCTCAACTTCTGTGTAGATCCGATTGACTTATGCGGATATCCGCGTTACTTTTGTCGAAGCGAGTCAGAGAAATGTTCGCACTCGCGGATGGCAGAGAGGCCCCATGAACGACACCGAAGTCGCCGCTTCACCCACACGAGTGGCGCGAACCCCCGAGAAGCGGAAGCGCAAGTCCAAGGACGCGCTGCAAGCCTCATTGATCTGGGCGATTCCCGCGGTGGTCCTGACTCTCGGGATTCACTACGTCGCGGTCGGAGCAGGTGGCGTCTATGCGTTCACCGACTGGGACGGGATCTCCGCCTCGGCGAACTTCATCGGCTTCGACAACTTCGCAGAGATCTTCTCCGACCCGACCACGCGCGGCGCGCTGTTCAACACACTCCTCATCGCCGTCTGCTTCGTGATCGGCTCCAACGTCATCGGGCTCTCGCTCGCGGTGGCTCTGCACCGCCGGCTGAAGTCGCGCTTCGCACTGCGGGCATTCTTCTTCGCGCCGGTCGTTCTCAGCTCGCTGGCGGTGTCGTACATCTGGCAGTACATCTTCGACTACAGCGGTCCGCTCAACGGTTTCCTCGACTTCATCGGTCTGGGCAGCCTGAAACAGGCCTGGCTCGGCTCACCCACATTCGCCATCTGGACCATCATCATCGTCCTCATCTGGCAGTTCTCCGGGCAGACGATGGTCATCTACATCGCCGGTCTCGAGGCCATCCCTGACGAGCTCAACGAGGCAGCCTCGGTCGACGGCGCGTCGGGCTGGGCGCGATTCCGAAGTGTCACGTTCCCGCTCCTCGCACCGTCGCTGACGATCTCGCTCACGCTGACGCTCATCATCGGTTTGCGCGTGTTCGACCAGATCGTTGCGCTCACCGGCGGGGGACCGGTCGGTGCTTCCGAAAGCCTCACGACCGAGATCTACAAGCAGGCGTTCGTGAGCGGGCGGTTCGGCTACAGCTCGGCGACAGCCCTCATCCTCACTGTCCTCGTCCTCATCATCGCGCTCCTGCAGCTTCAGTTTCTGCAGTCGCGTGAAAGGAAGATCTGATGCGCACGCGTTTCGTCCGAGTCCTCTCGCAGTGGTGGCGGGAGCTGGCGATGATGCTCGTCGCGCTGCTCTGGTGGATCCCGTTCTACTTCCTGATCAACATCGCGCTGCGTCCGTCGTCCGAGCTGCTCGAGCCGGCCATCAAGCCGCCGAGTTCCCTCGACTTCAGCAACTTCGCTTCGGCTTGGCAGGGCACGGCGGGGCTTCCGATCAGCTCGTCCATGCTGAGCAGTCTCATCGTCACCGTCGCGTCAGTGCTGATTCTGATCGTGATCGGGTCCGCGTGCGCCTATACGATCTCTCGACGCCGGGGTGCGCTCGGCAACGTGCTGTACTTGATCTTCGCGATCGGGATCATCCTGCCCTTCCAGCTCGGCATCGTCCCGGTCTACTCGGCTTTCCGCGAATTGGGCTTGGTCGGAAACTTCGCCGGCATGATCCTGCTCGAAGTCGGACTCCAACTCCCGCTGGTCGTTTTCCTCTACACCGGGTTCGCACGCGCTCTACCGCGAGACTACGAAGAGGCGGCACGCATGGACGGGGCAAGCCAGCCACGCGTCTTCTTCTCGATCGTCTTCCCCCTGCTCCGCCCGATCACGGGTACGGTGGCCATCCTCGCGAGCATCAGCATCTGGAACGACTTCTTCAATCCGTTGATCTTCCTCGGCGGCACTGACAACGCCACGTTGCCCCTCGCCATCTATTCGTTCGTCGGCGAATTCACCTCCCAGTGGAACCTGATCTTCGCCGCCGTGATCATCGCCCTCATCCCCATGCTGGCGTTCTTCATCATCGCCCAGCGCCAGATGGTCAAAGGATTCGCCGGCGGCCTCAAAGGCTGACCGCGTCGAATGCACCCGCACCGCACAACCCACACCAAGGAGAGAGTCAATGTCGAACTCTAAGACCCGGCGACTGGCCGTCGCCGCAGTGATCGCAGCCGCTGCGCTGACGATGACCGCGTGCTCGGGCTCGCCGTCCTCGCAGTCGACCGCCGCGAACGGCGAACTTTCCGGCGCGCTGAAGATCGACTTCGGAGCCGGCTCACAGCAGGCCCCGATGGACGCGCTGATCAAGGCGTTCGAGCAGGAGCACCCGAAGGTCAAGATCAACGTCACCTACCTGCCGGCCAACTCGATCACACAGACGATCCTCACCCAGCTGCGAGGCGGCAACGGCCCCGACGTCTTCTACAGCAACGGCGGATCGGGCCAGACGACTTCGGTTCAGCCGCTCGCCAAGGCAGGGCAGCTCGCCTCCTTCGACTCCGCATGGACGAAGGACATCCCGAAGGCCGCGGAATCCTTGTACCTCTACAAGGACAAGGTCTATGGTCTCCCGCTGGCGCAGGTGGCGGTCGGAATCGTCTACAACTCGACCGTTTTCGACAGTCTCGGTATCCAGGTTCCGAAGACCGTCGACGACCTGCTCGACGCCTGCTCGGTCGCCAAGAAGGACGGCAAGTCGATCATGACCGTCGCCGCCGCCGCCGGTCAGAACCCGGGCGTGCTCGGGCAGTCGATCGCGGCGAGCTACGTCTACTCGAAGATCCCGGACTGGAACGCGCAGCGCGCCGCCGATAAGACCACCTTCGCCAAGACCCCCGAGTGGAAGCAGGCTCTCCAGGTCGTCACGAAGATGAATGACGCCGGCTGCTTCGTGCCCGGCGTGGCCGGCACTCAGACCAACCAGGCCTTCTCGCAGGTCGCGGAGACCAGCGCGCTCACGATGCCCGGCCCGGCCGGCGTCATCAACGCGGTGAAGGCGATCAGCGACAAGGACACGCTCGGCATCTTCCCGTTCCCCGGCACCTCCAGCGCCAACACCCGCGCCTTGGTGGGCTACACCGACGCGCTCGTGGTGAACGCGAAGAGCAAGAACCTCGCCGCGGCGAAGGCCTTCGTCGACTACGTGGGCGAGCCCGCCAACGCGAAGATCTATACCGACGCCGTGTCGGCGATCTCGCTGCAGGACTCGGCCAAGGGCGTCGTGCCGGAGGATCTGTCGAACTTCGGTCCCTACTTGAAGGATCAGAAGACCGTCTCCACTCCGAACCTCGAGTGGCCGAACGGTGACGTGTACAACGCCTTCATGACCGGCATCCAGGGTCTTCTGACCGGGCAGCAGACTCCCGAACAGGTCCTGGAATCCATGGACGCGGCCTGGAAGTAGGCCTCCGACGACCGGTGACCGGGTGGTCTCCTGACTGCACCACCCGGTCGCCGGTGCTTCACACCCACACAACGCAAGAGGAGAACAACGTGGCCGTGACCAACGGGCCCATCCGCGTCGGCGTCATCGGCGCCGGTGCGATCAGCGCCAGCTACCTGGAGAATCTGAAGTCCTTCCCGGACGTCGACGTCGTGATCGTCGGCGACCTCGACACCGACCGGTCGGCGGCGCGCGCTCAGGAGTTCGAGGTCCCGAAGAGTGGCACGGCCACCGATGTCATCGACAACGATGCCGTCGAGATCGTCGTCAACCTCACCATCCCTGCCGCTCACGCCGAGGTCTCGGCCGCCGCGCTGGAGGCCGGCAAGAACGTCTGGAGTGAGAAGCCCGTCGGGGTGACCCGGTCGGAGGGTGCGGCGCTCGTGAGGCTGGCGTCCGAGAAGGGTCTGCGGTTGGGCGTCGCACCCGATACCTTGCTCGGCCCAGGCATGCAGACCGTGCGCCGCATCATCGAGAGCGGGGCGATCGGCGTTCCGCTGTCGGCCCAGACCCTCTTCCAGACCCCGGGCCCGCAGCTGGGGCACCCCAACCCGGAATTCCTCTTCCAGCCGGGCGCCGGTCCACTGTTCGACTTCGGGCCGTACTACTTCACGGCCTTGGCCAACATCTTCGGGTCCTTCAGCCGGATCGCGGCGCACGGGGCGAAGTCCACCGACACCCGTGTGGTCGGTTCCGGCCCGCTCGCAGGCACCGAGTTCGCCGTCAACGTGCCGACGCACGTCGCAACGCTCGCCCAGTTCGAGGGCGGAGGGGTCGCGCAGAGCGTGCTCAGCTTCGACACGCAGCTTCAGCGGATGGGCTTCTTCGAGATCTACGGCAGCGAAGCGACCCTCTCCATCCCGGATCCGAACCGCTTCACCGGCCGCATCCGCCTCGCACACGCGCCCGATCCCGCGAACCGGTCGCTGGACCACGAAATCGTCTGGGAGGACATCGAACCGGAAGGCGCTCTGACCGCGCGCGGCCTCGGTGTGCTCGACCTCGGTCGGGCTATCCGCGAGGAACGCCCGCATGTGGCGACCGGAGAGCTGGGAACCCACGTGCTCGACGCGCTGGTCTCCGCCGAGGAGTCGATCGAGCGCGGCGAGTTCGTCGACATCGCGACGAGCATCGACCCCGTCCCGCTTCTCCCCGTCGGCTTCGATCCCTTCGCCCGTACCCTCTAGGAGGCATTCCCATGACTGCACAGACCGCTGTCCAGCTCTACGCGTTGAAGGGGCCTTGGGCCGAGGACCGTACCGGAACCCTCGCGCAGGTAGCCGCGCTCGGGATCGCCGGAGTCGAAGCAGCTGGCGTCGGCGAAGCGAACTCCTTCCGCTCGGAGCGACTCGAACGCGCCCGCCTGCTTCGTGAGCAGGTTGCGGATGCGGGGCTTGCCCTGACCGGTGTCCACACCATCCTGCCCACCATCGAGGAGAGCGACTGGCTCTTCGAGGAGGTCGTCGAGACCGGGGCACCGATCGCCATATCGTCCACGCCCGAGCGCGTCCTCGGATTCCCGCGCGACGTCTTCTCGAACCGTGATCGCCTCCTGCGTTTCGCCGATCGCTTCAACGCTCTCGCACAGGTCGCCGCCGGTCACGGCATCGGCATCGGTTACCACAACCACTGGTTCGAGTGGGAAGACCTGGGCGGAACGCCCGCATTCGACGTCTTCGTGAACGCGCTCGACCCGTCCATCGCTCTCGAGATCGATCTGTTCTGGGCCCAGAGCGCCGGCCAGGATCTCGGCCCGCTTCTCACGAAGTGGCGTGACCGTGTCCGTTACGTTCACGTGAAGGACGGCGACGGCGTCCTGGGAGCGCCTCAGGTCGCTGCTGGCACGGGTGGCATCGACCTCGAATCCGCACTTGTGGCGGGCGATGGATCGATCGAGTGGGAGATCCTCGAACTCGACGTCATCGCCGATGACGCTGACATCTGGGATGTGGTCGGCGACGGTGCCCGATGGTTGACCCGCCGCCGACGCGCCGCGGAATGAACCGCGACTGACACAACGGAGAGGATCGTCATGCGAAACGTCATCGCTATCGAGGAACACATCGTCGTACCCGACGACGCCCACGTCGCGCTCTGGCGTGACAGCGTTCCTATGATTCCCGACGCCGGTATCGCGGCGACCCGTCCTGTCCTCGAGGACGTCGGTGCGAATCGGCTGGCGGCGATGGACAACACGGGAATCGATCTGGCGATCCTCTCCAACGTCGGCACCGTCCAACCACTGCTCGACCGGTTGATGGCCGAGCGGATGGCTGCCGAGGCGAACGACTATCTCGCTGGGGTGGTCGCCGGGCGGCCCGACCGCTATCAGGGATTCGCCACAATCGCCCTTCAGGATCCGGAGGCGGGCGCCATCGAGCTCGAGCGGGCCGTGAAGGGGCTCGGGCTGCGCGGTGTCATGCTGTTCGGTCCGACCAACGGCCTCTACCTCGACCATCCCCGATTCGAGGTCTTCTGGTCGGCCGTCGAAGCGCTCGACGTCCCTGTCTTCCTCCACCCTGCGACGCCACCGGTGTTCCCGGCGAACCTGGTCGGTCGGGAAGAGCTAGCGGGAGCAGTGTGGGGCTGGACGATGGAGACCGGAACTCACTTCCTCCGGCTGGTCTTCGGCGGCGTCTTCGACCGGCATCCGAACGCGCGGGTGATCCTCGGCCACCTTGGAGAGACGATCCCGTATCTCGCTGCCCGTCTCGACTCGCGCGCCCGCGCGATGGGATGGTACTCGGGGAGCGGCAAGACCCCCAGCCGCTTCCTCCGCGACAACCTGCTCGTCGCCACCTCGGGTGTGTTCTCGGACCCTCCACTGCGATGTGCGATCTCCACCCTGGGCGCGGAGAACATCATGTTCGCCCTCGACTACCCATTCGAGTCCCAGTCGGAGGCGACCGACTGGTTCGACGGGGCCGAGATGTCCGGGTACGAGCGTGGCCTGATCGGACGCTCGAACGCGGAACGGGTTTTCGCCCTTGCCACCGACCCCTCCGTGCGTGCTCTCAGGCACTGACACAACCCGCCGCACACAAGAGACAGAACAGCAACCCGAATCGGAGACTCAGATGACGATGCAGGACATCCCTTTTCAGACGATCGACGGTGAGACCACCAGTCTCGGAGAGCTCGGGGCTCCGGTGGTGCTCGTCGTCAATGTGGCGTCCCGATGCGGCCTCACCCCGCAGTACGAGGCACTGGAGGAGTTGCAGAAGAAGTACGGCCCGAGGGGATTCACGGTGGTCGGATTCCCGAGCAACCAGTTCAACCAGGAACTCGATTCCGCCGACGCGATCAAGGAGTTCTGCTCCCTGACCTGGGGAGTGACGTTCCCGATGGCCGAGAAGGTCGAGGTCAACGGACCGACGGCGCACCCGCTCTTCACCCGACTCACCCAGTACGCCGACGCGAACGGGGAAGCGGGGGATGTCGAGTGGAACTTCGAGAAGTTCCTCGTCGGTCGCGGTGACGGCGAGGTCGCTCGGTTCCGTCCGAAGACTCTGCCCGACTCGCCTGAAGTGGTTTCGGCGATCGAGTCGGCGCTTGCCGCCGTTCGACGCGACGCGTGACGGACGCCGTCCTCACCCCCACCGGGCGGAGGCTGGGCTGGGGTGTCGTCGGTGCCGGCGCCGTCGCGTCGAAGCTTGTCGCTGATCTCCAACTGCTGCCCGACGCCCGGCTGGTCGGTGTCGTGGCCTCCCGCCTGGCGTCGGCGCAGCGTTTCGCAGACGGGTTCGGTGCGCCGTTCGCGGGCGCGGGCGCATCCGGCCTGAGCGCGCTGTTGGAGGAGCCTGCAGTTGACGTCGTCTACGTGGCGACGCCGCACGACTCCCACTTCGCGGTCGCGCTGACAGCGTTGCGAGCGGGCAAGCACGTCCTGTGTGAGAAGCCCTTCACTGTGAATGCCGCACAGGCTGAACGACTGGTCGAGGAGGCGCGTGCGTCCGGCGTCTTCCTCATGGAGGCCGTGTGGACGCGATTCATCCCATCCGTCCTGGCTCTACTCGCCGAGGTCCGATCCGGTCGCATCGGGGAGCCGCGGCGCCTAGCCGCCGACATCGGCTTCCCGGTCCCATTCGACACCGACAGTCGTCTGTGGAAGCCGGACAACGCCGCTGGCGCCCTGCTGGAGATGGGGTCGTATCCATTGACGTGGGCGGCCGCCGTCTTCGGTCAGCCACGCGGCCTCACCGCGAGCGGGACGCTGTCACCGAACGGGGTCGATGCCGAAATTCTCGCGTCCCTCGAGTACGGTGGCGGTCGGCGAGCCGACGTCGTCGCATCCTTCGCTTCGTACGGGCCAGGCGAGGTCACGATCGTCGGCTCTCGCGGCTGGGTACGCACGCGTGGCCCGATCCACAGCCCCGCCGGATTCGTCGTCAACGTCGCCGGCTCCGCCCCCGAGGAGCGCACCGTCGAGCATGTCGGTTTCGGGTACGCCCACCAACTGCGCGCGGTCACCTCCGCGATCCACGCGGGCGCAAACGAGAGTGCAATCGTGCCGCTCGACGAGAGCATCGCCACGATGCGGACCATGGACAAACTGCGCGGCATCGTGGGGGTCCGCTACCCCGACGAGGTCGAATCGACCACCTGAGAAAGAGGAGGATCACATGTCGGACGCCATCATCGTCATCGCCACATTCACGCCCCATGCCGGCCGCCAGGAGGACCTGATCGCCGCACTCCGGGCAACAGTGCCTGCCATCCATCAGGAAGACGGCTGCCTGCTGTACTCGGTGAACCGCGGTCGCGATGGAAGCGTCGTGCAGATCGAGAAGTGGGCGAACCGTGAGCTTCTCGATCAGCATTCCGCCGGCGAGCCGGTCGCCGCGCTCAAGCGGGCCATCGCGCCGCTCCTCGCGCGTCCCCAGGAGCTCGCGGTGCTGACTGCTGTGCCAGTCGGAGATCCGAACAAGGGAGCGCTCTGACTCGGCCAAATCCGAGGAGTGCTCTTGCACGCGTGCGTGGGCGCCTTCTAGAATGAACATTGGGTACGGACCGTATCTAAATCACTCTAGTCGGGCCGTGAGGAGGATCGGTGTCGATCAGTGAGCCCGTGGATTCGCGGGGCGAGGCTCCCGTCTCATCGGAAGAACTCGATGTGTTCCTCCGCCGGTTCTGGGACGCCATCCTCGATGGGCGATCCGACGTGGTGAGCGAGGTGTTCGCAGCCGGCGCCACTCTCGTCACCGCGGATGGTGAGGCTCGCTACGGCACGGCGGAGATCGCCGACTACGTTTCGCGGCGTAGGGATCTTCCCCAGACACATCCTCGCCTCGAACTGCTCCGGGCTGAACGCGCCGGAGCGGCTCTCTTCGTGTTGGCAGCGGCGAGCTCAATGGCGGATGAGCGCCGCCTCACCCACCTCGTGAATCTCGGCCTGGCGCGATTCGAGGGTGAGGTGCGCTGCCTGTCGTGCGCGGTCACGGTGATGAGTGGGCGGTGGCAAGAGGCGTGGAATCGTCGAACACGCCGTCCCAGTTCTCCCTTGGCGGCGGGCGTCCGTGGCGCGGAAGAGTCGCCCGTCGTCGAGGGCGCTAACGTAACGCGACCTCGTTTTGCGCCTCGTCATGACCTGCACGGATGATGTGATTCCTCATGGGGCAACCGGCAGGCCGGGCGAACCGCGAAAGGGCGGCGGGGAGCCGCATCGTGTTGGCCTCGCTCGAGTCGAAGAGAGCAGCCTCCTCGCTGCTGGCCGAGGCGTAGCGGACGACTGTTGCTGCGAAGTTGGCTGGTGCCGGCACCGTCGGCTGGCGCCGGGGCGTGTCCAAGGCGACGCGTTCGGCGCTCGAGGGGAGCTGTTTTCGTGGCAGCGGATCTGACCAACCTGCGCGGTTTTCCGCTATGCGTCAGCGTCCAGCAGGACGCGCCCGACCGGACGTTTCGCTTCCGCGTAAGAGTGCGCGCCTGCGGCTAGGGACAGTGGGTAGACCCGGTCGATGGGGATCCCGATGCGTCCGCCCTCCGCTTCGCGCAGCAGTGAAGAGATGACAACACGTGCGCGGTGTGTACCGATGACGCCGCCGTAGCCGAATCCGAACAGAGTCGCGCTCTTCGTCGCAAGGCTGCGCGGGTCCCAGTGCACGGCCTTGCCCGACGCGCCGCCGACGAGACCGTAGCGTCCGCGGAACGCGAGCGCCTCCAGAAGGGGGGAGCCACCGGCGAGGTCGATGACTACATCCGCACCCCGACCGTCGGTGAGCTCCATCACCCGAGCGGGTACGTCTTCGGCGAGGTAGTCGATTCCCGCGTCTGCTCCGAACTCTACGATCTTCTGCACGCGCTGCGGTTGGGCGGCGATGGCGATGACACGCGCTCCCGCATTTCTCGCGAGGCTCACCGTCGCCAGCCCAACGCCACCGGCCGCACCCCGTACTGCTACCGTTTCCCCTTCCGTCATGCGCGCGAACTCGAAGAGAGCGTCGCTCGCTGTGCCGAACTCGACAGGGATCGTCGCTGCCGCGCGGAGGGAGAGGCCGTCGGGAACGCGGAATACGTGTCGCTCGTCGACGGTCAGCAGTTGCGCATGACTTCCCGACCAGCCGAAGACGACGACGCGTGCACCTGGGTGTACTGAAGAGACGGCTGGCCCTACCTGGTCGACGACACCTGAGGCTTGATAGCCCACGATGTGAGGCGGTCGCGGAGGGGGCGTGTGCCGGCGATTAGCCAGATCGCCGCCCTGTATCGCGATGTATTTCACTCGGATGCGTACCATCCCTGCTTCTGCCACAGGGTCGGGCATCTCGACGTACTCGAGGACTTCCGGTTCCCCGTTGACGCTGTACGCCGCGGCCTTCATGCGGGCATTCCTTTCATTCGTCGGTCGTGCGGCGGGCGGTGAATGATGTCGCCGCCCGCCGCACCGATAGTGCGTGCCGAAACTTCTCCGGCTCGGCGAGGCACGCTTGTTCTATTGAGAGAGCTCGAGGAAGTGTCGGAACTCGATCGCGAGGTGCTCGCGGTGCTCCTGCAGCATGATCGCGGGTGCGGTTGCGGCGTAGATGATCTGCAGGGAGATCTCGCATCCCGTGGCGGTGTCGCGGGCCTGGTGAATGGCGAAGGCGAATGGGGTGCCGTCGTCGAGGGAGAGCAGACCCGTCGGGATGCTGAGGTCGAAGTCGGGGTCGCGGAACTCCTCGACGGCGTCCGGGAGTGCGGCTCCGGCTGCCACCTGGAATCGGGTGGGGCGTTCGCCGATCGTCTCGACCATCCCCGCCGGATACGCGGGCGGCTGGACGTAGTGCTCGGGGTGCGTGGCCAGCGGATCCCAGCCTCCGGCAAGTGCCTGAGCGACGAACTCCTGGATGAACTGCGTCCCCGTGATACCGGTGACGGTCAGGAATGTGCGCGAGGAAGCGTACCGCCCGTCGGCCCGTGCGATCAGCGCGTGGTGGAATTCGTCCGACTCTGCGATCTGATCGGCGAGGAGATCGACCATGTCCTGTCCAGGGATCAGGCGCTTCAGGTTCCGCAGCGCTCGCTTCGCCGCACGCAGCTCCCACGCGTCGATGCCGCTGTCGTGGACGCTTTCACCATGAGTGGTCGCTGTGAACGACAGCGTTCCGGGGTCGGCGACAGCGGCGCGAACGTAGTTGCGGAATTCGATCGCCAGGTGCTCGGAGTGCTCTCGGATCATCAGATCGGACGCGGCGGCCCCGTAGACGATCCGAAGATCGAATTCGGCTCCGGATCCGGTCTCCCGGCCCTCGTGGAGCGCCCAGGCGAAGGCGGTGCCGTCGTCCAGGATGAGTGGTGCTCCACCCAGAGCGATGGGGTACTCGTCCGGCCGACCAAAGTCTGTGATCGCTGAAGGGAGGGCCTCACCGAACGCGGGCCGGAAGCGCACCGGCATCTCTCCGATGGTCTCGACGATTCCTCCCGTCGCGTACTGAGGCGGCATGACGTAGTGCTCGGGGTGCGCCTTCAACTGGTCGACCTCGTCGAAGCCGCTCGTCATACTGCGGACCTGATGGGCCGCGAAGTCCGCGGCGGAGATCCCGGTCACAGTGAGGATCGTCTCGGCGACGCGGTAGCCGCCTCCGCTGCGGGCGATCAGGTCCTTGTGGAAGATGTCCCCGTCCTCGATCTGCTCGGCGAGGAGGTCCATCATCTTCTGCCCGCGATTGAGACTCTTGAGGTTGAGGAGCGCGCGCTTTGCCGCGCGCAACTCCCACATGTCGACGCCCGCGTCGTCGAACGTTCCGTCTTCTGTCCGTGCCACTACCGTCAGGCCCCGAGGCATCGCCAGTTCGGCGCTTTTCGCATTGCTCATCGACTCGTCCTTCCTTGTCCGACTCCGTCGTCGGCCCCTCACTCGATCCGGAACCGCATCCGGATTAGAGTACGGTGCGTACTCTAATCGACGATCGTAAACTTGTCGCAGAAGGCCCGCAACCGTCGGGGCCGCTACTCGGGGCCGGACGGACTGCTGTGAATGGAGAAGATGTGGACCCGACGGCTGTTCCGCCAGCTTGCCTGCGCGCCGGTGGCGCTCGGATGCGGGGCGGTCCCCGGTGACGGGAAAATCGCGGCGACGAGGGCCGGCCTTAGAAGCTGCGATCTACGCAGCCATTCAGAACCAGCTGGCGGAGGTCGGATACGCAGGCCTCAGCTTCGAGGGTGTCGCGGCGGAGGCTGGGACGAGCAAAGGCGTTTTGTACCGCAGGTGGTCGACGAAGGCCCAGATGGTCGTCGCGGCTACTGCGAACGCGGCCGACGAGACACCAATCATAATCTCCGACACAGGATCCCTCCGCGGGGATCTGCTTGCGCTCTTGGGCGCGGTCCAGTCACTCTTCTCCACCCAGGATCGCGAGACCGTCCTCTCGCTCCTGGCCCAGCTCGGGTCACCGGAGATGGCTGACCTTCATCGCTCGCTGCTCACACGCAACACGGAGGTGATCATGCAGATCATCGACCGCGCGCGCGAGCGCGGCGAGCTCGGAAATGGAACTCCGCATACGAGCGTGCTCTCTCTGCCGTTCGACGTCGTGCGACACGACCACTTCATCCTGGGCCAGATGCCTGACGCCGCCTTCGCGGACTTTCTCGACTACTGCTACATCCCGGCGCTCGAGCACGCGACCGGTCGAGACGCCGGCGCGTGACGCGGCGGGGGAGGCTCATGGGCCCATTCGCCGTCGCCCGAGGCTCAGTGACCCGGTTCCCTATCGCATCGCTCAAAGAACTGGATTCTTGGCAACTAGTTGACTAGTGACCAATAGATGCGTAATGTCAACTATCGTTCACAAGCGTGAGCGAGTCGTTGAAAGGGATGTAAATCGTGTCAAGTGCGAGCGCGGCGGAGTCTCCCGCTGCCGAGTCCGGAAAGGGGCACCGTCGGGTCTTAGAAGCTCTGTCGGGCCTTCTCCTAGGAATGTTCGTGTCGATGCTGGCCTCCACGGTCGTATCGACCTCATTGCCCGTGATCGTGCACGACCTTGGTGGGGACCAGGCCGCGTTCACGTGGGTGGTCACAGCTACTCTTCTGACCACGGCGATCTCCACCCCCGTGTGGGGCAAGCTCGCCGACCTGGTCAACCGGAAGCTGCTCTTCCAGATCGCCATCGTGATCTTCGTGCTCGCGACCGCACTCGCCGGATTCGCTCAGGAACCGACCCTGCTGATCACTGCGCGGGCGATTCAGGGTGTCGGCGCCGGTGGTCTCGCAGCACTCAGCCAGGTCATCATGGCCGACATTCTCAGCCCACGCGAGCGCGGACGCTACATGGGCCTCTTCGGTGCGGTGATGGCTGTCGCCACAGTGGGTGGACCGCTCCTCGGAGGTGTCATCACCGATGGTCTGGGATGGCGGTGGAACTTTTTCGTCTCGCTCCCCGTTGCGGTGCTCGCCCTCATCATCGTGCAGGTTACGCTGCGCCTGCCAAAGGTCGAGCGCCGGAAGGTCTCGATTGACTACACCGGAATCGTCCTGCTCTCGGTCGCGGTGTCCCTGCTTCTGATCTGGGTGACAGGAGCGGGCAAGAACTTCGACTGGTGGAGCGGCACCACGATCTGGATGGTGTCTGTCGCGCTGGTGGCCGCCATTGCATTCATCATCGTCGAACTGCGATCGAAAGAGCCGCTCATCCCGCTGTCGCTATTCCGTGACCGAACGTTCACCCTGTCAGTGATCGCGTCGATCTCCACGGGCATCGCCATGTTCGGCGCGTCGGTCTACCTCAGCCAGTACATGCAGCTCGCCCGCGGCGCGACGCCGACGCAGGCCGGCCTGATGACCATTCCGATGATCGCCGGTCTCCTGATCTCCTCGATCGTCGTCGGTGCGCTGATCTCGCGATTCGGCCGCTGGAAGCCCTACCTCGTCGTCGGTGCGCTCTCCCTGATCGCCGGGAGCAGCCTGCTCGCTACCATCCACTACGACACGAACTTCGCCCTCGTATCGCTCTACATGTTCCTGCTCGGCGCCGGCGTCGGAATGACGATGCAGAATCTTGTTCTCGTCGTTCAGAACACCGCCAAGCCGACCGAGATCGGTGTGGCGAGCTCGGGAGTTACCTTCTTCCGCAGTCTCGGCGGAACGATCGGGGTGTCAGTGATGGGCGCCGCTCTCGCTTCCAGCGTGACCGGATTGTTGGGGGACGCCAAGGGCAAGATCGCTGCAGCACTCGCCGGACTCGGGGACAAGGCACCCTATTGGGTCGAGCAGCTGCACTCAGGTTCGCTGCCCGACGTAGCCGCGATGCCGCCAGCGCTCCGAGTCATCTTCGAGGACATCTACGCGCAGGGAATCGCGTCGTCCTTCCTCATCGCTGTGCCGTTCGCAGTCCTCAGCCTTCTCGCGATCGTGTTCCTGCCCAACGCCTCACTGTCTAGAATGACCACTCGGGAGCGTGCGCAGGCCAGCGAGGCTGACCTTGCAACCGTCACGGTTCCCGAAGGAGTACCGACGGTGACGGGTTCTCTTGACGCACGCACCAGCGGAGCGGATGGCCCGGCCTCGGGCGGCAGCGCTCATTAGCCAAAGGAATTGCGAATGAATACCCCGCCCCGGTCGCCAGTCGACGGCCCTTCTGGTGACCGGGCGGAGGCCATCCGCGAACTCGAAGCGGGATTCACAGAACTCATGGGGACATTCCGCCGGCTCGTGACTGAGAACGCGCAGTTGGTGAGCGACGGGCTCTCGCCTAGCGCGTTCCGGGTTTTCCTGACCATCGCCCAGCATGAGAGCATCTCGCCGGGATCACTCTCGGAAACACTCCTCACCGACAAGAGTCACATCAGCCGAAGCGTGCGAGACCTCGAGAACCGAGGGCTCGTCAAGCGCGAGTTCGACCCGAACGATGCCAGGTCCAGCCTGCTGTCCGCGACCCGTCACGGTCTCGAGCAACTGGAAAAGGCGAACAAGCCCCGGGAGTCGGCGCTGCTCGCCGAACTCGAAGGCTGGCCGGAACGAGACATCCGCAACCTTGCTCGCTTGCTCCATCGGATCTCCGCGCTCTCGACCCGGCCGTCGAGCTCGTAGTGGCGCGGACGCCCTGGCTCGCTGAGCAGGGCGTTACGACAGGACGGGATTTCGACTCGGGCCCGACGAACACCGTGACTGCTGGAACCGAATCGCGGTCAGAATAGCGTCGTGGCCACCGTGGTCGCGGGCATGAGACCAGTGAGTGTGACCCTCAACCCGGAGAGCGGCTGCACTGGTCGCGGTGCTCGTGCTCGGCATGCGTCCAGCCAGATCCGAGAGTCGGCCGTAGGAGTCGCTTCGGTGTGCTTGAAGATGACATTCGGCTGTCCTCCGCGCACAAAGAGGCTGACAGTGACGCCGCTGGCGACAAGCTCGGCGCGAGCGATCCGTCGGCACGCTCGCACTACGCACTGCTCGAGCATCTGACCCGGAGTCCAGTCCGGCCGCCTGTAGCCGCCCGTCGCGACCTCAGCCGTCAGGGAGGTCCGAGATCGGACGCTCCGCACGGTCGCATCGTCGGTACCGTCCCGATATCGCAGCAGCCGTCGTGCCATCGTCGTCCCGCACGTCTGCGCCAACACATCGGTTCGGACGGTATCGATTTCGCCGAGTCGCTTGACACCCAGCGTGCTGAGTCGTCGGATCGTGCGATCGCCGACACCCCACAACTGAGTCACAGGCAGGGTGACGCGGAGGCCTGCTTCGGCGTCAGGTCCGATTTCGCTGAGACCGTCGGGCTTGGCGGCCCGTGAGGCGAGCTTCGCCATCAGCTTGGTGCGGCCCACGCCAACACTGATCGGGATACCTAACTCGGCGAAGGCGCGACGTCGCAGGCGATGCCCTGCCTCGACTGCCCGCTCCCAGTCGTCGCCCACATCGAGAAAGGCCTCCTCCATCGACCCCGGTTCCACACCACGCGCAATCCCCTCGAAGAGCTCGAAGAGTGCGTCGCTCGCGCTCTCCACCGCGGTCCGATCGACGTCGACCAGGATGAGTTCGGGTAAGACCCGCACGGCCTCCGCCGCGAGCATTCCGCTCGTGATTCCTCGTGCCCGCGCAGGGTAGTTCGCACTCGCCACATATACGTGAGCGACGACCGCCATCGGTCGCGCCTGAAGTTCAGGCCGTGACCGCATCGCTACCGCCGCAAAGAAGCAGTCGGCATCCGCGTGCAGCACCACTGACGACATACCGACAATAGTACTAGTGTTCGAATGATTCGGCGTGCTTACCCGCGACGCGTCCTCGCACCCATGATGGCGGCGAGGATCGCGCACGCGAAGAGCGCTGCCATGAGCGAAGCCATGACGAGCACCGTCTCGGACCCGATCAGCCCCGTGAGCGGGGTCGTGCATGCGCCTACCAGGAACGGGATTCCACCGCCGAGGGCGGACGCGGTACCGGCCGATCGACGGCCCGCTTCCTGAGTGATAGACGAGTTCGACGGCAGATACGTCCCGAGACCGAAGGTCATTACACCGAGACAGGTCCAGACAGCTGCCAGCGGTGGCTGATGGCCGGGGGAGATCAGGGTGACTGTGAGCAGGGCGGCAACCGCGAGGCTCTGGACTCCGATTGCCAGCCGGCGGAGGGCGAAGGCCCCGAAACGGCCGACCAAAAGTCGGAACAAGATGCTCGAGATCATCATGGCGACGGCGTTGACGGCGAAGACCACGCTGTAGAGCTGCTGGCTGATGCCGAGGTCTTCTTGAAGCACGAACGAGGAGCCGCCGATGTAGACGAAGAAGCCGCCCGTAGTGAAGCATTGGACGATGACAGGTACCACGAAAGCGCGGTCTGTCAATAAGTCCCGGGCTCGAGCCACAAGGCTAGCGAAGCCCCCGGGATGCCGCCGCTCTTTCAGGAGCGTCTCGGGTATTCCCGTCGTCGCGCCGATGACCATCACCACCCCGAGCAGCACGAGGAACCAGAAGACCGTGCGCCAGTCGCCGAACGTGAGGAGGGCGCCGCCGATCGCAGGGCCCGCAACGGGAGCGATCAGTCCGACGGCCGTGAGCGTTCCGAACCGCGCCGCAGCCTCGCGTCCGAACCAGACGTCCGTCACGACGGCGCGCCCCACGGCGGCCCCGACGCCGCACGCGATGCCCTGGAACAGACGCGCGATGATCAGCAGCCACGCGCTGGTCGCGACCGCGCAGACGATGGAGAGCGCGGCGAAGGCGATCGATGAGGTGACGATGAGTCCGCGCCGTCCACGAGCGTCGCTCCAGGACCCGCCCATCAACTGCCCGACCGCCATCCCCGCGATGCAGGCCGTCATGGTCAGCTGGGCGACGGACGACGACACCCCGAGGTCGGCTGCGAGTCGCGGAAGCGCGGCGACGTACGTGTCGGTCGAAAGCGCCCCGGTCGCGGCCACGAGAAGCAGAGCCGGAAAGTAGGGGCGCCGGATGGCCGGCCTCACGCGGATTTCACTGTCATGACACTGCCGCATACTCGGTTTCGACGTCCACCCAGGCATTCTCCCGGGCCGAAACCAGAGTCGCCTCGGTCAAGCGCGCGGCCCGAAGGCCGTCGGCGAATCGCGGCGGGGCGGCGTCCGGTTCCCCGGCCACCGCGGCGTAGACGGACGCCACGAAGTCGTTGAAGCAGTGTTGGTACCCCTGAGGATGTCCTGACGGGAGGGCCGACGCTCGCGCTCGCGCGGTGAGATGCTGACGCTCCGGGTCTCGTACCACCCACCGGTTCTCGTCGAGCTCGCCCTGCCAGAAGGTGTCGGGCGCCTCCTGATCGAAGGAGTAGGAGCGATCCGCGCCGTCGATCGAGAACCACAGCCGGTTCTTTCGTCCGGCACTCACTTGGGACACGACCAGCGACCCGATCGAGCCGGCGTCGGTGGCGAACTGGATCACACCGCCGTCCTCCGTCGCGTTCGCGGCAGCATCTCCAGCCCGTACGAACGCGTTTCCGAGTCGCGCGGAGAGGGAGACGATGCGCTGGCCGGTCACGAATTCGATCAGATCACACCAGTGCACACCGATGTCGCCGAACGCACGACTCCCGCCGCCCAGCTTCGGATCGACCCGCCAGTTCATCGAGGTGGGCTCGGCGAGCCAGTCCTGCAGGTAGCTTCCGTGGAGCAGCCACGGCTGTTCGGCCTCCGAGCGACTGGCAAGGCGCGCCTTGATCTCCTGGACGGCGGCGTAATAGCGATACACGAACGGCACGGCCGCGACCACTCCGGCCTGCGCCGCCGACTCCGTCAGCCGCAGCGCGGCGTCGACCGAGGTTGCCAGCGGCTTCTCGCAGATGACGGCAACAGAGCGGCCGATCGCATGGGCGGCTTGCGCTTCGTGCAGATGGTTGGGCGTGCACACATGCACGACGTCTGCACCGGCGTCGATCAACGCATCGATCGATGCAAACCCGCGGGCTCCCGGGTAGTGCCGGGCAGCCTCGTTCGCCTTGTCCTGCGTGGACGCGACGAAGCCGACGAGCTCGCCTCCTGCCGCGAGCACAGCCTGCGCGTGGACTCGGCTCATGAAGCCTGTCCCGACAATCCCACTTTTCATCGTCGTGATCCTTCCTTTTCGACTCGGACTCTCCGTATCGATGTCGTCTCTCGTCGTGCGCGCACCAGCGGGCCGCCCAGAGGCAACACGATCGCGATCATGGCCAACGCGACTCCGAGGAGTGTCGTCCAGCTCGGAGCGGCCCCGGAGACGAGTACATCGAGTCCGACGGCCCCGACCATCTGGCCGGCGATCGCTCCGAGCGCAAGAAGCAGCACGCCGATCTCGCGGACCACCGCGGCCTGCACGCCGACGAAGGCAATGCCCAGCAACCCGCCGACATAGGCCAGTGGATTCGACGGCAGCGTGCCCCCTGGCCATCCGGCCACGATGGTCGCCACCACGAATGCTCCGCTGAGAACGACTGTTCCGACTGCGAAGTTCACGAGTGTCGCCGCCGCCGTTCCCGCGAGGGCCGCGGCGGTCGAAGGCTTCGCGGACATATCGGCGGCCTGTCGGATCCGGCCGTTGAGAGCTTGCTGGACGGACAGCGTCATGCCTGCGACGACGGGGAGGAGAACGGCGCCGATCGCGGACGGGCGGGTGAGTGCCTGGGCTGCGGTGAGGGAAGCGGCGACGAGGATCAACGCGGCCGCAAGCACTCGAGTCGCCGAGAGGGCGCGCGCGCCTCCGGGTGTCAACCCGAAGCGGTCGACGACGAGGGAGGCGACGGTCTGGCCTGCGACAGCGGCGACAGTGAACAGGGCGACACCGAGGATTCCCACGGCGAGGCCCTGGGATGCCACGTACATCGCGCCGCAAGCACCTCCGAGGAGCTCCCACCAGCGCAGGCCCCGGCTGCGCAGGCCCGACACGATGAGCGCGGTCGACGATCGGGCGGCCGGCCAGGCGGAGACGGCGACGGCGAGGACGAGGAGGCCAGTCACGAACGAGATGACGGCGGCAGCCCATCCACTCCCCAGACTGACGCCCAACGCGCCATTGACGCGACTCTGGGTAGCCGCGCACAACCCACCGCAAATGGCGGCGATGACGCCAATGGTCTTTCCTCGTGTCACGCGACCACGCGCTCTCCTATCCCGGGCTTCGATTGCATTGCAGGCCGTGCCTCACCGAGCAGTCACGCCGCCATCGACGAACAGGGTCTGTCCGGTGATGAAGTCGCTCGCCGGGGAGGCGAGGAAGACCGCGGCCGGCACCAAGTCGTCTACGGTTCCCATCCGGCGGAGCGGGACGGTGGCCTCGAATGCGCGGATCTGCTCGGCACTCCGGCGGCCGGCGCGGCTCGGAGTAAGTGTCGAGGTCGGTCCGATCGCGTTCACTCTGATGCCCTCGGCGCCCCACTCGACGGCCAGTGCTTGCGTGAGGTGGGACACGGCGGCTTTCACCGAGGCGTACGCCGCCGCACCGGGCGCGGTTCCTACCGCGAAGGTCGAACTCAAGTTGATGATCTTGCCGTAGCCGCTCTCGCGCATGAGCGATCCGAACGCCTGGCAGCACAGGAAGAGGCCTTTGAGGCCGACGTCGACGATCGTGTCGAGTTCGTCCGATGGAAGGTCCCACGCGGGACTGTCGATCGAGTAGCCCGCGCTGTTCACCAGCACGGCGATGCTCCCGTGGCGAGCGGCGACCTCGTTTGCGGCATTCGCGACGGATGCGGCGTCGGACACGTCGAGCGCAATGGTTTCGGTCTGTCCCCCTGCCGATTCGATCGCGGCCCCGACCTCTGCGAGTTTGTCCACACGGCGGCCGCAGAGCACGGTTCGTGCACCGGCCGCGGCCAAGCCGAGCGCGATCCCTCTACCGATACCTTCGCTGGCGCCTGTGATCACGGCGACGCGATCGGCAAGGGGGAGGTTGCTTGCCGAGGTGCTGCTCATGTGGTCTCCTTCGACGAATTAACGATGGCTGAGAACACTATAGTAATGCTTTACTATGGCTCAGACCAAGCGCGCCCGGAGTGCGGGGTGCAGCAATCGAGCAAAGGAGCGAGAAAATGGCGGAGCGCCGGAGGATCAAGTTCGGAATCGACCTCATCACGTTGTACGACGCACAGACCTGGGGTCTTGACGACTACAACCGCTTCTACGATCGCAATTCCGTCTCTCCCGATGTCTTCTGGGACCGAGCGCTCGACATGGTCGCCGACGCGGGTCTCGACGGAATCGAGCTGACCTTCGGACCGGGGCACTGGCGCAACGCGCTCGCGCGCTACGGGTCGGCGTCGGGGTTCCGTTCGGCATTGGCCGAGCGGGGATTGGAAGTCTGCAGCGGGTTCTACGCCGGACTCGTGGTCGAGGGCGATTGGCGCGAACTGGAGCGCCGGAACGCTTTCCTCGCGGAGGTCGACGCGTACGCGGAGTTTCTCGGTCAGGCGGGGTGTGAAAACCTGATCGTGGGTCTGCCGCTGCGGACGACCTGGGATGCGACGCCGCCGCTGTTCGTGGATGCGGAGTACGCCATGGGGCTCGCCGCCCTGATCAACGAGATGGGCTACCTCGCTGCGAAACGGGGAGTGCGGCTCTCCATCCATCCCGAGACGCATGCGGTTCTCTGGTTCCGCCGCGACATCGACTTGTTCCTGTCGTTGACAGACCCTGTCTATGTCGGATTCTGCCCGGACACGGCACACATCACGACAGCGGGCAACAACCCATCGGAGATCGTGCGCCAGCACGCAGAGCGGATCACGATCACCCATTGGAAAGACGCCACCGGGCGCGTTCCTGTACAGATGGTGTTGGACGAGAACATGTTCAAGGCCCACCACCCCTACTTCGCCCGGGCGGGCGCGGGGATCGTCGACTGGCAGGAGTGGGCGCGCACCCTGCGCCACGTGGGATTCGAGGGCTGGGCGATCCTCGAACTCGACGCGGCCGCCGACCCGATCGGAGCGATCTCCGAAGCAACCGCCTTCGTCGAGTCGACGCTGCTCCCGATCTACTCCTGAGATTCCTGAGGTGCCGCCTCGGGCTCGTCTGCTCCGGCAACAGTGGAGCCGCGGACGACGAGCTCGAGGCCCAGCACCGTGTGGTCGGGCACTTCTTCGCCACGGAGGAGCTTCAGCAGTACTTCCATCGCGGTTGCGCCGATCTGCCACGACGGCAGGCCGATCGTGGTGAGCGACGGACGGAGAAAGCGGGAGACGGGGATGTCGTCGTACCCGACGATGGCGAGGTCTTGAGGGACGCGCAGCCCGAGATCATGCGCGGCGGCCATCGCGCCCACGGCGATTACATCGCTCGCCGCGATGATGGCTGTAGGGCGGTCGTCGCGATCGAGCAACGCGCGCCCGCCGGCGTAACCACCCTCGCTGGCGAACGGAGACTCGACGACGGGCATCTCGCCGGGATTCAGCCCCGCCTCGGCAAAGACCTGGCGTGCCCCGGCCAGCCGTCCTGCCGGGGCGGCTGTGCCTTGCGGGCCGGTGATGACCCCGATCGATCGATGACCCAGTTGCACGAGGTGCTCGGCGGCAAGTCGCCCGGCGGCGACATTGTCGATCTCCACTCCGGGGAGCTGCCCCCCGGCTTGCGGACCCGCCATCACCGTCTTGAGACGCAAGGCGCGGATCTGCTCCAGCGGGGGAGTGCTGTCGTAGCCGCCTCCTGCCATGATCAAGCCGTCGATCCGCTTCGTAGCCATCACGTTGAGGTAGTTCTCAAGCCGGTCCGGATGCCCGTCGATGCTGCTGAAGAGCACCGAGTATCCGTTTGCGACCGCGACATCCTCGACGCCGCGAAGCACGCCGGGGTGGTGCGGATTGGCGAGGTCGGGGACGATGATCCCGATGGTCCGGGTCGCATCCTTCAACAGGCTGCGCGCCAGGTCGTTCGGTGTGTAGCCCATTCGGCGCACTGTTTCGAGCACCCGGAGACGGGTCTCCTCTGCGACGGGGTAGCCGTTGTCGCTCACCACGCGGGAGACGGTCGCCGTCGACACTTTCGCTGCTTGCGCAACGTCTTTCACGGTGGGCGCCCGCCTCGGCTGTTCGTCGGCGACGTTAGTGGGTTCAGTCACGAGGCTCCTTCGTCTTCGGTGACAATCCTATCCATCGGGTAGTTAGTAATGCATTACTATGACACTGTCCGAGGCCGTGTCCGACGATCCAACGTGCCGGACGCGCATTGCCACCTACGCATTTCATTGGAGAGACGCTTGGCTGATCATGCATCCACCGAACCGCTGACGGATGAACCCGTCGCGGCCTATGACATCCTGATCGTCGGCAGCGGGCCGGCGGGATCCACCTACGCGCGAGAGCTGCGGGACGCGCTGCCGGAGGCGAGCATCCTCATGGTCGACAGCGGTCCGCGCCTCACTTCGCCGGCAGGAACGAACGTACGAAACCTCTCCGTCGAAGAGCGTGGAGTCGCGCAGCGTTTGTCGGAGGGGCCGACTCACGCCGCTCCTGACGGGCCTGTGGTCGCGCGGCCGGGGACTCATCTCGTCCGCGAGTTCACCGGATCCTCCCTACAGGAAGGAATGCCCGCCGCCGCGATGTCCACCAATGTCGGCGGGATGGGCGCGCACTGGACCTGCGCCTGCCCCCCGCCGAGCGGCTCGGAGAAGGTCGACTTCATTGACGACGCGACGCAGGAGAGGGCGTTCGACGAAGCCCGACGGCTGCTGCACGTCACGCAGGAGGGTTTTCCGGTCGCGCCGACGACCCAGGCTGTCCAAGCGGTTCTCTCCTCCCTGTACGACGGGGAGCGCGCGCCGGCCCTGCGCGTGCAGCCCATGCCGCTCGCTTGCGAACCGAGCGGCAGCGCCCTGCCCGTATGGAGCGGTGCCGGCACGATCCTCGGTGACCTTGCCGCGGACGCCTCCGGGTCGGGATTCGAACTCCGCGAACGCAGCACCTGCGTGCGCCTCCTGACCGACGGCGATGCCGTCGTCGGAGCGGAGATCCGCGACCTGGCCACGGGCGTCGTGTCCACCGTGCGAGCCACATGGGTCGTCGTCGCGGCGGATAGCCTTCGCACGCCGCAGCTGCTGTGGGCGTCAGGAATTCGGCCTACCGCTCTCGGTCACTACCTCAATGACCAGCCGCAGGTTGTCAGCGCAATCGAGCTCGAGGCCGACAAGGTAGACGTGCGGAACTCGGAGACGGCCGCCGGCGCGGACCTCGTGGATATCCGCGACCAGCTGACGGGCGTGCTCTGGATCCCGTTCGACGACGCGAGCCACCCGTTCCACGGCCAGATCATGCAGATGGAGGCGGCTCCGATCGCGGTGGAGGGCCTGGTCGACCCGGAGAACCGGCACCTTGTGACGTTCGGCTGGTTCCTGCCCAAGGAGCTCTCCTTCGACGATGCAGTGGAGTTCTCGAGCGACGAGGTCGACGCATTCGGCCTGCCCGCGATGGCGATCCGCTACTCCCTCACTGAGGAGGACGAGCGGAACGTCGCCGAGGCGATCGCCGACATCGATCGCGCCGTGGAGTCGCTCGGTCACTATGCCGAGGGTGGACATGCGCGTCTGCTCCCCGCGGGCAGCTCGCTGCACTACCAGGGCACGTACCGGATGGGCCCCATCGACGACGGATCCAGCGTGTGCGACCCGTGGTCCCGCGTGTGGGGGTACCGCAACCTCTATCTCGGCGGCAATGGGCTGATCCCGACCGCGACGGCCTGCAACCCCACGCTGACCAGCGTGAGCTTCGCCGTGCTGGGCGCGGAGAACCTGGTTCAGGCCGCGAAGAACGCCTGATCAACGATATAGTAAAGCATTACTATGCGGCAGGACACTGGGTCCGGCCGTCTACGCAGACAAAGGAGTGGACGTGGCAGAAAGCAAGACGACCGGAGCGGAGCAGCCCCGGTTGAGACTCGCGATGGACTTCATCACGATGTACAACACCGAGCTGTGGGGTCTCGACGACTATTCGAAGGTGTATTACCGCGACACGGTCTCCCCGGACGTGTTCTGGGACAAGTCGCTCGACATCCTCGAGCACGCTGGAATCGAAGGTGTCGAGATCACGGTCGGACTGAGCGACTGGCGCAACGCGCTGCAGCGCTACGGCACCGTCGACGGCTTCGTGAGCGCCCTCGGCAACCGCGGCCTCGAGCTCTGCAGCGGCTTCTACAACGGCCTGCTCTTCTCCGACCCGCGAAAGTGGGACCGCACCGACTGGATGCACCCCGAGCGCCAGGCCGTCATCCTGGACGAGATCGCCGACTATGCGGACTTCATCCGCGGTGCCGGCGCGAACGTCATGGTCGCGAGCCTGCCGACCCGTCCGCTTTGGAACGAGGGCGGCGGCTTCGTCGACCTCGACTACGCCAAGAAGCTCGCCGACTTCATCAACCAGATGGGGCTGACGACACGCCAGCACGGTGTGCGCCTCGCCCTGCACGCCGCCTCCGGCTCAGTGTTCTGGTTCCGCCGCGACATCGACCTCTTCCTCGAGCTCACCGACCCCGTGTTCATCGACTTCTGTCCAGACACCGCGCAGATCCTCGCCGGCGGAAGCGACCCGGTCGCCGTGCTGCGGGATCACTCCCAGCGGGTGACCATGACGCACTGGAAGGACGTGAGTGGTCCGGCGCGCGAGCAGATGCAGATGAACTCTCCGGCTCTGCACCAGGAGATGTACGTCCGCGTCGGCACCGGAGCGGTCGACTGGGCGGGCTGGGCCGGCGCGCTGCGCGATGTCGACTATTCCGGCTGGGCCATCATCGAGCTCGATGCGGCGAAGGATCCGGCCGGCGAGCTCCTCGCCGCCAAGGAGTACATGGAGGCGAACGCGCTGCCGCAGTACTACCGCTGAGACGATCGCACGTGAAACTGCCCCCGATCCGGAATCCGGATCGGGGGCAGTTTCATTGACGGCGGATGCCTCAGCTCGCGATCGCCTCACTGGTGAAGACCGACGCGATCTCGCGTCCGGTTCGTACCGCGAGCGCCACGGCGGTCGCCGTGGGGTTGCACGCGGTCTCGGTCGGGATGACCCCGTTGCCGGCGACGAAGACGTTCGCTGTCCCCCACACGCGGCCGTGCGTGTCGCTGACGGATCCGCCATCATCGGTCCGCCCCATGCGGACGGTGCCCTGGTAATGCATGGAGCTTCCCGCGGGCAGAAGCCGCGGGAGTGCACTGGGCTCGAACCATCCGAGCGCCAAGCCGAGTCTGGTGACGACATGCTTGGCGTTTTCCACGCGGCGGAGGTCTTCTTCGGAGAGGCCGTATGTGATGCGCATCGCGGGCATCCCATATCGGTCCGTCGCGGTCGAGGAGAACTCGACTCTATCCTCCGAGCGGATGTCCTTGGGAAGGAACCAGCTGAGGAGCAGCAACCGATCGGCGAGGTCACCCCCGACGGCGATCGGCGCCGCCTCGAGCTGGAGGATCTGACCGTGGAAGGGGTGCCGCTCGCGGTCGTAGGGGACCCAAGTAACCCCCGCGAATCGGTCCCGCACGTCAGCACTCATGTCGACCTCGGGGGCCTCGCCTTGGCCGAGGTAACGGACTCCACCCACGACTTGAGGCTGGTCGTTCAGGTTGTGCCCGAGCGCCGCGGGTCGGATGCCCGAAGCCCACAGCAGCTGCGGCGTGCGGAGCGTGTCGGCTGCGACGATCACCGCGTCCGCGTGGATACGCCGGGAGGTGCCCGACGTCAGGTCTACGACGTCCACACCGGTCGCCCGATCTCCGTCCATGACGACGCGTCGGCACAGGGTGTTCTCGAGCAGGGAGACGGATCCGGTGAGGAGGAGGCTTCCGAGAATCTGCGCCGGCCCTCCCCAGAACGCCTTCTTGCCCGACACCCGACTCGCGGCGAGCGGCATGGCGCCGATGGGGCGGGAGAGGGTCCCGAGGGTCTCGGTCGCGAGCTGTCGGACGCGCTCGACGTCGGGAGTCGGGTCGAAGACGGTCGTGGACACACCCAGCAATTCCTGAGCACGATGAAAGGCGTTACGGAATTCGACCTCGTCGATCTCCGCGATGACCTCATCGTCCGTGGGCTCCGGGCAGGCGCAGGTCCAGTGGGATCCCATCCCGCCGACATTGCTCGACATCGCCGCCGCGGGCATCCCGTCTTGAGGGTCGGCCCCCTCGGCAGGCTCGCCCGCAAGGAATGTGCCCGGACGCCCGACGATCCTGCCGTCGGCGATGCCGGACCGCGAGGTGGCGGGCACCGGCGCTGGGCCTTCTGAAGCCCTTTGTGCTGTCTCACGTTCTGCTGGCCCCATGTTCAGCACATTCGTGCCCGGGGTCTCGGCGATCCGTGGCCCCGCTTCCACGATCACGATGGACGCGTCCGGAAGAAGGCCGCGGAGCTCGGCGGCGGCCGCACTACCTGCCGGTCCGCTGCCGACGATCACGATGTCTGCGTGTTCGATCGTCATCGGTTCAGGCCTCCGATCCGGCGAGCGCCGGGCTCTGGGCCAGCTCTCCCCAGACGCGGTGCTGCTCGGCAACAGCAGCCAGGTCGTTCGGAGGCCAGCTCTCGCTCTCGAGCCACTGCCAGCCCTCGTACTCGCTGCAGACGAACCCGCGGTAGCCGACAGACCGAAGGGTGTCGAAGATGTCGCGGTTCGGCACGCTGAGGTCTCCCTGACCGGCAGGATCGTTCGCGAACACCTTGCCGTGCACGTGGAAGATCAGATCGCCGAGCTCGGCCCACCGCTCGGGCTGCTGGTACCCGAACCAGTGGAAGGCTCGGTAGGCGAAGGCAGCGGCCTCGTCCCCACCCTGCGGGTGCGCCTGAGCAGCGCTCTCGATCGCAGTGCGCTCAGCGACCTGGTCGCGACCTTCGGCGCGCGCCGTCGCCCAGGCGTCCGCCACGAACTGGATGATCGTTTCGTTGATTCCCTTGCGCCGGTATGCCTCGAGGAAGGCCTCGGGGATGCCCGAGACGGAGGCACCGGTGTCGGGCACGAATCCGAGCCAACCCTCGCCGGACGCGGTGAACACGTCGATCAGCGTTCGGATCGTCGGGTCGTCGACGCTCTGCGGCGCGTGGATCTCGACTCCGATGCGAACGCCGTGCTTCTTGGCGATCGGGATCAGTGCCAGGAAGACTTCGGGCTCGACGGTGTACTGGGCCTTCAGCAGCGGAGCGCCGAGAGCGGCGGTCGCCTCGACCTGGCGGGACAGCATCTCGACAGTCTCCGCGAAATCGAGCGGACGGTCGGTCCGCACGCCGATGTCGGCGAAGCCGTCCACGGCGACGAGTTCGAGCGCGTTCTCCGCGAGAGCGTCGCGGAACATCGCGATCTCCTCCGATGCGATGTCGGGGAAGTTCCGGAAGGTCTGGTGGCCGACGACCTCCACCCCCGGACCGATTCCGTGGGCCTTGATCTGGCGCAGCAGCTCGGACAGCGACATGCCGGCCTGGAGTTCGGGGGAGTAGCTGTACAGGCTGGTCCCGAGTCGAATGTCGGACTCGACGACCGCACCCGCATCGCGCGCTTCGACGGAGCGGCCCCACATGATCTTCTCCGCGTCGCAGATGTCACCCGGCTTCTCCCAGAAGATGTACGGAGGCATCCGCATCCCGATGACGAGCCGCACCGAACGCAGGCCCTCGAAGCGTGAGCCGCCGCTCGCCACTCGCAGCAGGCCGGTGTCGCCTACGAACCACTGCACGTCGTGGCGCGACGGCATGTCCGCGACGCGGTACTCCTCGCCCCCGACGACGAGGACGGCGGCGGTCAGGTCGAGGTCGGTGCCGTCGATCTCGAGGTGCTGGAACACGACGCACGAGAGCGGGACGGAGCGGTAGGTCGGGAGCCGGACCGCGATCTCGACACCCTCTGAGGAGGTGTCGAACCAGGTGTCGGCCAGAGTTATGTCACGAAAATTCGTCACGAGAAGAAGGTTCCTTTCGAGGGGGTGAGTAGCGACGAGCCGACGTGCGTCGGCCCGATCACCAGAGAGGACGCAGCTCGGTGTCCACGAAACTGCGTGCGTCGCGCAGCGCTTTTCCGGGATCCGGGGCGGCGTCGAGTTCGAGGATCGCCCAGCCCGAGTAGTCCGCCGCGCGAAGCGCACGCGTCCATCCGGACCAGTCGATGCGCCCGTCGCCGACGTTCGCGAAGAACGGGTGATGAGACGGCGAGATCTCGTCGTCGATCTCGACGTGGGGGGAGACCGGGCCGAGTGCGTCCTTCCAATGGGAGATCACAACGCGTTCGGCGTTGTCCTCGAAGACGGCGATCGGGTCGCCTCCGCCGAGGGTGATGTGCGCGGTGTCCGGGCAGAACCCGACGTAGACAGGATCGGTGAGGTCCAGAAGGAACCGGATATCGCGGCGGAACCAGAAGATCGCGTGGGCTTCAGGATGGATCGCGAGCCTCACCCCGCGCGTTCGTGCGACGTAGCCCATCCGGTTGACCAACGATGCGAACCGCTGGAGGTAGTCGCCGTCGACGAACTGCGGGTCTGCCACGTTCCACGTCCGCCTCATCGGAGTGGCCATGACCATGATCTCCGAGCCGGCGGCGCGCAGGAAGTCCGCGTACGCAGCAACCTCCTCGAGGATGTCTTTCTGGCGGTCCGGGCGCTCCCATGCATCAGAGTCGCGGGAACCGTCGGAGTCCAGAAGGAGCCCCGCGAAGAAGCCGCTGCAGAGTTCGAGTCCGCGATCGCCCAGAGCCGAGGCGAACCGATCCGGAGTCCCATAGCGCTCGAGAGCGGTGGTGTAGTGCGAGAAGCCTCCGGCGATCTCGACACCCTCGATTCCTGATTCGCCGATGATGTCGAGGACGCGGTCCCAGAAGACGTCGGGCGAGACCGCTCCAGGCACGGTGAGGTCGCGGAAGTGCTCGTAACCCCAGAAGGGCCCGTTGAAGAACGTGATCATGTCCATCCCGAGACGCGGGAAGGACGGCGCGGATGCGCGGTCGTCGACGTTCGAGGAGACCTCGATCGTTGAACTCATGTGTAGCTCCTTCGGTTCGGTGGTTCGTCAGCCCTTGGTTGCGCCGGCCGTCATTCCGCGTGAGTAGTACCTCTGGAGGAAGAGGAAGACGGCGAGTGGAATCACAAGCGAGATGAGCGCTGCTGCGGCCGTGGTCGTGGTGGTGTCCGAGGTTTCGCTGTTCGCCAATGCAGCGATGAGCACCGTTGTGGGCGCATTCTGTCCTCCGCCGAGGAAGACCAGTGGCGCGAGGAGGTCGTTCCACGCCGTGATGAACTGCATGATGAGCACTGAGGCCAGCGCAGGCAGCGAGATCGGCAGGATCACACGGATGAAGGTCGTGAGCATCGACGCGCCGTCGATCAGGGCGGCTTCGTGGAGCGAGGACGGGATCGAGTCAAAGTAGGTCCGGAGCACCAGAAGTCCCAACGGCAACCCGAATCCGGCTTGGAAGATCCACACTGATGCGAACTGGCCCGACAACCCGATCGAGGTGAAGAGCGAGAACAGCGGCGCGAGCGCGACCTGTGCGGGCATGGCGAGCATGCCGACGATGAGCAGGAAGATCGCGTTCTTCCCACGGAAGTTCATCGTCGAGAAGGCGTAGGCGGTGACCGCGGAGATCGCGACCAGGATGACGTTCGTCGGGATGGTGATGAGGAAACTGTTGAGGGTTCCTCGCGCCATCTGACCCTCGACGAGCGCCTTCCGGTAGGCCTCTGTCGTCAGGCCCGCGTCGTTGAGGAACGTCCACCAGCCTCCCACCGCGGAGGCGGCGCCGGTGCGGAACGAGCTGACCAGTAGGCCGATGATCGGTAGCACCCACACCGCCACGATGATCAGGACAGCGATGTGGACACCGAACCGCGCGAGGAATCCGCCGGCCGTTCGGCGCGGTCGTCTGCGCTTCCGGGCCGTTGTCGCAGAATTCCGCCGGGGGGACGTGGGCCGAGACGATGGCTCGGCCGTGTCGATCTGGATGGTGCTCATGCGCCGACATCCTTTCGAACGTTTCGCACGTTGAACCAGATGATGGGGAGGGCGATGAGCAGCAGCACGATCGCAAGAGCACTGCCCTTCCCGAGGTCTTGGTTCACGAACAGTTGGTTGTAAATGTCCATCGCCAGGACGGACGTGCCGTAGTTGCCCTGGGTGAGCACATAGACGATGTCGAAGACCTTCAGCGCCCAGACGACGAGGACGGTCACGACGATGCCCATCGTGGGAACGATCTGCGGGAACGTGATGTGACGGAACAGCTGCCATTCCGAGACGCCGTCGATGCGCGCGGCTTCGACGACCTCCTCCGGGATCGCCTTGACCGCGGAGGTCAGGAGAAGGCATGCGTAGCCCAGCCATGCCCAGACTCCGATGAACATCAGGGCTGCGTTGTTGAAGGGAGGCTGCAGTGTCCAGGCGACGGGAGCAGCCCCGGTGATCGACGTCCAGATCGCATTGAGCAGCCCGGTCTGAGTCTGTCCAGCCGAATCGAAGCGGTAGACCGAGGCCCACACAATGGTGGCGGCCGTCATCGAGATCGCGGTCGGGGCGATGATGCACATCCGGGCGATCTTCTGGTACTTGACTCGATCGGAGAGAACGGAGAACACCAGGCCAAGGATGAGCACGACCACCGGAACGATCGCGACCCAGATGAGCGAGTTGACCACCGACTTTATCTGAGACGAGTCCGTGAAGATCGCGATGTAGTTCCCCAGCCCGAACCCGGACGAGTCCTGGAAGCTGCTCCAGAGCGTGCTCAGCAATGGATAGATGAGGACGACGCCTGCCAGCACCAGGCCCGGGAGGAGCCAGAGAAGCGCTCGTACGCGATTCGACGCCTTGCGGCTCCGCCCGGCGACCCGGGCCACTGACTCCGAAACACGGAGGTAGGCCCAGATCGCCAGGGGGAGACCCACGGTGACGGCGATCGCTACCGTGATACCGCTGAGCATTACTTGCCGCCCGACGCCTTGTACGTCGCGTACGCCTTGTCGACCTTGGCCAGCTGCTCGTGGAGCTGGCTGGGGTCTGCGACGCTGCCCATGATCGCCGAGAGGAGGGTGGTGCGAACAGGAACCGGCTGGATCCCGTACGGGCCGAGTCGCACATCCGAGTCACGCATGTCCTTGGCGATCCCACGGATGAGGTCGTTCGGGTACACCTGCAGGTCGACGTTCTGGTTGGCCATCACGTAGGCCCCGGTGGAGGCGGTGAGCGACTGGAAGCCCGTCGAGGCCCAGTACTTCAGGAACGCCTTGGTCTGGGGCGAGTTGCTGAAGGCGAACGTCTCCCAGCCCCACGTGTAGAAGATCGGTGTCTGCGAGGACTTCTCGGGCTTCAGCGGGAAGTAGTCGAAGTCGGTTCCCGGCTTCAGATCCGGATAGGCGGCCGTGATCAGCCCGGGAACGAACGATCCCCAGTGCGTGACTTGGCACTTCTGGGGCGACGTGAACATGTTGAGCGGCGAATCCTTGATGGGAGATGTGAGCGCACCCTGGGCGCCGCCGTACACCAGTCCGTCCCCGAACTGCGCGACGTAGTCGCGGTAGATCTTCTCGACGTCCGGCGATGTGTACTTGATCGCACCGGTTGCGAGCTTCTGGAGGAAGTCGGCGCCCTTTTCCTGCGCGATGATGTTGTCCAGCTGGACGGTCGCGTTCACCGCCGACGCGGGGCCCTGCTCGAGGTTCGTGCAGAACGGTGCTGTTGCGCCCTTCTTCACCTCGCCCTCGGCCCACTTCACCAGGTCGGAGTAGCTCACGTTCTCGGTGGGGCCTGTGTAGGTCTTCTTGTTGTACCAGACCTCGATGCCCTGGGAGGCGCCCGGGATGCCGTAGATGTGACCATCGATCGTCAAAGCGTCTGCCTGGCCTTCACCGAACGACTTGACGAACTCGTCCTTCGGGATGATGCCGTCGATCGGCTTCAGCTTTCCCGACGCGAAGTAGCCGTGAACGGCGCCTGCCCCGGTGTCGAGCGCGACGTCGGGCGGGTTGCCGGCCGAGAGGCGCGTCTGGACGACCTGTCCGATGTTGGCGACGGACTCCACGTTCACGGTGATGCCCGTGGCATCCGTGAAGGGCTGCAGGAGGGCCTTGAGGCGGTCGTTCTCGGCGCCCCCGGTACCCCAGACGAAGTCGACCGATCCGCCGAGGTCCGTCTTGCCGCCGGTGGCATCGAGGGCCGCCTTCTTCGCTCCGTCGTAGAGAGCCGAGTTGAAGGAGAACGAACCGACGGTTGTCGCGTCGCCGCTCGCAGCCGAGGTCGGCTTCGAGCCGGTCGATGCGGGCTGCGCGCCTTGGGTTCCGCACGCTGCGAGGGAGAGGGTGACGGCACTTGCCAGGGCAAGCACCGCGACCCGGCGGCGGTTCCGCCGGGACCTGGGCAAAGAATTCATCATTGAAGCTCCGTTCCGCTGTTTCGCGCACGATCCGGCAGCCTTTGTCGAATCGGGGGTTCCTCTGCGGCCGGCTGTGGAGCGTATGCGCCGGTCGAGGATCAGTGCGCGATTTCCACATAGTAAAGCATTACTATGGAGCTAGCAACCAAACAAATTTCGGACCCACAGATGGCGAGATCCCGTCCGCCAACGGGTGCTTCCTTACACCGACGGGGAGTGCGAAGCGTCGACGACTAATCGGTTGCCGCGCCTCGATGGAGGCGACGAGCGCCCCTCGAATGGACAGACGAGCCTGCTCTGTTCTTCCACGTCGTAGGCAGCCGATAAGGTTGACGCGCTCAGACCCGAAAGGAACCCGGACCCATCGAAGCGTCGGCCAACACTCTGCTCGGATACGCCGTCCTCCGCGCAAACTACAACTCGAACGCGACTGCATATCTCGACAGCTTTCGACCTTTCGTCTTGTCAGTTCTCGCCGAATCTTCGAGCCCGTATCTTGAGCGAAACGTCATCGCCGACACGATTCATTCGCGCTTCGGGATCGAGATACCCGCGCTCGTCGTCAGGAGACTTCTTCGTGGTTTAGGCCGTGCGGGGTTCACGGAGAGCATTGGTGAGAACGCAGTCGCGATCACTGCGAAGGGGCAGGAAGAAGCACCAGCTCTGCAGCAGGAAGTGACGCAGTACCAGCGTCGGCAATCCGACCTTATCTCGGCGTTCGGCTCATTCGTTCACGAGCGATTTCCAGATCGCGTTGACGTGCTTACCGACGACCCAGGTGGCCTGCTTGCCAGCTATTTCGAACGACATGCCGCGCCGCTGCTCAATCAGAGCATCCGGGGTAGCCGCAAGCCGAGCGAGCCAACCCCCGGTGCTGATTTTCTGGTGGCGTCCTTCGTCACCCATCTGGCGGAGCACGATCAAGTTCGCTTCGGATATGTCGTGGAGGCGGCCAAGGGCGCCATGCTTGCAGCGGTCCTCCTCCTGGACACCTCGGGTCTCAAAGAATCGCTTGCTGATCTTTATCTCGTCATCGATACGCCGGTACTCATGGATGTGCTGGGGTTCCACGGAGACGTAGCGCAAGCTGCGGCGAGACAGTTGGTCTCGCTGGCTTGTGCCCAGTCCGCAAAGCTCGTGACTTTCGATCACAGTGTCAGCGAGTTGGAAGGAATCTTGGAGCACGTCACTCAGGCACTCCGCAAGGGGAATCGGAGCCGTTCGACGTCGACTGGGTTCCTGCATTTCTCGGATATCGGCGCATCGCCGGCGGATATCGCGCTTCTCCTGTCACAAGTCCACCGTCTGCTCGCCGATGAGCAGATCGAGGTCATCAGCCGACCCGATGGCTACTACCAATACGGATTGGACGAGTCCAAACTCGAAGACTTGATCCAGTCGAAAGTTCACTACTTCCAGGACGCTGCGCGTGTCAACGATGTGATGTCCCTTTCATCAACTCACCGATTGCGGCGAGGACGCACGACGAAGACCCTCGAGCATTGTCGCGCCGTTCTGGTGACTTCCAACGCGAATCTGGTCATGGGAGCCGTCGAGTTCGACGAACGCGGCGGAGGGTTTCCGCTCGCGATCACGACCGATGCGCTGGCAGGCATCCTGTGGGTTCGAAGTCCAGCGTCAGGGCCCGATACTCCCCGTGAGATGCTGCTGGCCTCTGCCTACGCGGGTATGCAGCCGAGTCCCAGCACCTGGTCACGTTACCTGGATGAGGTCGAACGACTCGAGTCGACCAACACGGTGAGCGCTGACGAGGCCGTGATTCTTCGGACGAGCAGGATCAGCCGCGAGTCCCTGATGCAGGAGACACTCGGCCAGAGCGAGGCCGTCAACGCGGAATCGCCGATCAACGCTCTCAACCGGGTCAGAAGCGAGGCCACGGCGCCACTCGAAGACCAGGTGCGTGAGCTGACGGATCAGGCCGCCGAAGCGGCTGCTGCTGTTGAGACGGCGACAGGCGAACGTGCCCGCCAGGAAATGGCGCGGGAGCAGGCGGAGAGCCAACTGGCGGACGCATCTCAGGCTAATCATCGCCTGGAGGCGGAGCTGGCGCGGCACGCAGTGAGTGAGGCGGCAAAGCGCGAGAACATCCGCAAGCGCGCAAAGCAGGTCGCGCGCGGATGGAGAAATGGAGCCATCTGGACTGTCCGGGTTGTCGCTCTGGTCGTGATCGCGTGGGCGGTCTGGGTCTTTGTGACAAGACCCGACCCGGCTGATCGTCTGGGAGTGATCATCGTCGGCCTGGTGGGATTCGCTGGCTTGGTCCTCGCTCTAGTTCCGCCCCTCGGGAGGATCCTCGATCCGATTGAGAATTGGCTGGCCGAGCGAGGCGAACGCAAACGGTTGATGGACGCGGGCTACGCAGTCGAGCGGGTCTCGAGCATGGTGGTGGACTGAGCGCCGCGACTCTCCTAACGTCCCGAGTCAATCTCTAGTTGTGAGCTCTGAGTACCTCGTCGAGCGGCTGGGGGAGGACCCGGAAGTTGGTGTAGCGCAGGCGCCCGAAACGCGATGGCTGGTATGTCGCGAGGATTGTGATCCGCGCCGACCCGGGGTGCCACACCTCGAGGAAGACCGAGTCCTCAACGCCGCCGTTCGAAGAGCCGCCGCAGACCACGACGGCGGTGTCAATGAAATCCCTCCGAGCTTCGATTGCGTCAAGGAGCCGAATTCGGAGGACACCCGTTTCTCCTCCCGCAATCGGTTGAAGGAGGTCCAGTTCGGCTCGATCGGTGAAGCTGCACAGCGCTACCGGCCGTACCCTTGGGCTTTCACGGTTCGTCTTCGCGAGGCGCAGACTCGACGCCAACGCGGCGGCGGCCAGCACGGCGAGTGCCTTGTCGCCGTCGAGTATGTCGCGGAGTCCGACCGCGAGAAGCCTGCCGAACCGGCGCCCGACCGCGCCTACAGGGATTGATGTCGTGCTCACGGACACCGGTGTCCGGGGCGCGACCCGGCTGCTGATCAGCTCGGAGGCTGACACGGTGAAGAGCGGCGTGTCGGCCGAGGAATCAGCATCGCCGCGCACGGGGACAGCGCCGCGTCGTGGCCGAAGGAGCTCCGTCGTCCGCTCGATCCTCACCGGGAGGTCGATGCCGACGCGGGCGCCAGACGGCTGCCTTCGGGCGATCGCTGTGGCGATTCTCGACGCGTGGTGCGGAAGCCACAGGTCGACGGCCGCTGACAGGACACTGCTCCGGGAGTGAAGCTCATCGAGCGCTTCGAGTGCGCTCACAAGCTCGGCATTCTCGGACTCCGACGAATCGCCGTGCTCGCGAAAGGCTAGACCTCTCAGCATCGATTGGCCAAGCAGGAGAAGCAACCGCGTGCGCACGAGTGAGTCACTGGACGCGCGTGCGTCGGACTCGCTATCTCGGGTTGAGTCCGAGGTCGCGTCTTCGATGCGTCGCAAGATGGCGAGGTTTCTGCTCGCTGTCACGCACGCCTCGACTCGGTCTGCCATCGAGGTGCCCTCGACGGGGGCGCTGACCATCAGGGTCAGCATCGCTGCAGCGTCACACATCACTTCTCGAGCGAGTTCGCCCGAGGTATCGCTGAGCAGATGATCCATCACCTTCTCGATGGACCAGTAACAATGCAGATCGCCGCGAGCGATCTGGTCAGTAGTACGTTGCCGGACCTCGGCCGAGAATCCATCGAGTCCCCCCTCGAGAAGCTCAGCACCGTCGTCGGGAAGACGTTCGAGCCAATCGAGGTTTCCCGAGGACAACTGCCCCTCCAGCCGCTCGCGATAGGGGTCCATGGCGGAGGCCCACCATTCCCAGAAATCGTCGACCGGAAGCTTTATCAAGGCCTTACCTGCTTCGTCGTCGCAATGGGCGAGCTCATGGGCGAAGGCGAAAAGTAGCTGCATCAGGGCGGCCCGATCGAACCAGCGATCTTCTCGTTCGCTGGTGTCCGGCAACGCCGCGCGCCCATTCGTTCCCACCTCCGCAGCGTAGAAGGCTTCGACAGGACGTCCCCTAGAGGCGAATCGGTTGGCGAACAGGGCAGCGATCCCAAACTGCAGCTGGCGGACGTTGAGCGGACTGAGCGTCAGCCTGGTGAGGCGATCCATGACCTGCATCAAGGAGAGATCGAGGATGACCGCATGACCGCCAGAGAGAGTCGCGCGCGAAACCTCGTACATCACAGAGCGAACGGCGTGCACCTGCACGGTGGAGGCCCCATCAGAAAGCGTCAGTGCTTCGGCGATGCTCGCAAACCGCGCCTGGTAGTCTCCGTCCTCGCGGGAACCCCAGACTGAGGGCCGCGTGGCTTCGATGTATGCCGAGAGCCAGTCCTCATCCACGCGCGCTTCCCCTCGCTCTATTTCTTCTTCTTCTTTTGCTTCTTCTTGTCGGTGGAAGCGAGTCGCAGGCTGGCGGCGACACGTTCGACCTCGGCGACCGAGTTCGCCGTGATCGTGACCCCGTCGAAGGTGACGCTGGTTGATTTGCGGGCGCGCGCGCGAGCTGTGAGCCAATGACCCAGGACCTCAATCGCCTGCGACGTGAGCAAGATGACGATCAGCGCTGCAGTGTCACCGTCCAGCGACCGGACATCCACCTCAGGAGATACGGAGAGATGACGCGTTTGGAGGTCATCAATCACCACCTCGAGATCGGCTGCATCGGGTGCGGGAACAGATACGACCACATGCGTCATGAGCACATAATGCCAGGGTTGGTCACTGTGTGTGGTGCCCGAGAGCGCCAGCGATCACGCCGAGCCTCGGGAGCCTGAGCAACCGGACAGCGTGGGACCAAACTCCCGCCGGGGCGTTCAGGTTATCCACTCGTTCTAAGGAAGACACAGTGGCAACTGATTACAGCGTATACAGAGACGCAAATGGGTGGGGGCCAGCAAGCCGAATGACTCTTCGCGCGCTTCGGTGCGAGCGGACACTCAGGCTGACGCTTACCGTCAGACGCGCGACATCATGGCGCGCAACGGCGGCGGCGAGCTCAGCGTCCAGGGGTCAACGGGCAGGTCCACGACAAGAATACGATTGCACCCGCCCATGACCCGCGTCAAACGAAGGGCTAGATCAAGGCATCTGTCCCAACCCTCACCTGTCCTTACTGACGACACACCTTCGTGGGTGTTCGCGTGACCCGGCATGGCCTGATCCGCTGCGGCAGCTGCGGGAAGACCATCAGGATCTGACCCATGGCTCGGGTGCCGGCACCTTTGCCGACACCCGAGCCGTCACTGGCGGCCCAGGGAATAGATCGCCTCCCGGTGACGTGATGGCCGTGACAACGTTCTGACGACATTTGTGTGAAATCGAAGAGCATCCGGTGGCATCAGGGCTGGTCGTAGATTGGCAGAATTGCGCGTAACTGCCGACATAGAAGCCGACAGGCAACGCTCGCGCTAGGGTTCGAATCCCACGCGCCGGCCCGCTCATTCGAGGGCGCGAAGCCAGATGTGTGCGCGTCGGCGTCGTTGGTCGGCCGTGGAGCTCAGCGAAGCCAGCTTCACCAGAAAGACGTACGCCGCAGCGAGCAGGACTGCTCCGATCACCAGCTGAACCCACGGGGCCTCGGCGACGATTGTGCCGCCGATTCCAGCTATCACGACTGTGATGAAGATCCCTGTCCATGACCATACGGACGTGAGATCGATCTGTGACCACGATCGCAGTCCGTTCAGGACGGCCAACCGCGCTTCCGGATTGCGGCGAGTCGAGCGCCGGAAATGATGAACGTCGGAAGGGGTCGGCCACCGGCTTACGTCGGGCCAATATGGCCGGGCTGTGGCGGGGAGGTCCCCTGGGTAGCCGAGCGCCTCCGTCCTGTTCCGAGTCATGGTCTGAGGCTAGTGCCGACGCGCGACATCCGAAGCTTGGACATGACGCCCATTCGCTCAGCCCGGCAGCGACCGCGTGCAGCAGCTCGAGGATGACTCTGGAAGTGGACACATTTTGGACACAAACGTGTGCCCTCGTACGTGGCCGTGGTGAGTGTGCCACCGCAGAAAGGTGCGGAATCACGCGGTTTTGCCGCTGGTGAAGATGGCTGGCGAAGGCCCGATACGAGCACACGGCTCATAATCGTGGTGTCGCGGGTTCGAGTACCGCCCTCGCTACAGACACAGAACGCAAACGGCAGTCCAGTGGGACTGCCGTTTCGTTGTTTCCGGGACCACGGGGACACAATCTGGACACACTCGAAATCATCGAGGCGTATCAGAACACCATGGGGTGATCCGGACGCGGACGAAATGCGCGTCAGTCGGACGAAACTGTCGCTCGTTCCACTTCGTCCAGGGAGACATCGAGAATGCGCTCGATGAGGGCGCGGAGCTCGACCGCGATGTCGAAGTCCTGCTCGGCCAGCCACTGGAGCTGGAGTCCTTCCCAGGCGGTGTGGATCCAGCGGGAAGCGCGGTAGGGATCGATCGCCGCATCGATCGTGCCAGTGGCTTGGAGGGTGCGAATGCTCTCGACCATGCGCTCGTCGCCGGTGCGCCAGCGCTCCTTGAAGTACTCGTGCGCCGGGTGGGTCGGATCGCTGGACTCGCCGAACATCGCGGTGTGGAGCCGGACCACGTTGATGCGGCGGAGGCTCTCGGCCGCGCGCTCCGGGGCGCGCTGGATCGACTCGCCGAGCGGCATCGTCGACCACTCAAACTCGTCCGAAAGTCGGAGGGCGGCCAGTAGAAGATCGTCCTTGGTCGGGAAGTGGTAGAGCACGCCGGGCTCGCTCAGGCCCGCCCGATCCGCGACTTCCGCGGTGATGAGAGCGCGGTGGCCCTTCTCGAGTACGAGGTCGAGTGCAGCCTCCGCGATCTGGCGGCGGCGCTGCTTCGTCTTCGCGTAGCTGCCGCGGGGTCCACGCACACCGACCGTACTCGTCATGTCGAAACCCTAGCCCAAAAGATCCGAAAACTATTCCCGCCTAAGAATTGACATCGCTCCCGACGCCTGGTTACCATCCAGATGCGAACTCTATAAGCGACTCAGAGTTGAGCATCCTGCAAACCCATTCCCATGGCCGGGGCGAACCGCCCTGGCGTCTTTCAAAGGTGAGGACGAATGCTTTCACGCAAGTTGAATCGATCCAAAGTGCGTCGGTCGGGGGCACTGGCCGCCGGCGCGAGCATCGTCGCAGCCGCTCTGCTGCTGACTGGATGCAGCGGCGCGAGTCCCGCTGCGACATCATCGGCAACCGCCGAGAAGGACGTCCAGCTGACGTTCCTGAACCAGTCGCGCGGCCAAGAGGCGGTCCTCAACGAGCTCGCCAAGAAGTACGGCGAGCAGACCGGTGTCACGGTTACCATCGACACGCCCGGACCGGTGGACTACCTCCCGAAGCTCCAGGCGGACGCGCAGTCCAAGAAGATGCCCGACATCTACTCGTCCTTCAATCCGACCTCGATGGCACCGTTCTACAAGGCGGGCTGGGCGCTGGATCTGACGAAGGAGCTGAAAGACGGCTGGAGCAAGAACTTCACCCCCGAAGTGGTTAAGCTGGCGACCTTCGAGAAGGGGAACAACCTCGGCGTCAAGCCCGGCATCTACACGGTGCACTGGGAGAACCAGGCGTACGGGCTCATCGCCGACACGGCCAACTCCGGTCTGGACGCCTCGAACCCTCCGAAGACGGTTTCGGACCTGATCAAGCAGCTCGCTGCCAGCAACAAGGACCCGAACGGCGGGTTCTCCGTGGCCGCATCGCTCTCGCCGCAGTTCGTGCAGTACCTCGCCTCGAACTGGCTGACGGACAAGCAGATCAACGACACTTTCGCCGGTGACTACAAGTGGACCTCGGATGGATGGAAGAAGGCCTTCCAGGTGATCGCCGATCTCAAGAAGGCGGACGCCATCCAGGGCGGCGCCATTCCGGGCGGTCAGACGGACAATCCGACGGTGGAGACGAACTTCTTCACCAAGCACAGCGTCGGGACGATCTTCGATGCGTCGCCCGGTGTCTCGGTCGCCCACAAGACGGCGCCGGACTACACGTCGTTCTTCTCGCTGGCGCTGCCGAAGGCGTCGGACGCCAAGTACACGCCCCGCTCCCCGGGCGTCCCTGGAAAGGGCGCGGTCATCAACCCGCGCGGTGAGCACGTCGAGGCCTCGATCGCGTTCGTGAAGTGGCTCACCGATCCCGCCCAGCAGGAGGTGTTCGCGAAGGAGGCCTACATCATCCCGACCAGCCCGGAGCTGCTGAAGAGCTCGAAGCTCCCGGACACTCTCACCGGGTACGCAGCGGCCGCGAAGAGTCAGCAGGTCATCCCGAACACGTTCAGCCCTCAGGTGCTGGACGCGATCAACCGCGACGTGCAGAGCCTCGTGCTCGGCCAGATGACGGTCGACGAAGTGCTCGCCGACGTTCAGAGCGCTCAGGACGCCGGCTAGTGACCACGTCCGTCAGCACCACCCTTGCGCGGCGCCCTTCCGGGGCGCCGCGCAAGCGGCGCCGGTTCGGCAGTCGTCGCGCCGTCACCGGATACCTGTTCCTCCTGCCGGCGATCGCCCTGATCGCTGTGTTCACGCTCGTCCCGTTCGTCGAGTCGATCATCCTGAGCTTCCAGTCGTGGGACGGCGTCAGCCCGGACACCCCGTGGGTCGGCGTTCGCAACTACGACAGTGCGTTCAAGAACGTCGCCTTCTGGGCCTCCATGAAGAACGTGCTGATCTTCGGCGTCGTCGGCTTCGTGGTGGGCAATGGCGTCTCCATGGTGATGGCCCTCGCGGTCAACGCCATCCGCAAGGGCCGCACCGTCTTCCGCACCGTCTACTACCTCCCGAGCGTGCTCTCCGTCGTCGTCGTCGGCATGGTCTTCTCGGCCATGCTGGACCCGCGTTCGGGCATCATCAACAAGATGCTCGGCTGGATCGGGTTGCCGTTCCTCCAGCACGACTGGCTCAACGATCCCAACGTCGCACTGCTCGCCGTCATCGGCGTCTTCCTCTGGCTGCACTGGGGATTCGGTTTCATCCTGTTCCTCGCCGGCCTCCAGGACATCCCGAAGTACCTCTATGAGGCGGCCGAACTCGACGGAGCGCGGGGATGGGCCAAGTTCCGCTACATCACCTGGCCGCAGCTCGCACCCGTGACCACGGTCGTCAGCCTCCTCACGCTGCTCGCCGCCCTGCAGATCTTCGGGACAGTGCAGGTGCTGACCAACGGCGGCCCGGGATACACGACCATGGTGCCCACGTTGCAGATCTTCACCCAGGCGTTCACCTACAACAACTACGGCCAAGCGGCCGCGATGTCCGTCATCTTCGGCGGCGCCCTCATCATCTTGTCGCTGCTGCAGCTCGGCTTCTCGCGTCGTCGCGCGAACGGCTGAGCCGGAAGGATGACCATGACAACCACACTGACGTCAGCTCAGAGCGAGCTCGTCGACGCCCGCCCGCGGTCCTCCGCGGAACCGCGGACCCGGCGACCGGTGCGTCCCGGTCGCGTCGCCCTCTACGCGCTCCTGGTCGTCGCCGCGATCAGCGCTATCTTCCCGATCCTCTGGATGATCTCCGGATCGATGCAGACCCTGCCGGAGCTGCTCAAGGGCGACTCGCTGATTCCCGCCGTGCCACAGTGGCAGAACTTCGCGACCGCCTGGGTGGAGGGCAACCTGGCCGTGTACCTCGCGAACAGCATCATCTACACGCTGTGCGCAGTGGTCGGGATCCTGCTGGTGTCGAGCCTCGCCGGCTACGCCCTCGCCCGCCTCGACTTCAAGGGCAAAGGGGTATTCACCGCCCTCATCCTCGCCGTGATGATCATTCCGGCGCCCGCGATGTTCCTGGCGCAGTACAAGGTGTTGCTGGCGCTGGACCTCGCCAACACCCGGCCTGGCTACATCTTCATCCTCGTCACTGCGGGCATCCCGATCTCCACCCTCATCATGCGTTCGTTCTTCGCCTCTCAGCCCAAGGACCTGGAGGAGGCCGCGGCACTGGACGGTGCGTCCGCGCTCGGTATCTTCTTCCGGATCATGCTGCCGTTGGCGAAGCCCGGTCTCGCCGCGGTCGCAGTCATCCAGGCGTTCGCGGTGTGGAACGAATACCTGATGGCGCTCGTGATCTTCAACGACAGCTCCCTGATGCCCGTGCAGCGCGGGCTGACCAGCTTCGTCTCGGCGGAGACCCCGCAGCCGCAGATCCTGCTCGCCGCGACGCTGATCTCGATTGTGCCGGTCGTCATCTTCTACCTCTTCGCCCAGCGCCAGATCGTCGACGGCATCAGCGCCGGCGCGATCAAGTAGTCGCGCGCAGCGCGTTCCCGAAAGGACCAACCACCCCATGCGCCCAGTGTTCAGCGATCGTCCCTGGTTCGGCGGCGACTACAACCCCGAGCAGTGGCCGGAGCCGGTCTGGGATGAGGATATCGAGCTCATGCGGGAGGCCGGAGTGAACTTGGCCACCGTCGGCGTCTTCTCGTGGGCGTTGCTGGAGCCGCGCGAGGGCGAGTATGACTTCGCCTGGCTGGACAGGGTGATCGACAAGCTTCATGCGGGCGGGGTCCGCGTTGATCTGGCGACGGCCACGGCGTCCCCACCTCCGTGGTTTTCACATCGTTACCCGGAGTCGCTGCCGATGACAGCGGAGGGAGTGCGGCTCTCGCCCGGCTCGCGCCAGGCGTACTGCCCGAGCTCACCGGCCTATCGGTCGGCCGCCGGACGCCTGGTGCGTACGATCGCCGAACGGTACGGCGAGCATCCCGCACTCCAGCTCTGGCACATCAACAACGAGCTCGGCTGCCACGTCGCCCGCTGCTACTGCGATGAGAGCGCGGCCGCCTTTCGACGTTGGCTGGAGGCGAAGTACGGGTCCATCGCGGAGCTCAACACCGCATGGGGCACCACCTTCTGGTCGCAGCACTATGGATCATTCGATGAGATCCTGCCGACCCGCGCGACACCCGCGTTCGGCAACCCGGCGCAACTGCTCGACTTCGACCGATTCAGCTCGGACGAGTTGCTCGCCTGCTTCCTCGCCGAGAAGGCGATCCTGCGGGAGATCACCCCGGAGGTGCCCGTCACCACCAACTTCATGGGGGCGTTCCGCAACGCTGATTACTGGCGCTGGGCACCGCACCTCGATGTGATCGCGGACGACCTCTATCCGGACCCGGGCGATGTGGACGGAGCCCGGGGCGCTGCACTGTCCCGCGACCTGATGCGTTCTCTCGGCGGCGGCCGACCCTGGATCCTCATGGAGCAGGCGACGAGCGCCGTCAACTTCCGCAACGCCAACGCGCCGAAGCGGCCAGGGCAGATGCGCGCCCTGTCGTACCAGGCCTTCGCGCGCGGCGCCGACGCGATCCTGTTCTTCCAGTGGCGGCAGTCCGCTGTCGGTGCCGAGCGTTTCCACTCGGCGATGCTCCCGCACGGCGGCACCGACACCCGGGTGTGGCGGGAGGTCACCGCTCTCGGCGCTGAGCTGAGAGAACTCGCCCCGATCGTCGGCGCCCCGACTCCGGCGCAGGCCGCGATCGTCTTCAGTTGGGACAGCTGGTGGGCGCTCGAGCAGCGCGGCCTTGTCGCGCACCAGAGCTACCTGCCGCTGGTCTCCCGCTGGCACGGTGCCCTGACCGACGCGGGCCTGGTCGTGGACTTCGTCCGCGGGGACGAGGATCTGTCGCGGTATCCGCTCGTCATCGCCCCCGCCCTGTACGTCGCCTCGGATGAGCAGCTCGAGCAGCTCGACGCCGCCGCCCGCGCCGGGTCCACCGTCCTCGTCACGGACCAGACGGCGCTGGTCGACGCGCGGCTTCGCGTGCGCCTGGGCGGCTACCTCGGCGGACTGCAGGACACACTCGGCGTCTGGATCGAGGAGTACACGCCGCTCGCCGAGGCGCAGCAGCGTCCCGGCGCCATCCCTGTCGCCCCGGAATCGCGGGTCGCGCCGACCGTCCGGATCGCCGGCGACCTGTTCTCCGGCGGGCAGGCGGTGGCCGAGGAGTGGCTGGATGCCGTGCGCGTGCGCGATGCGGAGGTGCTCGCCACCGTCGTGGACGGCGACTACGCGGGCTGGCCGGCCCTGACCCGAAAAGCGCGCGGCGCCGGCTCGGCGTGGTACCTCGCCACCCGGCTGGGCCGCACTGACACGGCGGCGCTGGTGCGGGTGCTCCTCGCCGATGGCGGGATCGTTCCAGAGGCCGTGGTCGACGACCGAGATGGAGGCTTCGTCGAGTCGGTGCGCCGCGGCGACGCACTGTTCCTCATCAATCACGGCACGACTCCCGTCACCGTCGCGGTCGACGGCACCGATCTCGTCACAGGTGCCGAATCACACGGACTGGCCCTCGAGCCGCAGGGTGTCGCGGTGATCGCGCGGCCGGTGCGGGCGGCGGAGTCGCAAAGGGAGGCGCTCGCCGCCATCGCTGGACCTTAGGCCGGGGCTTCCCCGAGGTTCTAGCGCAGGTCGGCGACGGACTCGCGGCTGACGAAGGTGGTGGGGAGGCGGGGGATGTCGACCTCGGCTGCTCCGTCGATCTCGCTGAGCAGTCTGCGGATGCCGGCCTCGCCGACCTCGCGCAACGGGCTGCGGATCGTGCTGAGGGCTGGGGTGGGGAGGTCGGCGCCGAAGATGTCATCGAAGCCGACGATGCTGAGTCGGGTGGGGATGTCGACGTCCTGGTCGCGCGCGGCGCGGAGGAGGCCGAGCGCGAGGAGGTCGTTGTAGGCGAGCACGGCGCTCACGTCGGCGGCGAGCACGCGCTGCAGCGCCTCCGCTCCACCCTCGCGAGTGGGGGCGGAGGAGACGATCTCGACGATCGACATGCCGCGATCCACGGCGAACTGGAAGAGGGTGCGCCAGCGGACGTCGTTCATCCAGGACGCCTCGGGACCGGACAGGTAGGCGATGCGGCGGTGCCCACGTTCGCGCAGCTCTTCGAGTGCGGCGGTAATGCCCGGGCGCGGGTCTGGCACGACTGCGGGCACACCGGGTACGAGGCGGTTCGCGACGACGACGGGCTTCACCGCCGCGAGTTCGCCGATCTGCGCATCGTCGAGCCGGGAGGCGACGAGGAAGAGGCCGTCGACCGAGGTCTGGAGGCGCTCGGCGGTCGCTCGCTCGAGTTCCGGAGACTCCTGCGACTCGGCGAAGACCAGGGTGAGACCGTTGGCGGTCGCGACGCGCTCGGCACCGCGGACCACGTCGAAGTAGACCGGGTTGGTGATGTCGGAGACCAGGACCGCGAGCGTCCCCGTCTTGCCTGTGGGGAGCGCGCGGGCCATCGGGTTGATGCGGTAGTCGAGCGCCTCGGCGGCCTCGCGGATGCGGCGCTCGGTCGCCTCGTTGAGGCGGCCGGGCTTGTTGAGCGCGCGGGAGACGGTGGACGGGCTGACACCGGTCGCCTTGGCCACGTCGTAGATCGTCGCGGGCGGCTTCCTCGCCGCTGTGCGCGGCGGCAACGTCTCCGAATCGCTCACGCGTGTCCTTTCACGTCAGGCCCCGCTCACCGTACGGCAAACGGTTGGCACAGTCTAGCCGAGCGGTCTCCTCGGGTGGTGACACGGTCTGCCATAAGTCGCTGGCGGGAGGCGGTATAGGGAGGGTCGGCAATCGGTTGACAAAAAGTCCGTGACGCGCTGGAATGGTGCCCATGCTCCAACCGCGACGCCGCGATCCTGATCGCCTGCTTCCTGCCGATCCGACCATGCGCGACATCGCGCGCGCCCTCTACCGGCGCGTCGCCGATGCGCCGATCGTCTCCCCCCACGGCCACGTACCGATCGAGTGGCTCACGACGGATGCGGCGTTCCAGGATCCGGCCGACCTGCTCGTGACGCACGACCACTACGTCACCCGGCTGCTGCACGCCGGTGGAGTGTCCCTCGATCGGCTGGGCCTCGGTGCCGCCTCAGAGAGCGGCTCAGTCGATCCTCGTAACGTCTGGCGTCTCCTCGCCGAGCACTGGCACCTGTTCGCCGGAACCGCATCGGGCTACTGGCTGGAGGAGGAGCTCGCTCAGGTGCTGGGCGTGCAGGAGCCGCTGCTCCCGGGCAACGCCGACGCGATCTTCGACGAGATCTCGGCGCGTCTCGCCGAGCCGGCATTCCGCCCGCGTGCACTGTTCGAGCGCTTCGGTATCGAGGTGCTTGCCACGACCGACGACCCGCTCGACGACCTTGCGCAGCACGACGCGCTGCGGGCCTCCGGCCTGCGGGGCCGAGTGCTTCCCACGTTCCGGCCCGACCGCTACCTCGACCCGGACTCCGTGGCTTTCGCGGACGACGTCCGCCGGTTGCTGGCGGCGACTGGCAGCGCCGAGACGTTCGCCGGCTACCTCGACGCCCTCGAACAGCGGCGGCGCCACTTCGTCGAGCACGGCGCCGTGTCGGCCGATCACGGCGTACAGGACCCGCTCGCCCTCGAACTCGACCCCGCAGACGCCGAGCGGCTGTTCCAAACGGTTCTCGCCGGGGAGGGGAGCCCAGTGGAACGGGCGCGCTTCCGGGCGCACATGCTCTTCCAGATGGCTCGGATGAGCGTGGAGGACGGCCTCGTGATGACCATCCACGCCGGCGTGCTGCGCAACCACCACCGGCCGACCTTCGAGCGGTACGGTTCCGACACCGGCCACGACATCCCCGTCCGCACCGACTTCGTCACCGGGCTGCGGCCGCTGCTGGAGCGGTTCGGGGACGCCGAGGGGTTCCACCTCGTGCTGTTCGCGGTCGACGAGACCGTGTACTCCCGGGAGATCGCGCCGCTCGCCGGCTTCTACCCGAGCGTGTACATCGGGGCGCCGTGGTGGTTCCTCGACGCACCGGACGCGATCGCTCGGTTCCGCTCCGCGGTGACCGAGACCGCCGGCTTCTTCCGCGGTTCCGGATTCATCGACGACACCCGTGCGTTCCTGTCGATCCCGGTGCGACACGACACCGCCCGGCGGGTCGACGCCGGCTTCCTCGCCCGCTATGTCGCCGAGGGCCGCATCACGCTGGCCGCCGCCGAACAGATTGCCGACGACATCGTCGGCCCGCAGCCTCGTCGGGTCTTCAAACTGTGAGCGGCGCGGCAGCCGGGGGAGGGCGTGCTCCGGTCCGCATCGTGCACCTCGGCCTCGGCGCCTTCCACCGCTCGCACCAGGCCTGGTACACGGCCCACGCGGCGGACGCGCACGACTGGGGGATCGCGGCGTACACGGGGCGGCATCCCGATGCGGCCGACATCCTGCAGGCGCAAGACTGCGTCTACACGCTCGTGGAGCGCGGAGCGGGCAGCGACCGGTACGAGCGCATCGACAGCATCGTCCGCGCGGTACCAGGGGATGATCTGGCCGATTTCGTGGAGACGATGGCGGCAGGTGACGTCGCGGTGGTCACCCTCACGGTGACGGAGGCCGGATATCGTGCAACACCGACGGGAGCGCTCGACCGAGACGACCCGGACGTCGAGCGCGATGTCTCCGCGCTCCGGGACTTCTTCTCCGGCGACGGGCCGAAGCTTCCGGCAGTGCGGACGGTCCCCGGCCGCCTCGTCCTCGGCCTCGATGTGCGGCGGCGACTCGGCGCGCCTCCGATCGCGATCGTCTCGTGCGATAACCTGCCCGACAATGGCGCCCTCACTCGCCGTGTGGTCGGAGGGTTCGCCCAGCTGGTCTCGCCCGACCTCGCTGCATGGCTCCCGACCGGCGCCTCCTTCGTCTCGACCTCGGTCGACCGCATCACACCCCGGCTCGAGGCCGGCGACGTGGAACGGATCTCCGCCGCGGTCGGCTGGGCCGACGCGGCGCCCGTGGTGACGGAGCCGTTCGCCGACTGGGTGCTGGCCGGCGACTTCCCCTCGGGACGACCGGCGTGGGAGTCCGCAGGCGCGCGCTTCGTCGACGACATCCACCCCTGGGAGGCCCGCAAACTCTGGATGCTGAACGGCGCCCACACCCTCCTCGCCTCCTCCGGCCGGCTGCGCGGGCACGATACCGTCGCCGCTGCTTTCGCTGATCCGGTCTGCCGTGCACAGGTCGACACGCTCTGGGACGAGGCCGCAGCCCAGCTCCCCGCCGTCGAGACGACCGGGTACCGCGCCGCCCTCGCCGAGCGCTTCGCCAACCCGCGGATCGTCCATCGTCTTGCCCAGATCGCCGAGGGATCGCTGACCAAGCTCCGGCTGCGCGTCGTCCCCGTCGCGCTCGCCGAGCGCGACGCCGGCCGCCCCGCAGACGGGTGCGCCACCGCGATCGCCGCGTGGGCGATCGTCGAACGCCCTGACGCCGACGCGCTGGACGCCCTTCAGGACGTCTCGCCCGATCTCGCAGCCGACGACGCGTTCGCTACACGACTCCGCACTATCCACTCGTCCATCCTCACCGCAGAGAAAGCAGACCCGACCCGATGAGCACCTTCCCCGACGGCTTCCTCTGGGGCGCCTCCACCGCGCCGCACCAGATCGAGGGCAACAACCTCAACAGCGACTTCTGGGCCAACGAGGGCCGCATCCCCGGCATGGAGCGCAGCGGCGACGCCTGCGACAGCTATCACCGCTACCGCGAGGACATGCAGCTGATGGCCGATGCCGGCCTGAACAGCTATCGCTTCGGGATCGAGTGGGCCCGCATCGAGCCGGAGCCAGGTCTGATCTCGCGCGCCGAGCTGGCGCACTATCGCCGCATGATCGACACAGCCATCGAGCTCGGCCTGACGCCGTTCGTCACCCTGCACCACTTCACCAACCCACGCTGGTTCGCCGAGCGCGGCGGGTGGATGGCGCCCGACGCGATCGACCGGTTCCGGTCCTACGTCGACACGACGACCACCATCCTCGAGGGCGTCGAGTGGGTCGCGACGATGAACGAACCGAACATGCTCGCGATGATGACCGGTATGGCCGTGTTCATGCAGCAGGCCCAGCAGCAGGGTGAGGAGTGGCAGAGCCCAACCGTCGACACCGACGGCCCGCGCCCCGCGCTGCCCGCACCGAGCCCCGAGATCGGCCGCATCTTCGTTGACGCCCACCACGCGGTGCGCGACCTGGTCCGCGCGCGCACCGGCGCGAAGGTCGGCTGGACCGTCGCCAACCGCGCGTTCGAGACCCGTCCCGACGGCGAGGAGAAGCGCCGCGAGCTCGAGTACATCTGGGAGGACCTCTACCTCGCGGGCTCCCGCGGCGACGACTTCGTCGGCGTGCAGTCCTACTCGGCGCAGTGGGTGAACGCCGACGGCATCGAGCCCTACGAGGACAGCCCGGAGAACACACTCGTCGGCACCGCCTACCGTCCGGACGCGCTCGGCATCGCCGTGCGCCACACCGCCGAGATCACGGGCGGCGTGCCGATCGTCGTCACCGAGAATGGCATCGCCACGCACGACGACGCCCGCCGCATCGCCTACACCGACGAGGCCCTCCGCCACCTCGGCCTCGCGATCGCCGACGGAGTGGACGTGCGCGGCTACCTGCACTGGAGCCTTCTCGACAACTACGAGTGGGGGCACTGGGAGCCGACGTTCGGACTCATCGAGGTCGACCGCGAGACCTTCGTGCGCACGCCGAAGCCGAGCCTGGGCTGGCTGGGCGAGGTCGCGCGGCGGAACGGACGCACCGAGGCGTGAACGCAGAAGCGCCCGGCAGCGCATGCTGCCGGGCGCTTCTACGTTCGCCGAGGCTGTGCTGCCTCCCGGTTACACAGCTCCCGTGAGGCGGAAGGCCCCGGCGCTGACGACGGTGGCCGTCCCGTCGGGTAGTACGACGGTCCCGGTCGTCCCCGCTGGGACCGTGCCGGTGACGGTGATCGTGCCGTCTTCGATGCGCCACGTCGCCTCGATCGTGCCCTGTGGCGTGACGTAGTGCCCCTCCGCCCAGGTCACTCCGCCGCCCGGAACCGGCCGCAGCACGAACGACTCCCAGGCCACCGATCCTGGAGCCTGGTCGAGGCCGAGAAGGTGGGTGTGGAGGAAGCGCACGACCGCGCCCTTGGAGTAGTGGTTGAGGGAGGCGAAGGCGCGGCCGTCCTCGTCCACGCCGTCCCAGTCCTCCCAGATCGTGGTCGCGCCGCGGTCGAGCATGCCCAGCCACGAGGGCGACGTGCGCTGGAAGAGGAGCTCGTAGGCGACGTCGGTGTGCCCCGTCGCCACCAGCGTGGGGAGGAGGTCCGCCGTCGACAGGAAGCCAGTGCCGAGGTGGGTGCCCGCGCGGCGGACGAGCTCGACAAGGCGGGCAGCCGCGGCATCACGTAGTGCCTCAGGCACGAGGCCGAAGCTCAGCGCGCGCACGTGAGCGGCCTGGGTGTCCTTCGCGGTCCGGCCGTCGTCGGCGAGGAACTCGATGCGCCACGCGTCCCCGACCTGCTCGGCGAGGGTGGCGTAGCGCGCAGCGTCCGCGTCGCGGCCGAGCACGGCGGCGATCCGCGCGAGCGTCGACGTGGAGCGGAACAGGTACGCGGTGCCGACCTCGCCCTTGTCCTCCATGAACCACGCCATCGGGTTCGCCTGCAGCGGGTCGACGAGCGTGCCGTCCTCCGCGCGCTCCTTGGGCTCGCACCACTCGCCCCAGTGGAATGAGCCGTCCCAGAGGAACTCCTCGTGCGGGAGCGGCTCCGCCGATCGCTCGATGCGCGACGGATGACGTCGCGTGCGCGCGGTGGTCAGCGCCCAGTCGACCCAGCGCTGCATCGCTCGCCAGTTCGTGCCGAGCTCGTCGCGGTCGCCGTAGGTCTCGTAGAGCACCCACGGCACGTGGACGATCGCGTCGCCCCAGCCGGCTGAGCCGGTCATCTGCGCGACCTGGAGCTCGGGATGCCGCTTCACCTGGCGGCCGTCGGGCGAAAAGTTCGCGATTCGGCCATCGTCGAGCTGGTCGTCGCGCACGGACTGAAGCCACTTGCGGGTGAAGCCGTGCACGTCGAACAGGCGCACGGCCGTGGAGACGAACACCTGGTAGTCGCCCGTCCAGCCGATGCGCTCGCGCTGCGGACAGTCGGTGGGGATGTCGACGGCGTTGCCGCGGAAGCTCCAGTCCGCGATCTCGTACAGGCGGTTGAGGTCGTCGTCGCTGCACCGGAAGGCTCCGGCGGGCGCGAGATCGGTGTTGACGACCTGCATGGTGACGTCCGCCGGCGAGAGGGGCAGATCGCCGCGACGGATGCGCGCGTATTGGAAGCCGTGGACCGTGTGGCGCGGTTCGAAGACCGAACTCGCCGCGCCGTCGGAGACGACCTCGTCGCGCTGATCGAGCACCACCAGCCCGTCGCCCTCGCGCTCGGAGTCGAGATGCGACATGTCCAGGTCGCCCACGGGATCCAGGTGCTCGCCGTGCTCGATCACGGTGCGGGAGCCGCGCGGGCCCAGGTCGTCCAACCGCACCCAGCCGGACGCGTTCTGGCCGAAGTCGGCGATCCAGTCGCCCGAGTCGAGGCGGGTGAGGGAGGTCGGCGACCGCTCTTCGACTCTCCGCACGGGAGGCGCGGGCGACCACGAAATGGGAGGCGCGGCGACGACGTCGACGCGGGCGGGGCCGAGTTCGACCTCTTCCACGGTCAGGTCGATGGCCTGGCCGTCCATGAGGCCGGCGCGCACGATCTGCGAGGTCCAGCTGGTCCAGGAGGCGTCGGTGCGGACGATCTCGGTCGAGCCATCGTCGAAGGTGAGGTGGAGCTCGGCGCGGGCGGCGATGTCGTCGCCGTCGGTCCAGGCGGCGCGCGCGTGGAAGGCGCCGACCTGGCCCTGGTACCAGCCGTCCGTGAGCACGAGCTCGACCGTGTTGTCGCCGGCGACGAGCGAGCCCGCCACATCGGCGGCTTGCGCGTAGACGGTCTTGTCGTACGAGGTCGTGCCGGGCGAGAGCTCGGCGGTGCCGACGCGCTCGCCGTTGACGAAGGCCTCGTAGACGCCGAGTGCGGTCGAGTACAGGCGGGCGTGGCGCACCGGGCGGCTCACCGGGAAGATTCGTCGGAGGGAGTGGCCGGGCCGCTTCCCGAACACGTCCGAGTCCGCGGCGGCAAGCGCGACGGGCGAGATCCACTCGGCGCTCCAGTCGGCGTCCAGCAACCCGACCTCGAAGGCGTGCTCGTCGCTCCAGCCGCCACCGGCGGCGCGCACCCGCCACCGGACGCGCCGGCCGCTGGTCAGCGGGTGCCACGGCCACGCGTTCAGCCGGTGGCCGGTGGTCGTGGTCGTCGGAAGGGGGACGTCGTCGACGTGCGCCAGCAGCTCGTAGCCTCTAGCGGCGTCGGGCACGGGCAGCCAGGACAGCCGCGGTGCGGCGCCGGAGACGGGGAACTGATCGCCGCCCGTGTCGATTCGCAGGCCGGTCGGGGTGGTTTCGGTCATCGGCGTCATCGCCTCCAGTACGCGTCGGGAGCAGAGTTCCTGGCACCAGTATGGCAATCGCTTGCCGAATTGTGCAAAACCTGCTGTACTGAGTCCACTGTCCCCGCAGTGCCGCGTAGGAGAAAGCATGCTCAGCACCCGAACCACCCCCACCCGCGACGTCGTCACCCTCGACGGTCTCTGGCGCTTCGCGCCCGACACCGCCATTGACGACAACCCATGGGCCGCCCAGCTCGACACCGCGCTCGAGGCGCCGGTCCCCGCCAGCTACAACGACCTGTTCGTCGATCCTGCCATCCGCGACCACGTCGGCGTCGTCTGGTACCAGCGGAAGGCGCGCGTGCCGAGGGGTTGGGCGGGGGAGCGGGTCGTGCTGCGGTTCGGCTCGGTCACGCATGCGGCGAAGGTCTACGTGGGCGATGCCCTCGTCGCCGAGCACGTCGGCGGCTACACGCCGTTCGAGGCGGACCTCACCGATGTCGTCGCGGCGGGCGAGGAGTTTCGTCTGACCGTCGCGGTGGACAACCGCCTGACGAACATCACCATCCCGCCGGGAACGGTGACGACCGGACCAGATGGCCGCGAACGCCAGAGCTACCTTCACGACTTCTTCAACTACGCCGGCATCGCCCGTTCGGTGAAGCTCGTCAGCACCCCGGCCTCGTACATCGACGACATCGCCGTGACGACCAACCTGGACGGCGCCGCCGGCGTGATCGACTACGCCGTACGAGCGGCGGGCGAGCCTGACGTGGAGGTCCGGGTGCGAGCCCTGGACGAGTCCGGCGCGACGGTCGCGACCGGCGAGGGCGCCACCGGAACGTTTCGTATCGAGGACGTGACGCTCTGGCAGCCCGGCGCCGCCTACCTCTACGACCTGGTCGTCGAGCTGACGCGCGTCGGCGTCGTCGTCGACAGCTACACTCTCCCGTTCGGCGTGCGCACCGTCGAGGTGCGCGGAACCGAATTCCTCATCAACGGCGAGCCGTTCTACTTCACCGGGTTCGGCAAGCACGAGGACACCCCGGTGCGCGGCAAGGGCCACGACGACGCCTACCTCGTGCACGACTTCCAGCTCATGGAATGGACCGGCGCGAACTCGTTCCGCACGAGCCACTACCCCTACGCGGAGGAGGTGCTCGACTTCGCCGACCGTCACGGCATCGTGGTCGTCGACGAGACCGCCGCGGTGGGCCTCAACCTCGGCGTGCAGGGCGGTCTCACGGGCATCCCGCCGACACCGACCTTCGCCGAGGAGAACTTCGGCGGCGAGACGAAGGACGTGCACGCGCAGCACCTGCGCGAGCTGATCGACCGGGACAAGAACCACCCGAGCGTCGTGATGTGGAGCATCGCCAACGAGCCGGCCTCCAACGAGGAGGGCGCCCGCGAGTACTTCGAGCCGCTGGTGGACCTGACCCGCGCACTTGACCCGACTCGTCCCGTGACGTACGCCGCCGTCATGTTCGCCACCCCGGCGAACGACAAGATCGGCGACCTCTTCGACGTCCTGTCGATCAACCGCTACTACGGCTGGTACGTCTTCACCGGCGACCTCGCCACCGCCGAGAGCGTGCTGGAGCAGGAGTTGCGCGGCTGGGTCCAACGCTTCGGCAAGCCGATCATGATGTCGGAGTACGGTGCGGACACGCAACCCGGCCTCCACTCGGTATGGGACATGCCCTGGACGGAGGAGTACCAGACCGACCTGCTTGCGACCTACCACCGGGTCTTCGACCGCATCCCGGAGTTCGTGGGCGAGCACATCTGGAACTTCGCCGACTTCATGACCGGTCCGGGCATCCACCGGGTGGACGGCAACAAGAAGGGCGTCTTCACCCGCGACCGCAAGCCGAAGGGCGCCGCCTTCTCGCTGCGGAACCGCTGGCGGGGACTCGACGGAAGCAAGCCGGGGAACGCCGGCCAGAAGGAGGACGGCAAGTGATCATCGACAAGGCCGAGGTCATCGTCACCAGCCCGGATCGCAACTTCGTCACGCTGAAGCTGACGACTGCGGACGGCGTGACCGGCCTAGGGGACGCCACCCTCAACGGGCGTGAGCTCGCGGTCGTCAGCTACCTTACGGACCACGTTGTCCCCCTCCTCATCGGGGCGGACGCCAGCCGGATCGAGGACACCTGGCAGTTCCTTTACCGCAGCGCCTACTGGCGTCGCGGTCCGGTGACGATGGCGTCGATCGCCGCTGTGGACATGGCGTTGTGGGACATCAAGGGCAAGGTTGCGGGGTTGCCCCTCTACCAACTCCTGGGTGGCGCTTCACGCGATGGACTGCTCGCGTACGGCCACGCTTCGGGCAAGGAGCTGCCGGAGCTCTTCGACAGTGTCCGCTCGCATCTCGAGCAGGGATACCGGGCGATCCGCGTCCAGACCGGCGTGCCCGGGCTGAAGGCGATCTACGGGATCGCGTCGCAGGCGTCCGACACCGGCGGCGGCGAGGCCCGCTACGACCACGAGCCGGCTCGCCGCGGCGCGAAGCCGGTCCAGGAGGACTGGGACACCCGTGCGTACCTGCGCCACCTTCCCGGTGTGTTCGAGGCCGTTCGGAACGAGTTCGGCCCGGAGATCCCGCTGCTGCACGACGGCCACCACCGGATGACGCCGATCCAGGCCGCGAAGCTCGGGAAGTCGTTGGAACCGTACGACCTGTTCTGGTTGGAGGACTGCACCCCGGCGGAGAATCAGGAGGCGTTGCGTCTCGTCCGCCAGCACACCACCACCCCGTTGGCGATCGGCGAGATCTTCAACACGGTCTGGGACTTCAAGGACATCATCCGCGACCAGCTCATCGACTACGTCCGGGGTGCGGTCACCCACATGGGCGGCATCTCACCGCTCAAGAAGACGCTGGACTACGCGGCCCTTTACCAGATCAAGTCAGGGTTCCACGGCCCCACCGACATCTCTCCGGTGGGCATGGCCGCCCAGATGCACCTCGGCCTCGCGATCCACAACTTCGGCATCCAGGAGTACATGAAGCACGGCGCCAAGACCGACCAGGTCTTCCAGCAGTCCTTCACCTGGAGCAACGGGCTCCTGCATCCGGGCGACGAACCTGGTCTCGGCGTGCAGCTCGACATCGACGAGGCCGGCAAATACCCCTACGAGCAGGCCTACCTGCCCTACAACCGGCTCGCCGACGGCACCGTCCACGACTGGTAGCACCCCCGCGCACCATCCCGAACCGTTTGACGAAGGAGTCAATCAGCATGCGCAAGTACAGCAATCTCGACACGAAATCATCGCGAGCCGTCCGGGTCGAGGCCGCCACGGTCCTGCCGACCACCGCCGGCCCGGCGGCCGGACCCCAGAACCAGGAGCTCAACGGTCCCGACCTCGTTGCGCCGCCGCTGAAGCGGGTGAGCGCCAGCTATTTGTTCTGGATCACGGTCGCCAACTTCGGCGCCGGCATGGCCATGATGGTCCCGCTGTCCTACGCGCTCGCGGTCCGTATCTCTGAGCTCGAGCCGGGGCACGAGGAAGTGCTCGGCTACGTCACGGGATCGGCCCAGCTCGTCTATCTCGTCCTGAGCCCGCTGCTCGGCGTCTGGAGCGACCGTCTGCGCTCGCCGTTCGGCCGACGGACCCCCTTCATCGTTGTCGGCTCCCTTCTCGGGCTGGTGGCGGTGTACTTCGTGGCAATCACCCCGAGCCTGCTGTTGATCGGCGTCGGCTGGGTGATCGGCCTCCTGGGCTGGGCGACTGCCGGGCAGGCCATTCAGACCCTGCTGGCCGACAAGGTCCCCGAGGAGCAGCGCGGACGTGCCTCGGCGCTGACCGGCATGACGAGCCAGATCGCGCCCGTGTTCGGCATCGGCATCGCGTACGCCGTCTCGTCGTCGACCGTGCTGATCTTCGTCGTGCCCGGGATCGTCGGCCTCGTGCTCGTTCTCGCGTTCGTGTTCATCAAGCGCGAGGGCAGCTCGCGTGACATCGTCCGCAACGACACCATCGGCGTGAAGACTTTGCTCAGCAGCTACGTCTTCAACCCCCGCAAGCACCCGGACTTCGGCTGGAACTGGCTCGGCCGCTTCATCTTCTTCATGGGCCTCTACTTCAACACCACGTTCGGCACCTTCTTCTACGCCCAGCGACTCGACATCCCTGTGAAGGAGGTGGCGGGAATCGTCGCCGCCATCGGGATCATCGGCGTCGTGGCGGCGACAGGTGGCGCACTCGTCGGCGGATTCCTCTCGGACAAGCTCGGCCGCCGCAAGCTGTTCACCCTGATCGGTGCTCTGCTGTTCGTGGCCGGTGCCATCGTCGAGGCGTTCGCCCACTCGATCGTGCCGCTGATCGTCGGTTCGGTGATCATGCAGCTCGCCATCGCCGCGTTCAGCGTCGTCGACCAGGCCATCGTGTTCGCGGTGCTGCCGAACCGCGCGGAAGCCGGGCGCTACCTCGCCGTCGTCGCGTTCGCCCAGAAGATCCCGAGCGCGATCGCGCCCCTGATCGCACCCCTGATCATCTTGATCGGCGCCGTCGGAGCCGAGAAGAACTACACGATCCTGTACCTGGTCGGCGCGGTCTTCGCGCTCGTTGGCGGCCTCATCATCCTGACCAAGGTGAAGAGCGTCCGCTGAGATGGAGAGGAACGTCACGACTCCGGCGATCGTCGTCATGGGGGTCTCCGGATCCGGCAAGACAACGGTCGGACAACTGCTCGCCGACCGGCTGCGCGTGCCGTTCGTCGACGCCGATGACCTCCACCCGCCGGCCAACCGCGCCAAGATGGCAGGCGGGACGCCTCTCACCGACGACGATCGCGCGCCGTGGCTCGAGGCGGTGGGTCGCGCGATGAGTGCGGCCGACGGGGGAGTCGTCGTGGCCTGCTCCGCGCTGCGCCGCCGCTATCGGGACACCATCGCTGCGGCAGCGGAACGCCCCGTCCGATTCGCGCACCTCGCCGGGCCCGAGGCGCTCCTGCACGAACGGATGGCGGCGCGTGAGCACTTCATGCCGCCGGCACTGCTGCGCTCCCAGCTCGACACCCTCGAACCTCTCGACCCCGCGGAGCCCGGCCGGTCGTTCGCGACCGCCGAAGAGCCCGCGTACATCGCTTCCCGCATCCACGACTGGATCACGACAGAGAAGGACGCCGCCGCATGACCGACACCACCGTCGAGACTGACGCCACTGCCCGCACCGAGACCGTGGAGGGTGACCTCGGACGCGTCGAGCTCTCGACGCTACCGCTCCCCGCACACGTGCGGCCGGAGAGTGCGACGTACACGTTCACGGGCTCCGTTTTCGTGCTCTACCGGACGGACGACGATCCCGTCGGGCAGGACTGGTTCCACGCCGCGATCGTCGCCGACGACGGCTCGGACTTTCGCGAGATCTTCTCCGGGCCCATTCCGCGCAAGCCCAGCGCCAACGGCGTTCGGCATATGCCGTTCACCGACAACCGCCGCGTGCTGCTCGGCGACCATGTGCTGGAGGCGGCGCCCGACCTCGACTCCGCGACCTCCACCGAGCTCGTGGATGTCGAGTATCCCTGGGGGCTCGACTCCGACCCGCTCACCTCCCATCACTGGTCGGAGATCATCGTGTCGCCCGATGGCGAGAGGATCGCCTGGACGGCCCTCCGCACCGACATGACGGCGATCGTGGCGCTCGGCGAGCTGCGCCGCGACGCCGACCGCTACACGATCGCGGATCCCGTGATCATCAGCAGCGCGGACATGCTCACGGCCGATCCCGGGCGCGACGGCTACTACACGGCCCGCGCGATGCTCGGCGGCGAGGTCAAACAGTTCGTGCGCGGCGGCTCCGCGATCTCGTCCGTCGGCGACGGCGGCGGCCCGCTCACTGACTCGGTCGTGCAGGACCTCACGGCCGACCGGATCGAGACGCTCACGCGCGCTCCGGGCTACGACGAGACGACCATCCTGTCGCCCGACGAGCGCCTCGGGATCGTGATGACCTCGCGGGCCTCGCACGGCACCGACCCGGTCTTCCTCGGCCTCGTGCCCCGCCCGCACGCCAAGCTGGTCACCGCGCAACTCGCCTGGGTCGTCTACCTCTACGTCGTCGACGGTGTCCGCCGGTTCCGGCCTGGCAATGTCGGTCCGGTGCTGGTGGACCTCGAGCGATCCGCCACCGACCCCGACTACGTCGGCACTCCGCTCCTGGGCGCCGATGACTCCTGGGTCTACGTCTCCCCGATGTCGTGGCACCCCGGTGGTGCCCGGACCATGTGGATGGAGATGGTGCGCGGCAGCGGCGGCGAGGCCGAGCGCACCCTCCGCATCCGTCTCGCCGAGCTCCTCGACCACACGCCCGGCGAGCCCGTCGCGACCGTGCCCACTCCCGCGGCCCCGCCGTACGCGATCGGTGGAGACGAGGCGCGGACAATCATCGGCCGCACCGCCGACACCGTTCCGACCGGCCGCATCGCAGGCGCCCACTCGGGGCATCTGGAGTTCGAGCGATCGTCGGACGGCCGCGGCAACTCTTCAGCCCTTTCCCGCTACGTCGACTACAGCGACGACGGTCTCAGCTTCTACAACGGGGAAGAGAGCTTCCATGGCTCGATGCTGGGCGGCGTCGTCTATGAGGCCGACCTGGAGGTCACCGGCGCGACGAGCGGCGAGATGCGGCTGCGAGCAGAGTGGTCGGGCGTGCAGGAGGGTACGCGCCTTCTGTTCGGATCGGGTGAGGACGGGGAGCAGCGCAGCCGGGGGTTCGCTCGCTATGGCGGGCGAACGGTCCGAATCGAGGATCTGGTCGAGTAGCGGGCCGGGAGGGGTACGCCAGCCGGGAGGGTGGCGCCGGGCAGGCTCGGTCGCCGGCGGGCTCAGGGGCCCGCCGGTACGCCCGTCACAGCGCCAAGGCCGCCGAGGGCGCGCTTCACCGCGGTCACGGGGGCGAGGGTCTCGTCGTCCTGCACCGCCCACCAGCCGATCCCTGCCATGATCGCTGCGAGCACCGCGGCCGCGGCCGACTGGGGAATCAGGTCGTCCGGTGTGAGCCCGAGCCGACGCGCGAAGAACGCCGCGGTCTCCTCCCGCCACTGACGGTAGGTCTCCGGTCGGGTGCTCTCCAGGTTCGGCTCGGTCGCGATGATGCGCATCCGGGCACGACCGACCGCAAGCGCATCAGCGTCCTGTTCGAATACCTGGACGACGACCGCCGTGATCGCGTCGAACGGGGCGAGGCGGTCGTCGGCGTGGCGCAGGCTGGCACGGAGCGCGTCGATGGAGCCCTCTATCCCGCCCCAGACGATGTCGGCCTTGGCCGGGAAGTAGCGGTGGAGGGTTCGCACGCTGACACCCACCTCGTCCGCGATGCGGGACATCGTGACGGCGCTGTATCCGTGCTCGCGCAGGACATCGATCGCTCGCGCGCGCAGGTCGTCCTCGTCCACGAGGGGCGGCCGTCCGCGGTTCCTGCCCGGTTCCATCATGCTCCGACGGTAGCCGAAACCGGAGCCGGGGCTGCGCTCCAACTCATTTATGACATACTCTGCAGTAAATCGATTCCGATGATCAGGAGGACACTGATGACTTACCCGTTCGCCGACGTTTCGAGCGCTTCCATCGCAGAACTCGTCTCCCTCTCCGGCCGTCGCGCCGTGGTCACCGGAGGCGCGCAGGGCCTCGGACGCGCGATCGCCGCCCGCCTCGCCGAGGCAGGTGCCGACCTCCTCATCCTGGACATCAACGAGGCGCCCGCTAAGGAGACAGCAGCGGAGTTGGCTGCCCAGTATGGCGTCCAGGCGATCGGCACGCAGGCCGACGTCTCCGACACGGCGTCGGTCGTCGCCGCCGCCGACCTCGCCGTCTCCGAGCTCGGCGGCCTCGACATCTGGGTGAACAACGCGGGCCTCTTCCCGAACGCTCACGTACTCGAGATGCCCGACGAGATGTGGGACCGGGTCTTCGCGGTGAATGCGCGCGGAGTCTTCCTCGGCTCCCGCGAGGCGGCTCGCCGCATGGCGGCCGACGGTAGCGGAGGCGTCATCGTGAACATCATCTCGACCGCGGGCTTCCAGGTCGCCTTCCCGGGCATGGCCGCCTACGTCAGCTCGAAGCACGCGGCCGCCGGACTCACCAAGTCCCTCGCGGTCGACCTGGCGCCGCTGGGCGTGCGCGTGCTCGGCGTCGCCCCGAGCTTCGTGCCGACCGAGGGGAACATCGCAGCGGGGAAGGCCGCCATGGAGCAGGCCGCCGCTGCCGGCATCGAGATCCCGCCACTCGACGTCATGACTCAGAGCCGCATCGGTCGCATCGGCACGCCGGACGACATCGCGCGCGTCGTGTTGTTCGCGGCGAGCGACCTGTCCATCATCATGACCGGGAGCACGCTGCTGGCGGATGCGGGGGAGACGCTGTAGAGCTCACTCGGGGATGAGACGTGCGCAACTGAGGGCGAGACCAGCGTCGCGCCTCACACCGACGCCGTGCGGATCCTGACCTCGCGCTCCATGCGCTTCTCGTGGCGCTGCCGGCCCTTCACGGCTTCGGCCTCCCGCGTCTTCGGCGGCGCGTTGGTGACCAGCTGGTCGAGCATCCGCCGGGTCGCCAGCGCGATCTCCTCGATGGCCTCCTCGAACGCCGGGGTGTTCGCCCGGGACGGATGGGTGGATCCGCTGACCTTGCGGACGAACTGCAGGGCAGCCTCCCGCACCTCGTCGTCGGTGGTCGGCGGTTCGAAATTGTGGAGGCAGCGGATGTTGCGGCACATGCCGCGACGATAGTCCCGATCCGTGCTCACATTCCAGTGCCCGGACCGCGTGCGGTCGAGGCTGCGACCGTCGCCGCGACCGCATCCGCCGCGGGGGTCGCCCGCACCCCGAACGTGCTCTCGAACGCGCTGGAGTCGAAGACGTAGGGGGACGTGTACTGGTACGCCATTTCGAGCGTCTCGCGTGCGGGACCGTTGAAGAGGGCACCGAGGCGCATGGCGGCGGCCCCGAGCACGGAGACCGGAGCGGTCGGGCCGGCGGCGAGCCGGACGTACTCGCTCCCGGTGAGCGGGGGTGCGGTCGGAAGGTGCCAGGTCTGCCCGCTGCCGTCGGACTCCGCGCCGAGCAGGGCGAGCGCGTCGCCGATGTCGGGGGTGAAGGTCATCGAATGCGGCTGGTCGGCGTCGAAGAGCCAGGTGCCCTTCTTGCCCGCGACGATCCGATCGACGGCGAACGTGTTGAAGACGCTCGTGGCCGCGCCCGGGCCGTAGAAGTCCGCACTGCGGCCCACGGTGAAGCGCAGACCTCGCGCGGCGGCATCCGCCAGCGTGCGGAGCGCGGCGGCACGGACCCGGCCCTTCCTGCTGACGGGCGCGATCGGCGTGCGCTCCGTCATCGGCTGCGGGCTGCGGCCGTACGCGTACACGTTGTCGAAGTACACCAGGTGCACATCGTGGCGGAGGGCGGCGTCGATCGCATTGCCCAGGATGACCGGCCACTGCTCCGCCCACACCCGCGACGAGTAGGGGAGGCCGACGGTGAAGAACGCCGTGTCCGCCCCGCGGAGCGCGCGGTCGACATCCGCGGCGGCGAGGAGGTCCGCTGCGAGCGTTCGCCCGTCACTCGCCGTGTCCGGCCGCCGGGCGACCGACAGCGGATCGGCGCCCCGCTCTCGGAGGGCGCGGAGCGTCTCCCGGCCGACGACGCCGGTTCCGCCGAGCACGACAGGGGAGGAGGGGTGGCTGCTCATGCACCGCATCCTCGCAGATCGCGGGAACGTCCCGACATCGTTCGTCCGCTCCCCTGTCCCCGCGAACTCGAAGCGCAGACGGCGCACCGGGTGGCACCCGGTGCGCCGTCCGCACGCTCGAACCGGCTCGGCTACTGCTGGATGAAGGCCAGGATGTCGGGGTTGATGACGTCGGCGTGCGTGGTCAGCATGCCGTGCGGGTAGCCCTCGTAGATCTTGAGGGTCGCGTTCTGCAGAAGCTCGGCCTGCTTGAGCGCCGCATCCTTGTACGGCACGACCTGGTCGTCGTCGCCCTGCAGGACCAGGACCGGCACGGAGATCGCCTTCAGATCGTCCGTCTGGTCGGTCTCGGAGAAGGCCTTGATGCCCTCGTAGTGGGCGAGTGCGCTGCCCGTCATGCCCTGGCGCCACCAGTTGGCGACGACCGGCTCCGAGACGGTGGCTCCGGGGCGGTTGAAGCCGTAGAACGGCCCGGAGGCGACGGCCTGGAAGAACTCGGCCCGGTTCGCGGCCAGCGCCTCGCGGAACCCGTCGAACACCGCGAGCGGCGTCCCTTCGGGGTTGGCGTCCGTCTGCAGCATCAGCGGGGGGACCGACGAGACCAGCACGGCCTTGGCGACACGCCCCTGCGGCTCGCCGTACTGGGCGACGTAGCGGGCGACCTGGCCGCCGCCGGTCGAGTGACCGACGTGGACGGCGTTGCGCAGGTCGAGGTGCTCGACGACGGCCGACGCATCGCTGGCGTAGTGGTCCATGTCGTGCCCGGTGCCGATCTGCGAGGAGCGGCCGTGACCGCGGCGATCGCTGGCGACCACCCGGAAGCCCTTGCCGAGGAAGTAGAGCAGCTGGGCGTCCCAGTCATCGGCCGACAGCGGCCAGCCGTGATGGAACATGATCGGCTGGGCGTCGTGGCTGCCCCAGTCCTTGTAGTAGATTTCTGCGCCATCGTCAGTGGTCACAAACGGCATGATCAACCTCCAGGTTCATGTCGCGCCGAGGTGCGCGGAACGACTGTGGGATGCGCTCTCTCGTCGAGCGGGGGAGCGTGCCTTCACGATAACCTCCGGAGCAGCGTCCGGAACACCTCCCACTTTCTCGGATTTTCCGCCGCGCATGCTCCGGCATGAACGGCGCTCCGTCACGAACGGCAATCCGGTGCCGCCGGCGGATGCGGTCTCGGGTAGCGTCGGTCCGCCCGCACGGGCGCACACCACGAGGAGCGATGCATGAGCGACTACTTCGATCGCGAAGCCGACAAGAAGTACACCCGGGTCTATAAGAAGGAGACACCGGACATCCTGAAGGCGTTCGTCGATTTCGACGAGGCGGTCTTCGCCCCCGAGGGCCGCGCCATCCCGCTGAAGTTCCGGGAGCTGATCGCCGTGGCCGTCGGGATCACCACGCAGTGCGTCTACTGCATCGACGCCCACTCGCAGCGGGCCGTGGCGGCAGGCGCGACCGAGCAGGAGCTGGCCGAAGCGGCCTGGGTCGCGACCGCCATCCGTGCCGGGGGAGGCTTCGCCCACGGCCGCCTCGCCTTCAAGTTCGGCGACGCGGAGCACACGCACTGACCGGATTTCGGCCGATCAGTGCGCCGGGAGCGGCGCGAAGAAGTTGACGAGGTTGCCGTCGGGGTCCGTGACCAGGAGTGAGCGGTTGCCCCACGGCATGTCGGCCGGCGCCAGCACGATGTCGACGGATCCCTTCAGGTCGCGGTAGGCCGCGTCCACATCGTCGACCCGGAAGTCCAGGCACACCGAATGGTTGGCCTTCGCGCGCATCCCGCTGTCTCCCATGGCGGCGACGGTGCGGGTGCTCGCGATGGCCAGCTTGCCCGACGGCGTCACCAGCTCGGCGAAGAGCGGATGGATGCGATCGGCGGCGATGCCGGTCACGCGTTCGTAGAACGCGACCATCCCGTCGACGTCGTCGGTGAAGATGCGGGTGGCTGCCAGATCCATGGTGTCGGATCCCTTCTGGTCGAGACGGGTCCGTGATCGGGCCCGTCTCCGACGCTAGGCGGGATTCAGGCCGGAAAGCGTCCGCAATACGGTCACGCCCTCGACGCCAGGTTCTCGGCGATCGACGCGAGAGAGCCGTCGAGGGCCTCCTGCATGCCGGGGAACTGGGACGTGGTGTGGATGGTCAGCTCCACGCCGTCGTCCGTCAGCCGGAGCGAGCCGTGATAGTCGTGGGGGCCGGGAGCCGACCAGGTGATCCGGCGGGCCGCGCGGTCGACGTCGAAGGCCGCCTCGGTGGTGACGGTCTCGTCGACGCCGTCGCGGTCGGCGTCGACGTGCGCCGTCGTCTCGACCTTGCCGTCAGGGAGCTCATGGGCCGCCGTCATGCGCGGGAAGTAGTCGGGGAGGTTCTCCGGGTCGGAGATGTAGTCGAAGTACTCGTCGGCATCGCCCTCGAGCGGCCGGGTCGCGGTGTATGTGGGCATGCGGCGACGGTACGACGCGGAATCCCGCGCCGGGAGGCATTGACGGGAAGCGCTCGAGGGTGTCGCGGCCACGACGGATGGCCCCCGCGCCTCAGCGCGGGGGCCATCGGCGCAGAGGCCATCGGCGCAGGGGCCGTCTGACCGGGGCGTTACGCCCCGGTCGTCTGCGCGCGCGTGCGGCGGCGGATCAGCATCCCGGCACCCGCCAGCAGCAGGGCCAGGGCGGCGAGAACGGCCGAGCCGCTCAGGTCGGAGCCGGTCGAGGCCAGTGCCGACGTCCCCGAGCCGCCCGTGGCGGCGACCGTGGTCGCCCCACCGGAGGCGGCGACGATCGTGAACGGGGTGGAGGCGACCACGGTGCCGTCGATCGACGCCGTGATCGTGTGGGCGCCCGCGGCGACGTTCGGCACGGCGAAGCTGAAGCTCAGCGACCCGTTCGCGTCGCTCGTCGCCGTCCCGAGCAGGACCGGCGTCGAGTTGAACACGAAGCTGACGACGGTGCCGGGGGTGACATTGGAGCCGGTGACGGTGATGCGGTCGCCGACCGTGCCGGTGCCCGCGGAGAGCGTGAGCGCGGGAACCGGGACCTGCACCGGCGGGACGCCCTGCTCGCCGAGCTTCAGGTCGCAGGAGATCCGGCCGCTGTAGAGCGCGTGGCCCTCACCGGCGCTGCCCGTGCCGGTTCCGTACACGCCGTCGTCCGACCAGACCGCCTCCTTGGTGCCGTCGACGCAGGTCGAGCTCGGCGCCAGGGCGAAGCCCTCCAGGTTGTCGACGGGCAGGCCGGCCGGCTTGTCGTACGCGACCTCGGGAACGATGGAGCCGGTGCTGCTCACCTTGAGGACGGTCGAGACGACGCCGCAGGTGTTGTCGCACAGTGCCCAGATCCGCTGTGCGTCCGCATCGAAGGCGACGTCCATGACGTGGCCCATGCCCGTGTCGACCACGGACACGCGGTGGAAGGTGCCGTCGGAGTTGAGCGCGTAGGCGTACAGCTTGCCGTCGTTCTCGAGCGCCGCGAAGTAGAGCCCGGTGCCGTGCTTCGGGTAGTCGGCCGGCTTGTAGGTCGCCCCCGTCGACTGGTCGACGAAGCCGTTGCCGGTCAGGTAGCTGTCGGGCACGAAGGTGACGCCCTCGAACCCGAGGTTCGCCTCGGTCTTGTTGCCCGCGTGCAGCTCGGGGAACTCCGCGGTCAGGTCCCACTGGGCGGTCGCGACCAGCTGGGTGCCCGGCTGGGTCGGATCGATGCGGAGGATGGAGTTGAGCGGGATGGTGTTCGCCGCGTTGTTGCGCTCGGTCGTGACGTAGAGCGCGCCGTCCGGGCCGACCGTCAGGCCTTCGGAGTCGGGCTGGTTGGTCGCGGTGTCGGTGCTGCCCGGGAAGAAGATCTGCTTTCCGGCGCCCCAGCCGTTGGTGGTGTCGGCGACCCAGAGGCCGTCCTGCTTCACCATCCGGAAGACCCAGCTCTTGTTCTTGACGCTGTAGAGCACGTTCGCGTTCGTTGGGTCGAAGACCAGGCCGCTGACGTCACGGCCTTCGGGGCCGGTCGTGGTCGTCCAGGCGCACTGTTTGTCCGAGACGGTCACGTCCGCGCTGCCCGGCCAGGCGGCGGGGGTCAGCGCCGTCGCGGGGAGGGTGCCGGTGCCCGAGGGTGCCTCCGGCTGGCAGTTCAGCGTCGGGGTGCCCCCGTTGCCGCCGTCGGCCGGGTTGGTGAGGGGCGTCGCGCACGCGCCTGCGTTCGACGCGCCGAAGCTCTTGTCCTTCACCGAGACGAACGCGCCGGAGCCGTCGGGGCAGCGCGCGAAGGCGCCCGCACCGAAGTTGTTGCCCTCGTCGGTGCCGGCCTCGCCGGCGGTGTAGTCGACCGAGTCCACGAGGGTTCCGGCGGTGCCGTTCGCGCCGTCCGGGAGGTACAGCTTCACGCTGTCGCCGCCGCTGCCGAGGCCCTTGGTCGAGGAGAAGTAGACGTAGCCGTGAGCGGGGACGACCGTGGTCGCGGTCCCGTCGGCCAGCTTCGCCGAGAAGGTCGTCGCAGCGCTCGCGGCGCCGCTGTCGATCTGCAGCCACCCTGCGATGCTCACGTCGGCCGAGCCCGTGTTGACCAGCTCGATCGCGTCGCCGACCGGGGTCGCGCCGTTGTCGGACGAGACCTCGTTGATGCGGATGCTCGCCCAGTCGGGGGTCGTCCCGCCATCGGCCGGTGCGAAGCGGCTCGTGCCCGGCGAACCGATGTCGCCCGCGGTCGACGCCCACGACGACTCGGAGTCGCCCACGGCGGAGAGCTGCCACTGCGAGGCGTCGTTCGCCCCGAGCGCGGCATCCGTCTTCGGAACACCCGAGACGCCCTGCGTGCGCGGCCCCTTCGCCGTTCCTGCGCCCTGGTCGTTGTAGGTGAGGCTGTCCACGAGGTTCGCGACCGGGTCCGATCCGTCGAAGATGTTGATCTCGTCCGCGCGGCCCAGGCTCGTGGTGTTGCCCGCGAGGATCTTCACGTCGGCGCCGAGCGCCCACTCGCTGCGGAACACCGCATCCGTCGACTCCGTGACGATCGCGGACTCGCCGACGGCGAGGGTGCCGAGGCTGTCCAGCGGGACGGTGCCCGGCGCACGGCTGTCGTCGTCGAACGACCATCCGGCGAGGCTGACCGGAGCCGAACCGAGGTTGGTGATCTCGAAGAACTCTCCGGACGAGGCGAGCGGGTTGTACATCCACTCGGTGATCCGGACGGAGGGGGCGTCTGCGGCGCTCGCCGCGGTCGGCAGCGCGACGACGAGGGCGCCGGCTGCGGCGGTCGCGGCGAGGACCGCGACGGCGCGGGAGAGGTGAGGTCTCATGAGACCGGACGCTATCGATGCTGCCGGTACCGGAAGGAAAGCGACGGTGAACGGACGGGGAACGGGCGGGTCGGGCGGCATCCCGAACCCGGGGTGCCGCGGCCGCCCGCACGGCGATACCCTCCGAGGGTGGCAGACGACGCAACGGCGGAGCGCGAGCCGGGCCGGGCCGCGCGTGCCGCGACCTGGCTCCGCCGGCGCGATCCGGGCTTCGGTGCCCTGCGCCGTGCGGGGCGGGCCGCCATCGTCATGCCGCTGCTGTTCCTGCTGGGCGGCCAGGTGCTCGGGAGTGCGGACGTCGCGCTCTTCGGAGCGTTCGGCACGTTCGCGATGCTGCTCTTCGTCGACTTCGGTGGTCCGCTGCGGGAACGGGTGCAGGCCCAGGTCGCGCTCGCCGTGGCCGGCGCCGTACTCGTCTGTCTCGGGACGCTGACGTCGGACCCGCTGTGGCTGTCGGCGATCGCGATGACGGTCATCGCCCTCGTGGTCCTCTTCGCCGGGGCGGTGAGCTCGGTGACGGCGTCGGCGGGCACCTCCCTGCTCCTCGCGTTCATCCTCCCGGTGATGCTGCCCGGCTCGCTCGACTCCCTCGGCCCGCGGCTTCTCGGCTGGGGGATCGCCGCCGTGGTGAGCGTCGTGGCGATCACGCTGCTGTGGCCGGCGCCGACGCGCGAACCGCTGCGCGGACCCGCGGGCGACGCCTGCCGCGCGCTCGCCGAGCGTCTGCGCGCCGAGACGGCCTACCTGCTCAGCGGGGCGGACCCTGAGCTGCTGGACGAGCGAGACCGCACCAGGGCGCGCGGAGATGAGGCGGTCGCCGTGTTGCACCGGGCGTTCCTCGTCACGCCGTATCGGCCGACAGGCCTCAGCACCCCGGCGCGGACGATCGTGCGGCTCGTCGACGAGCTCACCTGGCTGAACGCCGTCATCGCCCAGTTCGACCGTCTGGGCCAGGTTCCGTCGACGGCGCCCGAGCCGATCCATGAGGCGGCGTGGACGGTGAAGAACGCCGCCGCCGATGTGCTCGACGAGAGCGCGATCGTGCTGGCGGAGCACGCGGGTGACCCCGCCGCATTGGAGGCTGCGCTGCGCCGGCTCGCCGAGGCCCGCGCTGCCGTCGAATCGGCGATGCTGACCCGGCCGCCGTCGCGCGGCGCGGATCTTCCCGACGGCGCGGCCGGAGCCGACGGTCACGGCGAGTGGATGATCACGGCGCTCGACCCCGGCTTCCGGGCGCAGGAGCTCGCCTACGCCGTCGCCACGGTCGCCGGCAACATCTCCCTCACCGCGCGCGCGGAACGGAGGACGTGGTGGCAGCGGATGCTCGGCCGTCAGCCGGGAACCCTCCCGGGCCCCCTCGCGGCCGCCGTGGAGCGCGCGAGCGGGTTCGTCGGCTGGAACTCGGTCTGGCTGCGCAACAGCATCCGTGGTGCGATCGGCCTGGGACTCGCCGTGCTGCTGGCGAAGCTCACCGGCGTCGAGCATTCCTTCTGGGTCGTGCTCGGGACGCTCTCCGTCCTCCGGTCGAACGCCCTGAGCACGGGGCAGACGGCGCTTCGCGGCGTGCTCGGGACGGTCGTCGGCGTGATCGTCGGCGCCGCCGCACTGTTCGTGATCGGCGGCGACCCCGTCGTCCTCTGGATCGTCCTGCCCGTCGCGGTGCTGCTGGCGGGCGTGGCCCCGGCGGCGATCTCGTTCCTGGCGGGGCAGGCGGCGTTCACGATCGTGATCGTCCTGCTGTTCAACATCATCGCGCCGACCGGGTGGAGCGTCGGGCTCTCCCGCATCGAAGACGTCGCGCTGGGCTGCGCGGTCAGCCTGGTCGTCGGAGTGCTCTTCTGGCCGCGCGGCGCCTCCGCTGCCCTGCGCAGCGCCCTCGCCGACGCGTACCGCGAAGGGATGGGGTACCTGCGTGCCGCCGTCGAGTCCGGCGTCGGAACGGGGGAGCCCGGGCGGGCGCCGGTGGCGGACGCGCGGACGCAGTCGCTGCGGGCGGCGGCCGCATCCCGGCGCCTCGACGACGCCTTCCGCACCTACCTCGCCGAGCGCGGGACCAAGCGGCGTCCGCTCGCCGAGGTGTCGGCCTCGGTCACGGGCGTCGCCGGCGTGCGCCTCGCCGGTGACGCGATCCAGGAGCTGTGGGACAGCCAGGCGGTCGCCGGCGACGGCACGGCCGAGGCGAGCCGGGTGCTCGGTGCCGCGGTCGAGAGGCTCCAGAGCTGGTACGGGGAGCTCGCCGATCAGCTGGCCGACCGGGAACCGCTCCCGCAGCCGGCATCGAAGGACGCGTCGGCACCCGCCCGGCTCGCCGGCGCCGTGCGCGACGATCTGGAGTCCGGCTCGGCCGACGCGATGGGCACGGCGGTGCGGGTCATCTGGACCGCGGACTACCTGGAGGTCGTCCGCCGTCTCCAGAGCGCGATCGTGCCTCCGGCCCGCCTGTTGCGCGACGACACCCCGCGGCGTGCGGCCGAACGGGCATGACAGTGCCAGGGTGTCGATGGATGCTCCCGGCATTCGACAGTCCGTACACTCGGGGTGCCGATCGCCCCGCCTAGCATCGCCGTGACCTGATCGAGGAGTGATACCCATGAGCAGCATCGAACGTGACGTCGTCATCATCGGCGCTGGTGCGTCCGGCCTGACGGCCGCGACCGACCTGAAGAAGGCGGGCCTGTCCGTCGCCGTTCTCGAAGCCCGCGACCGCGTCGGCGGCCGGCTGTGGACCGAGGACATCGACGGCGCGACCCTCGAGATCGGCGGCCAATGGGTCTCGCCCGACCAGGACGCCCTCATCGAGACCCTGGAGGAGCTCGGACTCGAGACGTACTCCCGCTACCGCGAGGGCATCAACGTCTACCTCGGCGAAGGCGGCGAGCGCCGCACCTTCGAGGGCGAGATCTTCCCGGTCGCGCCGACCACCGAGCGCGAGATCGTCAGCCTCATCGACCGGCTCGACGCCCTCGTCGCCGAGATCGACCCGGACCGGCCGTGGGACCACCCGCAGGCGAAGGAGCTCGACGAGATCTCGTTCCGCCGTTGGCTGGAGACGCAGACCGAGGACGAGGAGGCGCGGCGCAACATCGGCATGTTCATCGCCGGCGCCATGCTGACCAAGCCCGCGCACGCGTTCTCCGCGCTGCAGGCGCTGCTCATGGCGGCGAGTGCAGGAAGCTTCTCGCACCTCGTCGATGCCGACTTCATCCTGGACAAGCGCGTGAAGGGCGGCCTTCAGCAGGTGCCGCTGCTGCTCGCCGAGCGTCTCGGCGACGACGTCTTCCTGAACGCACCGGTGCGCACCCTGCGCTGGAGCGACGAGGGCGTGACCGCGATCGCCGACGGCGTGGAGGTGCGCGCACGCCGCGTCATCCTGGCCGTGCCGCCGGTGCTGATCAGCCGGATCTCGTACGAGCCGCCGCTCCCGCGCCGCCAGCAGCAGATGCACCAGCACCTGTCGATGGGCTTCGTGATCAAGGTGCACGCGGTCTACGAGACCCCGTTCTGGCGAGAGGAAGGGCTCTCGGGCACGGCGTTCAGCCCCTACGAGCTCGTGCACGAGGCGTACGACAACAGCTACGACGGCGACCCGCGCGGCACGCTCGTCGGCTTCGTCTCGGACGAGACCGCCGACGACGTCTTCCGGCTCACGCCCGAGGAGCGCAAGGCGCGCATCCTCGAGTCGCTGTCGCACTACTACGGCGAGAAGGCGCTCAGCCCGGTCGTCTACTACGAGAGCGACTGGGGCAGCGAGGAGTGGACGCGCGGCGCCTACGCCGCCAGCTTCGACATGGGCGGCCTCGCCCGCTACGGCTCCGACCTGCGCACCCCCGTCGGCCCGGTGCACTTCTCGTGCAGCGACATGGCCGGCCGCGGCTACCAGCACGTGGACGGCGCGATCCGCGTCGGCCGCGAGACGGCCGCCGCGGTCAGCGCGTCGCTCGCCACTTCGGGAGCCCCTGCGGCCTCCTGACCCACGACGGCGTGCGGCCATTCGTGGATGGCCGCACGCTCCCCTTACGCGTCTACGCCGCCGTACGCGTGCCGACCAGATCCTGGACGGCCTTCTGGATGACAGCGAACTCGTCCTGCTTCCGCGCCACGAACTCGAGGGCGTCGAGGCCGACCGCGAGGGCGTCCTGCGTCAGCTCGCCCGGGTCGGCGAACTTGTGGCTGGCGTCGCCGGTGAGGCCGCCTTGCAGGGCGAGCCGACCCACCAGGTCGAGCTTCAGCACCTTCGTCCCCTCGGCGAAGCTGACCTTGTCGAAATCGACCCAGACGATGTTCGGGCGCGTCGTCGACTCGAACGCGTAGCGCCTGTTGGTGAGGTCGAGCACGACCTGCCAGATCGTCTGCGACGCGTCGGGCTTGCCCGGCTCCGGGGTGCGGAACGGCTGCGCGGCGTTGCGGATGATGCTGAACATGGCCGACATCGCATCGATCTGCGTCTTCGGCTGCACCTGGTGGGCGACGTAGTACGAGGCGCGTGCGAAGCGATCGCTCGCGAGCGTCGATCCGGGCAGCGGCTTGTCCCCGCCGAGGCCGTCGACCTGCTTCACCAGCTCGAGCTGCTGGTCGAACGTGGGGGAGTTGGTCATGACCTGGTAGTCACGGCTGTGGTAGACCTTCGGCTTGCCGTCGGTGTACTCGATGATCGCCGAGTCGCCGGTGGCGTCGTTGATGGCGAGATGGAGCGTCGGCACCAGGTGTCCGGTGGGATCGAAGAGCTGTGCGATCCCGACCTGCGAAGTGTTCGTCCACTCGACGGCTTCGGCGACCGTCGCGAAGTTGTCGAGGTAGTACTGCAGCCAGACGGCCTGGCTCAGCTGGGTGGCGTCGGCGTCCGGTTTGCCGTAGTCCGACTCCGTGAGCCACAGGATGTGGCCGGCGAAGCCCTCCTCGTTCATGCCGTCGGTCGCGATGAGGTCGAAGGCCGTCGCGACGACGCTGCCGTACTTCGCCGTCCAGGTGAGTGCGCCGTTGGCGCCGTCCGACCGCTCGATACCGCGCGGCAGCTTCCAGAGGTTCGTCAGGAGATCCATGTGAAAGTCCATGTTCCGCCCGACGATCACCGATCCGTTGGCGTCCGGCCAGACAACTCGTGTGCACATGGATCCCATCCGTTCTCTCGTTCCGCCCCCGGCGTCTCGGCGGCCGGGCACCTCCATCCTGCTCCGGCCCGTCTCGTGACCGAATAGTGAATTCGGAGGTGACCTCTCCGGCCGCCGGCGCCCGACCTTACTTCGCGGCGTGCTCGAGCTCGGAGAAGTCGTCGACGCCGGCCGCCTCGGCCTCGCGACGACGCGCACGGAGCGACGGGGCGGCCAGCGCCGCGACGATCGCGAGTGCTCCGACGCCCGCGGACACCCAGAACCCGATGGTGAAGGCGTCATCGGTGGGGGCGCCCTGCGGCGTGACGTTCGAGGAGATGAGCGCGGCGATGACGGCGGTGCCGATGCTGCTTCCAACGGTCCGGATCACCGTGTTCGCGCTGATCGCCTCGCCGGTCTGGGCGGCGGGAACACTCTCGACGATCGCATTCGAGATCGCGGCGAGCGCCATCCCGATGCCGAGGCCGGTGAGGATGCCGGAGACGATGATCTGCCACTCCTCGCTGTGCCCGAGCGCCGGGATGAGGAAGGCGACGGCGACCGCCACCCCGCCGATGATCATGGGGATCTTCGGGCCGATCTTGCGGATCAGGACACCGGCGACGACGCCCGCGATGACCATCGCGACGACGGTCGGGAGCAGGTAGAGGCCGGAGTCGCTGACGGACTTGCCGAACCCGTAGCCGAGCACGGTGGGCAGCTGGAGGAGGGTGGGAACGAGGATGAAGGTGCCGAACATCGCGAAACCGAACGCGAGGGCGACGATGTGGGAGGTCCACACGCCGCGGTGGCGGAAGAGGCGCATGTCGATCAGCGGCTCTTTCACACGGAGCTCGACGAAGACGAAGACGATCAGCGCGATCCCGCCGAGGATGAGGAGGCCGATCGTCTTGCCGTCGCCCCAGCCCCACTTCTCGCCCTCGCTGACGGCCAGGAGCACGGCCACCAGGCCGATCGAGAGGATGATGGTCCCGATCCAGTCGAGACGACCCGGCGTGCGCACCGGCGACTCCGGGATGCCGAAGATCGCGCCGAGGAGTGCGATGACGACCAGGATCGCCGGGAACCAGAAGAGCCAGTGCCACGAGAGCGCGTCCACGATCGGACCGGCCGCCACGATGCCGACGCCGGCGCCGATGCCGAAGATCGCGGAGAGCAGGCCGATGGTCACGCTGACGCGCTCCTTCGGCAGCTCGTCGCGCACGATGCCGATCGACAGCGGCATGACCGCTCCGGCGGCTCCCTGGAGGATGCGGCCGATGATGAGCACGCCGAGGTTCGGTGCGAGCGCGGCGAGGACCGTCCCCGCGAGGAGCAGCACCAGGACCACGATGATCACCTTGCGCTTGCCGACCATGTCGCCCAGGCGTCCGAGGATCGGAGTCAGCACCGCGGCGGACAGCAGATAGGCCGTCAGCACCCAGCTCGCGTCGGTCGTCGCGACGCCCAGGTCCTTGCCGATGGTGCCGAGGGCGGGTGCGACGAGCGACTGCAGGACCGCGAACGAGAGGCCGCCGAGCGAGAGGAAGAGGACGATCGCGGTTCCGCGCGAGCGTCCGCCTCGCGAAGACGGAACCGAGCCTGTTGAGGTGCTCGGAAGGGTGTCGGACATGGGGCTCCTCGATATGTAAACAAATGCTGACTTATCGAGTATCCACGGTGTATCCCGCTATGTCAACATCTGTATACATGGCGTCGAACCGGATAGGTTGGCCGTGGAGGAAGAGAAATGACCCACCACACGCCGCACGATCCCGGGTCCGTCGCCCCCGACGCCCGGGAGGAGGGCGACGTGCACCCGCGCCCGTCCCGCGATGCGACGGCGACCCGTCTCGCCCTGGTGCAAGCGGCACGCCGCCGGTTCGCGACCGACGGCTACCGGGCCACGACCGTGCGCCAGATCGCGGCGGACGCGGGGGTGAACGTCGCGCTGATCAACCGCTACTTCGAGTCGAAGGAGGGGCTGTTCGAGGCCTGCATGCGACGGACTTCGAGCGAACTGGATGCGCGGACCCCCGCGACGTCGCCCGGAGTCGACATCGCGCGCCTCATCGCCCACGTCGTCAACACTCCCGATGGGGACGACCCGCTGCAGCTGCTCCTGCTCCTGCGCTCCTCCGGTGACGAGAACGCGGATCGGATCCGGCGCCGGACCCTCGAGCAGTTCACCGAGAGCCTCGCAGGCGTCGCCGGCTGGAGGGCGGACGACCCCGCGACCGCGCCCATCCTGCTGCGTGCGCAGCTCGCGATCGCGACGATGCTCGGGGTCGTCATGTTCCGGACGTCCGCGGCGGTCGAGCCGGTCGCCTCGGCCGGGATGGATGAACTGGAAGGTCCGCTCGGGCAGATCTTCCAGGTCCTGTTCTCAGACGGGTACTGAGCCGCCTCGGCTCCGGATACTCCTTCCGCGGCGTCCGGTACGCAACTCGGGAGCTCGCCCACGGCAGCGGCGGGGGATGCCTCTACGGTCGAAGGAGACCGGCGACGGTCGACATCCCTCCCCCTTCCCTCCCCTTCCCCCACTGAGGAACAGCCATGGCGTCCGCCCACGACTTCTTTCTGCTCGGTGACCATGAGGCTGCGAAGCAGCTGGTCGCCTCCGCCCTTCACGCCGAAGGGTTCACCGTCTCCACCACGCCGGCCGGCGGGCTGCTGGCCAAGCGCGGCAGCGGTGCGGCCACCATCCTGCTCGGTGCCTGGGCGGGCAAGAACTTCCAGATGTCGTTCCTCGTCGACTTCATGGTCGACGAGCACGGCCGACTGGTCGCCCGCCTCAACCGCAATCTGGCGGGAGGCGCGCTGAAGGGCGGTGCGATCGGGGCCGCGAGGACGGACTCCGCCTTCCAGCAGACCGCCAACGCCATCGCCGGGGTGCTGCAGCCCGCCGGCATCCTCGCCGACAGCGTCTCCCAGAACTGACCGCTCCACCTCCCCTTCTCCCTCCTGCGCCACCCCTTCCCACAACCTCCGATCGGAGACCCTCGCCATGACCGACCAGATCCCGAACGCGTATCCGCCCGCGCCTCCCGCTCCCGCTTCGTACGCTCCGTATCCCGCGCAGAAGAGCGGGACGAACGTCCTCGCGATCATCGCGCTCGTCGGCGCCTTCGTCTTCCCGCTCGCGGGTGTGATCTGCGGTCACATCGCACTCAGCCAGATCAAGCGCACAGGCGAGAAGGGCAATGGCCTCGCCATCGCCGGTCTCGTGCTCGGCTACCTCTACATCGCGTTCATCGCCTTCGTCGTGATCATCGCGATCATCGGCGTCGCGCTCACGGACGCGTCGGGCTACTCGAGTTACTCGTACTGAGCCGCGACATGGCGAGAGCCCCGATCCTGCGTGCGTTCGCGCCGAGAATCGGGGCTCTGTCGTTCAACCGGGTGCGACTACCCGAGCGCGCGGATGGTCCAGGAGGCGCTCGACGACCCGCCGGGCTGCAGCACGATCAGGTCGGTGCCGGAGTTGAAGGCGTCGGGCGGGCAGGTCATCGGCTCGACGGCCAGGCCCAGACGGGTCAGCGCCGGATCGCTCTGATCGGCGGTGTGGATCTGCACCCACGGGCACGCGGCGTCCCACACCATCTCGACGCCCGAGCCGTCGGCGGTGCGGAGCGACACGGTCGCGATGCCGTCGGCGCCGCGGGTCAGCCCCGTGAACGCGTGGTCGATGAAGGTGTCGCCGATCTGTCGCGGCGTGCGGAAGTCGAAGACGCCGTCGCCCTCGACCTCGACGTTCGCCAGGTCGGACGGGATGAGGCGCTCCTCGTCGACGGGCAGGACCGCGTCGGCGGGGAGGCTGAGGGTCCAGTCGTCGACGCGTCCCTCGCCCGCGACGAGATACGGGTGTGGTCCGGTGCCCCACGGTGCCGCGGTGGGGCCCGTGTTGGTCGCGGTGACGGTGGTGCGCAGACCGGCCTCGTCGAGGCTGAAGGTGACGGAGACCTCCACGCGATGCGGGTACCCGGCCTGTGCCTCGATCGTCGCGGCGAAGGTCACGCTGCTGCTCGAACGGTCCACTGCGACGAAGTCGAGCCACGCGGCGAGACCGTGCAGCGCGTGCCCACGACCGGGTTCGGTGAGCGGGAGCTGCTGCTCGACGCCCTCGAAGGTGTAGCGGCCGTCGACCACCCGGTTCGGCCACGGGGCGAGCGTCGCGCCGCGGAACGCCGGTCGCACTTCATCGGCCTCGAACGGCACGATGAGCGGGCGTCCCTTGTGCTCCAGCGTGCGCAGCGAAGCGCCGACGGAGGCGATCGTCGCGTGGTAGTCGCCGGCGCTCAGGCCGAAGTGGGTGCCGGAGATCGGAGTGGTCATCCGCCCATTGTGGCGTTCGCAGTCGATCGCGCACAAAACCACGACTCCTCTCGATATTGTAAAATACATTATGAAACCCGAATAAAATCACGATACTTGATGCATGACTACGTGCATCCGACTCGACTTCGAATCGCTGGCCGTCGCGGCCGCGGCACTCGCACAGCCGCCTGCGACACCACTCGCTCCCGCTGGATCGATCGAACGGCCGGCGCTCGACGGTGCGCTGGCCGCGGTGCGTGAGGAATGGCATGCCGATGCCGTGTCAGGCGACGCGGTCGAGCTCGGCTCCCGTCTGACGGCGAGCTCGGACGATTTCCGCTCGACCGAGGACGACGCGGTCCGCACCCTTCGCGCGCTCGAGAGCGCCTTTCCGTGAGCCCGCTGCGAAGCGCCACGCGGGCGCAGGATCTGGTGCCAGGCGACCTCGACGCGGTGCGAACCGAGGCCGCCGTGCTCGACAGACGAAGCGGCGAGTACGACAGCCTCGACCTCTCACTGCGCGCAGCGGTCGCGCGAGCGAGCTGGTCGGGGAGGACCGCGGATGCGTTCGCCGAGGCGGCGACCGAGCTTCGCCGGCGAGTGCAGCGCGCATCGGACGACTTCGCCCGGGGGAGCAGTGCCGTCGCTGTCTTCTCGCACAGTCTGGAATGGGCGCAGGCCGAAGCCGAGAGAGCTCTCGTGATGTGGCGGGAGGCGGAGGACGCCGAGCGATCGCAGACCCCCGATTCATCGCCCTTGCTGGAGCCGCTCGCCGGCCGTCTCGTGTCGCTCGAGTCTCCGCGCAAAGTCGAGGCCCGCAGAATTCTCGACGGCGCCACTCGGGCGGTGGAGGCGGCGGAGCGCGAGGCGGTGCGAGCGGTCCGCGAGCTTGCCGCCTCGGCACCGCGCCCGCTCTTCGCATCGTCGACCGCGGGATTCGACCTCGGGACGGGCAGCGACCTCCTGACCTCCCTCTCGACCCTCTCCGGCAGCAGACTCGCCGCCTTCCTCGGCCGGCACCCGGATCTCGCCGGCGAACTCGCGCGGCTCGGAGCTCCTGCGATCGCGCGATGGTGGGCGACGCTCTCGAACGCCCAGCGCGCCGCCCTCATCGACCGCATCCCCGACGTGATCGGCAACCTGGAAGGGGTTCCGTACTCCGACCGCGACACGGCGAACGTCTCCCGCCTGCGCGCCCTCTACGAAGAAGCAAGGACGGCTGTGGGGGAGGCCGCCACCCACGGAACCCCGACAGCGTTCCAGGCCGCGAAGGACCGACTGACAGCGCTGGAGTTCCTTTTCGGACGCTACCGGGACGGTCGCGGCCCGCGGTTGCTCCCGCCGGAACTCCTGATCGCGCTCGATGTATCGCGGCCTGGGACACCGCTCGGCTCCATCGCGGTCGGACGGCTGGACACCGCGACAACGGCGAACTGGCTCGTCCCCGGCATGAACTCGAGCCTGCTCGACCCGGAAGGGTACCTTCGCGCTGCCGCCAATCTGAATTTCCGGAACGCCGACAGCGCCACGGTTGTCTTCCTCGGATACGAGAGCCCCAAGCTCCCCGACCTCGATGTCCTCTTCAGCGATCGCGCCCAGGCGGGGGGTTCTGCCCTCGCCGCCGCTCTCTCCGGGTACAACGCCGTGCGCGACCAGGCCGGGCTCGATACCCAGCTGACGGTGGTCGGGCACTCATACGGGACAACGACCGCGACCTACGGACTCGCCCAACAGGACCTCCGGGTCGACAACGTCATCCTCGTGGCGTCGGCCGGTATCGATCCGGCGATCACCTCCGGTGATCTGCACGCCCACGGCGTCTACGTGACCGAGGCCATGCGCGACGATGTCGCGGACCTCGGCAGGCTCACGGGCCGTCGCGATCCGAGCGAGAGCGCTTTCGGAGCGTTCGTGTTCGGCTCCGACGGTGCGACGCTTGCCGACGGCACGATCCTGGAGCCGGTGAAGGGCCACGACGCGATCGGCAAGCGCGAGAGCGCCGACCTGAACACGTACTTCGGAAGGCCGACCGAGACGATGGAGAACATCGAACGCATCATCCATGGAACGGGTGACCCTCTCCCCGCGGTGAGAGTTCTCGCGCCCGGCGCGACGACAGCGGAGCCGGTCGCATGAACGGTCGACGATCGTTCGCCCTGGTCGCGTCGGCCGCCGCGGCCGTCATGCTGCTGATGGGGTGCACCTCAATGGGAATCGTTCCATCGCAGTCGCTACGGTTCGACGTCAAGCTCACCCCCGCAGAAGCGCGGGCCGACCTCGCGGATCGGTCGGACGATGTGCAATCGCTGCTGGGTGGCGAATGGTCCAACCAGGACAACTTCATCGCTTCCGGGTGCAGCGACGACCGGGGCTTCTACTACTACGGAGGCCGCGTTCGCACAGAGCCGGTCGAGGACCGTCGGGGCGCAGCCGAGCGGGTCGTCGACTGGTGGAAAGAGCAGGGGTATGCAGTCTCGCGGGCCGATTGGGGGGAGACCGTGGTGCTCGGAGGCATGGCGGAGAACGGGATGGATATCACGCTGCACCTCGGCGAAGAGCGGACATGGTTTGACGCGGACGGTCCCTGTCTCGTGGGCGATTGGATGGCGATCAGCGACGATGACCTCGCCAACGACCGCAACGATTTCCCGCGCGAGCCGATCCCCACTGCCACGCCTGGTCCAGGGGAGCCCACTCCGTGACCGGCCGGCGTGCACGACGCGTTTCGATCCTCGTTCTACTCCTGGGTGCGACCGCACCTCTGCTGGGGTGCAGCACAGTCGGAATCGTTCCAGAGCAATCGCTGCGGTTCGACGTCACGCTCACGCCGGCGGAGGCACGGGCCGACCTCGCGAACCGATCCGATGAACTGCAATCCGTGCTCGGAGGCGAATGGTCGAATGAGGACAACTACATGGCTGATGCCTGCAGTGATCGTCAGGGGTACCACTACTTCGGCGGACGCAATCGACTGGAGCCCGTCGACGACCGCCAGGGTGCGGCCAAGCGTGTGACCGAGTGGTGGAAAGAGCGCGGCTACGCCGTCTCACGCGCCGATTGGGGCGAGACCGTGATGCTCGGAGGCATCGCGGAGAACGGGATGGACATCACGCTGCATCTCCAGGAAAAGCGGACCTGGTTCCAGACGGACGGTCCGTGCCTTGTGGGCGACTGGAAGGCGATCAGCGATGACGACTTCGCCAACAAGCGCAACGACTTCCCCCGCAATCGCCCCGACCCGAATACAGGCGGACGACCCGAGTGATGCCGACATCTTTTCGAAGCTGGTTGATCACAGCTGTCCTGATGAGCACCGGGTTTGCGCTGGCGGGTTGCAACGACGCCGGCATCGTTCCGTCCCAGCACCTGCGTTTCGATGTGAAGTTGACACCTGCGCAGGCCCGCGCAGACATGGTGACGCGATCGGACGATATCGAGGCATTTCTCGGCGGCGAGTGGCAGAACCAGGACAACTTAATCGCGACGGCATGCGACCGCAGGCGGGGGTACTACTACCACGGCGTCCGCAACCGTCACGAAGCGGTGAAGGATCAGGCTTCGGCGGCGACGCGACTGGAGAAGCACTGGCGGGCACAGGGATACGAGACGACCCGTCAGCGCTTCCGCGACGACTACCTCCTCCGTGCTGTCGCCCCCAATGGCACCGTGATCAACATCAGCCTCGGAGACGGCTACACGGACTTCCAGACCGACGGCCCCTGCCTCGCCGGCGATTGGGTGGCGATCAGTGATGACGACTTCGCCAACCATCGCAACGATTTCCCGCGCAACCCGATGCCCACTCCCGCACCGACCGAATGACCAATGCGGCGCCGACAACGCAGCGCAACCTGCCCGAAACGTGCGGAAACGTGGGGGTAACGCCACGGCGCTAGCGTCAGCCCATGGGAGATCTGTTCGGCGGATACGGTGCGCAGGCGACGCGGCGCCGGCGCGGGCGGGCCACGCCGTTCGACGAGATGTTCGGGGATGCCCGGCGCGCGCAGACCTCCGAGACGCGGCCGGCCTACCGCGAGCTGTTCGCGGCGCTCGCCGCGATGACCCAGGACGAGCTCCGCGGTCGCACGGACGCGCTCGCCAGCTCCTACCTGGCGCAGGGCGTCACGTTCGACTTCGCGGGCGAGGAGCGCCCATTCCCGCTCGACGCCGTGCCGCGCGTGATCGAACAGCCCGAGTGGGCGCACATCGAAGCAGGGGTCGGCCAGCGAGTGCGTGCATTGGAGGCCTTTCTCAGCGACGTGTACGGGGCGCAGAATGCCGTGCGCGACGGCGTGATCCCGGCCGGACTCATCACCTCGTCGGCACACTTCCACCGGTCCGCCGCGGGCGTGGAGAGCGCGAACGGCGTGCGCATCCAGGTCTCCGGCATCGACCTCATCCGCGACGAGGTCGGCGACTGGCGCGTGCTCGAGGACAACGTGCGCGTGCCCAGCGGTGTCAGCTACGTCATCTCGAACCGCCGTGTGATGGCCCAGACCCTACCCGAACTGTTCACCTCGATGCGAGTGCGTCCGGTCGGGGACTACCCGTACCGGCTCCTGCAAGCGCTCAAGGCGAGCGCGCCGGGCGGCATGGAGAATCCGAACGTGGTCGTGCTCACCCCCGGCGTCCACAACTCCGCCTACTTCGAGCACACCCTCCTCGCCCGCCTGATGGGTGTCGAGCTGGTGGAGGGCCGGGACCTGTTCTGCTCCGCCGGGAAGGTGTGGATGCGCACCACGAGCGGTCCGCAGCGGGTCGACGTGATCTACCGACGCATTGACGACGACTTCATCGACCCCCTGCAGTTCCGGGTCGACTCGGTGCTCGGCACCCCCGGACTCATGCTGGCGGCCCGCCTCGGCAACGTCACCATCGCGAACGCGGTCGGCAACGGCGTCGCGGACGACAAGCTGGTCTACACCTACGTGCCCGACCTGATCCGGTACTACCTGGCCGAGGAGCCCATCCTCCCGAACGTGGACACCTGGCGGCTGGAGGAGCCCGACGCGCTCGCCGAGGTGCTGGACCGCCTGGACGAACTGGTGGTCAAACCGGTCGACGGCTCCGGCGGCAAGGGGCTGGTGATCGGCCCGGACGCCTCCCGGCGCGAACTCGCCGAGCTGCGCGCCCGCCTGGTCGCCGACCCGCGCGGCTGGATCGCGCAGCCCGTCGTGCAGCTCTCCACCATCCCGACACTGGTCGAAGACGGCATGCGACCCCGCCACGTCGACCTGCGCCCGTTCGCCGTGAACGACGGACGCGATGTGTGGGTGCTCCCCGGCGGCCTGACCCGGGTGGCACTCGCCGAAGGCCAGCTCGTCGTGAACAGCAGCCAGGGCGGCGGCTCCAAAGACACGTGGGTCGTCGGCACGGCCGGCGTCCCGGTCGAGACGGAGGGCGGCCACGAACCCCGAGCGGTCGCCGGGCTCGTCGCCGACCAGGCATCGGCGCTGGCGACCTACGCGGCTCAGCACGCCCCCGACCACTCGGAGGAGGACGCCCCCCGCGCGGACCAGCAGCAACAGCAGCAACAGCAGCAGCAGAACCAGCAGCAACGACCACGCGGCGGATCGACGCCGGCCGACGGGGTGGAGGCGCCCGCATGCTGAGCCGCATCGCCTCCTCGCTGTTCTGGATCGGCCGCTACATCGAGCGCAGCGACGGCACCGCCCGCATCCTCGACGTGCACCTCCAACTCCTGCTCGAAGACCCCTGGATCGACGAGGACACCGCCTGCCGTTCCCTGCTCGGCGTGATGGGCAGCGACGCCCCCGACGGTGCGCTCGCCCGGGAGGATGTGCTGCGGATCCTCGCTGTCGACCGCGGAGCCCCGGCCTCCATCGTCTACTCGCTCGGAGCCGCACGGGAGAACGCGCGACGCGCCCGCGAGATCGTCTCCACCGAGCTGTGGGAATGCCTCAACACCACGGCGGCCCGGATGCCGCGCCGGGTCACGAGCGACAAGGTGCACGAGTTCTTCACCTGGGTCCGCGACCGCACGGCGCTCGCCGTGGGGATCATGGAGTCCGGCGCGAGCCGCGACGAGGCCTGGCACTTCTTCACACTGGGCCGCAGCCTGGAGCGCGCCGACATGACGGCGCGACTGCTTGCGACGCGCTCGCTGACCGAGGCCAGCGGTCCCAGCTGGACGACCATCTTGCGCTCCTGCGGCGCATACGAGGCCTACCTGCGCACGTACCGAGGGGTGCCGTCGGCGCGCAACGCGGCCGAATTCCTGCTCCACGACCGGCTGTTCCCGCGGTCGATCCTGTACTCGGTCACCCGGGCGGTCGACAGCCTGCGCGACATCGAGCCGCGCACCGAGCGTGCGGGAGTCTCCGATCGCGCGGTCCGGCTGCTCGGGCAGGTGCAGAGCGAACTCGAGTTCCGTCCGGTCGCCGACGTGCTCGACGACCTGCCCGCCTACATGTCCGCGATCCAGGATGCGACGAGCGCGGCCACGGCGGCCGTCACCCAGCGCTACTTCCCGGAGCACGCCGCGCCGAGCTGGATCGGAGAGAAGGTATGAAACGCCTCCGGGTCACGCACTCGACCGGGTACCGGTACGAGGGCGAGGTGACCGCGTCGTACAACGAGGCGCGGATGCTGCCGCTCTCGGGCGAGCGGCAGCTGGTGCTGCACGCGTCCCTCGACGTGCAGCCGGTGTCGTCGCATCATCAGTACACGGACTACTGGGGCACCCGGGTGCTGGCGTTCGACGTGCTCGACCCGCACCGCGAGCTCACCATCACCGCGAGCAGTCTCGTCGAGGTGCTGGAGGCGCCGCATCCCGTCGCCGGTCTCGGCTGGGAGGAGCTGGTGGAGGCCGTGCGGCGCTCCGGCGAATGCGTGCAGCAGCTGCGCCAGACGCCCCTCACCGCGCCGCCCGAATCGCTCGTCGAACTCGCGGCGACCGCCCGGGCGACGACCGCCGAGAGCGGCGCGGACGACCCGTGCGCCGTCGCGCGCGCCATCGTGGCGGCCGTGGGCGACGGGATGGAGTACGTCAGCGGCGTGACCGGCGTGCGCACGACGGCGGCCGAGGCGTGGGAGTCGCGGAGCGGCGTCTGCCAGGACATCGCGCACGTCGCCATCGGCGCGCTGCGGTCGGCGGGCATCCCGGCGCGATACGTCTCGGGCTATCTGCACCCGAAGGCGGAGGCGGCCATCGGCGAGACGGTGACGGGCGAGTCGCACGCGTGGGTCGAATGGTTCTGCGGCGCCTGGCACGGCTTCGACCCGACGAACGGCATCGACATCGGCGACCGCCACGTGCGCGTCGGCCACGGGCGCGACTACACCGACGTCACGCCGTTGCGCGGGGTGTTCGCCGGCGGAAGCGGCTCCGAGCTGTTCGTCTCCGTCTCGATCACCCGCGAGGCCTGACCCCCTCCCTCCTCCCTCGAACCTCCCGGCCCGGGGTGGGGAGGAGGCGGGGCGGGCGGCTACGCGGTCGCGCGGAGTGCGGCGTAGAGGTCGGCCCGGGCGGCGAAGCCGCTGAGGTCGCGACCGAGCAGGCGCTCCGCCTCGGCCACACGGGCGCGAAGGGTGTGGCGGTGGATGCCGAGGCGGCGGGCGGCGATGTCGTAGACGCCGTCGCTGTCGAGCCAGGTGCGCAGCAGATCCGTCAGACCCGGGTCGGCCGCGGCGAGCGGCGCGAGGGCGGTCTGGGCGACCGCGCGGGCGTCCGGGGTCTGCAGCAGGGCGAGCATCCCGGCCGCGGCGACGTCATCGAACGACGGGACCGGAACCTTCGGCGTCGCCCGCTGGCGAGCCACCTCGGCCTGCGCCAGTGCGGTCGGGAGGTCGGCCAGCGCGCTCGGGGCGGAGGTGCCGCCCCGCAGGTCGAAACGGGCGGCGGCGGTGGGCGCCGTGCCGGCCGGGCCGGAGTCCGCCTCCGACTCCACCAGTACCAGCTCTTGTCCGTCGCGCGCGTAGAACCCCTCGGTGTGCGACTCGAGCCAGTCGGCCGCGGCCGCGAGGGCCGTCCCGGTCAGTACCGTGACCCGCACCGGGGCTTCCGGCAGTGCGCCGAGCACCGGCTCGGCGACGGACTCCGCGAGGGCGCGATCGCCCGAGACGAGCGCCCGCCAGACCGCCGTGCGCAGACGGGCGCGGGCGGCGTCCGTGGCACGGCTCTGCTCGAGTGCGAGCCCGGCCAGGGCGACCACGCCGGTGACGACCTGCTGGGCGGCGGGGTCGAGTCCGTCGGAACCGATCGCCAGCACCCCGCGCAGTCGCCCGGCGGCACCCAGCGTCTGCAAAGCGAACGCGCCCGCTTCGGTCGAGACCGACCCGGCCGCTCGGCGGCGGCTGCGCAGCAGGGGGTCGGCTTCGGCGACGAGGGTCGCGCGGGCGCCCGCCGTGAGGGCGCCGGACGGCGAGATGCGGTCGAGCACGCCATCCGCCCCGATCAGCGCGACCGGGCGTTCGATCTGCCGGGCCAGCTCGGCGAGCACCGCGGCGAGCGGGTCGGGGCGCAGCGCGGCGAGCGAGATGGCGCGGGAGGCGCGCAGCGCCCAGGTGTTGCGGGCGTACGCATCCGCGGCGACGCGGTCGGCGACGAACCGTGCGATGGCGATGAACGGCGTGCGGTACGGCACCTCGAAGAGCGGGAGGCCGCGCTGCGCGCAGGCCTCGACGAGGGCGTCGGGGGTGCCGGCCCGCACGACCTCCGTGCCGAAGCCGAGCCCGGCGACGCCGTGCTCGACCAGACGGGCGACGTAGGCGTCGACGTCGTCGGGTGTCTTCGTGATGAGCAGCACCTGGCCGGGGGAGAGGAAGGGCGTGGGATCGGCCAGCTCCGAGCTGTGCGCCCAGGGCACCGGTGTCTCGGGGTCGCCGACGCCGGCCGGCGTGAGCAGGGTGAGGCCGAGCTCGGGTCGAGCGAGGAGCTGGGAGAGGGTCGCGGGCATCGGCGCCTTCCGATCTGACAGGGTGTCGAATCCGACTCAACGAATTGTACGGGTTGTCCAGGACAGCGTCGCGCCGCTCTCCTTACGATGCCGCCATGACCATCACCGACCCCGCCATCACCACACCCGTCGGCGGACCTACGCTCCCGCAGGAGCGCCGGCTCGTCACCCCGATCCCCGGCCCCGAGTCGCGCAAGCGCTCCGAGCGCAAGTCCCGCGCCGTCGCCGCCGGAGTCGGTGCCACCATCCCCGTCTACACCGTCGCCGCGGGCGGGGGAGTCATCGTCGACGTCGACGGCAACTCCCTCATCGACCTCGGCTCCGGCATCGCCGTGACCGGCGTCGGCAACTCGGCCCCGCGCGTGGTCGAGGCCGTCACCGCGCAGGTCGCCGCGTTCACGCACACCTGCTTCACGGTCGCCCCCTACGACTCCTACGTCGACGTCGCCGAGGCGCTCAACCGGCTCACCCCCGGCGACCACGACAAGCGCAGCGCCCTCTTCAACTCCGGCGCGGAGGCCGTGGAGAACGCGGTCAAGATCGCCCGGCACTACACCGGCAAGCAGGCCGTCGTCGCGTTCGACCACGCCTACCACGGCCGCACCAACCTCACGATGGGCCTGACGGCGAAGAACCAGCCGTACAAGAACGGCTTCGGCCCGTTCGCCCCCGAGATCTACCGCGCGCCGCTCAGCTACCCGCTGCGCGACGGCGGCCTCTCCGGCGCCGAGGCCGCCGAGCGCGCCATCACGATGATCGAGAAGCAGATCGGCGCGAGCAACCTCGCCGCGATCATCATCGAGCCGATCCAGGGCGAGGGCGGCTTCATCGTCCCGGCCGACGGATTCCTCCCCGCGCTGCAGGAGTGGGCGAGCGCCAACGGCGTCGTCTTCATCGCCGACGAGGTGCAGACCGGCTTCGCCCGCACCGGCACCATGTTCGCCTCCGAGCAGTTCGGCCTCGTGCCCGACCTGATCGTCACGGCCAAGGGCATCGCCGGCGGCCTGCCGCTCTCCGCCGTCACGGGCCGCGCCGAGATCATGGACGCGCCGCACGTCGGCGGCCTCGGCGGCACCTACGGCGGCAACCCGCTCGCCTGCGTCGCGGCCCTCGCCGCGATCGAGACCTACGAGCAGGACGGCCTCGTCGAGCGCGCCCGCGCGATCGGCGACATCCTCTTCGAGAAGCTCGGCGCCCTGCGCGACGCCGACCCGCGCGTCGCCGAGGTGCGCGGTCGTGGCGCGATGGTGGCCATCGAGCTCGTCGACGCCGAGACCGGGGCGCCCGATGCGGCCCTGACCTCGAAGGTCGCGGCCGCCGCCCACGCCGCGGGCGTGGTGCTGCTCACCTGCGGCACCTACGGCAACGTCATCCGCTTCCTGCCGCCGCTCAGCATCCCGGACCACCTCCTCATCGAGGGGCTGGACGTCGTCGCGGAGGCGGTGGCCAACGCATGAGCGCCGTCGACACCGCCCCCGACCTGACCACCCGCGAGAACGAGCTGCTCGCCCGTGTCCCCGACGGCCTGTTCATCGCCGGCCGCTGGGAGGCCGGATCCCGAGACCCGATCCAGGTCCAGGACCCGGCCACCGGCCGCGTGATCAAGCGCATCGCGAACGCGACCCCGGAGGACGGCCTCCGCGCTCTGGCCGCGGCCGACGAGGCGGCGGCGGCGTGGGCGGCGACCCCGCCCCGCACCCGCGCCGAGATCCTGCGCCGCGCGTTCGACCTGCTCCAGGAGCGACGCGACGACTTCGCGCTCCTGATGACGCTCGAGATGGGCAAGCCGCTGGCCGAGGCCAACGGCGAGGTCACCTACGGCGGCGAGTTCCTGCGCTGGTTCTCCGAGGAGGCGGTGCGCATCTCCGGCCGCTTCGGCTCGAACCCCGAGGGCACCGGCACCATGGTCGTCTCGCAGCGCCCGGTGGGCCCGAGCTTCTTCATCACGCCGTGGAACTTCCCGCTCGCGATGGCGACGCGCAAGATCGCGCCGGCTCTGGCAGCGGGCTGCACTGTCGTCGTGAAGCCGGCCGAGCTGACCCCGCTCACCACGCTGTTCTTCGCACAGCTCCTCGCCGACGCCGGTGTGCCGGCCGGTGTGGTCAACGTCATCCCGACGTCGACCTCCGGCGCCGTCTCCGCCCCGATCATCGCCGACCCGCGCCTGCGCAAGCTGTCGTTCACGGGCTCGACCCCCGTCGGCCGGGCGCTGCTCGCCCAGGCGGGCCAGAACGTCCTGCGCACGTCGATGGAGCTCGGCGGCAACGCCCCGTTCGTCGTCTTCGAGGACGCGGATCTCGGCAAGGCCGTCGAAGGTGCGATGCTCGCGAAGTTCCGCAACATGGGGCAGGCGTGCACCGCAGCCAACCGCTTCATCGTGCACGAGTCGGTCGCGGAGGAGTTCGCGGCCCGCGTCACCGAGCGCGTCAACGCCCTCCGCATCGGCCGCGGCACCGACGACGGCGTCACTCTCGGTCCGCTCATCGACGACCGCGCGGTCGCCTCGATGGCGGCACTGGTCGACGACGCCGTCGCGCGCGGCGCACGTGTGCTGACCGGCGGCTCGGCCCCCGAGAGCGACGGCTTCTTCTTCGAGCCGACCGTCATCACCGACATCGCGCCCGGCAGCGAGATCCTCCGCGAGGAGATCTTCGGGCCGATCCTCGCGATCTCGACGTTCTCCACCGAGCAGGAGGCCGTGGAGAAGGCCAACGAGACCGAGTACGGACTCGTCGGCTACGTCTTCACGCAGGACCTCGCCCGCGGCCAGCGTCTGATCGACAGCGTCGACACCGGGATGATGGGGCTCAACACCGGCCTGGTCTCCAACGCCGCAGCTCCGTTCGGCGGCGTCAAGCAGTCGGGGCTGGGCCGCGAGGGCGGTCTCGAGGGCATCCACGAGTACCTGAGCACCAAGTACACGCTCATCCCGGCGAGCTGACATGACCGCCACGACTCCGCCGCGCATCCTCGTCGGCTACACAGCCACCCCGGCCGGGGAGGACGCCCTCGCGGCGGCCGCCGCCCTGGCCGGGTCGACGGGTGCGCGGCTGGATGTCGTGGTGGTCCTGCCGATGAACTCGCGGCCGTCCATCGTTCCCAACGATCCCGGCTACGACGCCCTCCTCCGCGAGACCGCGGAGGGATGGCTGGGGGATGCCCGTTCCCGCATCCCCGCTTCGGTCCCCTCGCGCGAGAGGGTCGTCTACGGCGACTCCCTCGCGCAGGGACTGCTCACAGCTGCCGACGCAGGCCGTGCCGCACTCATCGTCGTGGGTGCAGCGCGGGACGGCCTGCTCGGTCGATTCACGGTGGGATCGGTGGCGGGCTCCATGCTGCACGCATCCCCCATCCCGGTGATGCTGGCCCCGGAGGGGTCGCGCACCACCGCGGCGCCGCTCTCGCGCGTGACCGGCATGGTCGGCACGCGCGAGGGGGCGGATGCCGTCCTCGCCACCAGTGCACGTCTCTCGGCCACGGCCCACGCGCCGCTCCGGCTCGTCTCGCTGCTCGCGCTCGACCTCCCGGGGGTGGACCCGGCCAAGGCACGCGTCGGCGAGCACCACGCGGCGGCGGTCCTCCAGGAGGCGCGCGCAGAACTCCCCGAGGGCGTCGAGGCCACGGCCTCCGTGGCTCCGGGCGACAGCATCTCGCACGCCGTCGCCTCCCTCGACTGGCTGCCGGGCGAGGTCGTCGTCGTCGGCTCCAGCCGCCTCGCGCAGCAGAGCCGACTGTTCCTCGGCACCACAGCGGCCACGATGCTGCGCGAACTGCCCGTCCCGATGATCGTCGTGCCCCGCGCGGCCCCGTAGGAGTACCACCGAATGAGCACCCGCAGCGCAGCGGAATCCACCGAGACCGGGTCGACCCGCACCGCGAAGGGCCTGAGCGCCGGATCGGTCGGGCTGATCGGCGCGGTCGTCATCGGCATCTCGTGCATCGCGCCCGCGTACACCCTCACGGGTGCGCTCGGACCGACCGTCTCCGAAGTGGGCGTGCACCTGCCCGCCATCTTCCTGGTCGGCTTCCTCCCGATGCTGCTGGTCGCATTCGGCTATCGCGAGCTCAACAACGCGATGCCCGACTCCGGCACCTCGTTCACCTGGGCGACCCGCGCGTTCGGGCCCTACCTGGGCTGGATGGGCGGGTGGGGCCTGATCGCCGCCACGGTGGTCGTGCTGTCGAATCTGGCGGGCATCGCCGTCGACTTCCTCTACCTGCTGCTGTCGCAGGTGTTCCACAACCCGGCGATCGCGGACCTCTCGAAGAACCCGCTCATCAACGTGGCGACGTGTCTGGCGTTCATGGCGGTCGCCACGCTCATCTCGTACCGGGACATGCAGACCACGCAGAAGGTCCAGTACGTCCTGGTCGGCTTCCAGCTGCTCGTGCTGGTGCTGTTCGGCGTCGTGGCGTTCGTCCACGTGGCGAACGGGACCGCGTTCGACGCGACCGTGCCCAGCCTCGACTGGTTCAACCCCTTCGGCGTCCCGTCGTTCTCGGCCTTCGCCGCCGGGCTCTCGCTCTCGATCTTCATCTTCTGGGGCTGGGATGTGACCCTCACGATGTCCGAGGAGACCAAGGGCTCCCGCTCCACTCCCGGCCGTGCCGCGACCCTGACCGTCGTGATCATCGTCGTGGCGTACCTGTTCGTGTCGATGGCGGCGATCTCGTTCGCGGGTGTCGGAGAGGCCGGCATCGGCCTCGGCAACCCCGACATCCAGGAGAACGTCTTCTTCGCGCTCGCCGGCCCCGTGCTCGGGCCGCTCGCCATCCTGATGTCCATCGCCGTGCTCTCCAGCTCGGCGGCGTCGCTCCAGTCGACCGCCGTCTCCCCGGCGCGCACCCTGCTGGCGATGGGGCACTACGGCGCCCTGCCCGCCCGCTTCGCCCGGGTCAGCCCCCGATTCATGACCCCCGGCTACTCGACCGTCGTGTCGGCGGTCGTCGCGAGCGTCTTCTACGCCGTCATGCGCTTCATCAGCGAGGACGTGCTGTGGGGCACCATCACGACGCTCGGGATGATGATCTGCTTCTACTACGGAATCACGGCGTTCGCCTGCGTCTGGTTCTTCCGCAAGAAGTGGTTCGCCTCGGTCCGCAACGCCTTCTTCACGCTCGTGTGCCCGCTCGTGGGCGGTCTCATCCTGAGCGTGCTCTTCGTCACCACGCTGGTCGACAGCATGGATCCGGCCTACGGCAGCGGCTCGAACGTCGCAGGAGTGGGGCTGGTGTTCATCCTCGGGATGGTCATCCTGTTGTCCGGTGTCGTGGTGATGCTCGTGATGCGACGCCGGCTCCCGGCCTTCTTCCGCGGGGAGACCCTCCCGCGCGCGGAGGCCTGAGTCCGGCCCGTCACCGGCGCGTGACCCGTGGCGGGTGCAGGTCGTGCTGCATCCGCCACGTCACGTCATCGGGTCAGTGCGCACCCATCGGGGCCTGCGCGTGCGCCGTCGTGGTCGCCGCGCGGCTGCGCGGCCCGCGGATGAGCGCGACCGCGATCGCCGCGGCGAGCACCATCCCGACCGCGGCGGCCAGGAACACGACCGAGTAGCCGGCCGTCAGGTCGACCGGCTTCGCACCGTCGGTCGTGAGGGCGGCGGCGTAGAGCGCGGTGAAGACCGACAGCCCGATCGAGCCGCCGATCTGCATCGCCGAGTTCGCGGTCGCGGAGGCCGCGCCCGCGTCGTGCGGCTCGACCCCGCTGAGCGCGAGGTTCTGCAGCGGCACGAACACGCAGGCCATGCCGACGCCCATGATCACGAGGGCGGGCAGCACCTGCGCGAGATAGGAGCCGTCGACGGTCAGCCGGCTGAGGTAGACCAGCCCGACGGCCACGATCAGCGGACCCGCGATCATCAGCGGGCGCGCACCGATGCGGCCGAGCAGGCGGGTCGCCACCGGGGCGACGGCCATGATCGCCAGGGTGAGCGGGAGGCTCGCGAGCCCCGATTCGAGGGGCCGCATGCCGAGCACGAGCTGGAGGTGCAGGGTCAGGTAGAGGGTCGCTCCGATCATCACGCTGCCGGCGACGGCCTGGATGAGGAACGCCCCGCCGCGCACACGGTCGAGCACGACGCGCAGCGGGAGGAGCGGCTGGGCGACCCGGCGCTCGATGAGGACGAAGGCGACGAGGAGGAGCACGCCCGCCGCGAGGAACCCGATGGTGTCGACGCGGCCCCAGCCGTTCTCGGCGAGGCTGAACCCGTAGACCAGCGAGCCGAGTCCGAGGGTGACCGTGACGACACCCCACCAGTCGTAGCGGTTGCGGCCCTCCGCACGGCTCTCGGTCAGAACCAGGGCTCCGCCGACCAGGCCGACGGCCACGAAGAAGAGGTTCACCAGGAGGCACCAGCGCCAGTCGGCGAACTCGGTGAGCACGCCGCCCAGCAGAAGGCCGACCGCCGCACCGGCTCCGGCGATCGTCCCGAAGACGGCGAAGGCGGTGTTGCGTTCGCGTCCGCTCGGGAAGGTGACGGTCAGCAGCGCGAGCGCCGCGGGCGCGAGCAGTGCGGCGAAGACCCCCTGGAGGGCCCGGGCTCCGATCAGCTCGATCCCGTTCTGGGCGAGGCCGCCGATCGCGGAGGCGATGCCGAACCCGACCATCCCGACCAGGTAGGTGCGCTTGCGGCCCCAGTAGTCGGCGATGCGGCCGCCGAGCAGCAGCAGCGCGCCGAACGCCAGCGCGTAGGCGGTCACCACCCACTGACGCTCGGTGTCGGAGAGGCCGAGTGCGACCTGCGCCTGCGGGAGTGCGATGTTCACGATCGTGCCGTCGAGCACGACGACGAGCTGGGTGAGGGAGAGGACGGCGAGGGCGAGCCACTTGTGCGGCTGGCGGACGGCGCGGGACATGGAGGGACCTCCGGAGTCTTATCAGGGATGCCGGAGGTTTCGAGCCTCGGACCGGCGGGGTGCCCCGCGGCCGCATCGGCCGAGTGGCCGATCAGGGCTCTCAGTCTATCGGGGGGCCTCCGACATCGTCGGGCCGGGCCGGGGCGGCGCGGCAGTCGCGCTGGATAGCATCGGACGGTGCGTGTCCTCCTGCTCTCCTCCGGTGCCGGTGCTCTTCCCGCCTTCCTCGAGGAGGCGGTGCGGCCGGGGGCGCTGCGGATCGGCTACGTGCCGGACGCCGCGCTGCCCGATGCCGCTCTCCCCGATCCCGGCGCGCCGTTCGCGAGCTCAGAGCTGGAGCGGATCGCCGCGTTCGGTCATCGGGTCGAGGTCGTCCGCCTGAGCGGATCGCCCCTCGACGAGATCGAGCAGGCCCTCGACCGTGTGGATGCGCTCTACGTCGCCGGCGGCAACACCTTCGCCCTCCTGCACGCGATGCGCTCGACCGGGGCCGACCGCGCGATCACCGATCGCGTGCGGGCGGGACTGCCCTACATCGGCCTGAGCGCGGGCTCCGTCGTCGCGGGCCCGACCATCGAGCCGATCACGCTCATGGACGATCCGACGGAGGCTCCGGAGCTCGGCGACCGGTCGGGGCTGGGCCTGGTCGACACGGTCGTGGTGCCGCACGCGGGCGGGCTCTCGCCGCTGGCCGAGGTGACCGGCCGGATCGTCGCCGAGTACGGTGCCCGCCACCCGCTGCGGCTGCTGACCGACGACCAGGCCCTCGTCCTCGATGGCCGGGGCGAGGGCTTGCGACTCATCGCCTCCCACTGACGACCACCCTCGGTTCCGCCTCAGGACACCCGCCTACGCTGAAGGCATGAACGCGTGCGCCGACCTCGTCAGCGCCGCTGCCCGTATCGCGGCGCAGTCGGCCACCTCCCGTGCCTTCCTGATCGACCTCGGCGCGGAGGTCGGTGGCGTCCGTCGAGGCCCGCTCTGGTTCGTCGACGCCGGGCGCGGCGGCCGCAATCGGCTGCGTGGGCGCGGTTTCCGCCCGCACGTCGACGACGGCACCGATGGTCAGGCCCGGCACTTCGCCGGCATCGCGGCCGTCGCGGCACGGATCGGCGCACGACCCACACGTTGGCTCGCCCTGCATGTCCTGCGGGACCCGGCGGGTTCCGCAGACGGCCGGCTCACCGACCACGCCCTCGACCTCGTCCGGCTCACGCGCTCAGGAGAGCTGAATCGACGCACCGTCGCCGAGTGGATCCGGGTGACCATCTGCGAGCCCGCTCGGTAGTCGACCGGCTCGGCCACTACCGAGGCGGAGGTCCGTGCTCGGCGAGTCTTCGCGCCCGACTCGGAGAAGTGCCTCCTCCAGCACTGCACCGCTAGCAGACAATACTGTCCACCCTCGATCTTCTGGTCTGGTGGAAGTGTGCCGCGGCACCATGCGGGTGTCGCAACGGACGAAGACGATGAGGTTTCGCATGCGAGTTCTCGGTTCTCTGATCGCGGCAGTGACAGGCATCATCCTCGGGGCTGCGGGGGTGGTGGTCGCCTCGCCGGTCGAGGCCGCCGAGCGCGGCGGCGTCGACCCCGCCTCCATCGAGATCGCCCGGAACCCGCCCGGCGACACCGCCCGGCCGCTGACCGTCGGCGACTCCGTCCTCATCCGGGCGGCCTGGTCCGTCCCCGACGGCACCGCGGCGGGGTACCGCTTCACCCTTCAGCTCCCCGATGTCTTCTCGACCGTCGATGTGACACCGTTCCCGCTCGAGACGGCGTTGGGCGAGTCGATGGGGGAGTGCGCGGTCACCGGGAGACCGCCCGTGCTCGCGTGCACGCTCAACTCCGCGGTCGAGGGGAGGAGCGGTGTCGGCGGCACGCTCTGGGCGACGGTCCGGGCGAGCGGGGACACCGAGGAGTCCTCGGTCCCGTTCGTCGTGGAGGGGGAGAGGACGGCAGCGGTCGCCCTCCCGGGCGGCGGCACGATCGTCCCGCGCGAGACCGGCACCGAGCCTCCGGGCCCGGCGGACCCGACGCCGGTGATCACCCGCTTCGAGAAATGGGGTGCGAACTATCTGGCGAACGGCGAGGGTCTGTGGTGGAAGGTCGCTGTGCCCTCGAGCGAATGGCCGGCCGACGGAACGTCGCCCCTGGTGATCGTCGACCGGGTGGGGGAGGGCGCCGGGCATCGATTCCTCGACCTGAGCGACTACCCCGGACCGCAGTGGCGCCCGTACCTGGAGCAGAGCTGCGATGCGGATCCCGCGCGGTATCCGCGGGTCGTCGATGCCCGGGATCTCGCTCGCTGGACCATCTCGCCCGACGGCCTCACGATGACCGTCGAGGTGGACCGCTCGCTCGCAGTGATGCGGGGACTCGACGGCTCGTGCGCCATCCGCCTCAACTACCTGACCCGACCGATCGGCGAGGTGCGGGCCGGCGACACTTTCCGCAACGACGCGACCGTGGGCCGGCTGATCACGTCGAGCTCGATCGTGCTCTCCGGATCCGGTGGCGGGACTGCGGGCGGCGAGCAGGTCGGGAGGTTCTCCGTCGCGAAGTCGATGACCGGTGCGGCTGCCGCAGTCGTCGACCCGGGACAGGCGTTCGACGCGCACTATGCCGCTGAGGGCTATCAGGACGGGACGTTGAGCATGCGGCTCGGCGGCCCGGCAGTGCTGTCGCCGTGGTTCCGAGCGGGTACCCGCGTGGTCGTCGGCGAGATCGACCTTCCCCCGATCGCCGGGGTGGCGTGGGGTGACGTCCAGGTGTTCGTGGACGGAGTCGCGCGAGGGGGGAGCGCCGAGTTCGTGATCGTCGCAGGCCAGACGATCAGCGTCGAAATGGTGAACACCGCCGATGAAGCCGAACCGCAGCCGGAGCTCGAGGTGCCGGATTCCGAAGTGCCGGATTCCGAGGTGCCGGGTCCCGGGAAGACCGACCCGCCGTCACCACCCGATCCCCTGGCCGGCGACCCGGGCGAACCGGGAGACCCGGGCGAACCGGGAGACCCGGGCGAACCGTACCCGGAGCCCCCGCAGTCCGTAGAGCCGGCGCCTGTGCCGGGCGCGCGTGATGGCGGCCGGGTCGAAGCGGCTGGGACGCTGCAGCTCGCGGCGACCGGAACGAACGCGGTGCTCCTCGCGGGGGTCGGCGCGGCTGTGCTCGCCACCGGTCTCGTCGCCACCGCAGCCGACCTGCGTCGGCGTCGTGCCGCATCCACGCGCTGATGTCCACGGTGCGGGAGACGCGAATGCGCCGGATCGGAGTGATCCGGCGCATTCGCGCATTCGAGAGACGGCGGGGTTCAGAGCCCGTTCGCGCGCGCCACTCCGCCGAACCAGCCCAGGCTCGGCTTCGGGGTGCGGACGAACGTCTCACGGTCGACGGCGATCAAGCCGAACGTCGGGCGGAATCCGCTGGCCCATTCGTAGTTGTCCAGCGCGCTCCAGTGCAGGTACCCGTCGATCTGCACGCCGTCCTCGATCGCCGCGTGCAGCTCTCGGAGCGCGGCGTCGGTGTACGCGATACGGCGCTCGTCGTCGGCGGTCGCGATGCCGTTCTCGGTGATCATCACCGGGACGCCGCCGGAGAGCTCCCATGCGCTGCGGGCACCCTCGGCGGCCGCCGGCGGGTAGAACTCCCAGCCGGTGAGGGTGGTCTCCAGGCCCTCCTCGACCGGCAGCGGGCCCGACGGCCCGATGAAGGTGCGGGTGTACGCCTGCACGCCGACGAAGTCGTCGCCGGCCGAGCGCTCCAGGTACCAGTCGTCGCGCGGGTGCCCGTACTCGCGCAGCTTCTCCTCCGAGCCCGGCTCTCCCGTGGCGCGGAACGCCTGGGTGGCGATGGTCCAGCCCGACTTCACTCCGGAGAGCTGCGACAGGACTTCGCGGGACCGCTTGTGCGAGTCGAGCAGGGCGTCGGCCACGCCGAGGTCGGGATTGGGGAGGCCGTAGGCGACCAGGTTGGCGGCGTCCTCTCCCCCTGCCAGCATGGCGGCGATGTTCGGCTCGTTGATCGTGCAGACGTACTCGACGCCGTCGGAGACGATCGGGAGCGCCAGCTCCGTGTAGCGCGCGAACAGGTCCGCCGCATCCGGAGCACGCCAGAAGCCGTCGCGCTCGAACCAGCGCGGCACCGTGAAGTGCATCAGCGTCACGACCGGCTTCAGGCCGAACTCGTGGCAGGCGTCGACCATGCGCCGGTAGTGATCGATCTCGGCTCGCGAGACGAACCCGCGCTCGGGCTCGATGCGGGCCCACTCGACGCTGAACCGGTAGCTGTCGAGGCCGGCGTCGGCGAGGAGCTTCATGTCCTCGCGGTACCGGTGGTAGCTGTCCATGGCATCGCCCGATGGCTCGACGATGCTGGTGCCGGGCGTGTGCTCGTGCACCCACCAGTTGCTGTTGATGTTGTTGCCCTCGATCTGGTGGGCGGCCGTGGAGGCGCCCCAGAGGAAGCCGTCGGGAAAGGTGAGCACAGTTCTCCTTGTCGTGCGGATGTCGTGTCGGACGGGTGGGTGGAGGGTCAGGAGCTCAGGAGCCGGGTGCGCCGAGGAACGCGTCGAGAGCCGCGAGGGTCGCCTCCGGTGCCTCGAGCTGGGGCGAGTGCGCGCCTCCGGCGAGGACGGAGTATCGCGCGCCGAGACGCTCGGCCATATCGCGTTGCGCGGCGATCGGCCACTTGTCGTCGTGCTCGCCGTGCGCCACGAGCACCGGCAGACCGGTCGCGCGCAGCGCCTCCGTCGTGTCCTCCTCGGAGCGGAGGATCTCTGCCCCGGCGAGGAGGTTGTCGCTCGCGGTGCGCGCGGCGCGCAGTCGCAGGAACGCCAGCTCGGGCGTCAGAGCGTCGTCCGCGAGTCCGCGGGTCTGCGGGTTGTCCCGGTACCAGAGGCCGATCGAGCCGGATTCGGCGACCGTCGCGGTCGTGTCCTCGTGGCGCCCGGGCCACCCGTGCGGGCCCGAGCACAACATGGTCAGCGACAGGAACGACGCGGGGGAGGCGATGGCCGCGGCACGGGCGACGACCCCGCCGAAGCTGTGGCCGAGGAGGTGCACGGGGCGGCCGTCGCCGACGAGTCCGGCGACCTCCACAGCGTCGAAGGCGAAGGCGTCGAGCGCGTAGGCGGCGACGCCGGCAGGCGCCGCCGAGTCGGCCTGCCCCCGTTGGCTGTACGCCCAGGCATTCCAGCCACGAGCGGCGAGCAGCGGGAGGAAGTCGCGGAAGTCCTCCTTCGACCCGGTGAACCCCGGGACGATCAGGAGGGTGCCCCGGCTGTCGCCGTCCGGGGTCGCGTGGAACGCGCTCAGCGTCCCGACCCGGGCCGGGAGGCCGACGACGTCGACCCCCGACGGCACGGGCAGCGCGCCGAACGGCGGCAGCGGAGCGAACGTCACGCGAGCGCCTCCCGCGTGCGCGCCGGGTTCGGCACGGCGTCGAGCAGCGCAATCGTGTAGGGATCGGTGGGATGCTGCAGGACCTCGGACGTCTTGCCGCGCTCGACGACCCGGCCGGCGTTGAGCACCATGATGTCGTCGGTGACCAGGCGGGCCGAGAGCAGGTCGTGCGTGATGTACAGCAGTGAGACGCCCCAGCGCTGACGGAGCTCCTCGAGCAGCGCCAGCACGCCGGCGCGAAGCGTCACGTCGAGCATCGACACCGGTTCGTCCGCGATGAGCACCTGCGGGTCGCTGGCGAGCGCGCGGGCGATGACGACGCGCTGCCGCTGGCCGCCCGAGAGCTGATGCGGAAGCTTCTGCGCGAACTGCTCCACCGGCGTGAGGCCCACGGTCTCGAGCAGCTCGAGCACGCGACGGCGGGCCTCCTTGCCGCGCAGCCCGGTGTAGTTGACCACCGGACGGGTGAGCGCGTACTCCACGGTGTGCAACGGGTTGAGGGCCGAGTACGGGTCCTGGAAGACCATCTGCACGTTCTTGTGCAGCTGGTGGATGCCACGGCGGCCCAGTGACGCCACGTCGGAGTCGCCGAAGCGGACCGTACCCGACGTCGGCTTCTCGACGCCCGTGAGCAGCTTCGCGATCGTCGACTTGCCGGAGCCCGACGCGCCGACCAGCGCGAGCGACTGGCCGGGCTCGAGGGTGAACGTCACATCGTCGACGGCGGTGACCGGGCTTTCGCCGCGACGCGGTGCCGGGTAGACGCGGCTCACACCGTCCACGGTGATCGGCGAGCTGGCCGCGCGGCCCTCCCGCTGTTCCACCGCGGTCGTCCGTGCCGACCGGTCGGCCGGCAGCCCCGGCAGCTCGACGACCTCGCCGCGCGGGTCGGCGTAGTGACTCAGCAGCATCTGGGTGTACTCGTGCTGCGGGCGCTCCAGGATGTCGCGGCTCGTGGCGTCCTCGACGATCCGGCCGTCGTGCATGACGAGGACGCGCTGCGTCGCCTCCAGCACGACGCCCAGGTCATGGCTGATCAGCACGGCGGTGAAGCCTTCCGACGCCTGCAGCTCGGTGATCGTGTGCATGATCGCGTGCTGAACCAGCACGTCCAGCGCGGTGGTCGGCTCGTCGAACACCATCAGGCGCGGCTCCAGCGAGAGCGCCAGCGCGATCGAGACGCGCTGACGCATGCCTCCGGAGAGCTCGCCGGGGAAGCGCGCCAGCACCTGCTCGGGCAGGCCGACCTTGCCGACCAGCTCGTGCATCCGCTCGTCCCACCGGGCGCGGGCCACGTGCCCGTGCGCCTTGAAGATGTCGACGAAGTGCTTGCGGATCGTGCGCACCGGGTTGAGCGCGTTCATTCCCGACTGCAGCACCATGGCGAAGCCGCCCTGACGCTGGCGGCGCAGGGACTCGTCGTCGAGTTCGCGGATGTCGTGGCCGTCGAAGCGGATGCTGCCGCCGTTGGTGCGCGCCGGCGGCTTCTGCAGCCGGGTGAGCGCGAAACCGAGAGTCGACTTGCCCGACCCCGACTCGCCGACCAGGCCGACGAACTCGCCGGCGCCGATGTCGAACGAGACGTGGTCGACCGCCTGGACGGGAGTCTGCCCCGCCGACTCGTAGACGACGGAGAGGTCGCGGACCTCCAGGAGTGCGTTCATCGCTCGCTTCCTTCCTCGGTGCGGGCTGCGGGTGCGGCCGGGGTGGCCTTGGCCGACCCTTCGCGCAGGCGCGGATTGCTGATCGCATCCACGCCGAAGTTGACCAGGGTGAGGCTCATCGCCAGGAGGGCGATGCACAGACCCGGGGCGAAGAGCAGGATCCACTGCCCGGTGAGGAGGGCGTTGGAGTTCTGCGCCCAGTAGAGGATGGTGCCCCAGCTGACGATCGACGAGTCGCCGAGGCCGAGGAACTCGAGGCCCGCCTCCGCGAGGATCGCGGCCGTCGCGGCACCGAAGAACGATCCCGCGATGAGCGACGTCATGTTCGGCAGGATCTCGTGGAACACGACCCGGAACGAGCTGTCGCCCGAGAACCGCGCCGCGGTCACGAAGTCGCGCGATCGCAGCGACTGGGTCTGGGCGCGCAGCACACGTGCGCCCCACGCCCATCCCGTGATCACGATGACCGCGACGATCATCGCCAGGCCGCCGTTCTGCAGGTAGGCGGCGATCACGATCATCAGCGGCAGCCCCGGGATCACCAGGAACAGGTTGACGAAGAAGTTGACCACCTCGGCGCCGAAGCCGCGGATGTAGCCCCAGCTGAGGCCGATCAGCACGGCCACCGCGGTCGACAGCGCGCCGGCCACGAAGCCGACGGTCACGCTCACCCGCGTTCCGTAGATGAGCTGGCTGAGCACGTCCTCGCCGGCGGCGGTGGTGCCGAACCAGTGCGCCCAGCTGGCGTCCGCGTTGCGCGGGAAGCCGTCCTGTGTCGCGCCGTACGGGGCGAGCCAGGGGGCGAAGATCGCGACGAGCACGAACAGGCCGAGGATGATCAGGCCGAGGCGCGACTTCCAGTTGGACCAGAGGGTCGCGAACGCGCGGCCGATGAAGGCCAGTCGGTGCGGAGGCCGCGCGACCTCCTCGGAGCGGATGGACTTGAAACTCTGCGTTGTAGTCATCGGCGGGTCCTTGGGTCGAGTACGCCGTACAGGATGTCGACGAGGAAGTTGGCGACGAGCACGCTCACCGTGATGAGCAGGAACAGGGCCTGCATCAGCGGGTAGTCCTGTCCGATCACCGCGTTGAAGAGCAGGAAGCCGATGCCCGGGTAACCGAACACCTGCTCCACGAGGATGGAGCCGCCGACGACGCCGCCGAGCGCCAGCCCGAATCCGGTGAGGTTCGGGAGGATCGCGTTGCGCGCCGCGTACTTCATCGCGACGGTGCGGCCCTTGAGGCCGTTCGCCTGCGCGAACGTGACGTAGTCGTCGCCGAGCGTGTTGATCATCGCGTTGCGCATCCCGAGGATCCAGCCGCCGACCGAGGTGATGAGGATCGTGACCGCCGGCAGGATCGCGTGGTACGCCGCGTCGACGATGAAGTCCCAGCTGAACATCGGCGAGGCGGTCGGCCCGTAGGCGCCCGAGGTCGGGAACCAGTGGAGCACGTAGCCCAGGAAGAACAGCAGGAGCAGCGCGGTCCAGAAGTACGGGAACGTGCTGGCGAACGTGCCGGTGAGGGTGGGCAGGGAGTCCAGCCAGGTGTTGCGGCGCCAGGCGGCGAGGACGCCGGTCAGGGTGCCGACCACGAAGGCCACGATCGTGACGATGCCGACGAGCATGATCGTGTACGGGAAGGCCTGGCCGATCAGCTCGCCCACGCTCTGCGGATAGAACGTGTACGAGACGCCGAAGTCGAACGTGACGACCTGGTGCAGGTAGCTCACGTACTGGTCCCACAGGTTGCCGCCCGGCACGCCGAGCTGCGCTTCGATCGCGTCGCGGGTGGCCTGGGTGACCGGGCCGTTCTGCGACAGCTTCGCGATGGCCGCGTCGGTCGGCGATCCCGGCATGAGGCGGGGGAGGAGGAAGTTCAGGGTGATCGCGGCCCACAGGGTGAGCACGAACAGGCCGAGCTTGCGCAGGGCGTACGCCATGGCCTACTCACCGTCCTTCCGGAGCTTGAGATGCGTGAACACGAGCAGCGGGGTCTGGTCGTAGGTCTGCGGGGGAGCGTACGGGTCGTCGGCGTCGGGCCAGCCCGTGAACTTCGCGTCGTTGTAGAGACCCCAGAGGCCGCCGTAGTACATCGAGATGACCGGGAGGTCGTCGTAGACGATCCGCTGCAGCTGGTGGCTGAGCTCGAGGCGCTTGGTCTCGTCGATCGTGGTCTTGTACTCGGCGAGGAGCTTGTCCGCCTCCGGATTCGTGTAGCGGCCGAAGTTGCTCGCGGTCGCCTTGCCGATCGGGGTGGCGAACTCGCTCGAGAGCGTCGCGTTGAAGGCCTGGAAGATCACGCCGCCGCCCATGCCGCCCATCGCGACCTGGAAGTCGCCGTTCTGGATGGCCTGCTGGTAGCCCGGGGGCTGCGGCTGCTTGATCTGCACGTCGATCCCGAGCGCGCCGAGCTCCTTGCGGACCTCCTGAACGGCACGGAGCCAGTCCGAGTAGCCGTTGGCGGTGGTGATCGAGAACGAGAACTGCTTGCCGTCGGCGCCGACGAGCTTGCCGTCCTGCTGGGTGTATCCGGCCGCGGCGAACGCGGCCAGGGCGCCCGCGGTGTCCTGCTTGATCAGACCGCCGTCGGGGATGGTCGGGTCGAGCTCCTTCTCCTGGTTCGGGAGGATGAGCCCGGTCTGCCCGGCGGGCTTCATGTAGCCCTCGGTCGCGGAGTCGGCGATCTTGTCGCGGTCGAGAGCGAGGGCGATGCCGCGTCGCACGTTGATGTCGTCGAAGGGGGCGACGGTGAAGTTGGGCATCAGGCCGATGATGCCGCCCGGCGGGAACCAGTACTTGTTGTTCGGATTCGCAGAGACCCAGGTGCCCTGCACGTCGCTCATGAAGGTGTAGGCCCAGTCGAAGCCCTTGGTGGCGATGTCGAGCTCATTGGTCGCGGCGGGGAGCACGAGGTGCTTCACCTGGACCTTGTCGGCCTGCCAGTAATCGTCGAACTTGTCCATCGTGTACTGCTGGGAGGTGAAGCTCGCGAGCGTGTACGGCCCGGTGCCGACCGGGTTCGGGTCGCGCCAGGTGTCCGGGCTCGTGACGTCCTTCCAGATGTGCTCGGGGACGATCAGGGTCTGCGAGATGATGTCCTGCGCGGGAGCGTCGTCCTCCTTGAGGTGGACGACGAGGTGGTCGCCCTTCGTCTCGAGCGAGGCGATGTGCTGCCAGGCGCCCTTGAGGTCGAGCGTCGGGAACTTCTTGATCAGGTTCAGTGTGAAGACGACGTCGGCGACCGTGAACGGCTTGCCGTCGGACCACTTCACGCCGTCGCGGATCGTGTAGTCGATGGTGCGGGCGTCGGGCTGCTCGATGTCGGAGGCCAGCCACGGGGTGCCGGTGCCGTCGAGCACGTTGATGACCACCAGCGGTTCGTAGATGTACGACGCTGCGGCGCGCTTGTTCACCAGGTAGGGGTTGAAGTTGCGCTCCATCATCGGAGTGCCCTTGTCGGCCGCCAGCAGCATGGTGTCCGCGGGGATGGACGGGTCCTGCTTGCTCTGGATCTTGATGCTGCAGCCGGAGAGCGCGAGGGCTGCGGCTGCGATCACGGCGAGCGCTCCGAGTCTCCGTCGGCGTCGCCCACCAGGGGGTCGTGAGTGCGTCATTGCCACCTTCTCTAGGTCGTTGCACCTCGACTGTATGCGCATACATTTGCTTTATCAAGCCCGTGTGCCTGAAGCGCCCGCGCTGGGTCAGGCCGGTTCGGAGGATTCGCGGAGGTAGACCTGCACGGGCAGGCGCACGGATGCGGCGGGCCGCTCCGGGTCCGTCAGCCGGCGCACGAGGGTCTGCACGGCCGCCCGGCCGACCTCCTCCATCGGCTGCTTCACGGTCGTCAGGCGCGGTGCCGAGAGGCGGCCGGCGTCGATGCCGTCGAATCCGGTGACGATGAGTTCGCCCGGCACATCGATGCCGCCGATCCGGGCCGCGTCGATCACGCCGAGTGCCATCTGGTCGTTGGCGCACACGACCGCGCGGGGGAGCCGCGCCCGTGCCACCAGCTCGCGCCCGGCACGGCGGCCGCCCTCCCTGGTGAACTCGCCGCGGTGGTCCGGCGCCTCGGGCACCGGTCGACCGCGCTCGGCGAGCGCCTCCCGGAACCCCTGCCAGCGCTCGTCGTCGTCGGGCGAGCCCTCGCTGCCGGCGACGTACGCGAGCTCGGTCACGTCGAGGTCGTCGAGCAGGTGCCCGACGAGGGCGCGCATCCCCTCGGCGTTGCTCACCGAGACGTGGTCGAGTTCGTCGCCGTGGCGGCGACCCGCCATCACGACCACGGGGAGCCGTCGGGAGAGCCGGCCGATCTCGTCGTCCGGCACGCTCCCGGCGAGCACGATGAGACCGTCGACGCGGCCGGCCATGTCGACGAAGGTGTCGTGCGCCGTGGAGCCGCGGCCGACGCCGACCATCAGCACGAACCCCGAGCGCCAGGCCTCCACCTCGCTGCCGCGGAGCACCTCGTCGAAGTACAGGTCGCCGCCGCGGGTGTCGACGGAGCCCCCGACATCCCGGATGATCGTCGCGGCTCCCGCGTCGCCCTCCTCCAGCTGCCGTCCGGCGTCCTCGTCCATGGCGTCGAGACCGGGGAAGAACAGACCGATCACGCCGGTGCGCCGGGCGGCGAGGCCGCGGGCGGCGCCGCTCGGCACGTAGCCGAGCGCTTCCACCGAGGCGAGCACGCGTTCGCGCGTCGCCTCCTTGACCGTGTCGGGCTGGCGGAACACGCGGGAGACCGTCGCGATCGAGACGCCCGCGTGCGTGGCGACGTCGTAGACGGTCGGGATTCGGGTCATCGGGGCACGCTCCTGCTGATCGGGCACACCCATGATAGGCGGGCGTCCAGCCGCGCTCCGGCGGTGGGCCGCGCGTCGCGGGGGCCCGCCATCCGGCGAGCGTGCCGGCTCAGGCCGAGGCCCCGCCCGTCTCCGACGCCAGCTGCCGCTTCACATCGTGCTCCACCAGGACGGGCACGAAGTCGCGCACCGGAGCGCCCGAGAACTCTTCGTGACGCTCACGCACGAGCTGCTCGATGCGGTCACGCGGGATCCGGGGGAACCGTTCGGCGAGCCGGCTCGCGGCGTGCTCGACGGCGACGAGTTCTTCTTCAGGGCTTTGATCGTGACCGGTCATGCACGCATTATGCGCCTCGGGGGTGATCCGTGGCTGGATCATCTGTCAGGCTGTGGTCATGGACGAGCTGATCGAGGTAGTTGTTGTCCGCGTGTTCACCGACGAGCGCGGAGCGAACGGGAACGAGCTTGGCATCGTGCAGAGCTCGCCGGCGACGGCGCAGCGCGAGCAGGCGATCGCGACGGCCCTCGGGTTCAGCGAGACGGTCTTCCTCGACGCCGTGCACAGCGATGCCCGGGCGGCCGACCTGCGGATCTTCACACCGGCGCGCGAGCTGCCGTTCGCCGGGCACCCCAGCGTCGGCACCGCCTGGTGGCTCGCCGATCGCCGGACGCCCGTCGATGTGCTGCACGAGAAGGCCGGTGAGGTCGCGGTGACCGTCGACGACGACACAGCCTGGATCACCGCCCGGGCGGAGTGGGCCCCCGAGTTCGAGTGGCTGCCCCTCCAGTCGCCCGCCGACGTCGACGCCCTCGACCCGTCGGCGTTCACCTCCGGACACCACTACGCGTACGCCTGGATCGACGAGGCCGAAGGCCGCCTGCGCGCCCGGATGTTCGCGCCCGACATGGGCATCGTCGAGGACGAGGCGACCGGTGCCGCCGCCGTCTCGATCACGGCGAAGCTGGGCCGGGCGCTGCACATCTCGCAGGGCGAGGGCTCGGAGCTGAGGACGGAGGTGCTGGCCGACGGATACGTCCGCGTCGGCGGCACCACCGTGTACGACCGCACCATCGACGTCACGCTGTGAGCGCGGAAGACGAGGCCGTCCGCATCCATCCGGTCGGCGGGCCCGGCGAGGGGCCGTACGCGATCGCGGCGACCGACGACGGCGCCGTCTGGTTCACACTCGTGCACGGCGGGCGGGTCGGTCGCCGCGACGCGGAGGGCGCGCTGAGTTACCTATCGCTCGGCGAGGGGGCGCAGCCGTCGGGGCTCGCACCCGCGACCGAGTCCACGGTGTGGGTGACCGACACGACCGGGGACCGGTTGCTGCTGCTCGGTCCGGGCCCGCGCATCCTCTCCCAGGTCGCCGTGCCCACGGCGGGTGCGCAGCCCTTCGGCGTCGTCTCCCTCGACGACGGCACCGCGTGGTTCACGGAGCTGGGCGGCAACGCGCTCGGCCGCATCGGCATCCTGGGCGGCGTGGAGGAGTTCCCGGTGTCGCCGGCGGACGCGATGGTGTCGATGATCGCCGTCTCGGGCGACTCCCTCTGGTTCTCGATGAACGCTGCGGACGCGCTGGGCCACGTGCGGGGCGGGGATGCGGCGATCGCCGTGACGGAGCTGCCCGCCGACTCCGGACCGGTCGGCATCGCCGTCGCCGAGGACGGCGCGGTGTGGGCGGCACTCATCCGGGCGGACTCGCTCGCCCGTGTCGCCAAGGACGGCACGGTGACCCTGATCGAGCTGGCGGAGGGCGCCAAGCCGCATGCGCTCGCGGCGGACCGCGCGGGCGGCGTCTGGGCGTCCCTGTGGGGCTCGAATGCGCTGGCCCACGCCTCTGCGCAGGGCGTCACCACCCTCCACCCGCTCCCGGCCGACGTCGCCGAGCCGCACGGGCTGGCCGTCGCCCCCGACGGCACCGTCTGGACCGCCCTCGAGTCCGGAGCCCTGGCCTCTCTGGCCCCTCTGCACGCTCGCGAGAGGTGAGTCGTGGGGGGGGGGGGGGGGGGGCGGCCCCCCCCCCCCCCCCCCCCCCCCCCCCCCACGACTCACGCTTCGCGAATCGTCAGTCCGCCACTCCGACGAACTCGGCGGCCTGGTCCGCGTCCTCCGCGGAGGAGGCGAGGCGGGTGCGGAGTGCCTGGCCGAGGCCCGCGTCCACGTTCGTCCAGTACTGGACGGCGCGCTCGCGGATGTCGTCGCGCTGCACGCCGCCGACGGCTCCGGCGATCGTGTCGAGGAAGCGCTCGCGCGCGGCGTCGTCGAAGACCTCGCGGTAGAGCGTGCCCGCCTGGCCGAAGTCGTCGTCCTCGGCGTGCAGGGTGGCCGCGGCACGGACGAGCGCGCCGTCCGACTCCCACGATCCCTCGCCGGCGCGCGCGGCGTCGGCGACCGGTCCGCCGAACGAGTTCGGTGCGTACACCGGGGCGTCCGCGGCTTTGAAGCCGTGGCGGCCCGCGCCGTCCTGCGAGTAGTTGTGCACCGGGGCGGCCGGCCGGTTGACCGGCAGCTCGTTGTAGTTCGTCCCGACGCGGTAGCGCTGCGCGTCCGGGTACGAGAACACCCGCGCCATCAGCATCTTGTCGGGGCTGATGTCGATGCCCGGGACGGTGTTGGCGGGTGAGAACGCGGCCTGCTCGATCTGCGCGAAGAAGTTCTCCGGGTTCTCGTTCAGCGTGTGGACGCCCACCTCGATGAGCGGGTAGTCCGCGTGCGGCCACACCTTCGTGAGGTCGAACGGGTTGAACCGGTAGGTCTTGGCGTCCTCGTACGGCATGACCTGCACGGAGACCTTCCAGGCCGGGAACTCGCCGCGCTCGATCGCCTCGTAGAGGTCGCGGCGGTAGTAGTCGGCGTCGGCGCCGGCGATGGCCTCCGCCTCGGCGCCCTCCATCTCCTCGTTGCCCTGCAGCGCGTGGAAGTGGTACTTGACCCAGAAGCGCTCGCCCGCGGCGTTGATCCACTGGTAGGTGTGCGAGCCGAAGCCGGGCATGTGCCGCCAGGAGCGCGGGATGCCGCGGTCGCCCATGAGGTAGGTGACCTGGTGCGCCGACTCGGGGGAGAGGGTCCAGAAGTCCCACTGCATGTCGGCGTCGCGCAGGCCCGAGCCCGGCAGGCGCTTCTGCGAGTGGATGAAGTCGGGGAACTTGATCCCGTCGCGGATGAAGAACACCGGGGTGTTGTTGCCGACGATGTCGTAGTTGCCCTCGGTCGTGTAGAACTTCACGGAGAAGCCACGGACGTCGCGCCAGGTGTCGGGGGAGCCCTGCTCTCCGGCGACCGACGAGAACCGCTGCACGGTGCGGGTGGTCGCGCCGGGCTGGAAGAGTGCCGCCTTGGTGTACGCGGAGACGTCTCCGGTGACGACGAACTCGCCGAAGGCGCCGCCGCCCTTCGCGTGCACGATCCGCTCCGGGATGCGCTCCCGGTTGAACTGCGCGAGCTTCTCGACCAGATAGCGGTCGTGCAGGGCGGTGACGCCGTCCGCTCCCGCGGTGAGCGAGTGCGAGTCGCTGCCGACCGGCGTGCCGGTCTGGGTGGTCGTGTTGTTGTCGGTCATGGTTCTCCTTACCTATCCGGTGTGCGTCGCGGGATCGTCCGCGCGCTCCTGACAGGACGGGCACAGTCCCCAGAACGTCACCTCGGCGGTGTTCACCGTGAATCCCGACGCGTCGCCGGGGTGCAGGCAGGGTGCATGCCCCACGACGCAGTCGACGTCGGCCACGGCGCCGCATGAGGTGCAGACGACGTGGTGGTGGTTGTCGCCGGTGCGGCGTTCGTAGCGCGCGGGGGATCCCGCGGGCTCGATGCGTCGCAGCAGCCCGACGGCCGTGAGGTCGCCGAGCACGTTGTGGACGTTCTGGATCGATGTGCCGGGCAGGGCGGGGAGCACCGCGCGGAACACCGAGTCGGCGTCCGCGTGCGGCAGGCGGGTCAGCGCGTCGAGGACGGCGAGCCGCCCCTGTGTGACGCGCAGCCCGCCGGCGCGCAGTGCGCTCTCGAGCTGTGCCGTGTCCATGACTTGAACCTAACCCCTTCTTTTGAATTGATCAAAACAATGCATGCATCCGGGCGCGGCGGCACCCGGATGGGATACGGTGTGCGGGAACACGGGAGGATCGGATGACGGACCAGCCGCAGGCACCGCAGCACCAGCCGCTGCCGCCGCAGTCGCAGCCGGGCTACGCTGCTCCGCCGCAGGGCTACGCTGCTCCGCCGCAGGGCTACGCGCCGCCCCCAGGCTACGTGCAGCAGCCCGGGTACATCCAGGCGTACGGAGTCGCGGTCTACCCGGTCGTGCCGCCGCAGCCGAAGGGCCTCTCCATCGCGTCGATGGTCCTCGGTCTCGTCTCCCTCGCAGCCGGTTTCACGTTCGTCGTCCCCCTCGTCGGCCTCATCCTCGGGATCGTCGGCGTGCGCCGCGAGCCGGCAGGGCGGGGGATGGCGATCGCCGGCATCGTGATCAGTGCGCTGATCCTGCTGATCTGGGTCATCATCATCGGCTTCATCGTGTTCGCCGGGCTCATCGCCGCCGGCAGCGCGGCCACCTACCGCTCGGCCTGACCGCTCGTCCGGCTGAACCTCAGCGGGAGCGGGAGCGGAGCCGGGTCTCCTCGAGATCGAGCATCGACTGCGCCTCCGAGAGGATGCGCGACGGGTAGAGCCCCCGGGAACGCTCGAGCAGCAGCCGGTCGCGTTCGGCGTCGACGACGGCGAGGCGGAGGGTGCGGTAGAGGTGGTGGGGTCGGCTCTCGGCCGGGGTGTCCGAGAGCACGATGCGCTCCCAGGCCGACTCCGCCTGCAGGTACGAGGATTGCCGCACGCGCTCCACGACCTCCGGGTCGATCGGCGCGGTGCTCCCCGTCACCGTCTCCGGGTCGTCGAGCACCTTCAGCCCGGTCTCGCTGAGGTCGTCGAGCAGTTTGGCGAGCAGGCGCCGGTCGTCCTTCACGTCCACTCCCTGCAGGCCGAGCGTCCGGATGAGCCACGGCAGGGTGCCGCCCTGCACGACCAGGCTGACGACCGCCACGGTGAACGCGATCAGGATGAGCTGCGGTCGGTAGGGGATGTCGTGCGGCAGGGACTGCGCGGCCGCCAGGGTCACGACGCCGCGCATCCCGGACCAGCCGAGCACGACGCCGCCCTTCCAGTCGATCGCCTCCTGACGGAACTCCTCCAGGTCGCTTCTGTGCCGCTGGTAGCGGGTCTCGGCTCGCTGCTTGCGCACCGATTGCCAGCGGTACTTGACCGGATGATCACGGAAGTAGCTGATCAGCAGCCATTCCTTGAGCACGGCCTTCTCCGCGTGCTGCGCGCGTCTTCGAAGGGAGTAGATGAGCGGGACGATGAGCACGAAGCGGATGACGACGAGGGACACCATCGCGATGAGGCCGAGCAGCACGGAGTCCCACACGCTCAGGATCTCGGGGTGATCGACGTCGGCGACGAGCGTCCGGATCTCGAGTCCGATGAGCAGGAAGACGCCGTTCTCGAGTAGGAACTGGATCGTCCGCCAGTTGATGGTGTCGCTGATCCGCGCCTGCGCGGTGAAATGCCGGGGCGCCGCGTGCCCGGTGTAGAGGCCCGCGATGACGACGGCGAGCACGCCCGAGCCGTGGAGGGCCTCCGTCGGGGCGAAGGCCGCGAACGGCACGATCACCGACAGGGCCGTGTCGAGCACGGGGTCGTGGAGCTTGGAGCGTACCCACACGGAGATGAATCCGACGATCAGACCGATCACGGCCGCGAGGGCGACGGCCGTGAGGAAGTCGGCGACGCCTGCCAGCGGAGTGCTGAGCGAGCCGACCGCGGCCGCGAGGGCGGTGCGCAGGAGCACGAGGGCGGTCGCGTCGTTGACGAGCCCTTCGCCCTCCAGCACGGTGAGGATGCGCGGCGGGAGGCCGAGCTTGCGTCCGATGGAGGTCGCGGCGACGGCATCCGGCGGGCTGATGATCGCGCCGAGGGCGATGGCCGCCGCCAGGTTGAGGTTCGGGAGCATCGTGTAGAGCACGAAGCCCGAGGCGAAGGCGGTGATGATCACCAGGACGACCGAGAGGCCGGCGATCGGCGCCAGATTGCGCCGGAAGTCGGTGAGCGGGACGCTGATCGCCGCTGCGTACAGGATGGGCGGGAGCAGTCCGTCGAGGATGATCTCCGGCGGCACGTCGATCTCGGGGACGCCCGGCAGGAACGACAGCATGACGCCGACGATCACGAGGATGATCGGGGCCGCGACCCCGAGCTTGCGGGCGAACGCGGCCACGCCGACGATCACCGCCACCGCGATCACCGCATATACGCCGAGCTCCATGTATCCGTGGTCTGGTGCGGTCCGGCGGCCCTAGCGGGCGCGCAATCCGTCGATGGCCATGGCGATCACGCGGTCCCGCTGCTCGTCGTCGTCGAACGCGACGCCGGCGATGCCGGAGACCATGCGGATGACGTCGCCGATCGTCGCGTCCTCGCGCAGCTCGCCGGCCTCCTGGGCGCGCTCGAGCAGGGGCTCGCCGGCGTCGTAGAGGGAGGTGCGGCAGCTGAGCAGCACGGGGGAGTCCTTGTTGAGGCCCTCGAGAAGAGCCTTCTTGGTGCCGATGTACGTGACGAATCGGCGCAGCCACGCCTCGACGCCGACCCAGGGGTCCTCGAAGTCGGCTGCGTCCTCCGCGGCGTGGACGACCGCCTCCACCTCGTCGACGTAGACGGCCTCCACGAGCGCGTCCCTGGTCGGGAAGTTGCGGTAGAGCGTGCCGATGCCCACCCCGGCACGCCGGGCGATGTCCTCGAGGGAGGCGCTGGTGCCGTCGGAGGCGAACGCCTCGCGCGCCGCCGACAGCAGCGCATCGAAGTTGCGGCGCGCGTCCGCCCGCTGAGGGCGCACGACGCCGACGTGGGCGGTCTCTGTGCCGGTCACAGCGGGTCCTTCCGAACGGGTCGTCGAAACAAGTATGGCAGAAAGGGTTGCGAAGCGGAGGCCGCCTCCGGTAATGTCTTCCACGTAACCGGAGGAACCCTCCGATCGGAGCCTGCCTCCAATTGTAGCCGCTTCTGCGGCATTCCCTCGAGAAACGGAAGAAACAACCGACATGTCTCGATCTCGACCCGGCGTCACTTTCGCCATCCTGGCCCTCAGCGTGGCCTCCTTCGCGACGTTGCAGTCCCTCGTCGTCCCCGTCCTCCCCGTCATCCAGACCGACCTCGGCACCACGACCGCCGGCGTCACCTGGACCATGACCGCGTGGCTCATCGCCGCCGCCGTCGCCACACCCCTGCTCGGTCGCGTCGGCGACATCGTCGGCAAACGCCGCGTCTTCGTCCTCTCCCTGCTCGCGGTCGCGCTCGGCAGCGTCATCGCCGCGGTCGCACCGTCGATCGGCGTCCTCATCGCGGGCCGTGTCGTCCAGGGCATCGGCGGAGCCATGTTCCCGCTCGCCTTCGGCATCATCCGTGACGAGTTCCCCGCCCGCCGCCTCCCTTCCGCGATCGGCGCCATCGCGTCGGTCATCGCGATCGGCAGCGGGCTCGGGACCGTGCTCGCCGGCCCGCTGGCCGACGTGCTCAGCTGGCGCGGGCTGTTCCTCGTGCCCGTCGCTCTCACCGTCACCGGCGCCGTCCTCACGCTGATCTTCATCCCGGAGTCGCGCGAGCGCGCCACGGGCGGCGTGAACCCCTGGTCCGCCGTGCTGCTCTCCGGCTGGCTGATCGCGCTGCTGCTGCCGCTCAGCACGGGAGCGCAGTGGGGCTGGTCCTCGCCGCAGGTGATCGGGCTGTTTGCGGCTGCGGCCGTGCTGCTGGCCTCGTGGATCCTCGTCGAACTGCGATCGACGCATCCGCTGGTCGATATGCGGCTCATGCGTGAACCGGGGGTCTGGTCCATGAACGTCGCCGCGATCTTCATCGGGGCCGCCATGTTCGCCGTGTTCGCGTACTTCCCCCGGTTCGTCCAGACCCCGTCCGCCAGCGGTTACGGTCTCGGTGCGTCCGTGGCGGAATCCGGGATGCTCATGCTCCCGATGCTCGCGACGATGGCCGTCACCGGATTCGCCAGCGGTCCTCTCGCACGCTGGATCGGCTTCCGTGCGCAGATCGTGATCGCGGCTGTACTGATGTCGGCCGCGAGCCTGTCCCTCGCCTTCCTCCACGGCTCGCTGTTCGACGTGGCGGCGGCCGCCGGGGTCTTCGGCGTCGGCCTCGGCCTCATCTACGCCGCGATCACCAGCGTCGTCGTGCAGAGCGTCCCGGCCACGCAGACCGGGGTCGCCAGCGGCATGAACGCCAACCTCCGCACTGTCGGCTCGGCGATCGGTGCGGCCGTCATGACGGCCATGGTCACCGGCGCGACCGCCGCGAACGGCTTCCCCGCGGAGTCCGGCTACACCGAGGGCTTCGCGACTGCGGGCGTGCTGGCGCTCGGCGCCGGGGCCGTCACGGTGGCGGCCGGCGTGTTGCTCCGCTCGCGCCGTCGTCGCTCCACCGCCGATGCCGAGCTGGCCGCGGTCGCCGGTCTCGCCCGCCTGCAGACCAGGGAGACGGCGCAGCCGCAGGCCGTCCAGCCCGCGCTCTCCCTCGCCGAGGTCGAGTCGGTGGCGGTCCCGGTCATGCTGGCCGAGCTCGCGGAGGCCGCCGAGTTCGATCGGCTCGCCGCCAAGATCGATGCGACCGTCGCCGCAGAGGAGCCGCGCACCGAACAGCTCGAGGTCGCCTGAGCGCCTCCCTCCACCTGCAGTGTCTCCGCCCCACTCGACGAGTCGCGGGGGGGGGGGGGGGGGGCCCCCCCCCCCCCGCCCGCCGGGGGGGGGGGGGGGGGCGAGGTGGGGGGGGCCGGCGTGTGGGAGGGGGGGGGGTGGAGGGGGTTCA
>NZ_JBHVVL010000001.1:207001-264852 GCF_042883605.1 Leifsonia sp. NPDC058194 | reverse complement strand
GCACCCGGAGCTCGTCGGTGGCGAACAGCCGGAAGGCCAGGGCCAGCGAGCCGGGGGGGGGGGGGGGGGGGGCGCCCCCCCCCCCCCCCCCCCCCCCCCCCCCCCCCCCCGGGGGGGGGGGGGGGGGGCCCCCCCCCCCCCCCCGCGACTCGTCGCATCGGGCGGTGTGCGGACTCAGGAGTGGGCGCGCACCGTCATGAGAGTGGTGGTGACCAGGTTGAAGAACACGTGGGTCCAGATGCCCGGCCCCAGGCGACCGGTGCGTGCGGCGTAGACGCCGTTCACCAGGCCGAGGCAGAACGTGACCACGCCCAGGTTGGTCATCGTGACCGGGCTGCCGATGCCTTCGTGCAGGTGGAGCGCAGCGAACAGCACGGCACTGCCGAGCACGGCGACGACGGCGGCCGTCCGTCGGGCGCCGCGGGTCGGCTCGTCCGTCGAGCGACGGAGCATGCTGTTGCGGATCCCGCGCAGCACCAGGCCGCGCAGCAGGAGCTCCTCGCAGAACGGGGCGACCACCGCGACGGCGATGAAGCCGTTGACCACGAGCCAGATCCCGTCGGAGGACGCCGCCTGGTCGTTCGACGTGCTCGTCTCGCCGTAGAGGGCCTCGATGATCGCACTGATCGGGGCGGTGACGACGATGAGGCCCACACCCGTGCCGAGCCCGATGAACACGTCGTACCAGCGGAAGGCCAGACCGTAGTCGACGCGCAGAGAGCCCGAGCCGCGGTTCTTCGTGATGAACACGGCCGCGACGATCACTGCGCCGTACGTGACGACCCAGACGATCAGACTCGCGGCATCCGCATCGAGGGAGGCGGCCTTCACGATCGCGACGAGCGCGATCCACACGACCGCGACGGCGACCACCGCGCTGAGTGCTGCGGGAAGCCCCCAGCGCACGCGCGGATCGGGAGAGTACGGCACCCGTCGTCTCGCCGATGCGGAAGCCGGTGCCGCCGGCTCGGTCTGCGCGGCGGTCATGCGCGACGGAAGTGGGGGCGAGCGGACGGCAGCCACATCAGCACGGCCGCCACGACGACGGCGATGCCGCTCAGCAGGCCGATCAGATCGCCCACCGCGATGCTGGCGACGAGGCCGAGCAGCACGAGGGCGCCGATGATCGTGAGCACGATCCGCGCCCATCCGGCACCGCGCAGCAGGAACAGCCCGAGGAACACCCGCAGCAGCGAACCGATGACGGCGCCTCCGATGCCGCCGATCACGATCCCGGGGCCGGTCGGGGCGCTCACCGCCGGGCTGGCGAGCAGGGCCGGGAGGCCGATGAAGAACGACAGCAGACCGAGGGCCGCGCTGGCGATCCAGATCCAGAACGAGGCGACGACGACGCGGGGGACACCCACGGTGGTGAAGGGATGGGACACGGCTGATCCTTCGGGTAGAGGAGGGGACGACAACGGTGGACGAGCTCGTCCACTCCCTCCGCTATCGGCAGCCGGGATCGATCCGTCATGGGCGACGTAGCAGCCGTACCGGGGTCCGCCTGCGCCGACGGAATGCGCTAGCGGGCCCCGGCGGCGTGGGCGCTCCGCCATCGCGCGAGCAGTGCCCACGGGTCGCCGGCAGCGGCGCGGAGGCCCGCGATGTGTCGCAGCAACCGGATGTCCGTCTCGAACCATTCGGTGCCCGGGATGCGCAGCTCGGCGAACTCCTCGTGCCGCTGGTGCTCCCGCAGCCGGTCGCCGCGCTCGAACGCGAGCACCTCGTCGTGCGGGAGGGAGGCGAAGCGCCGGGCGGGGTTGGCGGTCGTCCCGATCTTGATCCGATCGCGATATCGCAGGTAGTAGACGACGTCGACACGGGAGGCGGCCGCAGCCTCCGGGGGCGGCTCGCCGACGCGCCATTCGCAGACCGCGCAGAGCCAGCCGGACGGGTAGCGCACCCCGAGCCGTGAGCCGCAGAACGCACAGGGCGCCGGGAGCAGATCGGTCACCCCGACGTCGCCGGCGACCCAGTCGTGCGCCTCCAGCAGATGCATCAGGCACAGCGGGAGCGGCGCGCCCGGGTGCGCCGGCGCCCCGCACAGCGCGCAGCCGACCGGGTGGATCGTGGTCATGGCGGGACGCTACCGCGCCCTCCCGACAGTCTCAGTCCCCGGTGATACGGGTGTAGGACGACCCGGACGCGGTCCGGCCGAGGATCCCGGCATCCACCAGGTGGCGACGCAGGGCAGCGGTGTCGTCGCCGAACCGGGCGAGGCGTTCGCCGAGCTCGGCCTCGCCGACCGCCTCGCCGTGGGGCAGGACCTGTGCCGCGATGTGCCGGAGCAACGCGTCGCGATCGGCCGCGGACGAGGGGAATCGGTCGATCCGGCCCTCCGCGTCGAGGAAGCGGTCGACGCCGGTGCGCGCAGGCCGCGCCGGCGCATCGCGGAGGGCGCGGACGAATCGCTCGCCGACGACCGCGACGCTCCCGTCGACGACCGCGACGAGCCCCGCCCGCGTCAACGCGTCCAGCGCACGCTGCCGCCGCGAGGGGCTGAGGCCAGCACCTGCCGACTCGAGATCGGCGCCGAGCTCGATCTCGGCGAACAGGCGGCGCGTCTCGACGTTGGCGAGGGCGGCCACGATCGGTCGCCAGTCGGCCGATTCCGTTGCGGGCATGGTGCGAGCCTAGCTCGGCCCGCGAATACCATCGCTCGAACGACCGATCAACCCCTCGGCCGAAAGTTGCCGCGTCAGCGCCGAGTCCCGATGATCGAAAGGTATCGCCACCGAGAAGGAGTCCCCATGAGCAGCGAATTCCAGGAGACGTCGCGCGTCGAATGGCACACGCCCGTCGACGGACTCTGGGTCGCTGAGACACCCAGCGACTACCTCGGAATGGTGGACCTGGGCACCGACGGATTCGTCGGGACGGGAGCGACCGGTCAGGATCTGGGAGTGTTCCCCACCCTGCAGGGTGCTCAGCTCGCCGTCTACGCCCGCTGGTTCCTGAACCACGGGACCGCCGCGTCCGTCGCGGCGGAGCCCGAGACCGCTTCCCTCGCCTAGAAGAACACCGTGAAGAAAGAAGGCTGAGCCATGCTCGCACTCATCATCGTCCTCCTCATCGTCTGGGCCGTCCTCGCCGTCCTCGGCTTCGCCGTCAAGGGTCTGCTCTGGCTGGCCATCCTGGGCCTGGTGTTCTTCGTGATCACCGCGATCGTCGGCTGGCTCCGCCGCGGCAGCAAGGCCTGACGAGCGGACGGGCCGGATACTCGGACGGGCCGGATGAGCACCGGGGGAATGTGCTCATCCAGCCCGATGCGCGAACGTCCCGATTGCCGCGCACCCTCTGTAACCTCCAGAGGTCACAGTCTCGGGCGCCCCTCGGGGCCGCCGGGTGCTCAGGCCCGGCTTTTAGGCGCTGCGGATGATCCGATTGCGGTCACGGCGCTTGTACTGGGGGTGATCCCTCATGCTCCGCGACCGTCGTACTCGGCGTCTGTGATGTGCTCTTTCCAGGTCGTCGTCGCGGCCGGGTCGTCGGCGGCCTCCAGGACCGCGAGGTGCTCCATGAAGCAGTCCGGGGCGGCCGCGTGCCAGTGGTCCTGTCCGGGAGGCGTGTAGAGGGTCTCGCCCGGGTGCACTTCGATCACGGTGCCGTCCCAGTCGCCGAACCGGGCGACGCCCTGGGTGACGCGCAGGTACTGCCCGCGGGCGTGGCTGTGCCACGCGGTCCGTGCGCCGGGAGCGAAGCGGACCATGGCGGCCGTCGCGCGCTGGTCGCCATCGTGGGGCGTCACGATGGCGTCCACCCAGACATCGCCCTGGAACTTGTCGGGCGTGTTCTTCACGGTCGGGGTGCGGGGTTCGATGTTCATGGGGTGTTCCTTTCCTTGAGGGGGAGTCTCAGAACGTGAGGAGGACCTTCGTCGCGAGCCGTCGATCCATAGCGTCGTACCCTTCGGCTGCGCGGTCGAGGGGCAACGCGAGGTCGAAGACGCGGCCCGGATCGATCTCGCGGTCCCAGATCAGGCGGATGAGCTCGGGCAGGAAGCGCCGGACGGGTGCCGGGCCGCCCAGCAGGTGCACTTCGGAGAAGAACAGTTCGTCGGCAGGCAGGGCGACGCCGTCGTGCGCGACGCCGACGAATCCGACATGACCGCCCGGTCGCGTCGAGCGGATCGCCTGCAGCAGGGACTCCTGGGTGCCGACCGCTTCGATCACCGAATGGGCGCCGAGGCCGCCGGTGAGCTCCTTGATCTTCGCCACGCCGTCATCGCCACGCTCCTCGACGATGTCGGTCGCGCCGAACTCGCGGGCGAGCGCCTGACGGTCGGCATGCCGCGACATGGCGATGATGCGCTCCGCGCCGAGCTGCTTGGCCGCCAGGACTCCCATCAGACCGACCGCTCCATCGCCGACGACGACGACCGTCTTCCCGGGCCCCACCTCGGCGGCGGAGGCGGCGAACCACCCCGTGCCGAGCACGTCCGAGGCGGCCAGCAGCGACGGGATGAGGTCGGCGTCGGGCTGTCCGGGTGTGGCTACGAGGGTCCCGTCGGCGAGGGGGATGCGCGCCTTCTCGGCCTGTGTGCCGATCGCGCCCATCATCACGTTGTGGACGCAGCGCGACTGATAGCCGGCCCGGCAGATCTCGCAGGTGTTGTCGGATGCGACGAACGAGCCGACCACGAAGTCGCCGGGCTTCACGGTCGTCACGTCCGTTCCGATCTCCTCGACCACCCCGACGTACTCGTGCCCCATCGGGGAATGGTCGGCGTGATCGACGCCGCGGTACGGCCACAGGTCCGACCCACAGATGCAGGTGGCCGTCAGTCGGATGATCGCATCCGTCGGCTCGAGGATCGTCGGGTCGTCGCGTTCCACGACGCTGACGACTCCGGGGGCGTTCATGATGACTCCACGCACGGCTGCGCTCCTTCGTCTCGGTGTCCTCCCAGTCCACCGCTCGACGTGCTCACGTGGGAGGCCCTGTCGAGACGTGTACTGGCAGGGCACCTCTCGCCCGGAGTCGCCTACACGGTCGTGCCGGTCCCCGAATCGTCCGAACGGTTCTTCTCGTCCGCAGTGGAGCTCGCTCCCGACGACAGGTGATCGAGCAGCTCGTCGAGACTCCCGAAGGTGAGCACGTCGCCGTGGTCGTCGTCGCGCTCGTCGACCTCCACGTCGTCGAAGACCAGATCCTCGTCGAGGAGGACCCGGATCACGCTGTCGGGGAACTGCCGAGGCGCATCGAACGAGAGCAGTACGGCGTCGACGAAGACGACCATCGACTTCAGCTCCAGGTCGTCGCGCAGGTCCGTCGGCTCGGCGATCGGCTCGGGACCGACGGCCTCCTCGATCTCGGATGCCGCTGCCTCGATCACTTCGCGCCAGGCGGTCGCCGAGAGGGCCAGCAGGCGACCGACCTTCTCGCAGAGCCCTCCGACGTCGGGTGCTTCCCGCTCCTCGATCTCGGGGTCGACGTTGAGCATCACCTCCCCGCCGACGGCGGAGAAGTGCGCCGGGCCGTACACGAAGGAGCCCTCGATCTCGGGCGCGGTGATCAGACCGCGGCGGCTGAGTTCGTCCTTCAGGGTGTCGAGGGAGGTGTCCATGTCGTCAACGGTACCGGGCGCGCAGGACCGTCCCTCCCTGTCATCGGGCAGGAATCCCGCGGTTGACGCAGCGGGCTACCCAGGTCCGGAGCGAGGACTACTGCGATCGGGCGGCGCGCCACTTCCGTTCGGGTCACGCCCTCCTAAACTCGGCGGACCGCACGTGCCCGCGTGCGGATCACGTCGCTTCGAGGGGATGACCGCCGTGCACGCCGAGGTCTACATCAGTCAGCTGTCGGGCGAGCCGATCCGGGTCGGATGCCTGTGCGACGGGCGCGGCGACCACGGCCCGCTCGTGGCCGCGTTCCAGCTCATCGACGATCCCGCGGCCGCTTCTGCTGTCCCGACGTCATGACCCGCCCGCAGAAGGTCGCCGTCGGAGTTGTCGGCGCTCTCTTCGGGGCCGTCGGGCTCTTCTGCCTCGTGGCGCTCGCTCAGGTCCTGATCGGTATTCCGTTGCTTCCCGACGGCGAGGACGCCGCGGGAAGCGTCCTCCTCATCGCTGCGGCTGCGCTCGCGGGGTCAGCCGGAGCCATCTGCTGCGCCGCGATCCTGCGCTGGCGAGCCGAGCCTTCCCAGCGGCGGGCGTCGTACGTCGACCTCGGCACAGGGAAGCATTCGAGCGCCGGCCGACCGTGACGCCCGTACGTCGAGATGCGGCTCAGGCCGCGCGGCGGTCCTCCATCGGTGCGCTCACGAGTCGGCGGATCTCGCGCGCAATGGTCTCGGACGCGGATCCGTCGCCGTACGGGCTGGGGAGTGCGGCGAGCGTCGCGTGCGTCTCTGCGAGGTCGGCGATCCAGCGCTCGACGATCTCCGAGATCTGAGGTCCGGGCAGCACGCGGTCGGCGAACGATCCCATCACCTCCGGGCGCTCAGTGGAGGCGCGCACGACGAGCAGGGGACGCTTGAGCACGCTGCACTCCTCCTGCACCCCGCCCGAATCGGAGACCAGCACGGCTGAGGAGGCCGCGAGCGCGAGGAACTCGGGAGGTGTCACCGGGTCGATCACCCGCAGCCCCTCGAGCAGCGGATCGAGCCCGAAGGCGTGGATCCGTGCGCGGGTGCGCGGATGGAGGGGGAGGACGACCGGGAGACTGAGGGTCGTGAGCTCCGTCAGGATCGTCGCGAGAGCCACCGGGTCGTCGGTGTTCTCGGGGCGGTGGATGGTCGTGAGCACGTAGCGGTCGGCGCTGAGCCCGTGGGCGTGGAGCACGGTGTCCGTGACGGCCGACGACGGCAGCTGCGCCTGCACGGCCTCGACGACGGTGTTGCCCGTCAGCACGATGCGCTCCGCTGGGATCTGCTCGGCGCGCAGGTTCTCGACGTTGGTGGCGGTGGGCGCGCAGAGCAGATCGGCGATGTGGTCGATTATCACCCGGTTGTGCTCTTCCGGCATGGCGCGGTCGAAGCTGCGCAGACCGGCCTCCACGTGTACGAGGGGGATGTCGAGGGCGTTCGCGGCGAGGGCGCCGGCGAGACCCGCATTGGTGTCGCCCTGGACGACGACGGCCTTCGGCGGCCGGGCGGTGAAGACGGTGTCGAGCTGTTTCAGCGTGGAGGCGATCTGAGCAGCCCGGCCGCTGCCGCCGACCGAGAGGACCGCCTCGGGCTCGGGGAGGCCGAGAGCGTCCCAGACGGATCCGGAGAGGGCCGGGTCGTAGTGCTGGCCGGTGTGGAAGACGCGGCTCTCGGAGCCGAGAGCGTGGACGATTCCGGCGAGCTTGACCATCTCGGGGCGGGTTCCGAGCACGATGGCGATGCCGTGGGGGGTGGCGGGCATGGGGGATTCCTCTCAGTCGGGTGCGCGGGAGGGACGGGTGTGTCGGGTCGCGCATCGGCCGCAGTGGAGCGAGGGGCCGGGAGGGTGATCAGCGGGTGCGGGTGGGAGTACGGTTCGGGTTCAGTCCGGTTCGGGTTCAAGGAGTGGAGAGGCCGGCTGCCCAAGGGAGGGACAGCCGACCTCTCAAGCGCACGGACCACCCGTTAGTCCGAATACGCAAACGTCGCCGCGGAGTGGTACCCGAACTCCGTATCGCGACTGACGTGCCTCTACTCTCGAACACGAAACGGCCGCTCTGCGTGGGCTTTCCCGCGATCTCCGTAGCCGGATAGTGCCTCTCGAGTAGCTGAAACGGTGCCGTTCAGCAGACGAGGGGGTCGAGACCGGTCAGTCCGAGACTTCGTTCTCGAAGTACTCGCGCAGGAGGGTGCGCCGATCGACGCCGATCTTCTTCATCGCGCGCAGGAGGTGGCTCTCGACGGTGCGCACCGAGAGGATCAGCTCGTTGGCGATCTGCTGATTGGTGAGTCCGTCGGAGGCGAGGAGGGCGATCTCCTCTTCGCGCGAGGTGAGGTCGATGTATCGCGGTCCCCACCGGATGGCGTCGTACTCGTCCGCAGGCAGTGCGTTCAGCAGTCGCTTGCGACGGGATCGCGCAGCGCGGGCGTCGGCCGTGGCTCCTGCATGGTCGGCGGCGGACGCCGCTCGCTCGTAGGCGTTCAGTGCGAGTCCGAACCGGCCGTTCTTCTCGAGTTCTTCGGCGGTGCTGAGGAGCCCGTGGCGGTCATCCGCGACGAGCGCCTTCAGGTAGTGGACCTGGAGTTGCAGCACCGGCGCTTCGACCTGTTCGACCCGTTCTCGTACGCGTTCCAGGATGGTCGGGTTCGGATCGAGCTCGACGGCAGCGACGTAGGCCATCGCCGCCGCGAGGCGAGCACAGCGGTCCCAGAGCTCGTCACCGGTCTGGATGGCGATGGCGATCGCGTCGTCGAGTCGCCCCTCCGCCGCCGCCGACTGCGTGCGCGCCCACCCGCGTGCACTCCCGGGCAGCGCGCCGTCGGGCATCGACAGGGTGTCGGCGTCCGCGATGCGCTGCAGCGCGACCCGGCGTCGCCCCTGCCGGCTGGCGGCGACGCTCGCCATGTTCATCAGCGAGAGCTGCGCGGACGGCGGCCACTGGAACGGCTCGCCAAGGGGCAGCACGGCGTCGAGGATCTGCTGGACGTGGTCGTAGCGTCCGTCGAGCATCGAGGCGAAGGCGCTGAGGTTCCCGTATGCCCGCATGGAGATCGGGTCGAGCGCGCGGCGTGCCTCCTCCATTCCTTTCGCGGCGAGGACGTGGACCGCGGCGGTGTCGCCGTTCATGATCAGGCACATGCCGGCGATCGTCGCCGCCTGGGCGTCGGCCAGCGGATCCGAGTGGTACTCGTACGCGTGCACGTGCCAGAACGCTTGTGCGATGTCGCCCCGGAGCATGTGCAGGTAGGCGCGGGCGCGATGCAGCGCGACCTTCACGGACGGCCGCAGGCCGGGGAGGGCGGGGTCGGGCAGGGTCAGCGGGTCGGGAACGACGAGGAGATCCGCGGAGATCTCCGCCGCCCGCGCCACCAGGATCGGCCCGAACGAGGGGTATTGCTCGGCGAGGCCCTGGAGGAGGTCGATGCCCTTCTGAGATTCGCCGCGTGTGTACGCGAGATGCTCGGCGAAGAGGATGTGACGACGCACTTCCGCCTCCTCCTCGCCTGTGACGGCTTCGCCCGCGGCGAAGACCTCGTCGAGCTCCTCGACGCTCGCCGTCGACACCATCATGACTTCGGCGTAGGCGATGAAGGCCGGCAGCGTGCCCTGCCGCTCCCACGTGTCGTGCCGCGCGATGACGCCCGTCCGGACGCGTTCGTTGATGAGGCGGACGAACTGGGGCACCAGGTTGCGTTCGCCGCCGAGCGCGTCGTCATAGCCGAAGTCGTCGTCGTTCAGGAGGGATCCGAACCGGTCGTGCAGCCGGCTGCTCCGCGCAGGACTCGGGGTGTGGCGGAAGTACTCGGCCAGGACCGGTGGCCTGACCCCGATGATCACGCGGTCCGCGGAACCGTACAGTTCGATGAGCCCGAGCTGCTCGAGTCGTTCCACTTCACCGGCCGTCGCCACGCCGGTGACGGCTTCGAGTTCGTTGATCCCGCCCATGGCGAGCACCTCGAGCAGGGCGCGCTGCTCCGGTTCGAGACCGATCAGCAACGACTCCATCAGGGCATTGAGCGACGGGGACCACAGATCGTGGGACGCCGTCCACATGCCGTCCTTGAGCTCCAGTTTGCCTTCGCGTCGTGCCGCTTCCGCCAGGGCGACGGCGATGCCGGAGATGCCGCCCGACTTGGCGTAGATGCGGGAGAGCGTCGCGGGGTCCGGCGGCTGACCGAGGCTGCGCTGGAGCACGTTCTCGATCTCGTCGTAGCGCATCGCCGGAAGGCGGATCTCGAACAGGCGGTCGAGGGTCGAGGTCTTGAGGCCGGTGGGGGTGTCGCGGGCGATGCGGTTCGCCAGGCGGGTGACGACCAGAGGGATCGGCGTGGTCGAGCGCAGGTACGCGATCGCGCCCCAGCTGACCTCGTCGAGGTCGTCCCAGTCGTCGACGACGAGCAGCGAGTACGGGGGCGGCAGGAGTTGCACGAGGTCTTCGACGACGCCCGGCATCGCCGACACGCGTGCTTCGCGGGCGGACTCGACCCCGGCCAGCGAGAGCGCGAGCAGCGGGTACTCGCTGAAGGATGCCACTCCCTTCACCTCGAGGACGCGCCAGCCGCGTGCTGCATAGTGGTCGATCAACCGTCGGACGAAGGTGGAGCGTCCGCTCCCGCGTGTACCCACGATGCTGATGGAGGAGCCGGATTCGATGATGTCGAGAGCCTGATTCAGCAACTGTTCCCGTGTCGTCACGTCAGTCCCTCTCGTCCGGTGTTCCGTGTGGCCCGCCACAACCTACCGGCGAGGTCGTCGACCTACTGAGGACGGCATCATATGCCCCGTAGGTAGTGACGCGGAATGCCGTACAAGACGGGTGCATCCTCCGCAGTGCACCCGTCAGACTGCGAAGATCTGCCACTCGTCGCACGGGAGAAGCATCTCGGTTCGGTGGGACCGGACGGCCCAGTGGTCGCCCGTGAAGCCCTTGTAGGTGACGAACAGCGTCTCGGCCGCCCAGTTGCCGTCCTTCCTCACCCAGCGGACGAGGTGGATCTCGCTGTTCTTGCTGGGCAGCAGCCCGGTGTACCCATCTGTCGTCGTCATCGCGAAGCCTCCCCAGGTCGATTCGTCGTGGGCACAGAATCTCGTAGTCGGGAGCGGGCCGGTGCCGGCTCGGGTCGCGACGGGTGCCGAAGTGCGGAGGAATGGGTACAGCCGTGCCGCGATCTCGCGCTCGATCGGCCCGGGTTGCGGAACGGGATCCGGATTCGTGCCCTAGGCGGGTCGTCCTGGGGCACCTATGCGTGGGCCGAATACTCGTGGTGGAGCGGCGCCACCACCCAACTCCGTCGCAGAGTTCCGGGACTGCGCTTGTCGGATGGGAGTCTCGGCGAGCGGGACCGCACCCTTCGGCGGCGACCGGTCCCGCCCGGTGCGGCCGGGGTCGGCCTCCCCATAACCACTTCCGGTCGCACCGGCCGTCGGAACGACGACGCCCCCGCCTCGTTCGAGGCGGCCTCCACGATCACGCCCTTGCCGGGATAGGCGCTGCCCGTCAGCCCGGTGGCGTTGTAGACCTCGCCCGTGTGCGGCTGTCCGCAGTCGATCGTGGGGACGCCCGGCGTGATCGAGCTGGTCGCGGCCGTGAAGCACTCGCCGGCCTTGAGGTCGTACGTCGCGACGCCCGGGCGCGGGTACGCTCCCTCGGCGGGGTCTTTCGGGTGGCGCCCTCGGCCGATCGGCGGGTCTGCTGGGTGGTGGGCTCGTTCGTCATGGGCACTCTCCTCGTCGGGTGAGTGACGCCGGCGGCGGGATGGTGGCCAGCGCTTCCTCGATCGTCGGGGAACGAGTGGAAGTCCGGTCGTGCTGTCACCCAGAACGGGTCGGACGGGATCAGCACGTGCGTCTGAATCGAGGTTGTGGACCGGATCTTCCGTCTCCGTACTCCGGTTGCAGATCTCCGAGGCCAGTGGCCGTATGTCGGTATATATCGGTGATCGCCTCGGTGATGGAGGACTGCTTGCCCGGTCGGGCCTGGCTACGCAAATGTGCGTCCCGCGCCCCTCAATTGCGACGTCTCGATCACTGAGGTGCAGCGTTCGACACCGGCGTTCGGCTGCGCGTGCTCGTACGTTTTTGTAGACGCAAACTTCGCTTTGTCATATCTCCCGCAGTTCCATTCGGGAGGGATCACCTAACCGCACGATCCCGACAGGCGCTCGCTGCTGCCCATTCCTAGAACCCGAAACCGAGGACGACGTGAAGAACAATTCCGGCTGCCTGCCGACATCTCCTGCACCCCGAGTCACTCCTGCCACTTTCGGGGGCGCTGCTCTGCACTATGTCACGGCCGCACCCCTGTGCGGTACTCACTCGAGCAACTGACCTGATAGCCGCCTCGACGCATTTTTGACGTCGGGTTGTGCACCACTCCGCTGCTCTTCCGTGCTGCAGCTGGCCGCACCGCGGCGTCTGGGCTCGTCTCAAGTCCGGGGCTCCACTAATTCACCACCTCCGCGAGCGCGGTACGCGCCGCGCTCCCGTAGTTCGACCGTGCCCGCGAGTCGACTGCCACCGTAAGGGGAAATATCCATGTCAACGATCCTGCAGTCGAAGACTCCGTCGGCGTCGAGAGCCGCATCCGGCGCTGCCCGAACCCGCAGTACCGCGTCGCGGTGGATCACCGGGTCGGCGCTGGTCGTCGCCGGAGTCCTGGCCGTCCTGTTCGAGCAGGCAATCCGTGTTGTTGAGACGCAGGCCGCAACCTCTCTGGTCGGGTCGCTGTTCGCCAGTGGCACGATGTTCGCGTCGAACGCCGGTGACCCTGTGATCGGGTTCACGATGGGGCACGGCTGGTTCGCCGCCCAGGCCACCGTGGTCAGCGGCAGTGCGTTCTTCGTGGGCGCCGTCGCGATCGTCGGTGGCCTGCTCGCCCTCACGGGCCGGATTCCGGCCCCCCGGGTCCTGACCATCAGCGTTCTCGGTGTGGTGGCGCTGTTGATCCTCAACCAGGCGCGACTGGTTCTTACCGCCCTGTACATGGGCTCCACGGCCCAGCAGGGGGCGCACCCTCTCGACCACCCGCTCGGCAGCGCCGCGATGATCGTCGCCGTCGCCGGTGTGCTCACGTTCTTCTTCTTCGCTGTCCGGTCCGCCCGACGGGCGCACACCGCGTAGAAGCTCCAGCCGCACCCGTGCGGCGCTCTCAGTCGGCCACGCCGGCACTCCCGATGAAAGGAAAGCAATTGAAGAAGTCCAGAAAGCTCGGACGCGGCCTCGCCGCGGCCGGGATGATCGCAGCGCTGAGCGCAGGCGCGTTCGTCGCCGCAACCCCGGCGAACGCCGCTGTCCAAGGCGACCGACTCGTCGGCTCGATGGGCCACTACATGGGGCTGACGATCAACCAGCCCGTGAAGGCGAACGTGAATGCAGTCCCGGACGCTACATGGCTCGCTGACGCGAGCAGGGTGATCTGGTCGCGGCCGGCAGTCGGTACGACGGGGCCGATCAAGATCGAGAACTGGGGCCGAGATGGAAGCTGCCTTCAGGCGAACAGCGCCACTACCCTTGCCTGGGCGACGTGCGACGGCTCAGACGCCCAGGCGTTCTTGACGGGCAGGGGAGCGGGTTCCTTCGGTTCCAATTACACTTACGCATCTGTCACGTATCCGAACGCATATCTCAGAATGGCTTCGAACGCATCCGCTAATACCCTGATCACACTCGGTGTGAAGGCCGACCAGGTCAGCTACTGGAGCATCAGGGGGTACCAGGAAGTCCAGGTCGATGTGCTCACGATCGACACGCCGACGACTGGTGCGACGGTCGGAATGTCAGGGGTGACCGTCAAGGGCACGGCGCGACCGGATGCGACCGTGGAGGTGTCCAACGCAGGTGTGTCGATCGGTTCGGCGATCGCCGACAGCGCTGGCGCGTGGACGATGCGTCTGACGCTTCCCGAGGGAATCGCCTCGTTGTCGTTCGCGTCGGGTACGAAGACGGAGCCGCTGACGTTGCTCGTGATCGATGACAGCGCTCCGCTGGTCGTCACCACACCGAAGGCCGGGTCCACTGTGGTGGGTGCGGGCGTGGAGTTCGCGGGCACGGCGGAGCCGGGTGCGACGGTCACGATCAAGGACGCGGGCGGTAACCCGGTCGGGTCGACGGTCGCCGCTGGCGATGGTTCATACACGGTCACGGTCGTTCTGCCGGAGGGATCCACCTCGGCCACGGTCGCGACGGACACCCGTTCGGTTACCATCGAGGACCTGAACGTCATCGCCAAGCTCGAAGTCACCACCCCCAAGGCGGACGCCACGATCGGCACCAACGGTGCCGAGTTCACCGGCAAGGGTCAGCCGGACGAGAAGGTCACCATCACCGACAAGGACGGCAACGTTCTTGGTGAAACCACGGTCGACGGCAACGGCAACTGGACCACGAGTGTGAAGGTTCCCGAGGGCTCTGCCCCGATCACCGTCACTGCCGGCGACCAGACCGTTGTTCTGGACAAGGTGAACGTCGTAGACGACACCGCTGCTCTGGTGGTCACCACTCCGCAGGGTGGCTCCACGATCGTGGGTTCGGATGTGACGTTCGATGGCACCGGTCAGCCCGGTGAGACGGTCGTCATCAAGGACGCCGATGGCAAGACCATCGGCGAGACCACGGTCAACCCCGACGGCAGCTGGAACACCACCGTCCCCCTCCCCGGTGGCGGCAGCGTCACCATCGAGGCCGGCGACCAGACCGTCACCATCGAGGATCTGAACGTCATCGCCAAGCTCGAGGTCACCACGCCGAAGGCGGACGCCACGATCGGCACCAACGGTGCCGAGTTCACCGGCAAGGGTCAGCCGGACGAGAAGGTCACCATCACCGACAAGGACGGCAACATTCTCGGCGAGACCACCGTCGGAAAGGACGGCAACTGGACCACCAGCGTGAAGGTCCCCGAAGGTTCCGCCCCGATCACCGTCACCGCCGGCGACCAGACGGTTGTCCTCGACAAGGTCACGGTTGTCGATGACACCGCTGCTCTGGTGGTCACCACCCCGCAGGGCGGCGCCACCATCGTGGGTCCGGATGTGACCTTCGACGGCACCGGCCAGCCCGGCGAGACGGTCGTCATCAAGGACAACGACGGCAAGACCATCGGCGAGACCACGGTCAACCCCGACGGTTCGTGGGACCTCACCGTCCCCCTCCCCGGCGGCGGCAGCATCACCATCGAGGCCGGCGACCAGACCGTCACCATCGAGGATCTGAACGTGATCGCCAAGCTCGAGGTCACCACCCCGAAGGCGGACGCCACGATCGGCACGAACGGTGCCGAGTTCACCGGCAAGGGGCAGCCGGACGAGAAGGTCACCATCACCGACAAGGACGGCACCGTCCTCGGCGAGACCACCGTCGGTAAGGACGGCAACTGGACCACGAGTGTGAAGGTTCCCGAGGGTTCTGCCCCGATCACCGTCACCGCCGGCGACCAGACCGTCGTCCTCGACAACCTCCAGATCATCGACGACACCCCGCAGGTGGCCGACTTCGTGGTCGTGTCCCCGACGCTCGGCACGGGCGACAACTCGATCACCGAGGGCACTGTGTTCACCGGTACGGGTGAGCCCGGCACCACCATCGTGCTGACCGACCAGGACGGCACCGTCATCGGTGAGGCCACCGTCGACGGCAACGGCGACTGGTCCACCCCGGTGACTGGTCTGACCGAGGGCCCGAACAACATCACCGCCACCATCACCGTCCCGGGCAACGAGCCGCAGGACATCGACCTTGGCGCTGTCGTCGTGGTCAGTGGTGAGGAGGGCACCCCGCTGATGGATCCGACCATCGCCGGCGGTACGGCCCTGGCCCTGCTCGCCGCGGCTGGATCGTTCCTGCTGATCCGTCGTCGCCGCGAGGCCGCCCAGCAGTAACCCCACGGAGCGGCCGCACAGGTCGCGTACCGTGACACCAATCGATGCCCCGCCAGTGAACTCCACTGGCGGGGCATCGTCGTCCCCTCAGGTCTCGTCCTCCGAGGCGGCGCTCGCGAGCTCTCCTCTGGTCTGCCGGCCGACCTTGTGCAGCCCGTTGGAGATGTGGTGTTCCACGGTGCGGACGCTGATGTTCAGCCGGGCGGCGATCTGCGCGTTCGTCATGCTCCCGGCAAGCAGCGCGATCTCGCGTTCGCGGGGACTCAGGCGCTCTCCGGCGTCCAGTGTGGCGAAGACCGGGCCGATCGGGCTCTCCGAGAGATCTTCCAGGCGGCGGGCGATGGGCTCCAAGTCCTCGGCGATGCGTGAATGCGACTCCGCCATCGCGCGGCGCTGACCCGCACGGACGATCTGCGCAAGGAGCTGGGCGTCCTGACCGATGCCGCCACCCATCACGAGGGCCCTCAGGTCGTCGACCCGGCGGTGACGTACGGCGCTCACGGCACGGGCACTGTTCGCGAACAGGGCGATCGGAGCGGTGTGCGACAACTCCTCGATCTGCGTCACGACCTCGTCGCCGGTGTCGAAGCACGCCGCCGAGACCGCGGTCGTCCACGCTGCTGAGATGTATCCGCGAGACCTCCGCAGCCGGACCCCGGCGGCGACGCTGCGGTCGAACGCCGCGCGGTCGTTGCCCGCCATCGTCACGCTGGGAGTGAGATCGGAGCCCGTGGCATGCAGTGGCCCGGCGTAGGCTGCGTAGTTGGCCACGTCACGGGAGAACGCGTCGACCACCGGCGAATCCCGTCGGGTGATGCGGGCGATCGTGGAAGCGAGGTTGAGGATCGCGCCGAAGATGGGGCGCGCGAACATCGTCACCGGCGCGAGCCCCAGCGCCGAGCTGATGACGTCCTCCGCCTGCGCCATGCGGCCGGAGAACATGCTGGCCAGGATTCCGACGTACGAGGCGGCGACGTAGCCGGTGCGGTCCTTGTCGAGCAGGGCGCGATCGCGCTGCGCCAACGCCTCGGCGTACCCGCCGCGCAGATCGCCGGAATAGGCGGTGATCAAGGGCGAGAGGATGCCAGGGCCCTGCCACTGACCCGGGCGGCCGTGACCATCCGGCAGTGCCGCCCGAGCCTGGTCCATGTCTCCGCTGAACAGGTGGAGGCACGCGAGGGCGTTGTCGGTGAACCCCGTGAGATCGTGACCGCGACCGTCGGCGAGCTGGTCGGCGAAATCGGCGGGAATGGCGTCGAGGAAGGCGCGGAGGAGGAGGGATCCCGCTCGAGCACGCGAGTGCTCCGCGGGATCGTTGTGCGCGATCCCGTCCATGACGTCGAGCGCCGCATCCAGGTCGTCGCGCTCGAGGGCGAGCCATTGCGCGCGCTGGAACTCGAAGAGGAACAGCTGATCGCGGCTCGCATTCACATGCGATGTGTGGGCGAAGACCTCCTCGGCGTTCGCCCGGTCGAACGAGTTGCCCGTCGCCCGGGCGACGTACTTGGTCGCCGCGTCGGTCGTCGGCGTCAGCTCCCACTGGCGGAAGCGCTCGGCCGCGTCGACGTCGGCCGCGAGCTGGAAGATGCGGGCCGTCGCGGAGGCGGTCGGGGCCCACGAGACCGGGTGGAACGCGCCGGGGGAGTTGTCGGCGGCAGCGCTGCGCTCGTACTTGAAGAGATCGGCGACGAGCGGCGGCCACACGTGCACGAGCCGCTCGGTCGGCGTCACGTCGACGACCCGGAGGAGGCCGCGAGCGATCAGGGCCGAGGTGTGCTCATCGTGACCGTCGAACGACGGGCCGGCGAACTGCGTCGGGCCGTCGAGGGAGAGCGAGCGCAGCACCGTCAGCCCCTCCGGCGCCAGGTCGCGGATGCGCCAGCGGACCAGAGGCACGAGGTGATCGTTCCAGAGCGATCGCGACGCCAGACGCCAGAGGCCGTCCTCCCGCTGGAGCAGCCCCGACATCAGCGATGACTCGGCGATGGCGATCGCCAGCTCCGGATTGCCGCCCGACTTCGACAGGATCCGGGCCGTGAGCGACGCGGCCGGGCTCTCCCCGTCGAGGACCTCCCGGAGGAGCTCGGCGACCTCCTCGAAACCCAGTTCGGGCATCGCGATGGTCACCTCGGGCCAGATCGGCTTGCTGCGCAGATCGCCGGTGCGCACGACTCGCACACTCGTGAGTGGAGGCGTGACGGAATCCAGGATCTCGAGCGACACCGTGTCCAGCAGGTCGGCATTGTCGATGAGGAGGATGAGCCCGGGCGACTCGAGCAGGGCCCGCCGGCTGGCGAGGGCCAGATCGAGCGGACTGCGACGATCCTCTTTCGGGCCGAGCTGGAGGCTTGCCACGGCGAAGCCGGGCACCTGAGGAGGCCTTGACACTTCCGGAGTGCGCAGCACCTCGAGCCCACGTGCCTCGATCAAGCGGGCGGCGTAGCGCAGCGTGCTGGTGCGTCCGCTCCCGGCGCCCCCCACCAGCCGCACATTGCGTCCCTCCGCCACATGGGACGCGATCACGCGAGCGGTCTCTTGGAAGTGGAACATGACGGTTCCTCCGTTCTCGCGGTTGATCCGTACGCTATTCCTCAATGTCATTCCCCTGAAGTGGGGCGCGCGCCCGCCACAGCGGCAGGACGATCAGGGAGGCGAAGAAGAAGCAGAGGGCGCCGATGAAGGTGCCGCCGTTGGCGAGCGCGTCGTTCTTCGCATCGCCGTTCGCCAGGATGTACGCGCCGACGGCGGACACCCCGAAGGCGACGCAGCCGAGGAAGTTGATCTGCCCCGACCACCAGTCGATCGACCGCGGATTCCAGAAACGATCCGTGCGGGCGAAGGCCACGAGGACGAACACGCCGCTGATGAGGAAGGCGACGGATCCGGCGGCATCCGGTGTCCAGACGAGGTGCTTCTCGGTCTCGATCGCCTTCGCTCCGATCGCAGCCGACGTGCTGACGTTGAACAGCAACGTGCCGAAGAACTGGGTCGCCGCGGCGAGCCAGGCGGCGCGCACCATCGTGCCCGACCCGTACGAGACGGGGACGGTGGCCCTGCCGCTCATGAGCAGTTGCAGCAGAGCGGCGAAGGTGAAGAACCAGGCGCCGAAGAAGTAGCAGAGATTCGAGGTGGAGGCCCCGGCCCACTGCCCGAAACCGGGCGCCGACCCCAGCGCGAACAGCGCCGATCCGATCATGAAGCCCCAGCACTGCTTGGTGAGGGTGGGGACGAGTGCGGCGAGCGGCCTCCGCCCGCCGACGTCCGATTCGAGCTGGGACACGGTCGTGATCTCTCCTCGTCGGACGGCGCCTCAGTGGTGGAAGTGCGATCCGCTGTCCGCCATTCGCGGAAGCGGCATCTCGAGGGCGTCGAGGAACTCGACCTCGCCCTTGATGTCGGAGAGCAGGGCCGTCGCGAGATCGCGGCTGAGCCCCACCTTGACGACGATGCGCTGGAGCACGACGTCGGCCATGTCGTCCGCCATCGGATAGGCCGGGACGAGCCACCCCTTCATCCGCAGACGGTCGGCCAGGTCGTACAGACTCCACTTGTCGGTGTAGCCGTCCTTGAGCACCCAGGCGAACACCGGGATGGTGTCACCGCGGCTCACGAGCTCGAACGGGCCGACGTCGGCGATCTCGGCCGACAGGTAGGTCGCGACGTCGATCGAGTTCTGCTGCACCTGGCGGTAGCCCTCTCTGCCGAGGCGGAGGAACTGGTAGTACTGCAGCAGCACCTGTGCCCCCGGTCGCGAGAAGTTGAGCGCGAGCGTCGGCATGTCGCCGCCGAGGTAGCTGACGTGGAAGATCATGCTCTCCGGGAGCACCACGGTGTTCCGCCAGACGACCCACCCGACGCCCGGGTAGACGAGGCCGTACTTGTGACCCGAGGTGCTGATCGAGTTGACCCGGGTGACGGCGAAGTCCCACTCCAGCTCGGGCTGGCAGAACGGCGCCACCATCGCGCCCGACGCGCCGTCGATGTGGATCTTGACGTCGAGTCCGGTCTTCTCCTGGATCGCGTCGAGCGCCGCCGCGATCGCGACGACGTCGTCGTACAACCCCGTGAACGTCTGGCCGAGGATGGCGACCACGCCGATCGTGTTCTCGTCCACGTAGTCCTCGAGCTTGTACCCGTCGAGGATGATGTGATCGGGGCTGACCGGGACGTAGCGCGCCTCGATGTCCCAGTAGTTGCAGAACTTCTCCCACACCACCTGGACGGCCGCGGACATGATCAGATTCGGCTTGTCCGCCGGCTTGCCCTCGGCCGCGCGCTTCTCCTGCCAGATCCGCTTGAGCGCCAGCCCGCCGAGCATGCAAGCCTCCGACGAACCGATCGTCGAGGTGCCGATCGTGTCCTTCGTGTCGGGCACGTGCCACAGGTCGGCGAGGATGCGCCAGCAGCGGTCCTCGATCGCCGCGGTCGCCGGGTACTCGTCCTTGTCGATCATGTTCTTGTCGGCGGCCTCGGTGTAGAGCTTCTTGGCCTCGTCGTCCATCCAGGTCGAGACGAACGTCGCCAGGTTGAGGCGCGAGTTGCCGTCGAGGATCGCCTCGTCGTGCACGATCTGATACGCCGTCGACGGGAGGCTCGGGCCGTCGGGCATCCGGAACTTCTCGAACGTGGTCGCCTCGCCGGGCCGCACGAACACCGGGTTGAGGCTGAGATTCGGGTCCACGTTCGTCGTCTGGCGGGCACTGCTGGTGTTGATGGTCATGTTCGTTCCTCTGCTTGCGGATGGATGGAAAGGATGGCTAGACCTCGACCGGCGGGTACAGGCGATCCATGTTGTATTGCCGGTTTCGTCGAGCAGCCCAGGTGGAGACCGCCACGAAGAGGGCCGTCAGGCCGACCGTCACCGCGATCGCGACCCAGAGGCGGTAGTCGGCGCCGCCGAGGATGAGCTGTCGAAGCGCGTTGTTCGTGTAGGTCATCGGATCGATGACGTTGATGTACTGGAACGGCAGCGAGGTCGTGGGCACCGGATAGATCCCGCCGGCCGACGTCAGTTGGATCATCAGAAACGCCAGGGTGAGCACGCGGCCGACGGCCGGTCCGAGCAGCGCGTTGAACATCTGGATCATCGCCATGAACATCGCCACCATGAGCACCATGAACCCGTAGGTGCCCCAGGCGTTCACCGGTTGCAGCCCGATCGCGAACCGGACGACGAGGAAGAGGATCGTGGCCTGGAGGATGCCGACGAACAGCGTGGGCGCGTACGACGCGAGGACCACACGGAACGATCCCAGCCCCTGGGCGAGTGGCCGGGCCTGGAGCGGGTTGAAGAGCATCCACGCGATCACCCCGCCGACGAACAGTGCCAGGCCGAGGAAGAACGGTGCGAACCCGTAGGCGAAGGTCTTGGCGGCGTTGTTGACCGTCTCGTGCAACTGCACCGGCTGGGCGAGCGCCTTGATGAAGTTGCCCTGCTGGGAGTCGCTCCAGCTGGGGATGAGCTTCAGGCCGAGGCCCGCGGCGCCCGAGAGCTCGTCCGTCCCCGCTGCGAGCTGCGTCGTGCCGGTCGCGAGCTGGTTGGCGCCGTCGGAGAGCTGTCCGATGCCGCTGTTCAGCTGATCGGCGCCGGAGCGGAGCTGGTTCGCCGCGGAGGAAACCGTCGACAGGTCTCGTTGGACGGCGCCGCCCTCGACCGCCCGCATGACGACGTTCACCCGGCTCTGCGGGTCGTTGAACTCCCCGGCCAGCCGATCGACATCGGTGTGGACCGCGTCGAACAGTGCGCTGACCTCCTGCGTCAGCTGGGCTTTTGCGAAGCTCTGCTGCACGGATGCGAGGCGGACGCCGAGCGCCTGCACTTCCGGGTCGTCGCTCGCCGACGCGTCGTCGATCACACTCTGCAGCTGACTCGCCGCCGCGGACTGCGCGGACGCGGCTCGATCGATCGCGTCCGCGATGGCGTTCGTGTTCGAGTCGAGGCGCGCCACGATCTGGCGGATCTCGTCGCCGGTGAGCCCGGAGGTCGCGACGACGTTGTTCGCCTTCGTGACCGCGCTCTGGACGGCCGTGTCGAGCTCGTCGATCGCGCCGGCGAGCTGCGACGACCCTTCCTTGGCCGTCACGAGGTTCGTGGCCAGCTCCTGGGCGCCGCTGTTCGCGGTCTGCATGCCCGTGTTGAGTTCGTCGACGCTGGAGACGGCGGCCTTGATCTTCGGTATCGCGCCCTTGACGCCGGTCAGCACCGTCTCGAACGTCTGCTGGCCGACCTGGGCCGAGACCTGGTTGATGACCTCCTCGGCGGCATCCTGCCCGATCACGGTCGACAAGTAGTTGTTCGAGTCGTTGTAGGTGAACTGGAGCCCGGCGGATCGCGGGTCGTCCGTCGCCGCGGAGGCGACCGCCTCGCTGAAGTCCTTGGGCAGGGTGATGGTGAAGTAGTACGTGCCGTGGGCCAGCCCGTCGACGCCGGCCTTCTCGCTCGTGCGGTGCAGGTCGAGCTGCTTGGACGCGATGAGGCCGTCCACGACGTCTTTGCCGGCCTCGAGCTTCTCGCCCTTGACCGTGGCTCCCTGATCGAGATTGATGATCGCGACGGGGATCTTGTCGACGTGGCCGAAGGGATTCCAGAACGCCCAGAGATAGAGCGCGCCGTACAGGAGCGGCATCAGGATGATGACGATCAGGGCCAACCGGGGCATACGGCCCCGGTAGTAGCGCTTGAAATCGCTCCCCGGTGAGAATGCTGCGATCATCGCGACAACGCCTCCTGTTCGAGAACGGCGAACTCCTGGTCGGTGAGGTTCTCCACGTCGACGACCCTGTGGACGCCGGTGTCGGAGGCCACGGCGTTGACGTCCGCCGTGATCACCGTCTGATCCCGCCCCAGAACGACGAGCCGCTCCAGGAGGTTGTGAGCGGCCGCCACGCTCGCCAGCTCGTCGACGCCTCCGACCACGAGCAGGGGCGGCCGATCGATGTTGGCGAGGGAGATCCGCAGCAGCGCACCGGTGAGCTCCGGGAGCTCCTCGACCATCGTCTGCAGCGACGGGACCGTGAAGTCGCCGAAGACCGGACGGCAGATGCGTTCGAGGTCCTCCTGGGTCGACTGCGGCACCCAGCGGTACCACGGCGCCCGCCAGCGCAGCTGCTCCGTCACCACGTCGTGGACCCGGATCGTCTGGCCGATTCCGTCGACCTCGTCGATGTTCGCGATCGTCGCGTTGGCGAAGAGGTGCTTGGGGTCGTCCGTCCGGCCGAACGCGGTGACGGACCCTGTCGTCGGCTTCATCCGTCCGGCGAGGGTCAGCAGCAGTGCGGTGCGTCCGCGGCCGCCCGCGCCGCGGATCACCGTGACGCCGCCGCGGCGCACGGTGACGCTGGCCGGACCGTAGATGTGCCCCCAGGAAGCGTCCACGCCGATGTCGTCGGCCTGGATGAGGGGGATGTCCGCACGGTGCGGATCGTCGGGCGATGTGGTCATGCGCTCAAGCTAGGACGCAATACCTAGCCATGTCTAGAGTTGATCTTCGCAGTGCTTAATTATGCGTATCTACTACGTAGATGGTTGCATTTCACGCGCCCCGAATCGTCCCCGAGTGACCCGATCGGGTCGCGGAAACGCACGCTTCGGGGCGAAAGTAGCCGGGACCGCCCGGCGAATAGGTGGTGCGATCGCAGGTATCCGTGGGGAAAGGCGGCGAACTGGGCAGACACGCTTCGACGGTATGCAGACGCCCGCGTGGAGCGCCCACGCATACTCAGTCACGTCGGGTTCCGGTGGTGCCCGGGGTACCCGACCCGCGTGCTCCGGATCCGGCGGAGCCGATCTGCTCGGCCAGCCAGGGAGCGATGTGCTGCTTGCCTGCCGCGCTGAAGTGCACGCGGTCGTCGAGATACATCCGCTCGTCGCCCACCGAGACGGCGCACGCGTCGGCGTCGCAGACGGCGCCCTGCAGGTCGAGCTTCACGATCTCGGGGTGGTCGGCGAGGAACCCGTCGAGGATGGCGTTGAACGCTGTGGCCTGCTCGGTCGTGACGACCCCGTTGTAGAGCCGGGAGTTCGCGACCATGACGGTGAGCCCGGGTCGGCTGGTGACCTTCGCGAACGCGTCCAGCGAGTCGCGGTAGTCGGCGGCGAACGCGGGGTCGGTCAGGTCGGTCCATGCGCCGTCGATCTGCTGGGTCACGGCGTCCCAGGCGATGTTCGCGACCACGTAGTCGGGTGTGTTCTCATCGATCAGCTTCTCCCACCTGCTCTCCCAGGGGTTGCAGGTCGCCGGTGCGCTCTGCGTGATGCCGGCCTTGGTGCGCTGGGCGGTGCTGCCGGAGATACCGCAGCCCGGGAGCCCGCCGTCGATGACCGTGAAGCGGTCGCCCTCGTAGGTGCCGAGCGCCGATGCGAAGTCGTTCGCGAGGGAGTCGCCCAGGGTCAGGACCTTGACGGAGCCTCCTCCGACCGGTGAGGCCAGGACGAGCCCGGGGACGAGTATGACGGCGGCCGTGACGCCGGCGACCAGCGTGGTGAACGCGATGGAGCCCTTGATCCGCCATTTGCGCAGCCGGATCGGCTCGGCGACGAGGTGATGGAGGCCTCCCGCGAGCAGGAGGGAGATCGGCAGGCCGAGGATCACCAGGTCCCAGGGGGTGCTGTACGGCGCGAGCGCGAGGATGAGCCAGTAGACGGGCATGTGCACGAGGAACAGGGTGTAAGAGACCTTGCCGATCCCGACCAGGGGCGGGAAGGCGAGGATGCGGGTGAGGATGTTGTGCGGGCTGGTGAGGGTCAGGATCACGGCCGAGCCGATCATCGCGACCGCGAGGAATCCCCACTGGTAGAGCCACGGCTCCTCGTAGGTGGTCGCGTTGAGCGAGAGCACGACGATCGCGCCGAGGGCCGCGATCGACACGGTCGAGGTGATGACCATGCGGAAGAAGGCGGACGCGCGTCCGGGTGCTGCGACGACGCGGGGCGCGCGGGCGGTCCGGAGGCTGGTGCGCTGCAGCCAGAGGTAGTTGATCGTTGCCGCGACCGATCCGGCGATCAGCCCGGCGATGTGGGTGTCCGTGCCGAGGTAGAGGCGGTCCCAGTTCGAGCCGTCGAAGCGGAGCATGGGCATCGCCGCGGCGACGACGAGGCCGGCCACGCCGATCACGAGAACGAGCAGAGCACTGCGCCGGGACCACTGCCACGCGTGCGTCCCGCGACCGCGGGACAGCTTCTTGCCGAGGGCCAGCACCAGGAACATCACCACGGGCCAGACCAGGTAGAACTGCTCGGTGATCGCGAGCGACCACATGTGGCCGAGCGGGTTGAGCGCGCCGAAGCCGTCCCAATACCCCTGGCCGGCGTTGATCTGCTCCCAGTTGGTCAGGTAGATGAGGGATGCGACCGCCTGCTGACCGAACCGTTCGAGCTCGGCGCGGGTGCCGAGCGCGGCGACGGCCCACAGCGTGAATGCGAGCACGACGAAGAGCAGGGGGAGCAGCCGCTTGGCCCGGCGCAGGTAGAACCGGCCGAGGTGGATCCCGCCCGTGCGGTGGAACTCGCGGAGCATCGTGAGCGTGATGAGGAACCCGGAGAGGGTGAAGAAGATGTCGACGCCGAACAGGCCGTTGCTGTACAGCCCCGTGTGGAACAGAAGGACGCTGAGGATCGCGATGGCGCGCAGACCGTCGACGGCGGGGAAGTAGGACGCGGTGAGGCGCAGGGGAGCCGTCGCCCTTGCCTCTCGGCGGGAGCGGCGGCCGATGGCGCGGGTGCGGTGGGAGGTCCCCGTCTGGCGGCGACGGGCGTGCTTCTGACGGGCGGGATCTGCTGTGGTGCTCATGCTGCCTCCTTTCCGGGCGGTGCGGTGGTGCGAGCGGTCAGGGCCTGCTCGGTGTTGAACTCGTCGACGCGAAGGGTCTTCTCCCAGTCGTTCTGGCCCTTGAGGATGCGCGCGAGCGCGCTCCAGACGGCGGCGAACGCCAGATAGTTGATCAGCGGGAAGCAATGGGCGTGGAGGAGGGAGAGCCAGAGCTCCCGGCTCTCGTCGCGGCGGTAGTAGACGAATGCGCTGACGAAGACGGGGCCGAGCGTGACCAGATACCAGGCGATGGCCCCGATCAGGAGGGTCAACGAACTCGTGACGAATGCGAAGAAGGCCCCGCCGTCGACGATCATGCCGAGGATCCCCCAGTGGAAGAGGATCGACCAGGGGAGGATCGTGACCCACGGCGTCAGGATGTAGGCCGAGAGCTCGAGCGCCCGCAGATGGGTCACCCGGCGGTCGCGCCAGAGTTCGGGCACCCGCTTCGCCATCATCATGTGGCCCTGGAACCAGCGTCGACGCTGCTTGAAGAGTGCACGGATCGTGGTCACCCCCTGCTGCTCGACGGCTGCGAGCGGGGTGGTCCCGAGCTTCCAGCCGCGCATCGCGAGGGTGACGGCGAGGTCGAGGTCTTCGGTGAGCGACTCGCTCCACGGCTTCTCGCCGGTCTCGTTGAGGGCCGAGAGGCGGCTGAACTGACCGTTGCCGCCCAGCGACACCGTGCCCGTCTGGGCGCGACCGAGCTGGGTCACCGCCGTCATCGCCCAGAAGTGGAAGTCCTGGTAACGCGTGAGGAACGAGTCGCGGTTGCGGATGCGGACCGCGAGCTGGATGGCGCCCATCGTCGGGTCCTCGAACAGCTGCAGCACGTGCTTCATCGCTCCGTCGGACAGCCGCCCGTCGGCGTCCATCACGGCGACGAGGACCTTCTCGACGTCCTGACCGCGTTCCTCGACCAGACGGCGCACGAGCGTCAGGGCGTCGTTGAGCGCCTCGCCCTTGCCCATCCGGGCGTTCGGGAAGGTGCGCTTGTGGACGATCACGCTGGTGCCGCCGTTCTCGTAGGCGACCTCCTCCGTCCGGTCGTCCGACGCGTCGTCGATCACGATCGTCGTCGAGTGCGGCGAACCGGCGAGGGCCTTCGTCGTGGCGCCGATGACCCGCTCCTCGTTGAGGCACGGGATCAAGAAGTAGGTGTGGAAGGTGCCCGGCTCGTCGATGAACGGGTCCTCGTAGGCGGCGCCGCGCAGGGTGGACAGGTTCGCGCCGTTCTGTCGCATCGTGCGCAGTCCGCCGAAGAACATCAGCCAGAGGTAGGCGAACGAGATGCAGATGACGACGGATGCGGCGACGGCGAAGATGGGAACCATGGGTCTACCCCTAACGGGTGGTGTCGGCGTTGCTGTGGGTGCTCCGGCGTGCGATCCGGAACGGGCGGCTCCTTGCGAGCGAGAGGGGAAGGGGAGGAACGGTGGGCGCGTGCGGGGCGCACCCACCCGAACAGCTAGTCGTGCGCGGCGTCGCCGTCGGCGCGGGCCGCGCGGCGTCCCTTTGCGGGGGCGCGTCCACCCGTTGCGGGGCGCTTGAACGCCACGACCGCCATGAGGATGAGCGCGGCGGCCATCCCGAGCAGCATGAGGATGGTGCCGACCGGTCCGTGGAACCAGCGGAACGCTTCGATGCCCCAATTGCTCCAGGCGTAGATGAGAAGCCCGAGGCGCAGGAGGCTGAGGAGCATCATCCCGATGATTCCGGCCGCCGCGGCCAACAGCACCCGGTGGAGGCGCACTCCACGACGGAGCGCGAGCAGCCCGGCGACGAATGCGATCGGCCCGAGGTAGAGCGCGATCGCGCACTGGATCGTGATGACGGCGAGCACCCAGCCCGAGCCCGCGGGGAACGCGATGCTCGGGTTGCCGTTCTGCCAGGCGAGGATCGCCTCGGTGCCGAGCAGGTCGTGCGCGATGGTCACCATCGTTCGGGCTTCGAACTCGCGCACGACGTGCTCGTTGATCATCACCAGCACGCCGGCGGCGATCAGCGCGAGCGCCGTCAGCCAGGCGGCGATCCGGGCGAACGGCAGTCCGCGGCGCGCACGGCGCCGGGGGAGGGCGATCGTCTCGGTGACCTCAGCCGACATGGCGGCCGCCCATCGAGTGCCGTGCTCCCGCGATCGGCGCGATCTCGGCCCGGTCCTGGCGTCGGTGCGACGCGGCACGCAGGAGGAGCAGCCCGCCGAGCAGCAGGAAGAGGGACACGATGGTGACCCCGATGACGGTCATCATCGAACCGCTGCCCGTCGCGGCGAGGACGCCGCCGACGGTCAGTCCGCCGCCGATTGGTCCGGCATGGTACATGGGAAACCTCGCTTCGTCTGGAGTCAGGTGCGTTGGAGATCCCTCGAACGCCGACTCCGCACGATGCGCGAGGCACGGGCGCTAGGACGCCCGATGCGATCGCATCGAGAGGGAGGTTCGGGTGTGGGGAGATCCTGATCGGGTTGGGATCGGATTCCAGTGTGCGGCGACGATCAGCGCATATCGGTAGTGCACTCGGCGGCTCAGTATTCCGACCGGCCGGGTTGCGTAGGTGCGCCCCCTCTGCTGACGTACCCGTGCGTCCGACTGCCCGTGATGAGACGCGGCCGAGCGGATCGACGCACCGGCGTCCCTTGCGACACGCCGACGACACGCCGCATTAGTGGTTCCGGGACCCGCTGTGGCGCGTCGGTCGCCGCTGCTCTCGGGGCCGCTCCGCAGCACCCGGCGGTAGGCGAATCGCCTGGTGGAATGCGGGAAATCGCGGGCCGATCCGCACCGCCGCGGGTGCCCGGACGCGTCGGCGATGTCGGTGGTCGGCCCTACGATGGGGGACGAGAAGAAAAAGTTCGAAAACACTACATGTAGTGGAATGACAATCGTGTCATTAGGGTTATATAGTGGGTGAACACCGCACGAAGCGGTGAAAAACTAGACTTCAGGGGAGGCCATCATGGACTACGAAAACGACAGCGTCGGCGGCTACGCGGTTCCCGTGGACCCGATGGACCTGCTGCAGTGCGACAGCTGCCAGTAGGCACCGACCACACGTAGAGAGAACCCCGGCCAGGTGGCCGGGGTTCTCTTTTTTCGTGTCCCCGTAGAATCGACGGGTGCCAGTCAATCCAGCTCTGCAAGGCCGCGCGTTCCCGCCGACCGCTCCGTATCTCGTCGGCCGCGAGAAGGTGCGCGAGTTCGCCCGGGCCGTGTTCGCGACCGACCCCGCGTCGTTCGACCTCGACGCGGCCCGCGCCTCCGGTCACGACGACCTCGTCGCGCCCCCCACCTTCTCGATCGTCGTCCAGCAGCTCTCGCTCGATCAGCTGCTCGCCGACCCCGAGGCCGACATCGACTTCAGCCGGGTCGTCCACGGCGACCAGCGCTTCAGCTTCACGCGCCCGATCGTCGCCGGGGACGAGCTCACCGGAACGCTCACCGTGACCGCGGTGAAGTCGCTCGGCGCCCACTCGATGGTGACCGCTGAGACGGTCATCGTCGACGCGGCGGGCGAGCACGTCGTGACCTCCACCTCCACCCTGGTCGTTCGAGGGGACGAGTGATGACCCAGCAGACTTCCGCCGCACCTGATTTCGACGCTCTGACGGTCGGCGACGTGATCGCCGAGCGCAGCTACGAACTGAGCCGCGACTCCCTCGTCCGCTACGCGGGCGCGTCCGGAGACTTCAACTCCATCCACTACCGCGACGACATCGCGACCTCCGTCGGCCTGCCCGGTGTGATCGCCCACGGGATGCTCACGATGGGCCTCGCCGTGCAGCCGGTCGTCGACTGGGCGGGGGACGCAGCCCGTGTCGCCGACTACCAGGTGCGCTTCACGCGACCGATCGTTGTGGACCCGGTCGCGGGCGCGACCGTCTCGGTCACGGCGAAGGTCGGCCAGCTCGACGGCGACGCCCGCGTCGCCCGCATCGACCTGACCACCACCTTCAACGGCGAGACCGTGCTCGGCAAGGCGCAGGTGCGGGTCTCGCTGGCATGACCGACGCCCAGCCGCGCACGGCGCTCGCCGAACTCACCACGATGAGGGTGGGCGGCGTGCCCGCACACCTGCTCGGCCCGAGCGACCGCGACAGCCTCGTCGCGGCGGCGCTCGAGGTGTGGGGGAGCGGCGACGACTGGCTGCTGCTCGGCGGCGGATCGAACACGATCGCCGGCGACGACGGCTTCGACGGAACGGTCATCCGCATAGTCACGCGCGGGGTCGAGCAGCTCCCCGCACCGGAGGGACGCGTACGACTCCGGGTCCAGGCCGGTGAGCCGTGGGACGACCTGGTCGCGCTCGCGGTCCGCAACGGATGGGCCGGGATCGAAGCGCTGTCCGGCATCCCCGGTTCGACGGGGGCGGCCCCGGTGCAGAACATCGGGGCGTACGGGCAGGAGATCGAGGCGGCTCTGCTCGGCGTCGAGTTCCTCGACCACCAGAGCGGCGAGGTGACGACACTCACGAAGGCGGACCTCGGTCTCGGCTATCGGACGTCCGTTCTCAAGGCTGGCCTGCAGGGCATCGTGCTCTCGGTCGATCTCGAATTGGCGGACAACCGCGTCCCAGGCGGGGTCGGGGCTCCGCTCAGCGCCCCGATCGCCTACGCACAGCTCGCAGACGCCCTCGGCGTCACCCTCGGATCCCGCGTCTCGGTGGCGGAGCTGCGCCGCGCCGTCCTCGCGCTGCGCTCGTCCAAGGGAATGGTGCTCGATCCGGCCGACCCCGATTCGGTCAGCGCCGGGAGCTTCTTCACCAATCCCATCGTCTCGGAGGGCTTCGCGCGCGAACTGCCCCGGGGAGCCCCGCGCTGGCCGGTGACCCCGCCGGAGCCCGCCGCGGTGCTCGGCCTGACCGACGGCGGCGTGCACCCGGGTGACATCCCTCCGTTGGCCGACGGGCCTTACGATGTGAAGCTCTCGGCCGCCTGGCTCATCGAGAACGCGGGCATCCGTCGCGGCTACTCCCTCCCGGGGTCCGCCGCTGGGATCTCGTCCAAGCACACCCTCGCGATCGTGAACCGCGGCGGCGCGACTGCGCAGGATGTCGCCCAGCTCGCGTCGTTAATCCAGGCTCGGGTGCAGTCGGAGTTCGGTGTGCTGCTGCGCCCCGAGCCTGTGCTGGTCGGCGTGGTGCTGTAGGCGCACGCTCGGCCCTCTCTGAGAACTTTCACACGCTGCGAACCTAGGCTGACGCCAGCACGGCGCACCCGGAGCCGTCGACCGAAGGGGCACACCATGGGATTCCTCGACCGCCTTCTCGGACGCGAAGAACCGCGTCCGCAGCAGCAGCCCTCCGCGCCCGGGCCGCAGTCGTCGACCGCTCGTGGAGGTTCGCCACGGAGCGAGGACGAGATCGCCGTCGAGCGCTATCGTTACCTGCTGCGCACTGCACCACCCGAGACGATCGAGCAGGTGCACGAGGAAGCGTTCACGAAGCTCACGCCCGAGCAGCGGCGACTGCTGTTCCAGCAGCTCAGCGAGAACGCTCCGGCCGGCGAGCAGCCGCGCGGCGACGACCCGCGCTCCCTGGCTCAGGCAGCCACCCGTTCGGAGCTGCGTCAGCCCGGCACCCTCGAGCGGTCGCTCGGTGGTCGCGCCGGCGGCGGGCCAGGCCTCGGCGGGATGTTCGCGAGCTCGCTGCTCGGGAGCGTCGCGGGATACGTCATCGGGTCAGCGCTCGTGGGGGCGTTCCTCCCGTCGCCGGCGGACAGCCAAGCCGACGGCGGCGCAGGTGACTCCGGAACCGGTGACGCCGGTTCAGGAGATGCCGGCTCTGGCGACAGCGGGTCTGCGGATACCGCGAGCGCGGATGCCTCCGGCGCCGACGGGGGCTGGGGAGACGGCGGCGGCTGGGGCGACTTCGGCGGAGGCGACTTCGGCGGAGGCGATTTCGGGGGCGGCGACTTCATCTAGCGCCCCGCCGCGTCGTGCCCCCGTGCCCGCCGTCACCCGCGCAGCGCGGCAGCGAAGGGGAGTACCGCGGAGGCCCCCGCTTCGAGGAGGGCGCGACCGGCGACCGTGACCGTCCACCGGCTGTCGACCAGATCGTCGACGAGAAGCACCGGCCGGCCTGCCGGAACCTGCAGTCCCTCGGTGCCGAATCGGTCCCACACGGCGGCGAGCCGGAATGCGCTGTTGCCGCCGGGGTCACCGGTCGGACCTCCGCCACGCAGGGAGAGCGAACCGAGGAACGGGAGCCTGCCGACCTCGGCCAGGCCGCGTGCCAGCGACTCGACGAACTGCGGGCGCCGCCGTGACGGCATCGCGACGACTGCGGCGGGCCGCTCAGCCCAGTCCCAGTCCGCCAGCACCCGGATGCAGGCGGCGAGCAGCTCCGGAGGGCACGGCGCGTCCGGGGCCTGAGGCGAGAGCACCTCGCGGAGGCGGTTGCCCCAGCCCAGGTCGGTGAGCCGGGCGAGAGCGCGGCCGGATTGGAGCTGTTCCGCGGGCGGGATCTTGCCGCGCACGGCGACCCCGAGCCGATCCGCCCCCGTCGGCCAGAGCTTGCGCGGCTCGATCTCGACTCCCACACGGTCGAGCATCGCCGACACCGACCCGGACGTCTCCTCGGCGATCGCGCTCGGGTACCACGCCTCGGCACAGTTGTCGCAGCGGCCGCACGGTGCCGCGGCGGGATCGTCGAGGGCCTCCTGCAGGAACTGCATGCGGCACATGCCGGTGCGCTCGTACTCGAGCATCGACTGCTGCTCCGCTTCGCGCGCGGCGGCGATCCGCTCGTACCGTTCGCGGTCGTACACCCACGGCCGTCCGGTCGACACCCACCCTCCCGACACGCGGCGTACGGCGCCGTCGACATCCAGGACCTTCAGGAGCAGTTCGAGCGTCGACGCCTTGAGGTCGACCCGGCTCTCGAGGACACGGGTCGATTGCGTCTCCTGCGAGAGAGCGTCGAGCACGGCCGTCGCCTTCTCTTCCGACGGCATGGACGCGGTGGCGAAGTACTGCCAGATCGCGCGGTCCTCGGGCCCGGGGAGGAGGAGCACGTCGGCGTTCTCGGTCGCCCGGCCGGCACGGCCGACCTGCTGGTAGTACGCGACGGGCGAGGACGGGGCGCCGAGATGGACGACGAAACCGAGGTCGGGTTTGTCGAATCCCATGCCGAGGGCGCTCGTGGCGACGAGCACTTTCACCTCGTTCCGCTTCAGCCGGCCCTCGAGGTCTTCCCGTTCGGCGGTGTCGGTCTGACCGGTGTACGCGTGCGCCTCGAAGCCGGCCCTCCTCAGCACGCGTGCGGTGTCCTCCGCCGCCGCGACGGTCAGCGTGTAGACGATGCCGCTTCCGGGCAGTGCGTCGAGGTTGCTCGCCAGCCAGGCGAGACGCGCCGTCGCATCCTCCAGGGCGAGGACGCCGAGCCTCAACGAGCGCCGGGCGAGAGGCCCGCGGATCGTCAGGACCTCGGCATGACCGGTGCCCCCGCCCATCTGCTCGGCGACATCGGCGACCACTCTCTCGTTGGCCGTCGCAGTGGTCGCCAGCACAGGGACGCCGTCGGGGAGCGAGGCGATCAGGTCGCGCAGGCGCCGGTAGTCCGGACGGAAGTCGTGACCCCAATCGGAGATGCAGTGCGCCTCGTCGACCACGAGGAGCCCGCTGCGGGCGATGAGGTCGGGGAGGTGCTGGTCGCGGAAGTCGGGGTTGTTGAGGCGCTCGGGCGAGACCAGCAGCACATCGACCGAGTCGTCCCGCAGCCGGGCCGACACGTCGTCCCACTCATGACGGTTGGCCGAGTTGATGGTGACGGCACGCACGCCCGCGCGCTCGGCGGCGGCGACCTGGTCGCGCATGAGGGCGAGCAGCGGCGACACCAGGATGGTCGGCCCCGCGCCGCGCTGTCGAAGCAGCATCGTCGCCACGAAGTACACCGCCGACTTGCCCCACCCCGTGCGCTGCACCACCAGGGCACGCCGCTGCTCGTCGACGAGTGCCGCGATCGCCTCGTACTGGCCGGAGTGGAAGTCGGCATCGTCGCGGCCGACGAGGGCGCGAAGGCTGGCGACGGCGAGGTCTCTGGTGGTGCTCATGGAGCCATCGTTCCAGAGGGGGCCGACGCCCGATCACCGCGGACGCCTATCGGTGGACAAGTCCCAGGTCGAGCGGGGTGTGCAGAACCGAGTGCCGCGACTCCGGCGGGTCAGCCGTCCTTGCGGATCCACCGGAAGGTCAGCCGGCACGCGATCAAGCCGGCCACGAGCCAGATCAGCAGCACGACGGCCATCCACCCCAGCTGCCAGCTCCCGCTCGGCTCCTGCGACTCGAACGACGCAGGCAGGAAGACGCTGCGCATGCCCTGAGCGATCCATTTCAGGGGGAAGACGCTTGCGATGTTCTGCAGCCACACCGGCAGGAGGTTGAACGCGAGATAGACGCCCGAGATGAACTGCAGCACCAGCACGATCGGGATGATCACCGCCGTGGCGCTCTTGCCCGTGCGGGGAACGGCGGACAACGCGATGCCGAGCACGGCGGACGTCACGATGCCGAGCAGATAGATCCAGACGAACCGCAGCCATACCTCCGGCTCGGTCGGCAGCGCGACCCCGAACGCCAGCCGGGCGACCAGGAGGAGGAGCACGATCTGGAGCGCGCTCGTGACGATGACCTGCCCCATCTTGCCGATGAAGTACGAGACGACCGGGAGGGGTGTGCCACCGAGGCGCTTCAAGGTGCCGTTGCTCTTCTCGACGGCGATGTCGACGGCGAGGTTCTGCACGCCGCTCAGGAGGATGCCCGCGGCGATCATCCCCGGCAGGTAGTAGGCCGCCTGGGTGATGCCGCCGGAGCCGTCCGGAGCTGCGCCGACTTTGCCGAGGCCCTGGAACGCCACGGAGAAGATCCCGAGCATGACCACCGGGAACAGGAATGTGAAGAAGATCGTGTCGCCCTGGCGGAAGTACGTGATGGTCTCGTAGCGCGCCCGCGAGAGGCCGAGGGGCACGGTGCTCACGCGATCGCCTCCTGCTGGGCCGCGCCCGACTCGCGCACGAGCTCGAGGTAGATGTCTTCCAGGCTCGGCCGGATCACTTCGAGGTCGCGCGGTTCACCGCCCAGCTCCGCCGTGAGCCGGGAGACCAGTGCGCCGGGTTCGTCGGTGCGCTGCTTCTGTGTCGCGCCGTCCGCGTCCCGCCAGCTGACGATCGGGACCCGTGCCTCGGCACCGCCGATCTCGTCGACGGCGCCCAGGTCGATCAGGGTGCCGCGGGCGATCACCGCGACGCGATCGCTGAGCTGCGCCGCCTCGTCCAGGTAGTGGGTCGTGAGCAGGATGGTCGTCCCCTCGCGCTTGAGGTCCCGGATGAGGTCCCAGAACTGGTGCCGCGCCTCGGGGTCGAACCCGGTGGTCGGCTCGTCGAGGAACAGCAGCTCGGGCCTCCCGACGACCCCGAGAGCGACGTCGAGCCGACGGCGCTGGCCTCCGGACAGGTTGCGGATGCGGGTCTTGGCCTTGTCGGTCAGACCGACGGCGGCGATGAGCTCGTCGACATCGCGGCGCTTCGGGTAGAACCGGGAGAAATGGACGAGCTGCTCGCGGACGGTGACGTCGGCCGCTTCGATGCCCGATTGGAGCACGATGCCCAGGCGGGCCTTCCACGCCGTCCCGCCGTGCTGCGGGTCGACCCCGAGCACCTCCGCGGTTCCCCCGGAGCGATCGCGGTAGCCCTCGAGGATCTCGATCGTGGTGCTCTTGCCCGCGCCGTTCGGGCCGAGGAGGGCGAAGGTCTCGCCCTCCTCGATGTCGAAGTCGACGCCGCGCAGCGCCTCGAAGGAGCCGTACGTCTTGCGCAGGTCCCGGACCGAGACGGCCGAGCGGACGGGTGTCATGCCCCCATCATGCCGCGTGTCGGCGGCGCTGCGCCGATCGGATCGCACCCAGCAGCGCGAAGACGACGATCAGCACGCCGGCCGCCGCCAGCCACAGGGCCCAGGCGGACCCCGGGGTGAGGGCGGCGAGCCAGACCTCGACCCCCGCGAGACGCTCCGGAGCGGACAGGACGAACAGCATCCCGCCGGCGAAGAGGATCAGGAGGAGGCCCCACACGACACCGCCCCAGCGGATCGGGGGATGCGAGGCCGTGGTGGCCGCCGGCGTCCAGGCCGAGGGGGCGGGCGGAGTGAGCCACGGCTCGGCCGGGAGGGTCTCGGCCGGGAGGGACTCCGTGGGCAAGGCTTCCGTGGGGAGCGCTTCCGTGGGGAGGGCCTTCGTCGGCTGCGTCTCGGCGGGGCCGGGCTCGGCGTGGTTGGCGGTCTCGTCGGTGGTCATGGTGTTCCTCACTTCTGCTCGCGCTGGACGAGCACGTCGTCGAGCTGGGCGACACGCACGACGGCATCGGGGGTCCCAGCCGGTCCGACCAGGATGTCGGTGCTGCAGCCGCCGAGCGGGCGGGGTTCGCAGCGGTGGACGTGCTCCGCGCCGGACGGGTCGGTCACGATGAGGGCGGCCGGTGTCGCCGCCTCCACCCGGACAGTGGCGTCCGCCGGAATGATCAGCGTGGTCGCGTCGGCACCTTTCGCCAGGTCGATCGTCGGGGTTCCGGAGGCTGCGACCGCGTGCGACAGGTCGATGGTCGTGTGCCCCCAGCCCTGGATGTACGCGGCGTCGGATGACGGCTCGAGCGTCTGATCGGAGCCGGCGACGATGGAGGTCGCGGAGAAGCTCGCCCGCGCCCCGCCCGGCAGTGCTGCGCTGAGAGCGGTGAGCGCGGCGAGGATGAGCCCGAAGGTGATCAGGAAGCCGCTGCGTCGACGCGACAGACCGGCGATGAACGCGGCGACGCCGAAGACGAGGGTCGCCGCGGCGAGAGCGGCAGTCGCGGCGTAACCCGACAAGCCGGTCAGCGGTATCCAGAGCGCGGAGACCGCCGCTCCCGCGATGATCGCGAGCCCGACCGTCAGCCAGCCCACCGCGGCGCCGACGCGGGGGTTGGCTGCCCGGTACGCCGCACGCCGGGCGTTCGCCGCGGAGTTGGCTGCGGCCGCCTGGGAGCGCATCTCGAAGGAGCGCTGGGCCTTGACCGCGCGCATGTCCTCGGCGAGGCGCGCCTTCCAGCGGGCGTGCTCGGCCTTCCACTGGGCCTGGCGCTGCTGCCAGTCCGCGACGTCCTGCGGACTCGCGCCCACCGTCGGCGCGGGAGGGGCGACGGGCTCGGCCGTGATGTCGAGCGGCGGGGTGGGGGCGGCAGATTCGGCTCCTGCGGCGTCCGGCCGTCCCGCGTCGCCGCCCGAAACGGATGCGCCCGCCGTGGTGGTGCCGTCGGCGCTCGCCGTGAACACCCCGGGGCCCGGAGCGGCCGCGGCGGAAGAGGGAGCAGCCGCGGAGGAGGCGGCGGCCGAAGCAGGGCCGGCTGGTGCGGCACCGGCGGCCGTCGCCGGCGTCCCGGGGCGCTTGTCGGCGGCGCGGACCGCGAAGACGATCAGACCGGCCACTAGTGCCAGCACGAGGAGCGTCCAGAACACCCGGCCGACGATCTCGGCCCAGCCCCAGTCGTTCCAGAAGCCGCCGCCGAACCAGCCGAGCCCGCTCGACCACGGCAGCAGGGAGAAGACGATCAGGACACCGATCGCCACGATCGGCGCCTCCACATCGCCCTCGAACAGGCGCTGGAGGTGGATGCGGCCGTCGCGATCGGGGAGGAGTGCCCACGCGAGTGCGTAGATGAGCACGACCGGGGCGCCGAGGACGGCGGCGACGAGCACGATGCCGCGGACGATCAGCGGGTCGATGCCGAGGCGGTAGGCGACGCCCGCGCAGACTCCGCCGACCCAGCCGTCGGCGCGGACGACGCCGAGGCTGCGCATCCAGTCGAAGAAGCGGGAGCCGCGGCCGGAGAGGCCGGTGCTCGGGCCGCCGTACGGCGGCGGCGTGTTGGTGGAGTCGTTCTGTGACATGCTTCGATCCTGGCGCTCGCAGGGGCGCTGCGACATGGGGTGACACCCTGAGCGCACCCTGATTCCCCGGCCTCCGGGCTGTCCGGGTGCCTCCGGGTCTGCTTGGATCCTTGGTATGACCCCCACCGTCTCCGCACCCCGGCCGCCGCTCGCGCGACCGCGCGACTGCGTGTTCGGGGGTGTGAGCGCCGCGCTGGCCGACCACCTGGGGTGGCCCGTCGCGACGGTGCGCTGGATCTTCGTCGGGACCTCGTTCGTCGCCGGAGCGGGCGTCCTCTTCTATCTGTGGCTCTGGGCGCTCGCGCCACTGCGGGCCCCCGACGGCGACGCACCGGTCGAACGCGTCCATCGGCGGGTCAACATCCCCTGGTTCTTCGGCGTCGCCGGCGCTGCGTCGGGTGTCGCGTCCGTCGTGCTGGTCGCCGTCGGTGGCGTCGCCTCCGGGATCGGCCTCCTCTTCCTCTCGATCGTTCTGCTCGTCGCGGCCGTCGCCTGGGATCAGCTCGTCGAAGACGACAGCAGCCTCCCGACCCCGCTCCCGTCGACGGCGTTCCGGGTCGCTGCGGGCGCCTTCCTGGTCGTCATCGCCCTGGTGCTCAGCGTGCTGCAGAACGCCCGCAGCTCGGGACCCCTCTGGCTCGGGATCATCGCGGCCACGTTCGCCGGAGCGGCCGTGCTGGTCGCGCCGTGGGCCCTGCGGCTCTGGCGAGAGCTCATCTCGGAACGGACCGCCCGCATCAAAGAGGAGCAGCGCGCCGAGATGGCGGCGCACCTCCACGATTCGGTGCTGCAGACGCTCGCGCTCATCCAGAATCGTGCGGGAGCGTCGAGCGAAGTCGGCCGGATCGCCCGGGCCCAGGAGAGGGAGCTGAGGGACTGGCTCTACGCCGACGCGGCTCACGCGGCCGAGCGTGCCGGCGCCGACCTCGCCGGGGAGCTGCGCGAGGTCGCCGCCGCCCTCGAGGTCGACCACGCCGTCCACTTCGACGTCGTGTCGGTCGGCGAGCCGGTGCGGAACGCTCCAGCCGAGCTCGGCGCCGCCTCCCGCGAGGCCATGCTCAACGCCGCACGGCACGCGGGCGGCGAGGTCTCCGTGTACATCGAGAACGGCGCCGGCTCCGCCGACGTGTTCGTCCGGGATCGCGGGGCCGGGTTCGACGTCGCCGCCCTTCCCGAGGGGCGGCTCGGCGTGCGGGAGTCCATCATCGGCCGCATGCGCAGAGCCGGTGGCGCAGCCACCGTCACCTCCCGGCCCACCGGGACCGAGGTCCACCTGAGCATCGAGTTCGCGAGCGAGGAACCATGACAGACGACAGCACCACCACCCCCGACGTCGCGACGACCGAGCCTCGGCGGATCACCGTGGTGATCGTCGACGACCACTCCATCTTCCGGTCGGGGCTGCGCGCCGACCTCGACGACCGTCTGGAGGTGCTGGCCGAGGCGGCGGACGTGGATGCCGCAGTCGAGGCGATCGTGCGCACGCAGCCCGACGTCGTACTGCTCGACGTGCACCTTCCCGGCGGCGGGGGCGGCGGCGGAGCCGAGGTCGCCCGCCGCACCGTTCCCGAGTGCCCGCGCACTCGCTTCCTGGCGTTGAGCGTCTCGGACGCCGCGGAGGACGTCGTCGGGGTGATCCGGGCGGGCGCGCGCGGCTACCTCACCAAGGGAAGCTCCGGGGGCCAAGTCAGCGATGCGGTCGTCGCGGTGGCCGGCGGGGATGCGGTGTTCTCGCCCAAACTCGCCGGGTTCGTACTCGACGCGTTCGGCGCCGCGGCCGGCGAACAGGCCGAGACCACCGACGAGCTGGACCGGCTCTCCGCGCGGGAGCGCGAGGTGATGCGGCTGATCGCTCGCGGCTACGCGTACAAGGAGGTCGCGGCCGAGCTGTTCATCTCGATCAAGACGGTCGAGACCCACGTCTCGGCGGTGCTGCGCAAACTCCAGCTCTCGTCGCGCCACGAGCTCACCGCGTGGGCGTTGGAGCGCAAGCTGCTGTAGCGCGGTCATCGGCCGACTCTTTGATCGGCGGCACCGGCGAGGATCGCCCGCACCCGGCGCGCGAGGCCGGCGTCGACGAGGTCGTCCGGCCCCAGTTCCACGATCGTCCAGCCGTCTGCCTGCAGGTCCAGGCGGCGCCTGAGATCGCGACGATACTGCTCCTTCTCTCGGTGATGGTCGCCCTGATACTCGAGGATCACCCGCCGTTCGGGGAACACGAGATCTCCGCGATAGTCCGCCCCGCTCGCGGTCGGGACAGGGAGGTTGGACTCGAACCCCACCACGCCGGCGGTCACGAGCCGGAAGCGGAGCCGGGACTCCTGCGGCGATTCCGCATGTGGATCCAGGAGCCCGAGGGCTTGGACCAGTGCCGGCCGGCCGCGCCGGGACGGGAAGCGGTTCAGCGCGTCGCGAAGCACGTGCAGTCGATCGCGATCCGCGGACCGGCGCGCGAGCGCGTCTCCGGTGACGACGAGGTCCTCGAGGGTGGACGTCTCGGCGAGTTCGCACCACGTTCGAGCGGCGGAACTGAGCTGCAGCCCGTTCTGGACGATGACGTCGCCGAAGGCGACCCTGACCGAATGGCCGTGGATCCCCGGTCGGCGTGGAGCGCGTGCGGGGGCGGGGACCGATACGTGCAGGCCGGAGGGGAGGCGGGGCAGCGGGAGGCCGTGCAGGGCGGCGGCGGTCGGTCCCGAGAAGAATGCGCCCGGTGGTGCGACGGTCAGGTAGGCCCGGCACCATTCATCGAGGCGGGTCGGCGGGGCCGCTGTCACGACCCCGTGGAACGGGCGGTGGACGGTCGGTGCCCGGAGGCGCTTCTCGGACGCGCCGAGGGCTCGCGCCGCTCGGACGGAGAGCGGACTGTGCGGCAGTCGGGGCGGAGCTGTACTGTTCATGCCCCGACCCTCCCGCGCCGGGGTCCTCCGGATCCGGTTATCCACAGGCCGCTCGCGCACCGAATCGGTGAGACGTCGTGACACGCCCTTCCAAGGGGCTGAGTGGTCGCAGAAGTGGGCGTGTCGTGACCACTCACCGAGGCGGTGGGCTGCTTTTGCGCCGGGGGTGCGGCGTCACGTACACTTGACGCGGTGGTTGAATCTGCCAAGCTTTTCTGCGCCTTTTTTCGGTGATGGCGACGGCAGGTGTGCCGAGCTGTGATCAGGCATTCGGAGGACATTCGGATGCGTGATCGGCTAGCCTTGACCGAGGCTAGGTTTGTCTCAGGACGTGCGGAGGGCTTCGCGGGTTCGTCTTCCCTAGGGCGGTAGCTCAATTGGCAGAGCAGCGGTCTCCAAAACCGCAGGTTGCAGGTTCGATTCCTGTCCGCCCTGCAAGTCGACATTCCGATGTCGGCCCATGAAAGGTGTAACGAGGTGGCCCGAAAAGTAATCGACGAGCCGAGTGAGGACATCGTCGCCAACGCGAAGAAGGATCGCGCTGCGAAGCGCAACCCGTTCGCGCGTATCGCGCTGTTCATCCGGCAGGTCATCGGCGAGCTCAAAAAGGTCGTCACGCCGACGCGCAAGGAACTCCTGAGCTACACCGGGGTCGTGCTCGTCTTCGTGGTGATCATGATGGCGCTCGTCTCCCTCCTCGACTGGGTGTTCAGCCTGGGTGTGGTCTGGGTCTTCGGTAACCCCACCTAGAGCGCGCTGCTCCAATCGAGCTGACAGGCTCGGCCGGACCACCGGCCACCCCGACAGAAATGGAATGAATTCAGTGTCTGAGACGAATCGCGACGACGTGGACTGGGCCACCGCTGCCGAGCAGTCCTCCGAGGACGACGAGGCGCAGACCGGCAACGTGCTCGAGCACGACGAGGACTCGTCGGACGCCGCCGAGCACGAAGCACTGCACATCGTGGCCGAGGACGGCACCCAGATCGACCTCGACGCCGTGCTGGACGCGATGGCGGAGGCCGTCGACCCCGAGGCCGACCGCGCCGTCGACGAGGCCCTCGAGGTCGACAGCGACGACGAGGCCGAAGCCGCCCAGGAGGCCGTGGAGGACGAGGACGAGGTCGCGACCGACCCGTACGAGGAGTTCCGCACCGAGCTCCGCGGGAAGATCGGCAAGTGGTACGTCATCCACTCCTACGCCGGTTTCGAGCGCCGGGTGAAGTCCAACATCGAGAACCGCATGGTCTCGATGAACATGGAGGACTACATCTACGAGGTCCAGGTCCCGATGGAGGACGTGGTCGAGATCAAGAACGGCCAGCGCAAGATGGTCAACCGCGTGCGCATCCCGGGCTACGTGCTCGTGCGCATGGACCTCAATGAGGACAGCTGGTCGGTCGTCCGCCACACGCCGGGCGTCACCGGGTTCGTCGGCAACGCGCACAACCCGACGCCGCTGCGCTTCGAGGAGGCCTTCTCGATGCTGAAGAGCCTCGTCCAGATCGAGGCCGCCCCGGTCAAGGGCGCCGCCAAGGGCCAGAAGGCCACCGCCCGGGTCATCCCGGCCGAGGTGGACTTCGAGATCGGCGAGACCATCACGATCAAGGAAGGCTCGTTCGCGGGCCTGCCCGGATCGATCAGCGAGATCAAGCCCGAGAGCGGCAAGCTCACCGTGCTCGTGTCGCTGTTCGAGCGCGAGACGCCGGTCGAGCTCAGCTTCGACCAGGTCACGAAGCTCTGACCCCCTAGTTTTCAGATCACCGGATCTCGGAAGGGCCGAGAAACCGGGAGAGCGGCGCGGAGCGATCCACTGCCGCTCGAATACACAAAGAAGGAAGAGACATGGCACCGAAGAAGAAGGTCACCGGTCTGATCAAGCTTCAGATCAACGCCGGCGCTGCCAACCCGGCCCCGCCCATCGGCCCGGCCCTGGGTCAGCACGGCGTGAACATCATGGAGTTCTGCAAGGCGTACAACGCCGCGACCGAGTCGCAGCGCGGCAACGTCATCCCGGTCGAGATCACCGTCTACGAGGACCGTTCGTTCACGTTCGTCCTGAAGACCCCGCCGGCCGCCGAGCTCATCAAGAAGGCCGCAGGCGTCGCCAAGGGCTCCGGAGTCCCGCACACCAACAAGGTCGGCAAGCTGACCCAGGAGCAGGTCCGCGGCATCGCCGAGCAGAAGATGGTCGACCTCAACGCGAACGACATCGACGCCGCGTCGAAGATCATCGCCGGCACCGCCCGCTCGATGGGCATCACCGTCGAGGCGTAAGCCCCGACCGCCCCCACACACCCTCCGCCGAAAGGCATCACCGTGGCAGAGCCGGCCAGGCTCGCACCACATTCTCGTTAGGAGAAAACTCATGGCACAGAAGTCCAAGGCCTACCGCGCCGCGGCCGACAAGATCGAAGCCGGCAAGTACTACACCCCGTCCGAGGCCGTCGCCCTCGCGAAGGAGACCGGTTCCGCCAAGTTCAACTCGACCGTCGAGGTCGCGCTGAAGCTGGGCGTGGACCCGCGCAAGGCGGACCAGATGGTCCGCGGCACCGTGATTCTTCCTCACGGCACCGGCAAGACCGCGCGCGTCATCGTCTTCGCGACCGGCCCCGCGGCCGAGGCGGCCATCGCAGCCGGTGCGGACGAGGTCGGCGGCGCCGAGCTCATCGAGAAGGTCGCCGGTGGGTACACCGACTTCGACTCGGCCGTCTCCACTCCGGAGCTCATGGGCCAGGTCGGCCGTCTCGGCAAGGTGCTCGGCCCGCGTGGCCTCATGCCCAACCCGAAGACCGGCACGGTCACTCCGGACGTCGCGAAGGCCGTCTCCGACATCAAGGGCGGAAAGATCGAGTTCCGCGTCGACAAGCACGCCAACGTCCACTTCGTGGTCGGCAAGGCGGGCTTCACGCAGGAGCAGCTGGACGAGAACATCACGGCCGCCCTCGAAGAGGTCGTCCGTCTGAAGCCGTCCGCCTCGAAGGGCCGCTACATCCAGAAGGGCGCCGTGTCGACCACGTTCGGCCCGGGCATCCCGCTGGACGTCAACGCCATCTGATCGTCTCGTCAGACTCTCGAAGGGGTCGGGACCGGCAGCAGCCGGTGCCGGCCCCTTCGGCGTTGCGGATGCGTCCTCTGACGTTTCTGAGAGAACGTACACATACGTCAAGGAACGCGACAGACCCGTCTACCCCATCTTGTGTGGCAGAACCACGGGGTTTACGCTCGCCCTGGCGCGCGCCGCGCGTCGGCTCATTGTCGAGTCCGTCCGAGTGAAGGATGACGTTTCCATGACTCCTCGCACCACACGATCCCTCCACAAGAGGGTCGTCGGAATCATCGCCACCGTGGCCGCCACGGTGGCTTTGTCATTGGCGGGTACCTCTGCGGCCACCGCCGCAGACCGGGTGACCTACGCCGACTCCGTGCCCTCCTGGGCGACCGCCGCGAACGACGCCGGCGCCGCTCCCGCGGACACCACGGTCGAAGGCGAGATCTACCTCCCGCTGCGCGATCAGAAGGGCGCCGAGGCGCTCGCGAAGCAGGTGTCGAACCCGGCGATCGCCGGCTACCGCAAGGCGCTCTCGCCGGCTCAGTGGATCGGCCGCTTCTCGCCGACGCAGGCCGACTCCGACGCCGTGGTCAGCTTCCTGACCACCGCGGGGCTCACGATCACCGCGGTCCCGAACAGCCGCCAGTACGTCGTGTTCCGCGGGACGCCGGACCAGATCGGCTCGATCTTCGGCACATCCCTCCACTCGTTCAACTACGCAGGACGGCAGCTGATCGCTCCGGCGACCGCACCGTCGCTGCCCGCCTCGATCGGCACCAAGGTGTCGGGCGTGAGCGTCGAGCAGTCGCGCACCCTGACCCGGCCGGACTCGATCCAGCAGGGCGATCTCGGATCGTCCGGCGAGCCCCAGCTGTCGCGCAAGGTCGCGGCCGCACCGGTCGTCACGACGCCGTGCTCGCACTACTTCGGTGAGAACACGGTGACCGTCCCCGCCGCCTACAACGGTCAGACGAAGTACAGCACCTACAACTGCGGCTACACCCCGCAGCAGCTGCGCAGCGCCTACGGCCTGAGCGACCTCAACAAGCGCGGAGTCAACGGCTCCGGGCAGACGGTCGCGATCATCGACGCGTACGCCAGCCCCAGCATCGTGAAGGACGTCAACGACTACTCGGCGCAGAACGGCGAGCCGGGCCTGACCAACTCGTCGTACCAGCAGCTGGTGCCGAAGCCGAGCGAGTTCACCGACCAGGCGCTGTGCCAGTACCCCAGCGGCTGGCAGGGCGAGCAGACCCTCGACGTCGAGTCGGTGCACGGGATCGCCCCCGGGGCCCGCATCCTCTATGTAGGCGGCACGAACTGCGGCGGCGGACTGGATGTCGCGATGTCCAAGATCCTGGACAACAAGCTCGCGACCATCGTGAGCAACAGCTACGGCAACGTCGGCGAAGCGGTTCCGGCCGACGTGATCCAGGGCGAGGTCAACCTGCAGCTGCAGGCGGCCGGCGAGGGCATCGGCCTGTACTTCTCGAGCGGTGACAACGGCGACGAGGTCGCGAACCTCGGCTACGCATCCCCGGACTTCCCGGCGTCCTCGCCCTGGGTCACCTCCGTGGGCGGCACCAGCATGGCGATCGACAAGAACGGCAAGATCGCCTTCGAGACCGGTTGGGGCGACACCGTCGACCAGATCGTGAAGAACGCCGACGGCACGCTGAGCTACACCGAGCCCCTGCCGGGCAGCCGGTTCGTCGGCGGCGCGGGAGGCGGCACGAGCGCCGTGTTCGCGCAGCCCGACTACCAGCGCGGCATCGTTCCGGCGGCCCTGGCCGCGGGCAAGCGGGTGTCGCCGGACGTCTCGGCCCTGGCCGACCCGTACACCGGGTTCCTGATCGGGTTGCGCCCGATCGTGGACGACGACACGCTCGCGGTCGGCGACTACGTCAACGAGACCTACGGCGGAACGTCGCTGGCCACGCCGATCGTGGCCGCGCAGATCGCCATCGTCCAGCAGTCGACCCACGCGACGATCGGGTTCGCGAACCCGACGCTTTACGCGATCAAGCGGGTGCTGCCGAACAGCTTCCGCGACGTGCTCCCGCAGAACCCGACCCAGGCGGTCGCGTACACGAGCAAGACCAGCGGCAACAGCTACCTGGTCTCGTTCGATCAGGACACCACGCTGAAGACGGCCAAGGGCTACGACCCCGTGACCGGACTCGGCGACGTGTCATTCGACCTGCTCAACCTGGTGGCGCAGGGCCGGCACTGACCGGCGCCTGATCGACTGGACCGGCCGTCCCATTCCCCCGGGGGCGGCCGGTCCCTTCTTTGCGGAGCCCGCTACCCTGGTGCGGTGACCGCCACCATCCGTGCTGCCCGAACCGCCGACGTCGCCGCGCTGGCCTCCGTCGCCGCCGTGACCTTCCCTCTCGCCTGCCCGCCGCACACGACGGAGGAGGCGAAGGCGCAGTTCATCGCCACCGTCCTGTCCGCCGAGAGGTTCGCCGAGTACGTCGCCGACCCGGGGCGTCGACTCGTGGTCGCGGAGGACGAGGCGGGAGAACTGATCGGTTACACGATGGTGATCCTGGGCGAGCCGTCCGACGAGGATGTGCGGCGGGCGATCCGGGTGCGCCCGACCGCCGAGCTCAGCAAGTGCTACGTGCTCCCGGGCCACCACGGGGAAGGGATCGCCGGCCGGCTGATGGCCGAGAGCGTGAGCGAGGCCGCCGCCGCGGGAGCCGAGGGGATGTGGCTGGGCGTCAACGAGGAGAACGCGCGCGCCCAGCGCTTCTACGGCAAGCACGGCTTCGAGCGTGTCGGCTCCAAGCGCTTCCTGGTCGGAGAGCGCTGGGAGGACGACTGGGTGATGGAGCGCGCGTCGGTCGCCTGACGCGTCCGCTGGCGGGGGTCTACCCCTCCGCGACCTTGAGCACGACCTTGCCGCGGGTGTGGCCGCTCTCCACGGCGCGATGCGCGTCGGCGACCTGCTCCAGCCCGTAGATCTGGTCGACGTGCACGCGCACGTTCCCCGCCTCCAGCAGGCGGGAGATCACGGCCAGGGTGTTGCCGTCGGGGGCGACGCGGTAGTGGGTTCCCCGCACCCCGGCCGCTGCGACCTCGTCGTCGAAGCCGGGCCAGCTCCCCGTGGGCGCGTTGATGATCAGACCGCCCGGTCGCAGGACCTTCAACGAGCGCGATCCGGTGTCGTCGTGCACGTTCCCGACCAGGTCGATCACGACATCCACCTCCCGGACGGCGTCCTCGAACCGCGTCGTCGAGTAGTCGACGACCTCCGACGCGCCGAGCGTGCGCAGCCAGGATGCGTGGGAGCCGGAGGCCGTCGCGATCACGTGGGCACCGAAGTAGGAGGCGAACTGCACGGCGAAGTGCCCGACGCCGCCGCTGCCCGCGTGGATGAGCATCCGCTGGCCCTCGTGCGCCTTGGCGACCTCGACCACCATGCCCCAGGCGGTGAGCGCCGACAGCGGAGCTGCTGCCGCCTCGATGTGCGAGAGCGTGGACGGTTTGCGGACGACGCTGAGGCTCGGCACCGAGATGTACTCGGCGTACGTGCCGCCGAAACGCGGCACCATGACCATCCCGAAGACCTCGTCGCCGGGACGGAGCGGATGGGCGCTGTAGGGCGACTCGACGACCACGCCGCTGAAGTCGTGCCCGAGGACCGCGGGGAACGAGTGGATGGCGTCGAACACTCCACGACCTGCTCGCGTCTTCGCGTCGATCGGGTTCACACCGGCGGCGACGACCTTCACGAGGAACTCGGCGTTGACACGATCGGGGGAATCGGTCTGGCCGATCCGCAGGGACTCGGGGCTGCCCGCGGCGTCCAGGAGTGCGGCCCGCATGGTCTTCGGCATTCGTCGTCCCCTCGTCGGTCGCCTCCGCTCGCGCCTTCCGGCGGCGCGATCAGCTGAACCCAGTCAATCCCGGGATTGCGTCACCGGTGTTACGCCGGGGTCACCGCATGTGAACACTCTGTTTCGAATACCCCCAGGACGTTTCCAGCGAGGGTCGCGTTAGGATGCTTCGACCCGACCCGAGGAGCCCAGCGTGCAGCGATTCCTGCGCATCGTGCGCCAGCCGTTCGCGGTGCCGCCACTGGCCCGCGGATGGGACCGTGCCGTGCCGATCCTGCACGCGATCGGCACCATCTCGGTGCTGGGCGGACTCACCATCATCTGGGCCGCGCGACTCACCGTCTCGCGTCCGGTCTACGTGAGCGAACTGGGCGCGGAGGGCGCCCCGACGGCCGGGATGTTCCGGATCGCGCTCCTGCTCGTCGCGGTCGGCGGGTTCTCCATCGCCCTCGCGAGCGGCCAGGTCCGTTCGCGCGTGCGCCCCCTGGACCGCTGGGCCCCCGCGCTCAGCCTGGGGTTCGCGGCCGTCTGCTTCGTCGTGGCCTCGCAGGTGACCTGCACGGCGAACTGTCCGGTGCCGATCGCCGACCCCCGCTCGACGGTGCAGGACCTCACCCACACCGTCTCCGCCGTGCTCGGTTTCGCCGCGGCGTGCTACGCGATGCTCCAGGTCGCCTGCGCCGCACGGCTGCCGCGCGTGGCCCGGTTCTCGCTCGCCAGCTGTGTCGCCGTCGCGGTCATCACGATCGTCGGGGGGATGCTGGCGATCGTCCACGTCGCGACCGACGTCGGCGCCTGGCTGGAGCTGATCGGGACCACGGTCGCGATCGCCTGGATCGCCGTCTACTCGCTGGCGCTCAGTAGAGGGACGCGGCCGGTGCGGGAGCAGGCGTCGGCGCCGTGACCGGAGGAGCCGTCGCCTGACGGAGCAGCTCGATGAGGTCGCCTGCGAGGGCGACGAGCTTCGCGATCTCGGCGTCGTCGCGGTCGACCCAGCGGCACTCAGGCTCGTCGTGCAGCGGGACGAAACCGTCGTGCTGCTCCCAGACGAAGAGGGTGCGCTCGGCCCCCAGCACGTACTGCTGCCACCAGATCTGCCGCAGGTAACTGCGCGGGATGCTCCGGAACGGCTTGTTGGTCGTCTTGATCTCGCAGAGCTCGATGCGCTCATCCGTTCGCACCGCGAGCCCGTCGGGGGTCGCCAGGTGGCGCCGGTCGCGCTCGGCGTGGAAGAGCGCGTCGGAGGGCTGGATGCCGTGCGTCGCCGCCACCCAGGCGGCGATCTCGGGCTCACGCACGCGGCCGTGCTGAGTGAACGAGTTGCCCGAGAAGCCGCTGCCGTGCAGCTTGTCGTAGACGGCGGCGCGCAGCGATCGCGGGGTGGAGAGCTTGGCGACGTCGGTGGCCGTGATGCCGCGGCTGCGTGCGCGCAGCCAGCCCACGCGGTCGCTCGACCGCGCGACGACGCGGGCGAGGTGCCCGGTCTGATCGGGCACCGCGGGGATCACCGGGACGGGTGCCGGTGCAGCTGCGCGCACCGGGCCGAGGTCCGCCAGCACGCCCGGCCGGTAGAGGTCGGCGGTACGGGTCTGGGCAGGGTCGAGCACCTCTCCATTGTGCCTCGCCCGGGAGACGCCCGCGGTCAGCCCACGCCCGCGGCGCCGAGCTGGCGGCGCGCCTCGTCGATCGTCGCGAGAGTGGAGACCGCCTCGTCGAGCGGATGGAGGGGCGACTCGGTGCGGCCTTCGGCGACGAAGCGGGCGAGCGCCGCGGCCTCGTAGGACATCCCCTGCCGGTGCGGGCGACCGTACGGGTCGCGCCAGTGCGCAGCGAGGGAGCCGTCGGCGCGATGGACGCGCAGGCCGCTCGGTCCCCAGAACGGCGCGTCGGTCTCGATGCGCCCGGCCGTTCCGCTGATCGTCGCCAGCGAGGGAGTGCCCACGCGCAGACTGGTGCTGAGGAGGGCCTGCGCTCCGGAGACCGTGCTGAGGATCAGGGCGGCCTGCTCATCGACGCCGGTGGGCGCGAGGGACCCGCTGGCGATGATCCCCGCCGGAGCGCCGAGCGCGAACGACGCCCAGGACACGACGTAGACGCCCAGGTCGAGGAGGGCTCCACCGGCCAGTGCGGGGTTCCAGAGCCGCCCGGCCGGATCATACGTGGCATTGCCTCCGAAATCCGCCGTCACCACCCGGACCTCGCCCAGGGCCCCGTCGTCCAGGAGCTGCCGGGCGATGTCCGTCTGCGGGAGGTAGCGCGTCCACATCGCCTCCATCGCGAACACGCCCGCGGCGCGTGCCGCGACGACGATGCGTCGCGCCTGGTCCGCCGTCACGGCCATCGGCTTCTCGATGAGGACGTGCTTGCCCGCGGCGATGGCCAGCAGTGCGTGCTCGAGGTGCTCGCTGTGCGGGGTCGCGATGTAGACGACATCCACATCGGGGTCGCCGACGAGCGCCTCGTACGATCCGTGCGCCCGCGCCACGCCGTGCTGGGCCGCGAATGCTGCGGCGCGCTCCGCGGAACGCGACCCGCACGCCACCACCCGCTGGCCGGTGTGGGCGTGGATCGCCGCCGTGAAGTCCCCGGCGATCACACCGGGGCCGAGCACACCCCACCGCAGAGAAGGGGCGTCGGCGGGGTCGGGATGCCGTGGCGAGGGGAGGGTCGCGAGTGCGTCGGTCATGTGCTCAGTCTGCCCTGCGGGGAACGGAGGAGATCGGGCCGGGACCGGTGGCGATCCCCTCCGTTCGCCGCGGGTGCGTCAGACCGGCTCGGGGTTGGAGACGGCGGGGGCCAGGCGAGCGCTGGCGACGGGTGCGGCCCACTGCACGCCGTTCGCGAGGACGCGGCGCACCTGCGCGTGGAAGTAGACGGGGTACTCCTGATCGCCGGGGGAGAAGTAGAAGATCTTGCCGCGACCGCGCGTGAACGTCACGCCCGAGCGGAACACCTCCCCACCCGTGAACGAACTGATGAAGACCAGGTCGTCGGGCGTGGGGATGTCGAAGAACTCCCCATACATCTCCTGCGCCTCGATGACGATCGGCTGCTCGACGCCGGCGGCGATCGGATGCGTGGGGTTCACGTTCCAGACCAGCTCGCGCTCGCCGCCCTCGGGGTTGCGCCACCGCAAGGAGCAGGTGGTGCCCAGCATCCGGATGAAGATCTTCGAGAAGTGGCCCGAGTGGAGCACGATGAGGCCCATCCCGCCGAGCACGTGCTCGCGCACCCGCTCGACGACCTCGTCGGCGACCTGGTCGTGCGCGATGTGCCCCCACCAGAGCAGCACGTCGGTCTCGGCCAGTGCGGCCTCGCTCAGACCGTGCTCGGGGTCGGCGAGGGTCGCGGTGCGCACGACGACCTCCTCGCCGAGCAGCTCACGCAAGCCCTCGGCGATGGCGCCGTGGATGCCGTCCGGGTAGATGGCGGCGATGGCAGGCTGGGTCGTCTCGTGGACCCCCTCGTTCCAGACGGTGACGCGCAGAGCGGTCATGGGTCAGGCTCCCTTCGCGGTGTGGGTGTGGGTGTGGGTGTCGGTGTCGTCGTCGGCGCCCTGGGTCGCCGGCTGGAGGCGCACCTCCGCTCCGCGCTCGGCCGAGGCGTAGGCGGCGTCGATCACCCGTGCCCGGTCGAGGGCGAGGGAGCCGTCCCAGCGGGCCCAGTTCGCCTCGTCGGCGACATGCTCCAGGAACGTCTCGACGACGGCGAGGTGGCCGCGGCCGGGATCGGCGGTCACCTGGACATCCGCCGTCTCCTCCCCGTCGCCGGTGAAGACGGTCAGCTCGCCGGCCGGGGCGTAGTCGACCACGCGGAGGTCCGCGCCGCCCTCGGTGCCGTAGAGCGTGATGCCGAACTCGTCGCCGGCGGGGCGGTAGGCTGCCCAGCTCGTCTCCAGCACGATCGAGCCGCCGCCCTCGAGACGGAGGAGGACCGTGGCGAGGTCCTCGACCTCGTACGCCGAGCCGACCTGCTGCTTGCCGCCGGACGAGCCGCCGCGGCCGCGCACGCCGAGCTCCGAGTGGGTGACAGCGGAGACGGCGACGACCTGCGGTTCGCCGAAGAGGTGGAGCGCGTAGTCGAGCACGTGCACGCCGATGTCGATCAGGGGGCCTCCGCCGGCCATCTCGCGGTTGGTGAACCAGCTGCCGAGGGCGGGGATGCCCGCGCGCCGCAGCCAGGTGGCGCGGGCGTGGTACGGGCGGCCGATCTGCCCGTCGTCGATCGCGGCCTTGAGAGCCTCGATGTCACCGCGGCGACGGTGGTTGAAGGCGACCTCGAGCACGCGCCCGGAGCGGTGCGCGGCGTCGACCATCGTCTGCGCCTCGGCGGCCGTGCGTGCGATCGGCTTCTCGCTCAGCACGTGGATGCCCGCATCGAGCGCGCCCACGGCTATCGGTGCGTGCAGGAAGGTGGGGACCGCGACGCTGACCACGTCGAGGTCGCCGTCGGCGACGAGGTCCTTCCAGTCGCGGTAACGGCGCTCGACGCCGTACTTCTCACCGAGGGCGGCGCGCGGCTCGTCCTCCATGCCGGCGATGGCGACGAGCTCGACGCCGGGAAGGGTGGCGTACGCCTCCATGTGCTGCTGACCGGCCCAGCCCAGGCCGATCACACCGGCGCGCAGGGGTCGACCGGCGACGGTGCCGGAGGAGGGGGATTCGGTGGTCACGAGGTTCCTTTCAGAGGGGGGATGGAGCGGATCGAATCGATTCGATGGTCGGTGGACGGAGGAGGTCGGATGGGGAGATCAGCGCGAGAGCGCCCGCACTGCACCGGAGCCGGGATCGAGCACGTGCTGGATCACCATGATCGCCGCGCCGATCACGCCGCCGGTCTCGCCCGAGCGGGACTCCGTGATCGTCAGGTGCTGGGTGGCGAGTGGAGTCGACCGCTGGTAGACGACCTCCCGCACTCCGGCGAGAAGCTGCTCGCCGACGCGGGAGAGCCCGCCGCCCACGATCACCATCGACGGGTTCAGGAGGTTGACGCAGGTGGCCACCACCTCGCCGAGGTCGCGGCCCGCCTGGCGGATGGCCTGCTGGACGACCGGATTGCCGGTACGGGCGAGATCCACGACGTCGTCCGTCGTCTCGGCCGGGATGCCGGCCGCCGTGAGCGATCGGGCGATCGCGGGCCCGCTGGCGAGAGCCTCCAGGTCGGCGTCCTGCGCGCCGTGGCTCGGGGTGTCCGCGCCGAACGGCACCCGCACGTGGCCGAGGTCGCCGGCCGAGCCCTGTGCGCCGCGCTGGAGGCGGCCGCCGCTGATCAGACCGGCGCCGATGCCCGTCGCGACCTTGACGAACAGCAAGTCCGTCTGCTCCGGCCAGACGCGGGCGTGCTCGCCCAGGGCGAGCAGGTTGACGTCGTTGTCGACGAGCACGGGCACATCGAAGACGCGGCGGACGTACGCGGGCACGTCGAAGCGGTCCCATCCGGGCATGATCGGCGGGTTGACCGGAAGCCCCGTCGAATGCTCGACCGGGCCCGGAACGCCGATGCCGACCCCGACGAGGTCGTCGTCCGAGCGGCCGCTGGCCCTGTATAGCCGTCGGGCGCTCGCGAGCGCCCAGTCGAGCACGGCCTCCGGGCCGTCGGAGATGCGCAGGCGCTGGGAGTCGCGGGCCAGGATGTCGCCGGCGAGGTCGGCCAGTGCGACCACGCCGTGGGTGGCGCCCAGGTCGATGGCGATCACGATGCGCGAGGCGGGATTGAAGCGGACGCGCGCGGGGGGTCGCCCGCCGGTCGACACGTCGTCGCCTGCCGGGGCGATCAGGCCGGAGGCCGTCAGCGAATCGATGCGCACCGCGACCGTCGAGCGGGCCAGGCCGGTCAGCTCGGCGAGCTGCGCGCGCGTGCGCGGGACGCCGTCGCGCAGGATCGCCAGGAGGTCGGCGGCGTCCGTCGCGACCAGCCCCGTCTCGCGCGCGGTGTCGGTCATGCGGTCATTGAACCACACGTGTCGCGCTCCGTCCAAAGATCATTCGCATGTATGCGACTTTTGATTGACAATCGACAGAAGTCCGACTTGAATGGGGTCACCGCCACTTGGCGACATCCATCCGCACCACCACTCGACGAGGAGCATTGTGTCGACGTCAAAACTCTCCGTGCAGCTCTATACGGTCCGCGAGCTGCTGACCGAGGACACGGTCGGCACATTGCGCCGCATCGCGGACATCGGCTTCACCCAGGTCGAGCCGTTCGCCTTCCTTTCCTTCGGAGACGCGCTGCGCGACGGACTCGCCGAGGCGGGCCTCACGGCTCCGACCACCCACCAGGGCTTCATCGGCGCCGACCTCGACGAGGTCTTCGGCGCCGCACGCGACCTCGGCATCCAGACCGTCATCGACCCCTACGTCGCGCCGGAGCGCTGGCAGACGGCGGCAGACGTCGCCGCGATCGCCGAGCAGCTCAACGAGGCGGCCGAGGTCGCCGCCCGCTACGGCGTCCGCGCCGGCTACCACAACCACGCCCACGAGCTCGAGAGCACCATCGAGGGCACCACCGCCCTCCAGTTCTTCGCGGGCAAGCTCGCGCCGGAGGTCGTGCTCGAGGTCGACACGTACTGGGTCACCGTCGGCGGCCACGATCCGCTCACGCTGCTCCCCGCCCTCGGCGACCGCGTCGTCGCCCTCCACATCAAGGACGGCCCCGGCACGACGGAGACCAAGGACCAGGTCGCCGTCGGCGCGGGATCCCTCCCGATCGCCGAGATCATCGCCGCCGCTCCGAACGCCCTGCGCGTCGTCGAGCTCGACGACTCGCGCGGCGACCGGTTCCAGGCCGTCGCCGACAGCTTCGCCTTCCTCACCGAGAAGGGCCTCGCATGAGCGCGGGAAGCGTGGGCGTCGGCGTCATCGGCGCGGGCGTCATCAGCACCCAGTACCTCGAGAACCTCACCACGTTCCCCGACCTCGAGGTCCGCTTCGTCGCGGACATCGACCAGGAGCGGGCCCGCGCCCAGGCCGAGAAGTTCGGCGTTCCGGGCTTCGGGACGGTGGAGGAGCTCCTGGCCGACGATGGCATCGAGATCGTCGTGAACCTGACCATCCCCAAGGTGCACGTCGAGGTCGCGCTGCAGGCGCTCGCCGCCGGCAAACACGTGTGGAGCGAGAAGCCGTTCGCGCTCGAGCGCACGAGCGGGCAGGAGCTGCTGGAGGCGGCGCACGCCCGTGGCCTCCGCGTCGCGACGGCCCCGGACACCTTCCTGGGTGCGGGCATCCAGTCCGCCCGACGTCTGCTCGAATCCGGACGCATCGGCGCCCCGCTGACCGCGCTCACCCTGATGCAGTCGCCCGGCCCGGAGTCGTGGCACCCCAACCCCGACTTCCTGTTCCAGGAGGGGGCGGGTCCGCTGTTCGACATCGGACCCTACTACCTCACCGCGCTGGTCCAGCTGTTCGGACCCGTCGCGCGGGTCACGGCCGTCGCCTCGAAGTCGCGCGAGACGCGCGTCATCGGCTCGGGACCGCGCGCCGGCGAGGAGTTCGCGGTCACCGTCCCCACCCACGTGTCCGCGCTCTACCAGTTCGAGAGCGGCCAGACCGCACAGGCGATCTTCAGCTTCGACTCGAAGCTCGGCCGCACGCTCTTCGAGGTCGCCGGTGTCGACGGCACCCTCGTGGTACCGGACCCGAACACGTTCGAGGGCGAGCTGCTCATCCACGGCGCCGACGGCGAGGAGTCGGTCGCCTCGACCGGGTCGACCTCCACCCGCGGCACCGGCGTGGTCGAGCTGGCACGTGCGATCCGAGCCGGCGTGCCCGAGCGCGCCTCCGGCGAGCAGGCGTTCCACGTGCTCGACGTGATGGTCGCGACCATCGAGGCCGGTACGTCCGGCGTCCCGGTCGAGATCGAGAGCACCGTGCAGGTGGCTCCGGCCCTCCCCGAGGACTGGGACCCCCGAGCGGCGACGCTGGCGTAGCCGGCGCGGGAGGGGAGACGTGACTGTGGGAGACGCGACGAACGGCGGGCTGACCCGCCGCGAGGAGAGCCGGGCGGGCGAACGCCTCCGGGTCGCCATCGTGGGCGGCGGCTTCATGGCCGAGGTCCACACCCGGGCCGCACGCGCGGCCCGGGCCGATCTGGCGGGCATCGTGTCGTCGACGCCGGAGAAGTCCGCAGCGGCCGCCGACCGGCTGGGCGTCGCCCGGGCGTACGGATCGCTCGACGAGCTGCTCGCGGACGACAGCATCGACGTGGTGCACGTCACCACGCCGAACGCCCTGCACGCGGCGCAGGCGGGAGCGGTGCTGGCGGCCGGCAAGGACGTCATCTGCGAGAAGCCGCTCGCGACGACGACCGCCGATGCGCGGGAGCTGGTCCGTGCCGCCGACGGGCGCGTCGCCACCGTGCCGTTCGTCTACCGCTTCCATCCGATGGTGCGGGAGGCGCGTCACCGCTTCGCCTCCGGCCAGGCCGGGCAGGTGCTCAGCATCAACGCCTCCTACCTCCAGGACTGGCTCCTCGGATCCGGTGACGACAACTGGCGGGTCGACTCGGCGCAGGGCGGTCGTTCGCGTGCGTTCGCCGACATCGGCTCGCACCTCGTCGACCTGGTGGAGTTCGTCTCGGGCGACCGCGTCTCCCGCGTCTCCGCCACGAAGAAGACCGTCTTCGCCGAGCGGGCGTCGCACTCGGCCATCACGACCGAGGACGCCGTCGCGGTGGTCATCGAGACGGAGGGCGGCGCGCTCGGGACCCTGCTCGTCTCGCAGGTCGCCCCGGGCCGCAAGAACCGTCTCCTGCTGGAGATCGCGGGCACCGCGGAGAGCGTGGCCTTCGACCAGGAGCAGCCGGAGACCCTCTGGGTCGGGCGCCGCTCGGGCAGCCTCCTGATCCCGCGCGACGGCGATCAGCTGAGTGCTGACGCGGCCCGGCTCTGCGTCGTCCCCTCGGGGCACCCGCAGGGATACCAGGACGCGTTCAACGCGTTCGTCGCCGACAGCTACGCGGCGGTCGCGGGGGAGGACCCCGACGGCCTGCCGCGCTTCACCGACGGCCTGCGCGCCGTGCAGATCACCGACGCCGTGCTCGACTCCGCCGAGGCGGGCACGTGGATCGAGATGGGAACCAACTGATGACTGACGCCGAATCGGGTCGCACGCACCCGGTCACCCTGTTCACCGGCCAGTGGGCCGACCTCACGCTGGAGGAGGTGGCTAAGCTCGCGTCCGAGTGGGGCTACGACGGCCTCGAGATCGCCGCGTCCGGCGAGCACCTGGATGTGTGGCGTGCGGCGGAGGACGACGCGTACCTCCAGGGGCGCCTCGACATCCTGGACCGCTACGGGCTGAAGGTGTGGGCCATCTCCAACCACCTCAAGGGCCAGGCGGTCTGCGACGACCCGATCGACTTCCGCCACCAGGCGATCGTCGGCTCCAAGGTGTGGGGCGACGGCGACCCCGAGGGCGTGCGGCAGCGCGCTGCCGAGGAGCTGAAGCTGACCGCGAAGGTCGCCCGCAAGCTCGGTGTGGACACGGTCGTCGGATTCACGGGATCGAAGATCTGGCCCTACGTGGCGCAGTTCCCGCCGGTGCCGGCCTCGGTGATCGACGCCGGGTACCAGGACTTCGCCGACCGCTGGAACCCCATCCTGGACGTCTTCGACGGCGAGGGCGTGCGGTTCGCGCACGAGGTGCACCCGTCGGAGATCGCGTACGACTACTGGTCGTCGGTCCGCTCCCTCGAGGCCATCGACCACCGGAAGGCGTTCGGCTTCAACTGGGACCCGTCGCACATGATGTGGCAGGACATCGACCCGGTCGGCTTCATCGTCGACTTCCAGGACCGCATCTACCACGTGGACTGCAAGGACACACGCCTGCGCCCGCGCAACGGTCGCGCCGGCGTGCTGGGCTCGCACCTGCCGTGGGGCGACCCGCGCCGCGGCTGGGACTTCGTCTCCACCGGGCACGGCGACGTGCCGTGGGAGGACTCCTTCCGCGCCCTGGAGTCGATCGGCTACACCGGCCCGATCTCGATCGAGTGGGAGGACGCCGGCATGGACCGCCTGCACGGTGCGAAGGAGGCCGTCGGCTACATCCGCTCGCTGCTCTGGAAGACGCCCACCGCGTCCTTCGACGCCGCGTTCAGCAACCAGGACTGAGACCGGGCGGGCGGGAGTGTCGGCGGTCGATGGCTAGGCTCGACGGGTGAGCACGGAGAGCATCGTCCGCGGTGAGGACTGGTACGGTCGCGACCTCGACGGCGTCGAGTTCGTCGACGTCGAGTTCGTCGACGTCGACATGACGGAGCTGCGCTCCACCGGCGCGACCTTCACCGGCTGCACGTTCCGCTCGGTGAAGTTCAACGTCAGCGAGCACACCGATTCGGCGTTCGTGAACTGCACCTTCCAGGGCTGCAACTTCTTCGACACGACCTTCCTGCGGTGCAAGCTCACCGGCAGCACCTTCCACTCCTGCGACTTCGCGCTGCTGAAGGTGGAAGGCGGCAACTGGGCGTTCACCGGGCTGTCGCGAGCCGAGCTGCGCGGAGCCGACTTCCGCGGCGTGCGGTTGCGCGAGGCCGATCTCGGGGAGGCGCGGTGCGCCGAGTCCCGCTTCGAGGGCTGCGACCTCTCGGCCGCGGTGCTCACCGGCGCCGACTTCACCGCGGCCTCCCTCGTCGGCAGCGACCTCACGGGTGTCGACCCGGCCGACGTGCGCCTGCGCGGCGCCACCATCGACGAGCGTCAGGCCGTCGTGCTCGCCGAAGCCCTCGGCATGAGCGTCGTCCCCACCCCCACCGCGCACTGATTCGTGCCGAATGTCGACTCTGCGTTCCGCAGAGTCGACATTCAGTATCTTATAAACAAATACCAGCCCCCCATACGTGTGCATATATCGTATTCCGTAGGGGGCTGTGAAAA
>NZ_JBHVVL010000001.1:142721-206991 GCF_042883605.1 Leifsonia sp. NPDC058194 | reverse complement strand
CCCCGCGCGCCGGGGCGTCGGGCCCGCCTCCGCCCGCGGAGTGGGCGCCGCCCCCCCCCCCCCCGCCAACGGTTGGGCGCGGAATGTCGACTCTGCGTTCCGCAGAGTCGACATTCGGCACGAATGCGTCGGCGTCGGGTGGGTCTACGCGACCTCTTTGACCTGGCCGTGCTTGATGTGGAGGCGGCGCTGGGCGCGCTTGGCGACCGCGCTGTCGTGCGTGACGATGATGAGCGTCAGGCCGCGGTCGCGCCAGAGGCCCTCGAGCAGATCCATGATCTCGTCCCGGGTCTCCTCGTCCAGGTTGCCCGTGGGCTCGTCGGCCAGCAGCACGTCCGGGTTCTTCACCAGGGCGCGGGCGATGGCGACGCGCTGCTGCTGACCGCCCGAGAGCTCCGACGGCAGGTGCGTCCCGCGGTCGCCGAGACCGACGGACGCGAGGGCTTCGGCGGCGCGGCGCTTGCGCTCCTCCGCGCTCACCTTGAGCGGTGCGAGCGCGGTCTCGACGTTCTCCTGAGCGGTGAGGGTCGGGATGAGGTTGAACCCCTGGAAGACGAACCCGATCTCGTTCGCGCGGATGCCGGTCAGCTTGCCGTCGCCCAGCTTCGACAGGCTGGAGGTGCCGAGCTCGACGGAGCCCGACGTGGGTCGGTCGAGGGCGCCGAGCATCTGCAGCAGTGTCGACTTGCCGCCGCCGGTCGGCCCCTGGATGGCCACGAGCTGACCGTCCGGGATGTCGACGGTGACGTCCTTGAGGGCGACGACCTCGCGCTTGGACTGGGTGTACTTCTTGGTGACGTTCGTGAGGGTGTACACGGGTGCTCCTTGAGACGGCAGAGGTGAGGCGACGGGGTCAGGCGACCGAGCGGAGGGCGGCTGCGGGGCGGAGCCGGGAGGCGCGCCATCCGCCGATCGCACCGGCGAGCAGACCGCCGAGAACGGCGAGGCCGACCGCCCCGACGATGATCCAGAGCGTGATCGGAGCGTGGAGGGCGATCTCGCTGGTGGAGGCCGCGGCCTGGCGTGCACCGGCGAAGCCGCCTCCCGCCCCGCCGAAGCCGCCTCCCGCCCCGCCGAAGCCGCCGCCGGGCGCGTTGGTGGCGGCCGTTCCGACCGCGCCGCCGCCGCGTCCCGCCGCATCGGCGAAACCGGTGCGAGTGTTGACGGAGCCGGTGAGGGTCGGCGCGATCATGTTGACGACGAGCACGCCGATGAGGCCGACCGCGACGCCGATGACGCCGCCGATGATCCCCTGCACGACGGACTCGCCGGCGACCTGCCCGACGATGCGGCGGTTCGACCAGCCGATCGCCTTCAGGGTGCCGAACTCACGGGTGCGCCGGGTGACGCCGGAGATCGTGAACAGGATGGCGATGAGGAACGCCGCCGCGAGCACGATGAGCGAGAGCCAGGTGCCGAGGTTCGAGATGAGGTCGCCGGCGCTGCCGAGCGAACCGGAGACGTCGGAGGCGAGGTCGGCCTGGGTGCTGACGGTCGCCGTCGGAAGCGCCTTGGTCAGATCCGTCTTGATCTGCGAGATGTCGCTGGAGGAGGCAGCCGTGACGTATACCGAGGAGATCTTGGCGGTCTGACCCGAGAGGGTCTGGGCGACGTCCAGCGGGATGTACGCGTTCGAGGCGGTGGTCGAGTCGGAGCCGGTGGCCGCGACGACGCCGATGACGGTGAAGTCGGTGCCGCCGATGGTGACGGTGTCGCCGACCGCCTTGCTGGCCGTCTTGGCGTAGGCCGAGTCGAGCACGACGACGTCCTTGCCGGCGTCGGCCTTGGTGAAGGTGCGACCGGAGGTCAGCGTGACCGAGGCCAGGGGGCCGACGGACTTGCCGGCCGGGTCGAGGCCGAGCACGCTGAACGAGTCGACGTTGAACGAGCTGCCGCCTGCGCCGTCCGCACCGCCGGTGGGAGCGGGGGAGGGCACGGCCGCTTCGCCGCCGCCTCCCGTGCCACCGGCCTGGCGCTCCTGACGCAGCTGCTGGAAGTCGGGGAGGGTGCCGCTGAAGCTCGTGTTCGTCAGGGAGAGGACGGAGGCCGCGGCCGACACGTTCTGCACCTTCTGCACCGTCGCGAGGGTCGAGTCCGCCATCACGGTGGCCCCCCGGGTCGGCTCGAGGCGGGAGGTGTTGACGCTGCGGCTGCCGCCCGCGTCGGTGCCGGAGTTCGCACCGAAGTCGAAGCGCCCGCCACCCGCCTGCGGAGTGCCGCTGCCCGCCGTGGCGGGCTGGCTGACGGTGATGTCGGTGCCGACGCCGTAGACGGACTGCAGCACGCTCGCCTGCGCATCCTTCACTCCGGCGGACACCGCGTTGACGATGATCACGAGGGCGATCGCGAGGGCCATGCCGATCGCGATGATGACCGTCTGCTTGCGACGATTGAGGAGTTCCCGTCGCAGATACGTCCCGAACATTGGCTTCCAAACTTCACTGTGGACCGATGATGACGGGGGGACGCTAGGTCCGGTCCCTATCGGCCCGTTATGGGGAAGCTATGTTTTCGCTGAACCTGTCAGGGCGGGAAGGTTGTCAGGGCGGGAAGGTCACGCCCACTGCTCGAAGACCATGAAGGGGATGCGCGCGTGCCAGGTCTGGTAGGCCTTGCTCGATCCGATGGTGGCCTTGGTCGAGAAGTCGATGCCGCCGTTCATCCAGAACCAGACGAGGTACCAGTCGCTGCTGGTGCCCCAGAAGTAGTTCTGGTTGGGCCAGTAGCCGCCTCCGCTGTCGCTGTGGTCCTCATACCAGGAGGTGCCGTCGGCCCACAGCTGGTCCCGGGTGTCGACCACCGTCTCCATATCGCCCGGCCCGCGGCGGTGCTGCACCATCACGCAGAGCTGCGCACGGTTGTGGGCGACCTGCAGGCTGGAGCTGTCGGCCCAGTCATACTCGTAGTCCACCAGCGCGGACACGCGAACGTAGGTCGAGGGGGCCTTCGGCTTGAACCAGAGGCCCACGCCGGCACCCGCGTACATCCAGCCTCCCTCGGCCACCGGCCGGTCGACGTAGGTCTCGGCGAGGTCGATGAACATGCTGGCCTGCGGCTTCGAGACGCTCGGTCCGCGGGCCTGGGTGCCGGCGGCGCCAGGCGGCTGGAACGTCGTCCACGTCGTGTCGTAGGGCGGGGTCGCGAAGAAGAGGCGGTCGCTGCTGTTGGTGGTGACCAGGCTCAGGGTATGGAGCTCACCGGGGGAGGGATGCACCTCCCGGGGGAACTGGACGGGAGCTTCCAGCCGGGCGAGGTCGGAGGCGAGGCGGACGAAGCGCTCATCGACATCTGCCAGCGCCTCGCCGACCTGCTCCGCCCGCCGGGAGGCGCGCAGATAGGCGCTGCGCGACCTCTTCAGCTGGGTGTCGAACACCCGGTCGAGGGCGAGGGAGGCCTCGGGCTCGTCCGGCTTCTCCTGCAGTGAGCGCTCGTCTTCCTGCGACGTGGACACGGTGACCTCCCGGAGCACTGCGTGCACAACACGAACAGGCTCGAGTCGTTTGCGCGACACGGTATTCCCGGCGTGGTCGCCGCGGCAAGGGGAATCGGCGGATCGGGGCGCGGAATCCCCGGAATCGTCGCCGTGCGGGTTCTCAGACTCTCCATAGGTTTCGCATAGCCGGCGCGAAGACCGCTCTTCATAATGGGAAAGGTGACCATCAACGCCCGCGCCGCCTCCAGCGCCTCCAGCCAGCCCCGTACCCTCTTGCGCCGTGCGGACGGCAGCTCCATCCGCGTGCTCGTCGTCGACGACGAGTCCACGCTGACGGATCTGCTCGCCATGGCGCTGCACTACGAGGACTGGGAGGTGCGTACGGCGTCCAATGGTCAGCAGGCTCTGCAACTCTCGCGCGAGTTCAAGCCCGACGTCGTGGTGCTCGACATCATGCTCCCCGACATCGACGGACTGCAGGTCCTCTCGCGGATGCGCGCCGACGGCAATGAGGCGCCTGTGCTCTTCCTCACCGCGAAGGACTCCCTCGACGACCGCATCGCGGGGCTCACCGCCGGCGGCGACGACTATGTGACGAAGCCGTTCAGCCTGGAGGAGCTGGTGGCGCGTCTGCGGGGGCTGCTGCGCCGGTCGCGCGCGGCGGTGGCGGACCACGACGACCCGGTTCTGATCGTCGGCGACCTCGTGCTGGACGAGGACAGCTACGAGGTGCACCGCGACGGCGAGCCCATCCAGCTCACGGCCACGGAGTTCGAGCTGCTGCGCTTCCTGATGCGCAATCCGCGGCGCGTGCTCAGCAAGGCGCAGATCCTCGACCGGGTGTGGAGCTACGACTTCGGCGGCTCCTCGAGTGTGGTCGAGCTGTACATCTCGTACCTCCGCAAGAAGATCGACGCCGGGCGCCCCGCGATGATCCACACCGTGCGCGGTGCCGGATACATGGTGAAGGCCGCCCAATGACCACTGCCCGCACCGCGGGCGCATCGGCATCCGAGGGGGCGGCCGGTCGCGTCCGACGCCTCCGTCCCTTCCGTTCGTGGACGCTGCGCAGCCGTGTCGTGCTCGTCGTCGTGGCGATGCTCGCGGTGCTCGGCGCCGTGATCGGCACCGTGAGCGTGCTGGCGCTGCAGAGCTACCTCGTCGGGCGACTGGACTCGCAGCTCACCTCGTCGCTCAGCCGCGGCCAGCAGCGGGCGAACTCGCTCTTCGGCTCGGGACCCACGGGCCCCCAGGTCCCCCAGGTGGTCGCGGCCCCCGGACAGCAGACCGAGACGTTCGGCGTCGTGCGCAACGGGCAGAACCTGCTCTACCCCGTCATCCTCGCGGACCGGCCGCCGGAGGGCGCACCGGATCAGTCCGCGGCTCCGCAGACGGTGGACATCAATCGTCAGGCCCTCTTGAAGCTGCCCGCGGACGGGACGCCGCGCACCATCACGCTCGGGCCGACCGTCGGCGACTACCGGGTCGCCGCGGTGCCCCTCGACAACGGCGACAGCGTCATCATCGGGCTGCCGCTCGCCCCGGTCAACGCGACCGTCTCCCAGCTCACCCTCGTGATCGTGCTGGTGACCCTCGCCGGGCTGATCTTCGCCTTCCTGCTGGCGAGCGTCATCGTGCGACTCGCGATGAAGCCGCTGGAGCGGGTGACCGGGACGGCGGAACAGGTCGCGAACATGCCGCTCGACCGCGGCGACGTCGCGCTCTCGGTCCGTGTTCCCGAAGCCGACACCGACCCGCACACCGAGGTCGGCAAAGTGGGCTCCGCGCTCAACCGCATGCTCGGGCACGTGGCGTCGGCGCTGACCGCCCGCCAGGCCAGCGAGCAGAAGGTGCGCCAGTTCGTGGCCGACGCGAGCCACGAGCTGCGGACGCCGCTCGCCTCCATCCGCGGCTACGCCGAGCTCACGCGCCGTGCCCCGCACGAGCTCCCGGCAGACGTCACGCGCTCGCTCGGCCGCATCGAGTCGGAGGCGACCCGCATGACCTCGCTCGTCGAGGACCTCCTGCTGCTCGCCCGCCTCGACGAGGGTCGGGAGCTGGACCAGGATCCCGTGGACCTCTCGCTCCTGCTCATCGACGCCCTGAGCGACGCGCACGCCGCCGGGCCCGACCACCGCTGGCGCATCCTGGTGCCCGAGGAGCCGGTGGAGGTCGTCGGCGACGCTCCGCGCCTGCACCAGGTCGTGACGAACCTGCTGGCCAACGCGCGCGTGCACACACCGGAGGGCACCGTCGTGACGGCGGCGCTCGCCGTGGACCGCGAGGCCGGGCGGGCGATCGTGACCGTGGCGGACGACGGCCCCGGCATCCCCGACGAGCTGCAGTCCACGCTGTTCGAGCGGTTCGCCCGCGGCGACAGCTCCCGCAACCGCGCGACCGGGTCGACGGGGCTCGGCCTCGCCATCGTGCAGGCCGTGGTGGAGGCGCACGGCGGCGACGTGTCGGTGCGCAGCGAGCCCGGCGACACGGTGTTCACCGTCAGCCTGCCCCTCGTGGAGAGCGACGGCTCGTCCGCCGAGCCCGAGGCGATGCTGGAGCCGGAAGAAGTCGAGCCCGAGGAGATCGAGCCCGAAGAGATCGAGCCCGAGGAGATCGAGCCCGAGGAGATCAAGCCCGAGGAGATCGAGCCCGAGGAGGCCGTCGACACCGCCTCCGGAACGGCACGGGAGTGACCGACCCGGCGACCATCGCCGCGACGCCGTACGGTCCCGCTTCCGCGCCGCCTCTCGTCTTCCTCCGCGGCCTTCCGTCGGTGCCTCACGCCCCGCGCGGGATCGACGCGTTCACCGAGCGACTGTCCCTCCGCGGCACCGACGGCCACCGTGTCTACGCACTCGGCCGGCCCGGCGCGGTGGCCGCCGGGGCGACCATGGCCGAGATCGCGGACGTCTACGCTCGAGCGCTCCGTCGCCGCTTCGCCGCACCGGTGCCGGTGCTGGGCACCTCCACCGGTGCGAGCATCGCCCTCCAGCTCGCCGTCGACCACCCCGATCTCGTGAGCTCGCTCGTGATCGTGTCGGGTGCCGGTCGCCTCGGCGACGAGGGGCGGCTGCTCCAGCGGCGGTACGCCGACCAGGTGGAGGCCGGCGACCGGCGGGCGGATGCCGAGCTCGCGCTCGCCACCCTCGACTTCCTCGGGGCGGGCCCGATGCTCCGCGCCGTCGCCCCGCTTCTCACCCCGCCGGAGGACGTCGCGACCCTCGTGCCGCTCGTACGCGCCGAGGACGGTTTCGACATCGTCGACGTCGCCGACCGGATCACCGCGCCGACCCTCTTCCACTCCGGAGACCACGACGCGTTCTACCCGCCGGAGGTCGTCCGAGCGACCGCGGACCGCATCCCGGACTCCCGCGTCGTCGCCCACCGGCGCTGCGCGCACGGGGAGGTCGTGCTGCGGCCCGGGTACGGCGCCTCGGTCCGCGGCTTCCTCCGCCGCCATCGCTGAACTTCGCCCGGGGTGGGCCGGGCCGAGCCGATTTGCGCCGCGGGCCACCGATCACGTACCCTTGTCGAAGCCAAAGACCGCTGGTCGCCGTGTTCGCACGGAGAGAAGATCCACTCAGGTGGGCGCCCGCGCAGGTGTATGAAGCAAGACTCGCAGGTTCCTGCGTCCTCCAGCTCCGTGCCTCTGCGCCGGAGCTTTTTTCTTGCCCGCGGTCGAGGCGCACATCGCTCCCGCGATGTGCGACGAAGAAGATTGAGAGGTAGGCCATGGCGAACAAGGAAGCCACGGTTGCCGAGCTCGAGAACCTGTTCACGAGCTCGACCGCCGTTCTGCTGACCGAGTACCGCGGTCTCACTGTCGCTCAGCTCAAGGAGCTGCGCAAGTCGATCAGTGAGCACGCTACGTACGCCGTGGTGAAGAACACGCTGACCAAGATCGCGGCCAACAAGGCCGGTATCTCGTCGTTCGACGACGAGCTCGCCGGTCCGTCCGCGATCGCATTCGTGCACGGAGACCCGGTCGCCGTCGCGAAGGCGCTGCGTGACTTCACCAAGGCGAACCCTCTGCTGGTGGTCAAGGGCGGTTACTTCGACGGTAACCCGCTCACCGCCGAAGAGGTAGGCAAGCTCGCCGACCTCGAGTCCCGTGAGGTTCTGCTGGCCAAGCTGGCCGGCGCCTTCAAGGCCTCGCTGTTCGGAGCCGCATATCTGTTCAACGCACCGCTGTCGCAGGCCGTTCGCACGGTCGACGCGCTGCGTGAGAAGCAGGAGTCCGCTGCGTAGGTCCCTCGAGGACCAGGCCTCCGGGCCCCGCAAGCGGTGAGTAACCACACACACTAAGGAGAAAATCATGGCAAAGCTGTCGACTGACGAGCTGCTCGAGGCGTTCAAGGAGCTCACGCTCATCGAGCTGAGCGAGTTCGTGAAGAAGTTCGAGGAGACCTTCGAGGTCACCGCCGCCGCCCCCGTCGCCGTTGCTGCGGCCGGTGCCGGCGCTGCCGCCCCCGCGGAAGAGGTCGAGGAGAAGGACTCCTTCGACGTCGTCCTCGAGGCCGCCGGTGACAAGAAGATCCAGGTCATCAAGGAGGTGCGCGCCCTCACCAGCCTCGGCCTCGGTGAGGCGAAGGCTCTCGTCGACGGTGCCCCCAGCACCGTTCTCGAGGGTGCCAACAAGGAGACCGCTGAGAAGGCGAAGGCGCAGCTCGAAGAGGCTGGCGCCACCATCACCCTTAAGTAGTCGACGCCCCATCGGGGCTCTTCTACACGCAGGTTGACGCTGTACGACGCGGACTCCTCTTACGAGAGTGTCCGCGTTGTGGAGGGCGTCGCCCCCGCTACGGGGCGACGCCCTCCGTGCGTTTAACGGCGCGCGGACGTGGACGCTCATCCATATCGGAGCGTCCGATCGCGCCTGCCCGCGCGCATCGGTGTGCAAGGACGCACAACCGGAAGAAGAACCACGATGAGTACATCTCTGTGGCGCAGCTGCGCCACTTTCCTCCGCGGCTACGGGGCCGCACTCCTGCACGGTGAGGACCGCGACGACGGTGCCCACCCGCCGGATCTCTACCGCAGGACCCTCCTGTACGACCGGTACCTGCGGTAACCCGACACACGAAGCGCCCCCGGGCCGGAACCTCCGGCCCGGGGGCGCCGGTGCGTCGTGCGCGCTTAGGCTTCCGGCATGAGCGGTTCAGCGGACTCCCGAGCGACACGCCTCGCCTACGACACGGTCGCGCGGGACTACGCCGATCTGTTGCGCGACGATCTGCGGACCAACCTGTTCGACCGGGCGGTGCTCGGCCTCTTCGCCGAACAGGTGATCGCGGACGGCGGTGGACCGGTCGCCGATCTCGGCTGCGGCCCCGGTCGCGTCGCGGGCCACCTGGCCGCGCTCGGGCTCGACGTCGCGGGACTGGACCTCTCGCCCGGGATGGTGGAGGTCGCCCGGCGCGAGCATCCCGGCCTCCGGTTCACGGTCGGTTCGATGCTCGAGCTGCCGTTCGCGGACGGGGAGCTGGCCGGCGCACTCGCCTGGTACTCGATCATCCACATCCCCCAGGAGGAGCAGGACGCCGCCTTCCGCGAGTTCGCGCGCGTGGTGCGACCCGGAGGACGGCTGCTGCTCGCGTTCCAGGTGAGCACCGGCGGGGACGAGGACGTCGTGCACCTGACCCACGCGTATGGCCACGACATCGACCTGCGCACCCGGCGGCAGTCGCCCGACCGGGTGCGCCGCCGCCTCGCCTCGGCCGGTTTCGCCGTCGTGGGAGAGGTGCGGCGCGAGCCGGTCGCGCCCGAGAAGTCGCGGCAGGCGTACCTGATCGCTCAGCGCGGCGCGGCCGCCGCCTCGTCGGCCTCCCGCTGAGCGAATGCTGCGACCCGGCGTCGCACCACGAACCATCCGCCGATCAGCAGGGGGACCACGATCACCAGCGCCGCGCCGACGGTGAACGTACCGGTCGGGTAGTCGAGGACGATGAGCACGCCCACGGTGCCGAGGAACGCGAGGGCGACGTAGCCGGTCCAGGGCGAGCCGGGCATCCGGAACGACGGTCGCTCCTCCTCGCCGCGCTGCCAGCGGCGGTACAGCGCCAACTGGCACAGCACGATGACGGTCCAGGCGGTCAGAAGGCCGACCGAGGTGAGGTTGATGCCGATCTCGAACGCCTGATCCGGCAGGAGCACGTTCAGGACGACGCCGAGCAGGGCGACAGCGCCGGTGATGACGATGCCCCCGTAGGGCACGCCGGAGCGGTTCATCCGCGTGGCGAACGCGGGTGCCGCACCGCGCTCGGCGAGGGAGCGGGCGATCCGGCCGGTCGAGTAGAAGCCGGCGTTGAGCGACGAGAGCGCGGCGGTCAGCACCACGAGATTCATCACCACGTCGGCGCCCTGGACGCCGATCGAGGCGAAGAAGGTGACGAACGGGCTCTCGTCGGCGGAGTACGCGCTCGAAGGCAGGAGCAGGGCGAGCAGGAGCACGGAGCCGACGTAGAAGAGCGCGATGCGCAGGATGACGGAGTTGATCGCGCGCGGCATGGTCCGCTCGGGATCGGCGGTCTCGCCGGCCGCCGTGCCGACGAGCTCGATCGCGCCGTACGCGAACACGACGCCCTGCACGACCAGGACGAGAGGGACGAGACCGTGCGGGAACATCCCGCCGCTCTCGGCCAGGAGGGCGAACCCCGGGGTGTGTCCGGCGACCGGGGTGCCGAGCACCACGAACAGGATGCCGATCACCAGGAAGACGACGAGCGCAGCGACCTTGATGAGGGCGAACCAGAACTCGAGCTCTCCGAACACCTTCACCGAGAGCAGGTTGAGGCCGAGCACCAGCACGAGCGCCGAGAGAGCCCACACCCACTGCGGCACCTCGGCGAAGAACGGCAGGTAGGCACCGAAGAACCGCAGATAGACGGCGACGGCGGTCGCGTCGACGACGCCGATCATCGCCCAGTACATCCAGTACATCCATCCGGTCACGAACCCGGCCTTCTCGCCGAGGAACTCGCGGGCGTAGCTCACGAACGACCCCGAGTCCGGCCGTCGCAGCACCAGCTCGCCCAGCGCGCGGAGGATGAGGAACGCGGCGAGGCCGCAGACCGCGTAGGCGATCACGAGGGACGGGCCCGCCGACGCGAGCCGGCCTCCTGCGCCCAGGAACAAGCCGGTGCCGATCGCACCGCCGATGGCGATCATCTGGATGTGTCGCGGCTTGAGCTCGCGCTGGTAGCCCGCGTCGGCAGTCCGAGGCGGCTCGGGAGGTGTGCTTCGTCGCATGCTCCGATTGAAGCATCATAGATGCCGTATATCAGCCGCACGTAATAGATGCATTCGCTTGATTTATATAGGCTAGCTATATAAAATGGTTCTCATGCCCGAGAACAGCACCGAAGAACTGAGAAGCACGCTCGGCGATCTGGTCGTCGCCAGCCATCGTCTCACCCGTCTCGCCGCCCGCGTGACCGGCAGCACCGAGTCGCCGGCCATCTGGCGCACGCTGAGCGTGCTGCAGACCTCCGGCCCGCTGCGCCTCGGCGAGCTCGCTTCGCACAGCCGGGTCTCGCAGCCGACGATGACCAAGCTGGTGCGCACGCTCGTCGAATCCGAATGGGTCAAGCGCATCGCCGACACCGATGACGCCCGCGCCTGGCAGATCGCCCTCACGGTCAAGGGCGCGGACGCGCTCCAGGCCTGGCGCGACGAGCTCTCCGCCGCGCTGGTGCCGATGTTCGCCGACCTCAGCGACGACGAGCTGGCGGCCATGCGCTGCACCGTCGAGCTCATCGCCTCCCGCGTCGAGCTCTCGACCGCGACCTCCGCCGCGCTCGCCGCCGTGCGCTGACCGCGCCGCACCTCCCTTCCGCACCACCTCCGCACCACCGAACGCCAGGAGCCGTCCACCCTCGATGTCCCACGACAAGCCAGACAACATCCTCAAGCAGCCCACCGCAGTGTGGGCCGTCGCCTTCGCCTCCGTCATCGCCTTCATGGGCATCGGACTGGTCGACCCGATCCTCCCGGCGATCGCCAAGAGCCTCGAGGCGACGCCGACCGAGACGGAGATGCTCTTCACGAGCTACCTGCTCATCACGGGCCTGGCGATGTTCTTCACCAGCTGGATCTCGAGCCGGATCGGCGCCAAGCGCACCCTCCTCATCGGGCTCGCCCTCATCGTGGCGTTCGCTCTCGCCGCCGGGCTCTCGCAGAACGTGGAGTCGATCATCGGCTTCCGTGCCGGCTGGGGCCTCGGAAACGCGCTCTTCATCTCCACGGCACTCGCGACCATCGTCGGGGCCGCCTCGGGAGGCACCTCCGCCGCGATCATCCTGTACGAGGCGGCGCTGGGCCTCGGCATCGCCATCGGCCCTCTGCTCGGCGGGCTGCTCGGCAGCTGGAGCTGGCGCGGACCGTTCTTCGGCACGGCCACTCTCATGGCACTCGGCTTCATCGCCATCGTCGTCATGCTGAAGAAGAACCCCGAGAAGCCGGTCCCGACGAAGCTCTCCGCGCCGTTCCGTGCCCTCGCGAAGCCCGCCCTCGGCTTCCTCGCCGCGGCCGCGCTGTTCTACAACATCGGCTTCTTCGTGCTGCTCGCCTACACTCCGTTCGCCCTCGTGCCGCTGGGCGTCGAAGACGCCATCACCCTCGGACTGATCTTCTTCGGCTGGGGCGTGTCCCTCGCCGTCACGTCGGTCTGGGTCGCGCCGTTGCTGACCTCGCGGCTCCCGCGCACCCGGGTGCTCTGGATCGTGATGCCGCTCCTCGCGATCGACCTGCTGGCAGCTGGGCTGTTCATCTCGTCGCTCGCCGCGCTCATCGTGTGCGTGATCATTGGCGGTCTGCTCCTCGGAATCCTGAACACCGTGCTCACCGAGTGCGTGATGGAGGCGACGGACCTGCCCCGCTCGGTGGCCTCGAGCGCCTACTCCGGAGTGCGGTTCCTCGGCGGCGCCATCGCGCCGCCCGCCGCCACCCTCCTGGCCGACACGATCAGCCCGGCCACGCCGTTCTTCGCCGGTGCCGTCTCGGTGCTCATCGCCGTCGCGCTCGTGATGATCGGCCACAAGCACCTGCGCCGCGTCGACGCGCCGCGGGAGTCCGCGCAGCAGGAAGCCGAAGTGCTGGCACTCGCCGACGCCGACTGAACCTCGCACGAATACGAAGGGCCGCCCTGTCCTAGTCAGGGCGGCCCTTCTCGCGTTCAGGCCTAGGAAAGCCCGCCGCGAACAACCTCTGCCACTCGATCGTGCCTACCCGAAAGGCGCGATCCGCAGCAGCGGCGCAGAAACATTCTTTCAGATGGACGGGGCTGCTCGGTACACGCCGCGCGGCGGAGCCGTCGAGGATCGGACGATCAAGGTGACGGGGGAGCGCACCGACCCGCGGCGGGGGTCCCCGCCGGCCAGCTCGTCGAGCAGGATGCGGGCCGCGGCGGAACCCTGCTCGAAGGGGCTCTGCGCCATCGTCGTCAGCCCGAACGAGGCGGAGAAATCGTGGTCGTCGATCCCGATCACCGAGAGGTCGCCGGGCACGCTGAGACCGTGATCGCCCGCCGCGAGGATCGCCCCGAACGCCATCTCGTCCGAGCCAGCGAAGACCGCGGTCGGCCGGGGGCCGGGCCGGTCGAGCAGCCGGTTCATGGCGGCGCGGGCGGCCGGCAGGGCGAACCCGCCCGGCACGATCCACTCCTGCCGCACCGGCAGGCCGGCGGCGCGCATGGCGATGGTGAAGCCGCGCAGACGGCCGGCGGGGACCTGGCTGTTGAGGCCCTCCTCGTCCTCCCCGCCGAGATGCGCGATCTCGGTGTGGCCGAGGCCGATGAGGTGCTCGGTCGCCCGCCTGGCCGTCGTCCGCTCGTCGATCCCCACGCTCCGCAGCCCTTTGACGGGCCCGCCGACGACGATGGTGGGATGACCGAGCGAGGCCAGCTGCTCGCGCTCCTCCACGGTGAAGTCGAGGCAGAGCGCGAGCAGGGCGTCGGTGCGCTTGCGCAGGATGCTGCGATGGAACACCCGCTCACGGTCGCCGCGGTGGCCGCCCAGGTTGAACAGGATCATGTCGTAGCTCGCCGAGCGCAGCTCGGAGTCGACCCCCTCCATCACCTGTGTGTAGAACCAGCGGCTGACCGACGGGACGACGACACCCAGCGCCAAGGTGCGGCCGCTGGCCAGACCGGAGGCGCTGGAGGAGGCGACGTACCCGAGCTCGTCGGCGGCGCGGCGGACCGCGGCGCGCGTCGTGTCCGAGACGTTGGGGAGCCCGCGCAACGCCCGCGACACGGTCGCCGTCGAGACGCCCGTCGCGCGCGCGACCTCCTCGATCCCGGGCATCCGCATCGTCGGCGGCTCAGAGCTGCTCGGAGGCGGCCTGCTCCTGCTGCACTCTGAGGCGCGCCGCCAGGATGCGGCGACGCGCCTGCCAGAGTGCGACGAGGAGCAGGACGAGGACCAGGGTCACGAGCGCCCAGATCAGCGCGGGCTGTCCCGTCAGCTCGCAGACCAGCGTGATGACGAAGAACGCGAACGCGAAGAACCCGACGAAGCCGATGCCGACGTCGACGGCCTCCCGCGGATCGCTCCAGCGCATCTGCTCAGCCCTTCACTCCGCCGGCGGTGAGCCCCGCGACGATCCGGCGCTGGAAGATCAGCACCAGGATGATGAGCGGGACGGTCACGATCGTACCGGCTGCCATCACGGCGGTGTACGGCTCCTGGTGCGGCTGGCTGCCGGTGAAGGAGGCGATGGCCACCGTGACCGGCTGGGTCGCGTCGCTGGACAGCTGGCTGGAGATCAGGAACTCGTTCCACGACGAGATGAACGCCAGGATCGCGGTCGTGAAGACGGCCGGGGCCGCCAGCGGCAGGATGATCTTGCGGAACGCCTGCGCCTGCGTGCACCCGTCGATCCGGGCCGCCTCCTCCAGATCCCAGGGCATCTCGCGGAAGAACGACGAGAGCGTGTAGACCGTCAGCGGCAGTGCGAAGGAGATCTGCGGGATGATCAGCGCCTGGTAGGTGCCCATCCAGCCGATCGATGTGAACAGCTGGAACAGCGGCGTGATCAGCGCGACGCCCGGGAACATCGAGGCGGCGAGGATGATGCCGAGCACGATGCCCTTGAACCGGAAGTCCAGACGGGCCAGGGCGTAGGACGCGAAGATGCCGAAGATCAGGGACACCACGGTGACGCAGGCGCCGATGATCAGCGAGTTCAGCAGCGCCTGACCGAGGTGGTTGCCCAGGTTGGTCGAGAACGCCGTCGTGTAGTTGTCCCACGTGAAGTGCGTGAACCAGGGCGTCGTGTCGAACGTGTAGCCGACATCCCGGAACGAGGTGACGACCATCCAGTAGAAGGGCAGCAGACACCACAGGACGATGACGATCGCCTGAACGCCGGTGCGGACGCCGGCGTTGCGGCGACGGGCCTTGCCTCGTCTCTTCGTGTCGGTGCGGGGGAGGGCGTTGGCCTCCGCGGTGGCGGTGGCCGGGCCGGCGACTGCGGTCATCACTTCGCTCCCTTCTGCTGGGCTTCCTGGGTTTTCACGACATTCGTCCCGAGTATTCGGACGAAGATGAAGGCGACCAGGAAGATGATGATGAACGTGATGGTCGAGAGGGCGGCGGCGCTGTTGAAGCCCTGTCTGATCTGATCGATCACGAGGATCGACAAGGTCGTGGTGGCATGGCCCGTACCTCCTCCACCGCCGGTGAGGATGGCCGGCAGGTCGTAGATGCGGAGCGCGTCGAGCACGCGGAACAGGATCGCGACCATGAGTGCAGGCTTGAGCAGGGGCATCGTGACCCGCCAGAAGCGCTGCATGGTCGAGGCGCCGTCCATCTTCGCCGCCTCGTAGACGTCTTCGGGGATGAGCTGCAGGCCCGCCAGGATCAGTAGCGCCATGAACGGCGTGGTCTTCCAGGTGTCGGCGATGATCACCGCGAACCGGGACGCCCATTCGTCGCTCGTCCAGAGGATGTGCGCCCCGAGGATGGCGTTGGCGATGCCGGCGACCGAGAAGATGAAGAACCACAGCTTCGCGGTGACGGCGGTCGGAATGGCCCACGGGATGAGGATGGCTGCGCGCACGAGGCCGCGGCCGCGGAAGGCGCGGTTCATGATCAGGGCGAACCAGAGGCCGAGGACGGTCTCGAGGATGACGGTCGTCACCGTGAAGAAGAAGGTGACGAAGACCGCGTTCCAGAAGGTGGATCCGAGGTTGCCGGGCGGGCAGGCGATGGTCGAGCCGTCCGGGCCCATGCACTGCTGGAACAGCCAGTGGGCGTAGTTCTGGAAACCGGCGAAGCCGCCCTGCACGAACAGACCGGTCGCGGGGTCGAGCCCGGCGTCCTTCTGGAACGACATGACGATCGCGCTGACGACCGGGTAGCCGATGACGACGGCCAGGAGGATGAGCGTGGGGATGATCAGATAGAACGCCCAGCGGCTCTGCTGGCGCCTGTTCTGCTTGATGCCGGCCCGGACCGGCGGCTTGCCATTGGTGGTGGATGGGGGGGCGACGACGTTCGACGCTGACATGTGTGCCTCCGGTGAAGTGGCAGAAGAGTGTGGGACCGGGCGGCGGGAAGGATCCCGCCGCCCGGTGACCGGTAGACCGGCCGGGTCAGCCCTGGCTGGCGGTCTGGATCGCCGACGCCATGTCCTTCAGCGCCTGGTCGACCGTCTTGTCGCCCTTGAGGGCGGCGTAGGAGTTGTCCTGAACGGCCTTGGTGATGGCCGGGTAGAACGGCGAGACGGGGCGCGGCACTGCGTTCTCGATCGACGTCTTCAGGGTGGTCAGGTACGGCAGCTGGGTGTTCAGGTCGGCGTCGTCGTACAGCGACGACAGGACCGGTGCCAGCGATCCCTGCGTGACGAAGAACTTCTGCGTCTCTTCGCTCTGCAGGAACTTGAGGAACTCGAACGCGGTCGCCTTGTGCTTGGAGTACACACTGATGGCGGCGTTGTGACCGCCCAGGCTGGACACGCCCGGCTTGTCGGCGGTGACACCCGGCAGCGGCGCGACACCGAAGGTGTCCTTCACCGTCGAGGAGCCGTCCGTCTTGGCCAGGTTGTACACGTACGGCCAGTTGCGCAGGAACAGCAGCTTGCCGGCCTCGAACGCCTGCCGGCCCTGCTCCTCCTGGTAGGTGATCGCCTCAGCAGGGATCTGGCCGTTCTTGAACCCGTCGACCAGACGCGAGAGACCAGCGTTGGCCTCCTTGCTGTCCACCGTCACGGTCTTGCCGTCGTCGCCGACGATGGTGCCGCCGTTGGTGTTGATCGCCTCGGCCACGTTCACCGTCAGGCCCTCGTACTGCGCGAACTGACCGGCGTAGCAGCCGATGCCGTTCGCCTTGGCGATGTCGCAGTCCTTGAGCATGTCGTCCCACGTCTTCGGCGGGGTCGGCACGAGATCCTTGCGGTAGTACAGGATGCCGCCGTCGGAGGTCTGCGGCGCCGCGTACTGCGTGCCGTTGTAGGTGCCGGCCTTCACGGTCGGTGCGAGCAGAGCCGAGTTGTCCATCTTGAAGTCACCGGTCAGGGGCTGCAGCCAGCCCTTCGCGGCGAACTCACCCGTCCAGACCACGTCGACGTCCACGACGTCGTAGTTGGCGTCCTTCGCCTGGAAGTGCTGCACCAGGTCGTCGTGCTGCTGGTCCGCCTGATCGGTCTGCTCCTTGAAGGTGACCTTCTCGTCGGGGTGCGCGGCGTTCCACTTCTCGATCAGCGGGCGGACGACGTTCGAGTTGTCCTTGCCCTGCACGTAGGTGATCGGACCTTTGCCCGTGAGGTTCTGCGAGGCGTCGCCGCCGCTGCTGCCCCCGGATCCGCTACCTGTGCAACCGGCCAGTGCGAGGCCGACCAGGGCGACGCCCGCGACCACGGAGAGACGTGCTGCTTTCATTTCACTCCTCATTGAGCTCTTGGTGCGAGCGCGGGTGCGCCCGCCGACACCGTACCCCCGCGGCTCCGACCGATGCAAGCGTTTACGTCAAGCGCTTGCATCACGGTTCCGTCACGGTGTTCCACCCTCGGGCGGGGGACGGCGTCTCGTGGGACCGGTCATATCCAGTGGGGACGGGCAGGTCGGGCGGCGGGCTTAGGCTGACACCGTGAGCGGGATGCGCGGAATGGGCATGGGCGGCGGAGGCGGCGGGATGCGATCGCGCGTCAGCGGCGGCGATGCCGAGGCGCAGAAGGCCCTCAACGCGACGGCGCCGAAGATACCGCACCTGTTCCGGCGGATCGTCACCCTGTTCGCACCGCACCGGACCGCCATCATCGTCACGATGGTGCTCGTGCTCATCGGAGCGGCGCTCTCGGTCATCCCGCCGCTGCTCACGCAGCGCGCCTTCGACGACGGGCTCTTCCCGAAGGCCGGGCCGAATATGCCCGTGCTGATCGAGATCGTGGTCGCGATGATCGTGGTCTTCGTCGGCTCGTCCCTCCTCGGCGTCTGGCAGACCTACCTCACGGCCTCCGTCGGCAACAAGGTCATGGGGGCGCTGCGCGTCCGGCTGTTCTCGCACCTCCAGTCGATGGAGCTGAGCTTCTTCACGAAGACCAAAACCGGCATCATCCAGTCCCGGCTGCAGAACGACGTCGGCGGGGTGGCCAGCGTGCTCACCAACACGATGTCGAGCATCCTGGGCAACACGGTGACGGTGATCGCGGCGCTGGTCGCGATGCTCCTGCTCAACTGGCAGCTGACGATCGTGGCCGTGGTGCTCATGCCGATCCTGGTGATCGCGCAGCGACGCGTCGGGCAGGTGCGCGCCCGCATCGCCACGCGCACGCAGGAGTCGCTCTCGGACATGACGGCGATCACGCAGGAGACGCTGAGCGTCTCGGGCATCCTGCTCTCGAAGAGCTTCAACCGGCAGGGTGCGGAGGTGCAGCGCTACTCCGACGAGAACGAGAACCAGATCCGCCTGCAGGTCTCGCAGGCGATGAGCGGCCAGTGGTTCTTCGCCATGGTCAACATCTTCCTGTCGTCGATCCCCGCGATCGTCTACGTGGTCTCGGGCTGGCTCATCCTCGGCGGGGCGACGGACATCACCGCGGGCACGATCGTCGCGTTCACCACCGTGCAGGCGCGTCTGCTGTTCCCGCTGCTGGCGCTCATGCGGGTCGCGCTCGACCTGCAGACCTCCGGTGCGCTCTTCGCCCGCATCTTCGAGTACCTGGATCTGAAGCCCGCGATCGCCGACCTCCCGGACGCCGTGCCCGTCGACCCCGAGCGCGACCTCGGACGGATCGAGTTCGACCACGTCGTCTTCCGCTACCCCGACGCGCGCGAGGGGGAGCGGAACACGCTCGACGACGTGTCGTTCACCATCCGCTCCGGCGAGTTCGCCGCCTTCGTCGGGCCGAGCGGCGCCGGAAAGACGACGGTGTCGTACCTGATCCCGCGCTTCTACGACGCGACAGGCGGGCGCATCCTCTTCGGCGGCGCGGACATCCGCGAACTGCAGCAAGAATCGCTCGTCTCGCACATCGGCGTGGTCAGCCAGGAGACCTACCTGTTCCACGCGAGCATCGCCGAGAACCTCCGCTACGCCCGACCCGATGCCACCGCCGAGGAGCTGGAGGCGGCCGCCCGCCTCGCGAACATCCACGACACCATCGTGAGCTTCCCCGACGGGTACGCGACCATCGTCGGAGAGCGCGGCTACCGTCTCTCGGGCGGGGAGAAGCAGCGCATCGCGATCGCCCGCGTACTGCTCAAGGACCCGGAGGTGCTCATCCTCGACGAGGCCACCAGCGCCCTCGACACCATCTCGGAGCGCGTGGTGCAGCAGGCGCTCGACACCGCCTCCCGCGGACGCACCACCATCGCGATCGCCCACCGGCTCTCGACCATCGTGGCGGCCGACGTGATCTTCGTCGTTGACCACGGACAGGTCGTCGAACGCGGTACGCACCGCGAGCTGCTGGAGGCCGGCGGGGTCTACACGAAGCTGTACCGCGAGCAGATCGAAGGGTCGCTCAGCCCGGAGGCATGAGGCGGCCTGCTGCGGCAATTCCGGAGATTCTCTGCGCCACGCCGCTCAGTTCGCCGGAACTCCGGCGAATCCGGCCGGGGCCCGGTATATCTCCGGAGTTGCCGGGTGGGGTGAATGGGTCGGAGCGCTGGCGGCGTGAGTGTTAGCCTGGGCTAACACTTGAGTTCGGGAGGGCGTAGATGGCGGTCACGACGGCGGAGCGCAGCACCGGCTCCCGCGCCCGGCTGCTGTTCCTGCTCGGGCCCGCGTTCGTCGCCGCCATCGCCTACGTCGACCCGGGCAACGTCGCCGCCAACCTCACCGCGGGCGCGCGCTACGGCTACCTGCTCGTCTGGGTCCTGGTCGCCGCCAACGCCATCGCGGTCTTCGTGCAGTACCAGTCGGCGAAGCTCGGCATCGTGACGGGCAAGAGCCTCCCGGAACTGCTGGGCGCCCGGCTCGGCACCGGAGCACGCCGGGCGTTCTGGGTGCAGGCCGAGCTGGTGGCCGCCGCGACCGACATCGCCGAGGTGATCGGCGGTGCGATCGCCCTCAACCTCCTCTTCGGTCTCCCGCTCCCGGTCGGCGGAGTGATCGTGGGAGCGGTGTCGATCGGCATCCTCGGCATCCAATCGCGCCGGGGACAGCGACCGTTCGAGGCCGTCATCCTGGGCCTGCTGGGCGTGATCGCGGTTGGGTTCCTGGCCGGGATGTTCGTCAGCCCGGTCGACTGGGGCGCGGCGGCGGGCGGCCTGGTGCCGCGCTTCGACGGTGCGCCCACCGTGCTGCTCGCGGCGAGCATGCTGGGCGCGACCGTGATGCCCCACGCGATCTACCTGCATTCGGCGCTCGCCCGCGACCGCCACGGCGTCTCGGCGGACGCGGGCCGGGTGCGCACGCTGCTGCGGGCCACTCGGCTGGATGTCGTGCTCGCGCTGATCCTGGCCGGCGCAGTGAACATCGCCATGCTGCTCGTCGCCGCCGCGTCACTGCGCGGGGTCGCCGGGACGGACACGATCGAGGGGGCGCACGCCGCGATCTCCTCCGCGCTCGGACCGGTCGTCGGCGTCGTCTTCGCGATCGGTCTGCTCGCGTCGGGTCTCGCCTCCACCTCGGTCGGCAGCTACGCGGGCGCGACGATCATGGGCGGCCTGCTGAGGGTGCGCGTCCCGCTGCTGGCCCGGCGGATCGTCACCCTCATCCCGGCCGTGATCATCCTCGCGCTCGGCGTCGACCCGACCTGGGCACTCGTGCTCTCGCAGGTGTTCCTGAGCCTCGGCATCCCCTTCGCGATGATCCCGCTGCTGCGGCTGACCGGCTCACGGGAGGTCATGGGCGAGCGGGTGGACCGGCTCTGGGTGCGGCTGGCCGGGGGCGTGGTGGCCGGGCTGGTCGTCGTGCTCAACCTCGCGCTGGTGGTGCTGACCGTGACCGGGGGCTGAGACCACGACACGCCGCGCGTGCGTGGCCAGCGGAGGAGAAACGGGGAGAAACCAGGCTGGATGTCCTCCGTTGCCTGCGCCGGCTCGGCGTGCCGGTCGGGATGTCCTCCGGTACTTCCGCCAGCGCGGCGCGAAGCGGATCAGGCGGTGACGACCCAGACCGCGGCGGCGGCGGTCGCGCCCAGCACGATCGTGGACTCCGCCGTGCGCACGGTGACGTCGCCGGCGAACTCCCGGTGCTCGTCCACGGTCAGCGCCGTGTCGAGACCGATGCGCAGCTCGCCGAGGTAGCGCAGGATGGCGGGGTCGGCGTCCGAGATGCGTGCGACGACGACCTCCACTCCGGTCGGCGCCGACAGCAGCGGGACCGCGTCGGGGCGGCGGGGCTGTCCGTCCGCTGTCGGGATGGGGTCGCCGTGCGGGTCGCGGGCCGGGAACCCGAGGCGGCGGTCGATGCGCTCGACCAGGTCGTCCGAGACGGCGTGCTCGAGCACCTCCGCCTCGTCGTGCACCTCGTCCCAGCCGTAGCCGAGCTGCTCCACCAGGAAGGTCTCGATGAGGCGGTGACGGCGGACCATCGCGACCGCGTGCCGCCGGCCGTCGTCGGTGAGCTCGATGCCCCCGTACGGCTCGTGGGCCAGCAGCCCCTGCTCGGTCAGCCGGCGGATGCCGTCGGAGACGGTCGCCGCGCGCACGCCCATCCGCTCGGAGAGCTGCTTGACCGTGACCGGGTCGCCTTCCCACTCGGTGGCGGACCAGATGAACTTCAGGTAGTCCTGCGCCACGGGCGAGAGATCGGACACGGGCATGCACGAGAGTCTACGGGCTGTAACAGGAGCCATCCCCCGGCCGCGCGCTGTTACCGTTGTCCCCGTGAAGTACGCAGAGACCATCACAGACCTGGTCGGCGACACCCCGCTCGTGAAGCTCAACCGGCTGACCGAGGGGATCGCGGCGACGGTGCTCGTCAAACTCGAGTACCTGAACCCCGGAGGCTCGTCCAAGGACCGCATCGCGAGCCGCATCATCGACGCGGCCGAGCGCGACGGGCATCTGAAGCCCGGCGGGACGATCGTGGAGCCGACGAGCGGCAACACCGGCGTGGGCCTGGCGCTCATCGCCCAGCAGCGCGGCTACCGGTGCGTGTTCGTGCTGCCCGACAAGGTGGGCGAGGACAAGCGCAACGTGCTGACCGCCTACGGGGCGGAGATCGTGGTGACGCCGACGTCGGTGCCGCCGGAGCATCCCGACTCCTACTACTCGGTCTCCGACCGGCTGACGGCCGAGATCCCGGGTGCGTTCAAGCCGAACCAGTACGCCAACCCGAACGGCCCGCGCAGCCACTACGAGACCACGGGTCCCGAGATCTGGCGCGACACCGACGGCCGGGTGACGCACTTCGTCGCCGGCGTCGGCACCGGGGGCACCATCTCGGGCACCGGCCGCTACCTCAAGGAGGTGTCCGACGGGGCCGTGCGCATCATCGGCGCCGACCCGGAAGGGTCCGTCTACTCCGGAGGAACCGGCCGGCCGTACCTCGTCGAGGGCGTCGGCGAGGACTTCTGGCCGACCGCCTACGACCCGACCGTGGTCGACGAGGTCATCCCGGTCACCGACGCCGAGTCGTTCCACATGACGCGCCGCCTGGCCCGCGAGGAGGGCATCCTCGTCGGCGGGTCCAGCGGCATGGCAGTCGTGGCCGCGCTGCGTGCGGCGAAGAGCCTCACCGCCGACGACATCATGGTCGTCATCCTCCCGGACGGCGGTCGCGGCTACCTGGCCAAGATCTTCAACGACAAGTGGATGCAGTCCTACGGCTTCAGCGAGGTGCCGGACGAGTCGACCGTGCAGGACGTCATCAAGTCCAAGCGCGGCGACCTCCCGGACCTCGTGCATACGCACCCGGCGGAGACGGTGCGCGACGCCATCCAGATCATGAACAAGTACGGGGTGTCGCAGCTGCCGGTGCTGACCGCGGAGCCGCCGGTCGTGATGGGCGAGGTCGCCGGTGCGCTCGACGAGACCTCGTTGGTCGACGCCGTGTTCAGCGGACGCGCGGCCATGAGCGACCCGGTGGCCAAGCACACCGGCGACCCGCTGCCGCTGATCGGCGTGAACGAGCCGGTGACGGCGGCGCGTGCCGCGCTCGGCACCGCCAACGCCCTGCTGGTGACCGAGGACGGCAAGCCGCTCGCCGTGCTGACCCGGCAGGACCTGCTCAACTACCTCAGCGACTGACCCCGCCGGGGCCCTCCGCCCCGCGCCCCCGCTCCGACATCGACGAACCGACACGAAAGACACCGCCATGACCGCCGAGCACGATCAGAACCAGGGCTTCGCCACCCGCGCCATCCACGTGGGCCAGGAGTTCGACCCGACGACCGGCGCGATCATCCCGCCGATCTACCAGACGTCGACCTTCGTGCAGGACGGCATCGGGGGTCTGCGCAACGGCTACGAGTACGGCCGCGGAGGCAACCCGACCCGTACGTCGCTGGAGACCCTGCTCGCCTCGCTCGAGGGCGGCGTGAGCGCCCTCTCGTTCGCCTCGGGCCTCGCCGCGGAGGACGCCCTGCTGCGCGCCGTGCTCGCTCCGGGCGACCACGTCGTGCTCGGCAACGACGTCTACGGCGGCACCCACCGTCTGATCAACCGCATCCACCGGGCCTGGGGCATCGGCAACACCACCGTCGACCTCACGGACCTCGATGCCGTCCGCGCCGCGCTGACCACGGAGCGCACCCGCATCCTCTGGATCGAGACGCCCAGCAACCCGCTCATGAAGATCAGCGACCTGGCCGCGCTCGTCGAACTCGGCCACGCGGCCGGCGCGCTCGTCGTCGTGGACAACACGTTCGCCTCCCCGGCTCTGCAGCAGCCGCTCTCGTTCGGCGCGGACGTGGTGGTGCACTCGACGACGAAGTACCTGGGCGGTCACTCCGACGTGATCGGCGGCGCCGTGGTCTTCGCCGACGAGGAGCTGGCCGAGAAGGTCCAGTTCATCCAGTTCGCCGCCGGTGCCGTCTCGGCTCCGATGGACGCGTGGCTGACCGTGCGCGGCATCAAGACCCTGGACGTGCGCATGCAGCGGCACACCGCCAACGCGCAGGCGATCGCGGAGGCGCTCGTCGGCCGCGCGGGCATCGACGCCGTCTACTACCCGGGGCTCCCGGGTCACCCGGGCCACGATCTGGCGGCGCGGCAGATGAGCGGGTTCGGCGGCATGATCTCCGTCGCGCTCAGCGGCGGCGCCGCGGCGGCCCGCACCTTCGCCGAGTCGACGCGCGTCTTCCAGCTGGCGGAGTCGCTCGGCGGTGTGGAGTCGCTCATCGGCTACCCGTCGGAGATGACCCACGCGTCCGTGCGCGGCACCGAGCTCGAGGTGCCGGACAACGTCATCCGGCTCTCGGTCGGCATCGAGGACCTGGACGACCTGCTCGGCGACATCGACCAGGCGCTGACCCGCTGACTCCAATCCACGGGGCAGGGGCCAGGGGGTAGGGTCGCGGAATGGACCAGCGACTCAGCCTCGTGACCCTCGGCGTGGACGACCTCGCGCGGGCGCGCGCCTTCTACGAGGACGGCCTCGGCTGGCGTCCCGCCAGCGCTCCGGAGGGCGTCGTCTTCTACCAGCTGCCCGGCATGGCGTTCGCGCTGTGGTCGCGCAGCGAGCTGGCGGCGGACGCCCGCACTCCGGTCGACGGCGCGTTCAGCGGCATCGCCCTCGCGTGCAACCAGCGAACCGTGGATGGCGTGGATGCCGTGCTCGCGCAGGCGGAGGCCGCCGGCGGACGCATCCTGAAGCCCGCCGAGCGCACGGACTGGGGAGGCTACTCCGGCTACTTCGCCGACCCGGACGGGCATGTCTGGGAGGTGGCGTTCAACCCCGGATGGGCGCTGGCCGACGACGGGACCGTCACGGTCTGAACACGCCCGCGAAGAGCCGGGCCCGCTCGGCCGCGATGCGTGCAGCGTCCGCGTCGTCGAGCCGGCGGCGGAGCGCGGCGGCGCGGATCGGCGCGGACCGCATCCACGCCCGGTGCCTGCGGAGGACGGTCTCGAACAGTCGGTGCAGCCCCCGCGGGAGCAGCGGGCCGGGGTGCGGGATGCGGAGCTCTTTGATGGTCATGGCGCCCACCTTCGCCGAGAACGGAGCCGGCACGCGCTCCGATTGACGATCTTCGTCAATCCGCGCTCCCGGGCGGACCGATCCTTGCGAGGATGACGGCATGAGCGTTTCGATCGACGTCAGCCGGGTGCCGGCCGAGCGGTACCGGTTCGCCCCGTCCCCGCTGGCCGAGCTCGGGTCGGCGGTGCACCTGCTCGTGGAGCCGGCCCACCACCCGGCGCAGGGAGGCTGGGTGTCGTCCGTCTCCGCATCCGTCGAGCCCGAACTGCTCGAGCGCCTGATCGACGCCGACTTCCTCTGGCGCACGTCGCGGGCGGACATGCTGCTGCCCGCCGAACCGGGGGCGGCGCTCGCCGACGAGCTGGACGCGGTGGACGCGCTCGACGACGAGACCTGGGTGTCGGCGGCGCTCCTCACGAGCAGCTGCGGGACGGTGCCGCTCCACCGCGAGCTGGGGTCGCCGCTGGTCGACGCGGCGGCCCGGGACCTCGCCCGCGAGCGGGCACTCGCCCGCGGGCCCCGTCAGATCGGCTTCGTCGACTACGTGCTGGGGGACCCGCCCCGTGCCCGCGCGATGATCCGCCGGCTGCTGGAGGACTGCGAGGCCGCGTTCTTCGCCGATGCGTGGCGGCAGCTCCAGCCTCGTCTCGCCGCCGACGCACGTCTCAAGCACGACGTGCTCGCCACCTCCGGGTTGCGACGCCTGGTCGACACGGTGTCGCCGGCAGTGACGGTGGCCGACGACGGCGCCCGCATCGTCGTCGACAAGCTGCAGGACGACGCGACGGCCGCCGACGAGCGCGGCGTGACGTTCCTGCCGAGCGTGCTCGGCCATCCGCATCTGCTCGTCGTCCATGCTCCCGGGTGGCGTCCGGTCATCCAGTATCCGGTCGCGGGAGGCGCCGCGCCCGCCTCGCCGACCTCCGTCGACGTGATCGAGCAGCGCCTCCACGCGCTCGACAACCCGGTGCGGCTCCGCCTCGCTCGGAGCCTGATCCGCGGCCCGCACACCACCGCCGATCTCGCCGAGGCCTGGGGGATGAGCGCCCCCGAGGTGTCGCGGCACCTCGCGATCCTGAAGGAGGCGGGATTCGTGACGACGACCCGCGACGGGCGCTACGTCGTCTACGTCTTCGACATCGTCGCCGCGGCCCGCCTGGGCCGGGACATGGTGGAGGCGCTGCTGCGCTGAGGCGGCGTCAGGTGGTCAGCGCCGACGCTTCGCGCGCCACGTCCAATGCCGTACCCAGTCTGGTCAGCCGCGCCTTCTTCAGGTTCTCGCGGGCGATCCACCGGGCGTCCGCATCGGCCGAGGTGGCGAGGCGCTCGAGGAGCGGGATGCCCTCGTCGGGGGCCGCGGCCGCCACGACGCTGACGGCGTAGCCGAGGGCCTGGCGGAGCACCCGGACGTCCGGATCCCGGCGGTCGCCGGCGGCGACGGAGAGCAGCAGGTCGATCGCATCGCCGACCACCGTGCAGGCCTCCGCGCCGTGGGGAGCCTGCGTGAGCAGCCGCGGCTCGGCGACGGCCGCGACCGCGGCCCGGGCGGACAACGCCCGCGCGGACAAGGCCCGGTCGGACAGAGCCGTCGCGTCGTCCCCGTGCAGCCACCGCCGGACCTCCCGCAGGCCGCCCGGCCAGTCCCGATCGAGGATGCGCTGCATCCCGGTCGCGGCCATCTCGCGCACCCGCCAGCGTTGGTCGACCGCCGCACCGCTCAGCAGGGACACCCCGCCGAGGGCTCCTGCGGCGAGGGCGGCGCAGGCGGCGACGTACTCGCGCTGCGGCTCCGGCAGGTCGGCGGCGAGACGCGGCGGATGTGCCAGCCAGCCGTCGAGCAGCGCCAGCACTGCCGGTCCGTCGCGCTCGGGTGACGCTGCGACGACATCGGCGAACCTCCCGGCGAGCTCCAGGTCGGCACGGGGGCCGGGCAGCCGGCTGTTCTCGCCGAGCGCCCGTTCGACGCGGGCCGGATCCCCGGCGACGGCGGAGCTCCAGAGGGCGGTGAGAGCGGATGCGTCGGGAGCCGTCATGCCGCCGAGTCTAGGGTCCGGGCGCCCTCGCGTCACGACCTGCCGGACCCATCGACGCACACGGCCGATTCACATCGTCAAGGGATTGCCGCCGTCCGAGACCAGTGCGCATAGTGGTGCCGTGAGGACGGTCGGGGTCGAGGAGGAGCTCCTGCTGGTCGACGCGCGCGGGGCCGCGTCGCCGGTGGCGCCCCTCGCCCTGGCGGACGCCCCGGACGCCGGCGGCGGCCCCGCCGTGAGCGCCGAGATCCAGCAGGAGATGATCGAGACCCAGACCAGGCCGTGCGAGACGATGACCGCGCTCCTCGCCGACATCGTCGCCGGGCGCGAGCTCGCCGACCGGCTCGCCCGGCCGCACGGAGCACGCGCCGCCGCGCTCGCCATGTCGCCCCTGCGGATGCGCCCGCACGCGACGACGGACGACCGGTACGAGCAGATGATGCAGCGCTACGGAGTGACGGCCCGCGGAACGCTGGTCTGCGGGTGCCACGTGCACGTCGGCATCGCGTCGCGCGAGGAGGGCGTCGCGGTGCTGGACCGCATCCGCGTGTGGCTGCCGGTACTGCTCGCGCTCACGACGAACTCGCCGTACGCCGGTGGCGTCGACACCGGCCACGCCAGTTACCGGTTCGTCGTCTGGCACCAGTGGCAGAGCGCCGGTCCGACCGACGTGTTCGGATCGGTGGAGGCGTATGACCGGTTCGAACGGCTGCTGGTCGACACCGGGGTGATCCTCGACAAGGGGATGCTCTACCTGGATGCCCGGCTCTCGCACAAGCAGCCCACGATCGAGGTGCGGGTGGCCGACGTCTGCCTGGATGCGCGCGACACGGTCGTCCTGGCGGCCCTCGTCCGCGCGCTCGTCGAGACGGCGGCGGCGCAGTGGCGTGCCGGGGAGCCTCCGATCCCCTTGCCGTCGGCGGCGCTGCGGCTCGCCGAATGGCAGGCGGCCCTCACCGGTGTGAGCGGGCGGCTCCCGCATCCCGGTACCGGCCTCGCCGGCTCGGCCGCGGACGCGCTGGCCGCGCTGCTGGCGCACACCACGCCCGCGCTGGAGCGAACAGGGGACCTCGCCCTGGTGAGGCGGGGGCTCGCCCGGATCGTCCGCACCGGAGGGGGCGCGGGCCGGCAGCGCGCGGCCTTCGCCCGTCGCGGCCGGATGCGCGACGTGGTCGCCGCCGCGGTCGCCGCCACCCACGAGGAATCTCAAGACGACGACGGCGATGACCGGGACGTCGCCTGAGCGCGGCCGGCACGGCGATCGTCCCTTCCGCCTCGGAGGGAAGACGCCTATCCTGCCGAACATGACGGAGAAGCAGCTCGCGCACCAGCACGCCGTCTACACCTACGGCTCCCTGCCGCTGACCCTCATGTACAGCCCGACCTCGATGGCGGCGTGGGAGGTCTACTACGGCGGCGACTACCTGGGGCTCGTCGAAGAGGAGCATCCGGACGGCGAACCGTGGCCGACGTTCGTGGCGCGCGTGCCCGGCGAAGAAGAGGCCGGCGAGGGCATCCCCTCGGTCGACTGGCGCGCGGCGGTCGACTACCTCGCGGCGCACGCAGGACTCTGACGCCCTGCGGCGCAGCCGCAGACGCGTCGACCGGGACGGTCAGAAGGCGAACTGCGCCCATTCCTCGCGCGGCAGCTCCACGCGCTGGCCGCGGGACTCCACGATCCAGTCGTGCGGAGTGCCGGCCAGGTAGGTGCACAGCAGCGTCTCGCTGCTCCACCCGTCCGCCCGATGAACCCACCGGACGAGATGGATGTCCTGCCCTGCCTTCGGCGCATTACCGATCGGCGTCTCATAGGTCGTCACGCGGCACCCCTCCCCGAACGTGCAGCTTGCTTGGCTCGACCCTAGCGGGGTACACGGCCGGGGGACAAGGGGTGCCGGATGAACGTCAGTCGTACGGATCGTCTCGGTTCAGGTCCACGCCGTCGAACTCCTCGTCGCGCACCGCCTCGTCGTCGTCCGCCGTCTCGTCGTCCGCCGTCTCGTCGTGCTCGGGCTCGACGAAACCGTCGGCGTCGTATGGCCCGCGTCCGCCGCCCTCGGCGATCGCATCCACGTCGATCGGCTCTCCCGAGGGCGTCTCGGGGAGCTGCTCCTCCGCGTCGGTCATCGCCGGCCTCCTGTCGCCCAGCGACGCATCGGGCGACCGCCGCTGGCTTGGATGGTAGGCGTCGGCGGGCGCCGTGGGAAGGGGCTGCCGCTGCCGGGCGTTCAGACCTCGAGCGAGCGCAGCAGCCCCTCGACGCGTCCGCGGATGTCGTCACGGATGCGCCGGACGGATTCGGGATCCCGGCCGGCCGGATCCTCCAGCTCCCAGTCCTCGTAGCGCTTGCCCGGGAAGATCGGGCAGGCGTCGCCGCAGCCCATCGTGATCACCACGTCGGAGTCGCGCACCTGCTCCGTCTCGAGGATCGACGGCACCTCGCGTGCGATGTCGATGCCCTCCTCGGCCATGACCGCGACGGCGGCGGGGTTCAGGCCGGCGGCGGGCTCCGAGCCGCCCGAGAGCACGCGCACCCGGTCGCCCGCGAGATTGCGGACGTAGCCGGCTGCCATCTGGGAGCGTCCGGCGTTGTGCACGCAGACGAACAGGACGGTCGGGATGCGGGAGGTCACGAACAAGCAGAATACTCGCGTTTCAGCCGCGCTTGGGGGACACTGGCCGTGGGTCGTTCCCGTGACCCGTGCAGAAGAGAAGGCAGAGAACGATGGCAACTGGCACCGTCAAATGGTTCAACTCGGAGAAGGGGTTCGGGTTCATCGCCCCGGACGACGGCTCGCCCGACGTCTTCGCCCATTTCAGCGAGATCGCCGGCGATGGCTACCGCAACCTCACCGAGAACCAGCGCGTCGAGTACGAGGTGACGCAGGGCCCGAAGGGCCTCCAGGCGTCGAACATCCGACCCTCCTGACGCGACCGCTCGAGAGTCGGTCTGCGAGGCATAGCAACCCCGCAGACAACGCATGAACCACGCATAGGCGCGCGAAAGGTCACGGCGAAGTAACGGCGCGAGGGTTGTGCGCATGTCGTACGAACCCGCCACCCTCTCGCTCGACATCGCCGTGCCCGTGTACAACGAGCAGGCGACGCTCGAGTCGTCCATCCGCCGTCTCCACGCCTATCTGACCGACGCCGTCGAGCAGACCTGGCGGATCACCATCGCGGACAACGCCAGCACCGACGAGACGTCCGCCATCGCGGACCGGCTCGCCGCCGAGCTGAGCGGTGTCGTCGCGGTGCACCTCACGCTGAAGGGGCGCGGTCGCGCGCTGAAACACGTGTGGGGCGCCTCCGAAGCCGAGGTGCTCGTCTATCTGGACGAGGATCTCTCCACCGATCTCGCCGCCCTGCCGCCACTGGTCGCCCCTCTGCTCTCGGGGCATTCCGACCTCGCGATCGGCACACGGCTCGGCCGCACCTCCCGCGTGACGCGCGGCGGCAAGCGGGAGTTCATCTCCCGCAGCTACAACCTGCTGCTGCGGCGCACGATGTCGGTCGGATTCAGCGATGCCCAGTGCGGTTTCAAGGCGATCAGGAAGGACGTCGCCGAGCGGCTCCTGCCGTTCGTCGAGGACGACGCCTGGTTCTTCGACACCGAGCTGCTGATCCTCGCCGAACGCTCGGGGCTGCGCATCCACGAGATCCCGGTCGACTGGGTCGACGATCCGCAGAGCTCGGTCGACATCGTGAGCACCGCCGTCGAGGACGTCAAGGGGATGGTGCGCGTCGGCACGAGCATCGCGCGCGGCCGCATCCCGGTCGAGTCGATCTACGCCGAACTGGGGCGCCGTCCGTTCGCCCCTCCCCGGCAGCCGAGCTTCTTCGGGCAGGTCGTCCGCTTCGGCGTCGTCGGTGTGCTGTCGACCGTCGCGTACGCGCTGCTCTACCTGCTGCTCCAGGCGGTGGTCGTCCCGCAGGTCGCGAACTTCGCGGCGCTGCTGATCACGGCCGTGGCGAACACCTGGGCCAACCGGCGCTTCACCTTCGGGGTGAGCGGGCCCGGGATGGTGCGCCACCAGTTCCAGGGACTCATCGTCTTCGGCATCGCCTGGGTGCTGACGAGCGGCTCCCTCCTCGGGCTGCACGCGTTCGTGCCCGATGCCTCCGCACGGCTCGAACTGGTGGTGCTCACCGTGGCGAACCTCGTCGCCACGCTCGTGCGGTTCGTGCTCCTTCGGCTCTGGGTCTTCCGGGCCTCCCGCCGCGCACCCGCCCCGCCGGCGACGCATCCCGCCGCCCGGCCCCTCTCCCTCACCACCAGCGAAAGCGAGTGACATCATGACCACCACGACGACCACCGCCTCCACGCCCGTGGCGGCGATCCCCGCGACCGAGGCCCCTCCAGGCCGCATGCGCAGCGCTCTCCGGCGGTTCGTCCGCGGGCGGGAGGACGCCGCGGCCTGGGAGCGTCCGGCACTGCTCGGCCTGCTGGGCGTCACGCTCCTGCTCTATGTGTGGGACCTGGCGGCCAGCGGCTGGGCCAACTCGTTCTACTCGGCCGCCGTGCAGGCGGGATCGGTCAACTGGGAGGCCTTCTTCTACGGCTCGAGCGACGCGGCCAACTCGATCACGGTCGACAAGCCGCCGGCGAGTCTGTGGATCATGGCCCTCTCGGTGCGCATCTTCGGTCTGAGCTCGTGGAGCATCCTGGTTCCCGAGGCGCTGATGGGGGTCGCGACCGTCGGACTCGTCTACGCGACGGTCCGCCGCCACTTCACCGCCCGCACGGCACTGCTCGCCGGCGGTGTCCTGGCGATCACGCCGGTCGCCGCCTTGATGTTCCGGTTCAACAACCCCGACGCGCTGCTCGTGCTGCTCCTCACCCTCGCGACGTACCTGACGCTGCGCGGCATCGAGTCGGGCCGGATGCGCTGGGTCGTCTGGGCCGGCGTCGCGATCGGCTTCGGCTTCCTCACCAAGCAGCTGCAGGCCTTCCTCATCCTCCCGGTACTGGCCGGCGTCTACCTCGCCGCGGCTCCGATCTCGTGGAGGAAGCGGTTCGGGCACCTCTTCGCCGCCCTCGGCGCGGTGATCGTCGCGGCCGGCTGGTGGGTCGCGATCGTCGAGCTCGTGCCGGCCTCCTGGCGGCCCTACATCGGCGGCTCGCAGACCAACAGCTTCCTCGAGCTGACCTTCGGATACAACGGGCTCGGTCGCCTCACGGGCAACGAGACGGGGAGCGTCACCGGAGGCGGCGGCGCCACGACCGGCGGCGGGATGTGGGGCGCCACCGGAATCACCCGCCTGTTCGACGGCGAGATCGGGGGCCAGATCACCTGGTTGCTCCCGGCGGCGCTCGTGCTGTTCGTGCTCGCTCTGGTGCTCGGCCGTCGCATGGCGCGGACGGACGCCCGTCGCGCCACGCTGCTGCTCTTCGGCGGCTGGCTCGTGGTGACCGCGGTCGCCTTCAGCTTCATGGCCGGCATCTTCCACGCCTACTACACCGTCGCCCTCGCCCCGGCCCTGGCCGGAGTCGTCGGCATCGGCGCCGCCGCCGCGTGGGGAGCCCGCGATCGGCTCTGGGTGCGGATCCTCTCCGCCGTGGTGATGCTCGGCACGGGAGTCTGGGCCTGGGTGCTGCTGGACCGCGCGACCGACTGGCTCCCGTGGCTCAAGGTCGTCGTGGTGGTGCTCTCGGTCATCGCCGCCGCCCTCCTCCTGCTGCCGCAGCGCGGCCGTGCGCTGCGCACGGCGACCATCGCGACCACGCTCGTCGCGGGGCTGCTCGCACCGTTCGCCTACACGATCCAGACCGTCACGACCGGGCACACCGGCTCGATCGTCACGGCCGGGCCGACGGTGGCCGGCTCGATGGGCGGCCCGGGCGGCGGCGCGGGCCGCGGCTTCGGCGGCCAGGGCGGTCAGGGCGGCCCTGGCGGTCAGGGCGGCACGCCGCCGAACGGCTTCGGCGGCCAGACCCAGGGCGGCACGACCGGTGGGACCACCGGCGGCACCACGGGCGGCACGACCGGGGGCACGACCACGGGAGGCACCGGCACGCAGACCGCTCCGGGCGGCGCGGGAGGCGGGGGCGGCTCGCTGCTCTCCTCCAGCAGTGTCGGGTCCGAGCTCTCGGCCATGCTGAAGGCCGACGCCTCCTCGTACACATGGGTCGCCGCTGCGATCGGCTCCAACTCGGCGGCCGGCTATCAGCTCGCGACGCAAGAGGCGGTCATGCCGATCGGAGGCTTCAACGGCTCGGACCCGTCGCCCACACTGGCGCAGTTCGAGCAGTACGTCGCCGCCGGCAAGATCCACTACTTCATCGCCGGCGGGGTGGGGCAGTCGAACGGCGGCAGCAGCGCCTCCAGCGAGATCTCGAGCTGGGTGGAGCAGAACTACACCGCGAAGACGGTCGACGGAGTGACGGTGTACGACCTCACCGAGTGACCGGATCGTGACTGTCGGGGGCCCGGGCCATCATGGAGACATGACGGACGGGCCCCCACTCACGCGCGCGCCCGCGGCCGGCCCGGCCGCACCCCCGCACGGCCGCCTCGGAGTGGCCGGAGGCACCGCTCTGTATGTCGCAGCGGTGCTCGGGACCGGCATCCTGGTGCTCCCCGCCCTCGCGGCCTCCGTCGCAGGGCCGGGGGCCATCCTCGCGGTAACCGCGCTCGCCCTCGTCTCGGTGCCGCTCGCGGCCACCTTCGCCGCTCTCGCCCGGCGGCATCCCGATGCCGGAGGCGTCGCGACGTTCGCCCGGCGTGCGTTCGGTCCGACCGCCGCCCGCATCGTCTCGTACTGGTTCTTCTTCGGCACGCCCATCGGGGCCCCGATCGCCGCCCTCATGACCGCCCGGTACGTCGTCGCCGTGGTCGGTGGAGACACGGTGAGCACCGTCCTGATCGCGGTGGCGCTGATGATCGTGCCGCTGGGGGTCTCCGCGTTCGGCGTGCGGTTCACCGCCTCGGTCCAGCTCGTACTGTCGGGCGCCCTGGTGGCGGTGCTCGTCTTCGTGCTCGCGGCGGCGGCGCCGCACGGCGACACCGCCCACCTGCAGCCGCTCCTCCCGCACGGGTGGGGCGGCGTCGGGCTGGCGATGAGCCTCTACATCTGGGCGTTCGCGGGATGGGAGGCCGTCGCCGGCATCGGTGGCGAGTTCCGGAACCCGCGACGTGACATCCCGCGCGCCACCGCCCTGGCACTCGTGATCGTCTCCGCCGCCTACCTGGCGATCCAGACCGTCACCGTGCTGGTGCTGGGCGACGCCGCGTCGACGAGCGAGGTCCCGCTGCTCGACCTGGTCACCGTCTCGACCGGCGCCGGGGGAGGGGCCGTGGTCGCGGTGATCGCGGCGATCGTCGTCACCGGTGTGTTCAACGCCTACCTCGCGGCGTTCTCGAAGCTCGGCGCCGCGATGGGGCGCGACGGCGACCTGCCCCGCTGGTTCGGCCGCGGCGTCGAGAACGGCGCGGTCGCGCGACGCGGCCTCCTGCTCTCGGCGGTCGTGATGGCCGCCTACTCGGTCGTCGTGCTCGCCAGCGGCGACCTGCAGCCGTTCATCCTGGTGCACACCAGCATCGCCGCGGCCGTCTACGGGCTCGGCGTCGCCGCGGCCGTCGTGCTGCTGCCGCGCTGGTCGGTGGGCTGGTGGATGGCCGTGCTCTCGTGCGTGTTCGCCGCCGGCCTGCTCGTGCTGGCGGGATGGCATCTGGTGTTCCCCGCCGGCGTCGCGATCGTCGCCGTGGTCGTCGGTGCTCTGGCCTCCCGCAGCCGCCGAGCGGCGCCCGCCCGACGCGGCGCGTGACGACCGCTTCCGCCGCCGGTCCCGTCGTAACGCATAATGAGGGGATCCCGCGCCGGGTGGACGGCGCGCATCCGAAGGGGGACGCCGTGACGGCAGACGAGCACGCCGAGGGGACGGCGGGCCGTGCGCATCCGCCGCGCGCATCGAGCATGCGCGACGTGGCCGCGCTCGCCGGTGTCTCGCATCAGACGGTCTCGCGCGTCATCAACGGGCACGCCAGCATCCGGGACGCGACGCGCGAACGCGTGCAGCGCGCGATGGACGAGCTCGACTACCGGCCGAACCGCGCCGCACGGGCGCTGGTCACGGCCCGGTCGCGCACGATCGGCGTGCTGTCGACCTCGGCCGCGGCGCTCTACGGGCCGGTGTCGAGCATCAACGCGATCCAGGACGCGGGACGCGAGGCGGGCTACTACATCGCCGTCGCCCAGCTGGCCGATCTGACGCCCGCCGGCATCGAAGCGGGCCTCGACCACCTGCTCGCACAGGCGGTCGAAGGCATCATCGTGATCGCGCCGCAGGAGGTCGTGCTCGAGCAGATCGCCGCCGCGCGACTCCGCGTGCCCTATCTCACCCTGCAGAGCGGCAGCGCGAGCATCGACCGCGAGCTGTCGGTGGACCAGGTCGCGGGGGCACGCGCGGCGACCCGGCATCTGATCGAACTCGGGCACCGCACGATCGCCCACCTCGCCGGTCCGCAGGCGTGGTTCGAGGCGCAGGCGCGGCGCGCGGGCTACGAGCAGGAGCTGGCGGCTGCCGGGCTCGCGGCCCCGGTCGTGCCGCACGGCGACTGGACGGCCGAGTTCGGCTACCGCGCCGCACTGCAGCTGCTGGCGGACCGCAGCGTCACGGCCGTCTTCACCTCGAACGACCAGATGGCGCTCGGCGTCTACCACGCCGCCCACGAGCTGGGCCGGAGCATCCCCGACGACCTCAGCGTGGTCGGCTTCGACGACATCCCCGAAGCGGCGCACTACTGGCCGCCTCTCACGACGGTCCTGCAGGACTTCACCGCCCTAGGCCGGGGCAGCGTCGAGCGGCTCGTCGCCGAGATCGAGGGCGGGTCGGAGCCGAGCGCCGAGAGCATCCTCCCGGATCTGATCGTGCGGGCCTCCACCGCTCGTCCGCGCTGAGCCGTCGGACCGGCGGCGCGGAGGCGCGGCGGCCTCAGACGTCCGAGTCGTCGACCCATCGACGCGGGCCCGCGCCCTCCGCGCCGAGCGCGTCCGAGGGATTCTGCAGCGCGCACGTGCGCAGGCTGAGGCAGCCGCAGCCCATGCACCCGGTCAGGTCGTCGCGCAGGTGCTGCAGGTCGCGGATGCGGGAGTCGAGCTCCGCGCGCCAGAGGCCCGAGAGCCGAGCCCAGTCCTTCTTGGTCGGCGTCCGCCCTTCCGGGAGCGAGTCGAGGGCGGTGCGGATGTCCGCCAGCGGCACTCCGACCCGCTGCGAGACGCGCACGAAGGCGATGCGCCGCAGCACGTCGCGACGGTACCGGCGCTGATTGCCTGCGGTGCGCTCGCTGGCGATGAGACCCTGCCGTTCGTAGAAGTGCAGGGTGGAGACGGCGACGCCGCTGCGGGCAGCGACGTCGCCCACGCTCAGGATGGGTTCCGCCGGGGTCATTGACCTCAACCATAGTTGAGGTTCTAGGCTCGGGGACATGACTTCCCGCGACCTCGACGCCGACGCCGTCGGCGCCCCGACCCCCGCGGCGCCCGCCGCCCCTCCTGCACCGGACGAGTCGCCCGCCGACCGCTCTCCGCCGGGCGGTGTGCTCAGCGGCCCGTATCGCTGGGTCAGCATCGGCATGTGCCTGCTGATCATGCTCGCGGCGTTCGAGGCGCTCGCCGTGACGACGATCATGCCGACCGTGAGCCGTGAGCTCGACGGCGCCTCGCTCTACGCCTTCGCCTTCGCGGGGCCGCTTGCGGTGAGCGTGGTCGGCATGGTGATCGCGGGCGCCTGGTCGGACCGCGGCAACCCGCGCTCCGCGCTCTTCGCCTCGGTGGTGTTCTTCGCGATCGGCCTGCTGGTGGCGGGGACCGCGCAGCTCATGCCCGTCTTCGTCGCCGGCCGGCTCATCCACGGCCTGGGCGGCGGCGCGCTGACCGTCTCGCTCTACGTGATCGTCGCCCGCGTCTATCCGCCACGGCTGCATCCGCGCATCTTCGCCGGATTCGCCGCCGCGTGGGTGGTGCCCTCCCTGATCGGACCGCTCATTGCGGGTCTGCTGGCCGAGAGCGTGGGCTGGCGCTGGGTGTTCCTCGGCGTCGTGGGGCTGGTCGTTCTCGCCATGCTGATGGTCGTGCCCGCGATGCGCGGCGTGCACGGGCCGGCGGACGGAGACGCCGTGCCGCCGCGCGACCTCGGCCGCATCGGCTGGGCGGTGCTCGTGGCTGCGGCCGTGCTGGTCCTGACACTGTCGGCCGAGGCGAGCGGCCCGGTCCAGTGGATCCTCCCGCCGATCGCTGCGGTCGTGGCCGTCCTCGCCATCCGCCCCCTGCTGCCGAAGCGTGCCCTGCGGGCGGCGCGAGGCCTCCCGAGCGTCATCCTGACCCGCGCCCTCGTCGCCGGGACGTTCTTCGCGGCAGAGGTGTACGTGCCGCTGCTGCTCGTGACGCAGTACGGGCTGTCCGCGGCGCTCGCCGGTCTCGCGCTGACGGCGGCCGGGCTCAGCTGGGCGGCGGCATCCTGGGCGCAGGGCCGGTTCGAGGGCCTGCGGAACCGCACCGTGGTGTGGCTCGGCGCGCTCGGCCTGTCGATCGCGGTCGGGTCGCTGATCGCGACGGCCGTCTTCCACCTCCCACCGCCCGTGGTCGTCGTCGGCTGGGCGTTCGCCGGGGCGGGGATGGGGTTCCTCTACCCGCGGTTGGGCGTGCTGACCCTGCAGTACTCGACGCGCGAGGACCAGGGCTTCAACAGCTCGGCCCTCTCGATCGCCGACTCGATCGGCTCGGCGATCTCGCTGGCCGCGACCGCCATCGTCTTCGCCGCCCTGGGAGGCGCGGCGGGAGGCGCGGCGCCCTTCGCCGGGGCGTTCGCCTTCACCGGCGTGCTGTGCGTGCTGGCCTGGCTGGTCGGGCCTCGCATCATCCGTCGCTGACGGGCCGTGCATCACTGGTATCGTTTTGGTACTAGTGGTACGCAAGTTGTCTGGAGGCTGCGGTGGAGACGATCACGGGACCCGCCGTGCTGGTGAGCCAGCTGGGCTACGACACCGGGTCGCCCAAGGCGGCGGTCGTGGTCGGGGAGCGCGTCGCGGACGTGCGGCTGGAACGCGAGGACGGCGCCGAGGTCGCGGTGCGCGTGTCGGTCGGCGCGACCGCGCGCGTCGGTCGCTGGGGAGAGGCCGCGTACACCCGCGTCGACTTCCCGGAGCTCACGGAGCCGGGCCGCTACCGGCTCCTGGCCGACGTCGACGGGACCGCGACCCGCTCCACGCCGTTCACCGTCGGCCCGGATCGCCTGCCGTCGCTCGTCGTCTCCGACATCACGGCGATGTTCCGCGCCCAGCGGTCGAGCGGTGAGATCGAGCGGAAAGACGCCGCCGCCCGGTTCTACTACGACGCCTCCGGCCGCACGGTGGATGCGCGCGGCGGCTGGCTCGACGCCTCCGGCGACTACAGCAAGTTCCTCAGCCATCTGACCTACACGCGCATGATGAGCCCGCAGCAGATCCCGCTCTGCGCCTGGGCGCTGCTCACCGCCGGTCGCGAGCTGCGCGGCGCGCACCCCGGCTTCCTGACGAGCCAGTACCCCCGGCTGCGCGACGAGGGGCTGTTCGGCGCGGACTTCCTCACCCGGTTCCAGGATCCCGAGGGCTACTTCTACACGGGGATCTTCGACGCCCTGACCAAGCAGCTCGAGGAGCGCGTCATCACGGCGCCGCTGCAGGACAGCGTGCGCACGCAGCGCTGGCAGGCCGCCTACCGTCACGGCGGCGGCCTCGCGATCGCCGCCCTCGCGCTGGCCGCGACCGCGGATGACGAGGGGGAGGCCGGCCGCGCCGCGTACATCGCCGCGGCGGAACGCGGCTTCGACCACCTGCAGGAGCACAACCGCGCCTACCTGTTCGACGGCGAGGAATCGATCATCGACGACTACTGCGCTCTGCTCGCGGCGGCGGAGCTGCTGCACGCCGCCCGCGAGCGGGGCGCCGATGCGGAACGGTTCGAGCGTGCCGGCCGCGAGCGCGCGGCGTCGCTGGCGGCGCGGGTGCGGCCGGGGGAGGCGGGGGGAACGGGAGCGTGGCTCGTCGGCGATGCGGAGGGCCGGCCGTTCTTCCACGCGGCCGAGCCGGGGCTCCCGGCGGTCGCATTGCTGCGCTGGGCGGAGGTGTTCCGGGAGGGGGAGGCGGACGCCACAGCCGGCGACGACGCGACGCGCGCGGAAGACGCGGCACTCGCCATCCTGCGCGGGATCCTCGCCCGCACGGACGCCGTGCCGAACGCCTTCGGTTATCCGCGGCAACGGGTCCAGCCGTTCGGCGGCGAGCCGCTCGACGCCTTCTTCTTCCCCCACGAGAACGAGACCGGCTACTGGTGGCAGGGCGAGAACGCGGGGCTCGCCTCCCTCGCCTACGCTGCGGCCGTCGCGGCCCGTCTGCCCGCCTGCGACGGACCGACCCGCGATCGGCTGCGGCGGCTGCACGCCGACGCCGTGGCCTGGGTCGGCGGTCTCAACCCGTTCGACGCCTGCATGCTCCAGGGGCGGGGCCGGAACGGCGTCGAGTACTCGGGCGTGTACCAGAACACGCCGGGCGGGATCGTCAACGGGATCACCTCCGGCTGGACGGACGAGGAGTCGATCGCCTTCCTCCCGGCCGCCGCTCCCGACGGCGAGGAATGGCGCTGGGCCGAGCAGTGGATCCCGCACTCCGGCTGGTTCCTGCTCGCCGTCTGCGCTGCGTGAGCGTCGGGAGGCCTGAGTCGCGGGCGGTCTAGCGGCCGACCGTCCGATCCAAGGTGCCCGGCGCGAGGCCCAGGGTCCATTCGGCGACGTCGGCGACGAACCGCGCCTGAGCCGGGTGACTGAGGTCTCCGGTGCTGTTGACGTAGGAGCCGCTGCCGTCCACCGCGATGAGGAGGCGGATGCTCGCCGCCTCGGGGTCCACCTCGGCGAACTGGCCGGCGGCGACGCCCGCGGCGACGATCGACGCCAGCTGAGCGCGGTCGAGCTCGTCCTGCTCCCGCAAGGTCGCCTCCAGCGACGGAGTGAAGCGGGAGAGGTGGCGCGCGTTCAGCCAGAGCCGGGCCAGCGGTAGGGAGGCTCCGCTGTCGATGTGGTCCACGAAGTGCGCCAGACGCTCGACGGGCGTTCCGTCCTCGGGGAAGAACCGCTCGCGCTCGATCGTCGCCGCGCGCACGAAGGCCTCCTCGACGAGGTCTTCGGCGGCGGGGAAGTAGTGCGAGATGAGGCCGGGCCGCACGCCGAGCCGCGTCGCCACGGCCCGCAGCGTGATGCGCTCGAGGCCCTGCTCGAGGGCGATGGACGCGGCCTCGGAGAGGATCTCCTCGCGCCGTTCCTCCGGCGGCTTGCGGGAGCGGGACGACGGTGTGCTTGACTCCATGACCTCCATGCTATTGAATGACTGACCAACAGGTTATTGGGCACGTGACCAACAGCAAAGATGCTGAGTCGGGAGAGAGACGATATGTCCGCAGAACGGATCGGCGCAGAGGAGTTCGTGGACGCCTCCACGGCGCCGGAGACACGGGGGATCGAGGTCATCGGCGACGCCGAGCGGCACGGCCGGGCCCGGGACCTCTTCTTCGTGTGGGCGGCGCCCGGGGTGAGCATCCTCAACTTCACCGTCGGGGCGACGCTGATCCTCCTCGGCCTGGAGATCTGGCAGGCCATCGCCGTGATCCTCGCCTCGTCGCTGCTCTGGGTGTTCCCCGGGATCATCGCCGGCAGCGGTCCGGCCGCCGGCACGTCGGGCTCCGTCGTGACGCGCGCGATGTACGGCGTGCTCGGCAACAAGCTCTTCGTCGCGTTCGTCGGCTGGTTCATCGGCGCCGTGTTCCTGTCGCTCACCTGGCTCGCGTCGTCCTTCATGGGGGCCGACCTGCTGCGCCGGATCGGGCTCGACGACCCGGTGTGGGTGCCGATCGGCGTGACGATCGTGGTGTCGGCGGTGACGATCGCGGTCGCGATCTTCGGGCACGGGCTGATCCTGCGGATCTACCCGATCATGGCGGTCGTGCTGTTCGCCATCTTCCTGCTGGTGACGGCGTTCATCCTGCCGACGGTCGACTGGGGGTACACCGCTCCGCAGGCGCTGAGCGGCGGACAGCTGTGGTCGGCGATCTCGATCGGCTTCACCATCCTGGCTTCCACGCCGCTGTCGTTCATCAACAGCCCCGACATCGCCCGCTACCTGCCGCGCTCGACCAAGCCGTCGCACATCGCCGCCGCCACCGCGTTCGGCGGCGCCCTGCCGTTCATCGTGTTCACGAGTGTCGGCGTGCTGCTGGCCACCGGGCTGAAGGCGGGGGCGTTCGACGCCGGCATCGACGTCGCGCTGTTCGATCTGCTCCCCGGCTGGGTCGGCCCGCTCCTCGTCATCGGCGTCATCGTGAACACGATCGCCCTCAACGCGATGACGACCTACACGTCGAGCATGGCCCTACAGGCGATCGGCTTCCGGCTGCGCCGCATCCCCTCGGCGATCATCGTCGGCGCCGTGGGCACTGCGCTCACGGTCTACCTCGTGCTCTCATCGAGCCTGCTCGAGGCCGCCAACATCCTCCTGCAGCTCCTCGTGATCGTGTCGGGGCCGGCGATGGCGATCTTCGTCGTCGACGTGCTGCGCCGCCGGTACGTCTACGACGGCGCCGAGCTCTTCGACGACTCCCGCGGGAGCCGCTTCTGGTACTCGGGAGGCTGGGGCGTCCCCGGCATCGCGGCCCTGCTGCTCGGCGGCCTCGCGACCGCCCTCTGCCTCGCGACCGACGTCTGGACCGGCGCCATCGCGGCCGCGCTCGGGCACGTCGACCTCTCGGTTCCGGTCGGGATGATCGTCGCCGCCGTCGCGTATCTTCTCCTCAGCCGCACTCGACTCGGAAAGGAGGGCCGGCTGTGACCGACCCGACCACGACCACCTTGTACCGCGACGGCCGCGTCTTCACGGCCGACACCGACCCGGAGCGGCAGTGGGCGACCTCCTTCGCCGTCTCCGGCGACCGCATCGTCTGGGTCGGCACGGAGGGCGACGCGCCGCCCTCCGCCGACCACGTCGTGGACCTCGACGGCCGCCTCGTGCTGCCGGGCTTCACGGACGCGCACACCCACCTGCTGATGATGGGCGCGGCGCTCGGGCAGGTGTACCTCACCGACGCGCGGACGCTGGACGACATCCTGAGCCTGCTGCAGGAGGCCCGCGCAGCCGACCCGGACGCGACGGTGCTGCGCGGCCGCGGCTGGCTGTTCGACGCGGTGCCGGGAGGGGCGCCGACCGCAGCGATGATCGACGCCGCCCTCCCCGACATCCCCGTCTACCTCGACGCCAACGACTACCACTCGTGCTGGGTGAACACGGCGGCACTGGCGGAGCTCGGCATCACCCGGGACACCCCCGACCCGATCGGCGGCGAGATCGTGCGCGACGCGGACGGCGAGCCGACCGGACTGCTGCTCGAGACGGCGGCGACCGAGTACGCCTGGGGTCAGCGCGACGCCGCCACCACCGACGCCGACCGCGACGCCCAGGCCGAGCGGGCCATCGAGGCCTACCTGGCGACCGGCGTCACCGGCGTCGTCGACATGGCGATGGACGAGTTCGCCCTGGCCGCGCTGAAGCGGGCGCAGGACCGCCGTGGCGGCGAGCTGCCGATCCGCGTCGCCGCGCACTGGCTCGTCGCCAACACCGGCGACGACGCGGCCAACCTCGCCCAGGTCGAGCGCGCCGTCCGGCTCGCCGCCGAGCCGTCCACCGCGTGGCTGCGCGTGGTCGGGATCAAGCTCATCCTCGACGGGGTGATCGACGCGTGCACCGCCGCGATGCGACACCCCTACGCGAACGGCACGAACGCCGATCCGATCTGGCCGCTCGAACGCTTGAAGCCTGTCGTCGCGGCGGCGGATGCGGCGGGACTCCAGATCGCCCAGCACGCGATCGGCGACTACGCGAGCACCATCGCCCTGGACGCCATCGAGCACGCGGTCGCCGAGAACGGCGATCGCCCCCGCCGGCACCGGATCGAGCACCTCGAGTACGCGGCGCCCGGCACGGCGGAGCGGATGGCCCGCCTCGGCGTCACGGCGTCCATGCAGCCGGTCCACTCCGACCCGGCGATCTTCGACAACTGGGTCGAGATGCTCGGCGACGACCGCGTCGACCGTGCCTTCCCGTGGCCCGAGTACGAGGACGCGGGCGCGCTGCTCGCCTTCTCGACCGACGCGCCCACCGCCCCGCACCAGGCTCTCGCCAACATGTACGTCGCGTCGACGCGCGCCTCCGCGCTCGACCCGTCGGTGCCGGCGAAGCAGCCCCAGTACGCGCTGCCCCTGGAGCGGGCCGTCGGCCACGCCACCCGCGACGCCGCGGCCTCCGTCGGCGACGGCGAGTGGCGGGGGAGGATCGCACCGGGGTTCGCGGCCGACGTCGCCGTGCTCGACGCCGACGTGTTCGCGGGCGGTGCGTCCTCCCTGCTCCGGGCGCGGGTCGTCGAGACGATCGTCGGCGGCCGGAGCGCCTACAGCGCCTAGCGGGCGGGATCCGCGGGGGCGGCCTCCGCGGGGGCGGCCTCCAGCAGCGGCGCGGGATCCTCCTCGGAGAAGTCCATCACCGGGGGCTTGCGGCGGAAGCCCCCGGTGACGATCGCGAGGATGACCACGCCGACCGCCACCCAGATCGCGCCGGCGACGAAGGTGGTGCCGGAGAGGCTCGTCCACAGCCAGACGGTCAGCGCGAACCCGATGAGAGGCGCGACCAGGTGGGCGGCCATCGCCCGGGCTCCGCGCTCCTTGCCGTCGATGATGTAGTGCTTGATAACGGCGAGGTTCACGAAGCTGAAGGCGACGAGCGCGCCGAACGAGATGACCGACGCCGCGACGTCGAGGGGGAGCACGAGCGCGCCGACCAGCCCGACGACACCGACCACGAGGACGGCGAGCCACGGGGTCTTGAACCGGGCGTGCACAGCCGCGAAGACCCGCCTCGGCAGCTGACCGTCGCGACCCATGGCGAAGAGGATGCGCGCCACGCTCGCCTGCGAGGTCATCGCCGACGCGAAGCTGCCGGCGATGTAGGCGGCGGTGAAGAACGTGAACAGGGCGCTGCCGCCGATACGCGTCATCACGTCCAGAGGGGCCGAGTCGGTGTCGGTGAAGTGTGCGTAATCCGGGAAGACGAGCCCGGCGACGTAGGCCGTGACGATGAAGAGCAGCCCTCCGGCGAGGGTGCAGAGGATGATCGCGCGCGGGATGCTCTTGCGGGCGTCCTTCGCCTCCTCCGACAGCGTCGACACCGCGTCGAAGCCCAGGAACGCGAGGGCCAGGATGGCCGCGCCCGCAGCGATACCGCTCAGCGGGGTGCCCGCGGAGAAGAACGGATCGAGCAGGTTCGGCAGCGAGGAGGCGCCCGAGAGGTAGGAGAGACCGGTCACCACGAACACCACGATGAAGACGATCTGCACGCCGACGAGAGCGAGGTTGGCCGAGGTGACCAGGGTGATCCCGATGACGTTGAGCACCGTGACGAGCACCACCGACGCCACCACGAAGACCCAGGCGGGGACGGCGGGGAACGCCGCGTTCAGGTAGATGCCGATGACGAGGTAGTTCAGGAGGGGGAGCGCGAGGTAGTCGAGCAGCAGCGTCCATCCCGTGAGGAACCCGAGATGCCGGCCGAAGGTGCGCTGCGTGTAGGTGTACGCGGAGCCGGCGACCGGATAGGCGCGGACCATGCTCGCGTAGCTGCCCGCGGTGAAGAGCATCGCGATGGTCGTCACGAGATACGCGCCGGCGAGGTGGCCGCCGGTGGTCTCGGTCACGAGACCGTAGGTGGTGAAGACGGCCAGCGGCAGCATGTACGCCAGGCCGAACAGCAGGAGGGACGGGGTGCCGAGGCTGCGCTTGAGGCGCGGACCGGCCGGAGCGACGGTGCTCGCGGTTCCAGGTGTGGTGGTCACGGGATGCCCTTTCGGTGTGGAAAGCGTTTACCCGGGAATGTACAGCTTTGGTCCGCCATTGGTAAATAGCAACTTTCGCAGGCCTCGTGCGCTGCACCCGCCCCCGCGACCCGCCAGCGATTCGTGCCGAATGTCGCGAATGCCGCCCCTATTCCCCACATTCGGCACGAATCGCGCGGGGAGGTGGGAGCGGGAGGGGTGGTCAGGGCTCGATGACGGCCTTGACGAAGCCGGGGGCGCGGTCGGCCATGAGGGTGTAGGCCGCATCCACGTCGTCGAGGCCGAATCGGTGGGTGACGAGCGGGGCGAAGGTGAACCGCCGACTCGCGACGTGGTCCAGCGCGTCGCTCATCGCGCGCATGACGCGCGGGTGGTCGGGGCAGAAGCCGTTCACGATCGTGGCGCCCTTGTACCAGAGCTCCATGTCGAAGGGTGCGGTGCCGGCGTGGTGGTAGCCGACGACGCAGAGGGTGCCGAAGGGGCGCACGAGGGGGGAGGCGGTGGCGAGGCCGGGGGTGACTCCCGTCGCCTCCAGCACCACGTCGGCGCGCGGGTCGGCGGAGCCGGGGACCGAGCCGCCCGCCGCGCCGCCCGCCGAGCCGCCCGCCGAGCCATCCGCGGCGACGAACGCGGCGACCTCGTCGGGGTGGAGGGCGACGTGGGCGCCCAGGGCGAGGGCGCGCTCGCGCGCCTCGGGGTTGGGGTCGACGCCGATGAGGGTGCCGGGCGCGCGGGTGCGGGCGAGCTGCAGCAGCCCGAGTCCCATGAAGCCGAGACCGACGACGGCCACGCGGGAGCCGGCATGGATGGGGGTGCGTGAGACCGCCTCCTCGAGCGTGGCGATGGGCTCGCCGATCGCGTGCGCGGGCTCGACGCCGGCGGGCACCGGCAGCAGGAGGTCCGCGTCGAGCACGGCATGCGTCGCGAACCCCGGGCCGCCGAGCCCGGTGACGAGCTCGCCCTCGCGCCAGCGCGACGCACCCGGGCCGACGGCGACGACACGTCCCGTGATCTCATGACCGAGGGCGATCGGGTCGGCATCGGCCGCCGGGCCGGTGAGCCAGGGGGTGAGGTCGGAGGTGCAGACTCCGCTGGCGAGGATCTCGACGAGTACCTGGCCGGGCCCGGGCTCGGGGGTGGGGACCTCCTCGACGCGGGAGGTGCGGGCGGAGACGACGCGGCTGATCAGCATGCGGTCAGTGTAGTCCGTGTGGTCGATTGTGGTTTTAGGTGGACAACACATTCGACCCGCAGTGGTAAGCGTTGTCCCGGCCGTGCTGCTCATGCTCGTGCCGATCCTGATGTTTCGATCGTGTGAATCATCGGTTCAGCTCTTGTTACCGTTCACTTTTCGTCTTAGTCTGGCATCGGGTGGTATTGATCTGGGATACCGTTCGGTTCACCCGCCCGGGTGCCGATTCGGCCCCGGACGGCGCATTTCAAAGGAGAGTGTGTGGTGCAGACGTATACCGCGGCCGTGGTCGCCGCCGGCGGACAGGGCCGGGTCCACGCCAGCGCCTACCGCGCCGACGAGCGGGTTCGGCTCGTGGGTGTCGCCGACCTCGATCGCGCGGTGGCCGAGGGACTCGCGGCCGAGCTGGACATCCCGTCGGCCTTCGCGGACCCGACGGCCATGCTCCAGGAGCTGCGCCCCGACCTCGTGAGCGTGTGCACGCCGCCGCAGCACCGCCGCGCGGTCGTCGAGGCGGCGATCGCGGCAGGCGCGCGCGCCATCCACTGCGAGAAGCCGTTCGCCCTCACCTACGGCGACGCCGTGGCGATGACGGAGGCCGCAGCCTCGGCCGGAGTGCAGCTGACGGTCAACCTCCAGCGCCGGTTCGAGCCGGTGCACCGCTTCGCCCGCGCCCAGCTCGACGAGGGGATAATCGGCGAGCTCGTCAGCATCGAGGGATACTGCCCCAACCTGTTCGACTGGGGCAGCCACATCGTCGACCTGGCGCTCTTCTACCGCCACGACCGCCCGGTCGAGTGGGTGCTCGCCCAGGCCGACGTGAGCACCAACCGCTACGTGTACGGAGTCTTCGTCGAGACGTCGTCCATCACTCAGCTCGCCTGGGACGACGGGGTGCGCGCCACGATCTCGACCGGGCGGGAGCCGTCGACGCCGGTGCTCAACCGGGAGAACAACCTGGGCCTCATCCTGCAGGGCACGCGCGGCCGCATCGTCGTCAACGGCCAGGAGGCCGTCGTGCAGCGCTTCGGCGCGGAGGGCGTGCGCTTCGCATCGCCGTATGCGAGCGACCCGGCCGGCTGGGACCACGGCATCGACCCGGCGATCTTCGCCTGCACGGCGGAGGCCGTCGCCGACCTGGTCGACGCTCTCGACCACGGAACGGAGCCGGTGCTCGCCGCCCGGCACGCGCTCGCCGGCGCCGAGATCGTCTTCGCCGCCTACGAGAGCGCCCGTTCCCGCGGCCGGGTGACGCTGCCCCTCGAGTCGCGCGACAACGCGCTGATCTCCGGGGTCGCCGCAGGCCTCTGGTCCCCGGTCGGCGAGCTGAGGTCGACGTGGTGACGCCGGCCGCCACGTCGGCGACCGCGCCCGCCACCACGCCCGCCGGCACCGCGACCGCCACGGTCGTGCTGACCGGGGACGACGTCTACGAGGACCTCTTCGGCGCGGGCGTCGAGCTGCAGGGCCTCCTCGCCGCCGAAGGCCTCGCGACGCGCGTGCGCATCGGCTGCGGCACGCTCGGCAGCGACGACCGGCCGGGCGACGCGGTGATCGCCCTGTACCGCGCGGCCGGGGATCTCGGCGCGCGCGAGCGGGAGGGGCTGCGGGAGGCGGTCGCCGCCGGCGCCGGGCTCCTCGCCGTGCACTCCACCGCCTACTTCGACGACGGACCCGCCGAGGACGACGCCCTGGCCGCCCTGATCGGCGCGCGCTACCTCGACCACGGCCCGCAGCCGCACGAGAGCCGCTACCGGGTGCATCTCGCCGCGCACCCGGTGACCGACGGCGTCGCCCCCTTCGACCTGGCGCACGAGCACTACCGGCTGCAGGTGCGACCCGGCGCGGAGGTGCTCGCCTGGCGCGACGCCCCGTACGGCCGCGAACCGCTCGTGACCGCGCACCGCTACGGCCGCGGCCGCGTCTGCTACCTGCAGTTCGGCCACGATCTGCGCGCGTGGGCCTCCGGGGGCGTCCGCGCCCTCGTGGCCGGCGCCGCCCGCTGGCTCGCCGAGCCGGCATCCGCCCCCACCCGTCCGACCGAGACCGAGGATCGCGTCCTGCTATGAGAGTGCTCCTGAGACGAGCCGTCTTCTATCTGATCACCGCCTGGGCGGCGATCAGCCTCAACTTCCTCCTCCCGCGCATCATGCCCGGCAGCCCCGCCGATGCGCTCATCGCCAAGTTCCACGGCAAGCTGTCGCCGCAGGCGATCGAGGCGTTGCGCGTGCTGTTCGGCCAGAGCGACGCGAGCCTCTGGCAGCAGTACCTCGACTACTGGAAGAACCTGTTCAGCGGCAACTTCGGCATCTCGTATGCGTATTACCCGACGCCGGTCGCCGACGTGCTGGCGACCAGCATCGGCTGGACGCTGGTGCTGATCACCGTCTGCACCGTGCTCGGCTTCGTGATCGGCACCGGCCTCGGGATGATCGTCGGCTGGAGGCGGGGCAGCTGGCTGGACGGCCTCATCCCGGTCACGACGCTGCTGTCGAGCATCCCCTACTTCTGGTTCGCGATCTGCGTGGTGCTGATCTTCTCGATCATCCTGCACTGGTTCCCGCTCTCGGGCGGCTACGCGGTGACGGAGACGATCGGCTGGAACTTCGGATTCATCGGCAGTGCCGTCTACTACGCGATCCTTCCCGCGCTCACGATCGTCGTCGCCTCCATCGGCGGCTGGCTGATCGGGATGCGCAACATGATGGTCACCACCCTCAGCGAGGACTACGTGCGGCTCGCCGAGGCGAAGGGCCTGTCCAAGCGTCGCGTGATGGTCACCTACGCCGCGCGGAACGCCATCCTGCCGTCGTTCTCGAGCTTCGCGATGTCGCTCGGCTTCGTGGTCGGCGGCTCGATCGTGACCGAGGTGGTCTTCAACTACCCCGGGATCGGCACCGTGCTCTTCAAGGCGGCGCAGGCGCAGGACTACCCGCTCATGCAGGGCATCTTCCTGGTCATCACCATCACCGTGCTGATCGCGAACATGCTCGCCGACCTCATGTACGTCTTCCTCGACCCCCGCACCCGAGAGAGCTGAGAGCGAATCCCATGGCCATCACCACCGCCACCATCGCCGAGGCGGAGTCCGGCGAGACGGACACCCCCACCTCGCGCTTCGCCTGGATGCGCGCGTTCCGCCGCCCGTGGACCCTCACCGGCGTCGTCATCGTCGCCGTGTTCTGCGTGCTCGCGATCATCGGACCCTGGATCGCCCCGTTCGACCCGTCGGCCGTCAGCAAGCAGACGCTCGCGCCGCCGAGCCCGGAGCACTGGCTCGGCACCACCCAGACCGGGCAGGACGTCTTCTCCCAGATGCTCTACGGCACGCAGATCTCGCTGCTGGTCGGTGTCGGTGCCGCGATCGTCGCCACCGTGCTGTCGGTGATCGTCGGCCTTGCCGCCGGCTATCTCGGCGGCCTCCCGGACGAACTGCTGTCCCTGCTGGCGAACGTCTTCCTGGTCATCCCGGCTCTGCCGCTGACGGTCATCCTCGCCTCCTACCTGCCGAAGTCGGGCTCGCTCGGCATCATCCTGGTCATCTCGATCACGGGATGGGCGTGGGGAGCGAGGGTGCTTCGGGCGCAGACCCTGTCCTTGCGCAAACGCGACTTCGTGGAGGCGGCGCGGGCGACCGGCGAGCGCACCTCCAGCATCATCTTCCGCGACATCTTCCCGAACCAGATCGCGGTGATCGCGGCCAGCTTCCTCGGCACCGTCACGGGCGCCATCCTGACCCAGGCCAGCCTGGCGTTCCTCGGGCTCACGAACGTCACCGAGTGGTCGTGGGGCACCATCCTCTACTGGGCGCAGGTGTCGAGCGCGATGCTCACCGGAGCCTGGTGGTGGTTCGTGCCGGCCGGCCTCGCGATCGCATTGCTCGGAACCGGGCTCTCGCTCGTGAACTTCGGGATCGACGAATTCATCAACCCGCGACTGCGGCAGGCGGGGATCGGCACCAAGAAGGCACAGAAGGCGCAGGCGCGCGCCCAGCGGGCCAAGATCGTGCGGCGCCCCGCCCGGGTGCGCGGCGAGCGGCCGGCCCACCGCCCCTTCGACCCGGCGACGAGCGACGTGATCCTGCGGGTCGAGAACCTGCACGTGGACTACATCGGGGAGTCGTCCGTCACCCCTGCGGTCAACGACGTGTCGCTCGCACTGCGGCGCGGGGAGGTGCTCGGGATCGCGGGGGAGTCCGGCTCGGGCAAATCCACCCTCGCGTACGCCATCACCCGGCTGCACAAGCCACCGGCGCAGATCACCAGCGGCCGGATGCTGTACACGAACCCGGACGGCTCCGTCACCGACATCCTCGCGATGGGCGACAACGACCTGCGCGACTTCCGCTGGGAGGAGCTGTCGATCGTCTTCCAGTCGGCGATGCACGCGCTCAACCCCGTGCTCACCGTCGGGGCGCAGATCGACGACGTGCTCCGCGCCCACCGGCCGGGGATGTCGCCGGCCGATCGTGCGGCGCGGGTCGTCGAGCTGCTCGGCCTCGTCGGCATCCAGACCGACCGGGTGAACGCCTACCCGCACGAGCTGTCGGGCGGCATGCGCCAGCGCGCCATGATCGCGGTCGGCCTCGCCCTCGACCCCGAGATCATCGTGATGGACGAGCCGACGACCGCCCTCGACGTGGTCATCCAGCGCCAGATCATCGAGAAGATCATCGAGCTGAAGGACCGCCTCGGCTTCGCCGTCGTCTTCATCACCCACGACCTGTCCCTGCTCATCGAGCTCTCGGACACCATCGCCGTGATGTACGCGGGCCGGGTGGTCGAGCTCGCCGACGCCGACGAGTTCTACCGCAACCCGCGACACCCGTACAGCCAGGGCCTGCTCGGGTCGTTCCCGACCCTCTCGGGCCCGAAGCGCGAGCTGGCCGGCATCCCCGGATCGCCTCCGGACCTCCGCCGTCTGCCCGCCGGATGCGCGTTCGCGGAGCGCTGCCCGCTCGCCTTCGACCGCTGCCACGAGGTCGTCCCCGAGCTGCTGAAGCTCTCCGGTCCCGCCGAATGGCGGCAGGCCGAGGCCGCCTGTCTGCTCTACGAGGGCGACGGAACCGCTGCCGACCGCTCCGCTTCCGACCGCCCCGCTGCCGACCGCCCGAACGAGGACGGCGTCGACGCCGTCGAGATGGAGGACGCCCGATGACGACGATCGAGACCTCGCCCGCCCCGGCGCCCGAGCGCTCCGACGTCCCGGTGCTGGAGGCCCTGCACGTCACCAAGCACTTCCCGACGCGCGGCAGCCTGTTCGCACGCGGTCCCAAGCGCGTCGTGCACGCCGCCGACGACGTGTCGCTCGCGCTGCACGCCGGACGCATCATGGCCCTGGTGGGGGAGTCCGGCTCCGGTAAGTCCACCTTCGCCCGCCTGCTCGCCCAGCTTCATCCGGTCACCAGCGGCGAGATCCGTTACCGCGGGCAGACGGTGCGGGTGAAGGGCGGCCGGTCGCTGCGCGAGCACGTCAGCCGGGTGCAGCTGATCCTGCAGGACCCGTTCGGCTCCTTCAACCCGGTCGCGACGATCGCGCGCACGCTGACCCGCGCGGTGCGCATCCACCACCCGAAGACGTCGGCGAAGGAGCAGACCGCGATCATCGACGACCTGCTCGGGCAGGTGAGCCTGCGCCCCGCGCGGCAGTTCACGGAGAAGTTCCCCCACGAGCTCTCGGGAGGTCAGCTGCAGCGCATCTCGATCGCACGGGCGCTGGCGGCGAACCCCGACGTGTTCCTCGCGGACGAGCCGGTGTCGAGCCTCGACGTGTCCATCCGCCTGGGCGTGCTGAACCTGCTGCGCCGGCTGGTGGAGGAGCGCGGGGTCGCCCTGCTGTACGTGACGCACGACATCGCCTCCGCCCGCTACTTCGCCGAGGACACCAGCGTGATGTACGCCGGCCAGCTGGTGGAGGCGGGGCCCAGCGAGACCGTCACCCAGAAGGCCGCCCACCCGTACACGCAGCTGCTCATCGCCTCCGCGCCCGACCCGTCGCGGCCGGACGACGAACGCCCGCGCGACATCGGGCAGCCGCCGAGCCTGATCGACCCGCCGGCCGGCTGCCGGTTCCACCCGCGCTGCCCGTTCGCCATGGACCGCTGCCGCACCGAGGCCCCGGCCGCCTTCGCCCTCGACGACGGCCAGTGGGCGAAGTGCTGGCTCTACGCGGACGACGCAGAGGCGACGGCCAAGCGCGCCGAGAACGCGGTCGCGTACGGGCTCGGACCCGTGCGCCCGGCCGGACGCCGCATCACCACCGGGCCCCACGCGGCCCCCTCAGACGCTCCAGCACCAACCGAAACCAAGGGAGACCAGCAATGAATCGCAGAAGGTCCGTGCGCCGTGCCGTCATCGGCGCGACGCTCGCCGCCTCACTCGTCGTACCGCTCGCCGCCTGCTCGTCGAACGGTTCGAGTTCGGGCGACGGACTGATCCTCAACGTGGCGAGTCAGTCCGACAGCCTCACGCAGTCCTTCAACCCGTACCTGCCGAACACCGCGCAGGGCGCCACCTACACGAACCAGGGCGCCGGCGGCTTCATCTACGAGCCCCTCGTGCAGATCAACAACGTGGACATCGGCAAGGACATCCCGTGGCTCGCCAAGTCGTGGGAGTGGTCGAACGAGAACAAGACGCTCACCCTGCACCTGCAGACCGGCGTCAAGTGGACCGATGGCCAGAAGTTCTCGGCCGACGACGTCGTCTTCACCTACGAGATGCTCAAGAAGTACCCCGCCCTCAACGTCGGCGGCGTCGACTTCGACACCATCACCGCGCCCGACGCCGACACCGTGGTCATGACCTTCGCCTCGCCGTCCGAGACGAAGTTCACCTCGCTGGTCGGCGCCGCGATCGTGTCGAAGCACATCTGGTCGAAGGTGGGCGACCCCACCACGTACGTCGACAAGACCCCGGTCGGTACCGGCCCGTTCATCCTCGACACCTTCTCGCCGCAGAGCTTCGTGCTCAAGACGAACAAGGACTACTGGCAGGACCCGGCCAAGATCGGCGGCATCCGGTTCATCCCCTACAAGGACAACCAGGGCCAGACCAACGCGCTCGTCCAGGGCCAGGCCGACTGGTCGGGCACCTACATCGCCGACGCCGAGAAGACCTACCTCTCCAAGAGCAAGGACAACCACTACTGGGCGCCCGTCGTGGGCTCGGACGGCCTGATCCCGAACCTGGAGAAGTGGCCGCTCAGCGACATCGCCGTGCGCCGCGCCATCAGCCTCGGCGTCGACCGCGCCCAGGTCGGCGCGGCCACCGACTCGCCACCGGCCACCAGCCAGACCGGCCTGCCGATGCCGGCCTTCGAGAGCGAGGTCGCCGCGAAGTACAAGGGTCTCGACTTCAAGCAGGACAAGCCGGCCGCCGAGAAGCAGCTGACCGACGCCGGCTACACCAAGGGGTCGGACGGGTTCTACGAGAAGGACGGCAAGAAGGTCGAGTTCTCGGTCAGCTTCCCCGCCTCGTACACCGACATCGCGGCCCGCGCCCAGGTGCTGGTCTCGCAGCTGAAGGACATCGGGATCAAGCTCGACATCGACACCACGTCGGTGAACGACATCAACAAGATCACCGCCGACGGCACCTTCCAGTCCACGATCGGCTACCCGGTCGGCCCGGCGCCCCGCGCGTTCAACATCTACGACTCGATGATGAACCCGAACAAGTACTACCCCCTGGGGCAGGCGACGCCGACGTTCGAGAACATCGAGCGCTTCAACGACCCGGTCGCGAAGGAGCTGTTCGCGCAGTACCCGCTGGCGACCACCGACGAGGAGCGCGCGAGCATCCTCGAGAAGCTGCAGGGCATCTGGATCGACCAGCTGCCGATGATCGTGATGTTCTACTGGGGCAATTACGGCGACTGGAGCAGCGCGAAGGTCACCGGCTGGCCCAGCGAGAAGGACCCGTACTTCGCGCCCTACCCCAACCCGGTGGTGGCGCTGAAGCTGAAGCCGGTCTCCTGACCCATCGGGAGCACCAGCTCCGACGTCTGCGGGCGGGCCGGGACGACCGGCCCGCCCGCGGGCACCGACAACGAGAAGACGAGATGAGCCGCAACAGATCAGCACTCGTCGTCGTGAACGGCGACGACATCCACCACGACCTCCTCACCGCCTCGCAGGTGTACCAGCAGCTGGGCATCGAGGCGGGCCTCGTGACCCGCCGCGGGATGGGCATGAACCGCTTCGTCGACGCCCGGCCCGAGACCGCCGGGGCCGACACCTACCTGCTGTACACCTCGGGCGGGCAGTTCCCGACCGCACAGCAGGAGGCGCTCGCCGCGGCCGTCGCCGACGGCAAGGGCCTCGTCGGCATCCACGGCGCCAACATCCTCGGCTGGGAGGGGGACGGGCTCGACCCGGCGGACCGGGCGATGTTCGACCTGCTCGGCAACCGGTACCTCTCGCACGGCCCCGGACACCACGAGGGCCGGCACACCGTCGAGATCGTGGGCGAGCATCCGATCACCGCAGGCGTCGACGACTTCGACCTGTTCGACGAGTACTACGAGTTCGAGCTCGCCGACGACGATGTGCAGGTGCTCGCGCAGCGGCACCGCGCCGACGGCGTCGTGATCCCGGTGATGTACGCCAGGGAGGTCGGGGCCGGCCGGGTCGTGTACCTGGCCCTCGGCCACGACCTGCGCGCCTGGGGCGAGCCCCCGGTGCGCGAGCTGGTGCGGCGCGCCCTGCAGTGGACGGCGGGCGCCCTGTGAGCGCGGCCGCCGTGCGCACGACCGCGCCGATCGCGGTCATGGGCTACACCATCCTCGAGCAGGCCCGGGCGGACCTCGAAGGGACGTTCGCGCGCGTCGCGGAGATCGGCTACCTCGGGGTCGAGACCTACGGGCTGGTCGAGCAGTACGGCCCGGAGCGGGTGCGCGCCGCCGCCGACGCCGCGGGACTCCCGATCACCAGCGCCCACACGCCGTTCCCCGCCGGGGAGGGCGCCGATCGCATCCTGGACACCGCCCAGGCGCTGGGCGCTGACACGCTGGTCTGGTCGATGGAGCGGGAGGAGTTCGACTCGCCCGGGGCCGTCGCCGCCGGGGTGTCGCGGGTGAACGAGGCCGCAGAGCGGGCCGCTGCGCGCGGGCTCACGATCGGCTACCACAACCACTTCGCCGAGTTCGCGAACGCGTTCGACGGACGGCAGGCGTACGACCTCCTGCTGGAGCTGCTCGATCCACGCGTCGTGATCGAGCTCGACGCCTACTGGGCGCGGATGGGCGGCGCCGACCCCGCGGAGGTGCTGACGCGGCTCGGCGATCGGGCGCGGCTCGTCCACATCAAGGACGGCCCCGCCGTGAGCTACGAGGACGACGTGATGGTGCCGATCGGCGCCGGCGCGATGGACTGGCAGCGCATCCTGACCGCGCCGTCCGGCCTGCGCTGGCACATCGTCGAGCTGGAGCGGCTCGACGTCGACACGTTCGACGCCCTGGCGGAGTCGTACCGTCACCTGGTCGGCTCCGGCCTCTCCGACGGGAGGACCGCATGAGCGGGCGCATCCTCTTCCTCGGCGGCAACGGGATGATCGGCTCGGCCGCCGCGCACGAGGCGGTCGCCTCGGGCGCCGAGCTCACGATCGTCACCCGGTCCGCCCCACGCCGGCCGGTGCCGGAGGGCGCACGCGTGCTCAACGGCGACGTGCGCGACCCGGCGGCGCTGGCCGCCCTGCTCGGCGACGAGCGCTGGGACGCCGTCGTCAACTGGGTCGCGTTCACCCCGGCCGATCTGGACGGCCACGTCGAGTACTTCGGCGGGCGCACCGGACAGTACGTGCTCATCTCGACCTGCTCGGTCTTCGGCCGGCCGGTCCCGCTCCTGCCGATCACCGAGTCGAGCCCGCGCCGCCAGCCGGTCTTCGGGTATGCACGGGACAAGATCGCGTGCGAGCTGCTGCTCGAGGAGGCGTACCGCGAGCACGGCTTCCCGCTCACGATCGTGCGGCCGTTCCACACCTACGACGAGACCACCGTCCCACTGCTGTCCGGCTGGACGGCGGTCGAGCGGATGCGCTCGGGCGCGCCCGTCGTCGTGCACGGCGACGGCACCTCCCTGTGGACCCTCATGCACTCCAGCGACTTCGCCCGCGCGTTCGTGCCCCTGCTCGGCGAGGGGCATGCGATCGGGGAGAGTGTGAACGTCGTCAGCGGCGATGCGCTCACCTGGGACCAGATCCACCTCGAGCTCGCCCGCGCCGCCGGGGCCCTCGAGCCGTTGCTGGTGCACCGGTCGAGTCAGACGATCGCGGAGGAGATCCCGGGCTGGGACGAGGTGCTCGAGCACGACTTCCGGCACACGATGCTGTTCGACACGACGAAGCTGCGGCGGCTCGTCCCCGGGTTCGCCCCGCAGGTGTCGTTCGCCGAAGGGGCGCGCCGGATCGTGCGGCACCACGACGCGCACGCGGAGGCCCGCGGCATTGACGACGAGCTGGCCGCGGCGTTCGACCGCCTCGCTGCACGCTCCGACCGGTCCCGAGTGGTATGAATGAGGCACGCGATCGGCAAGGGGAGGATAGCCACTGTGACGCAGCCGGAGACGCTCGGGGGTAACGCGGTCGCCGCCATCCGCCCCGATTATCCCGAGCCCCTGTGGATCCAGGTCATCAACCTGATCAACAACGAGATCGCCACCGGCGTGCTGAAACCCGGCATGCGGCTGCCACCGGAGCGCGAGCTGTGCCAGCAGCTCTCGATCTCGCGCGTGACGCTGCGCAAGGCGCTCAGCCAGCTGGTCGAGGACGGCGTGCTCAGCGCCTCCCACGGCCGCGGCTGGTACGTCGCCCAGACGCCGGCCGTCGGCAAGGACTTCCCGAACAGCCTCGAGTCGTTCACCGAGACGGCCACCCGGATGGGCCTTGCCGCGACCTCCCGCGTGCTGCGCGCCGAGGCCAAGCCGGCGACCCTCGACGAAGCGGAGGAGCTGGGCGTCGCCCCGGGGACCCCGCTCTTCCACCTGGAGCGCGTGCGCCTGCTCGACGACGTGCCCATCGCGGTCGACGTGACGCGCATGCCGGCGGCGCTCGCGCCGTCGCTCGAGTCGGTCGACTTCGCGACGGCGTCGTTCTACCAGGCGCTCGCCGAGGCCGGGGTCGAGCCCCTGCGCGCGGACGCGACGATCGAGGCCCGCGAGACCACCGCGGCCGTCGCCGAGCACCTCGGGCTCGAGATCGGCAAGCCGGTGCTCGTGATGCGTCAGGTGGCCGTCGACGAGCGGGAGCATCCCCTCTTCGTCTCGACCATCACGTACGCCGGCGAGCGCTACCGCTTGCGCACGAACTTCGCCCGCACGCGCTGATCTCCGTCCGACATTCGTGCCGAATGTCGCGTTAGCCCACGCCAAACGCGACATTCGGCACGAATGTTCGCACGGATCGGCTCAGACCGCGCGCGCGAACTCGCGGATGAAGAGGGTCTGGGCGTCGATCATCCGCCGGATCTCCTCCGGGTCGACCGACTCGTCCGAGGCGTGGATGCGCGACTGAGCCGTGTCCTCCGCGCCCCAGAGCACGATCGCTGCACCCGGGGAGACCTTCTTGAGCGACGCGACGAGAGGGATGGACCCGCCGGCGCCGATCGACTCCGCCGGAACGCCGAACGCCTGGCCGAGCGCATCCATCGCCGAGGTGATCGCCGGGTGCGACTCGTCGACGCGGAAGGCGTGCCCCACCTTGACCTTCTCGACCTCGACCTCGCAGTTCCACGGCCGCTGCGACCGCAGGTGCGCCATCAGGGCCTCCAGCTGCGCGTCGCCGTCGGAGCCCGGGACGATGCGCATGGACAGCTTCGCGGTCACCGAGGGCAACAGGACGTTGGAGGCCTCCGCCGTGTTCGGGAGGTCCATCCCGAGCACCGTGACCGACGGCTTCGCCCAGATGCGGTCGGAGAGCGAGCCGGTGCCGAGGTAGTCGACGCCGGGCAGGATGGCCGAGCCGGCGCGGTACGCGGCCTCGTCCATGTCGGCGCCGGCCCAGGCGCCCGCATCGACACCGGGGACGACGGTGTCGCCGTGCTCGTCGTGCAGGGTGTCGAGGATGCGGATCATCGCGGTCATGGCGTCCGGTGCCGCTCCGCCGAACTCGCCCGAGTGGACCGGGTTGGCGAGCGTGCGCGCGGTGATGGTGCAGGCGACGTCGCCGCGGAGGGCCGTGGTGAGCGCCGGGCGGCCGGCCTCCTGGGGGCCGAGGTCGGCGATGACGAACGCGTCGGCGGCGAACAGGTCGGGGTTCGCCTCGACGAACTCCTCCAGGTGCGAGATGGTCTCCTCCTCGCCCTCGACGAGGATCTTCACCCGGCAGGGCCGGTCGGGCCCGAGCAGCCGGAGGGTGCCGTAGTGGATCACGAGCCCCGACTTGTCGTCGGCGGCGCCGCGGCCGTAGATGCGGCCGTCGTCCTTGCGGGTCGGCTCGAACGGCTCGGAGCTCCAGCCCTGGCTCGCGGGGGCGGGCTGCACGTCGTAGTGCGCGTAGAGCAGCACGGTCGGCGACCCCTCCGGCCCTGCCAGGTCGGCGTAGACGCAGGGGTAGCCTCCGGGGACGTCCAGGAGGCGCACGCCGTCCGCTCCGGCCGCCTCGAACAGCTGCACCACCGCTTCGCCCATGCGATGCACCGGCTCGGCGTCGAAGCCCGGGAAGGCGATCGAGGGGATGCGCACCAGCGCGTCCAGCCGATCGAGGACGTCGGGCATGAGGGATTCGGCTTCGGACACGGGGTGCTCCTTACAGGTTCGGTGCGGTGGTGCGGTTCTCAGGAGGGGACGACGAGCTGGATGAGAAGGCCCGACAGGACGACGGAGACCCACGACACCAGCATCGGGATGGTGAACGAGTGCCAGATCGGGACGGGCGTGAGCCGGGTCGATCCCGTGCGGTCCGTCTCGACCGCGGCGATCTGGGAGCCGTTAGCGGGGAACAGCCACACGCCGATCAGGGAGGGCCACATGGCCGTGATGACCCCCGGGGCGAGGCCGGCGGCCAGCGCGATCGGGATGAGCGTGTTGGTCGTCGCCGACTGGCTCGTCGTCAGACCGGCGACCAGGAACAGCGCGACGGCGAGCAGCAGCGGCTGGGCGGTGATCAGCTGGCCGAGCGGTTCGATGATGGTCTTCTGGTTGGCGGAGATGAAGGTGTCGGCCATCCACGCGATGCCGAAGAGCGCGACCGCCGCGACGTAGCCCGAGCGCAGGAGGGGCTGCTCGACGACCAGGGACGGCTTCACCTTGCGCACCAGGATGATGACCAGGGCGACCGTGAACATCACCATCTCGATCACCGGGGACATGCCGATCGGCTGCAGGTCGCCGTTCGCGTCGGGGAAGGCCGGGCGCAGGGCGGGAAAGAGGCCGAGCGCGACGACCAGGAGTGTTCCGACGATGAAGATCCAGGCAGCGGTCTTGCCGCCTTCGGGCACGGTGTGCTCGATCGGCGTGGCGCCCGAGGTCTTCGTGCGCGTGGTCTTCGTCGTGCCGGAACCGGATGCCGATGCGCTGCCCTGCGACTGCGCGAAGCTCGCCTCCAGCGACTCCGGCACCTCGACCGTGCCCTTCTCCACCCGTTCGCGGAAGACAGGATCGACCACCAGCTCCTTGCCGATGCGCTGCTGCACGAACGACGTGACCAGGCACGCGATGATCGCCGAGGGCACCGTCACGAGCAGCACCTGCGGCAGGCCGAAGCCTTTCGACTCGACCAGGACGAGGTACGCGGCCATCGCCGCCGAGACCGGGCTCGCCGTGATGCCGAGGCCGGAGGTGACGGTGGAGGCCGCGAGCGCGCGCTCCGGGCGCTGACCGTTGCGGTACGCCGTCTCGTAGATCACCGGGATGAGCGCGAAGAAGATGTTCGACGTCCCCGACAGCACCGTGAAGACGAACGCGACCAGCGGCGCGACGTAGGTCAGCCTCCGCGGATTGCGCTGGATGATGCGTGACGCGATCGACACCAGGAAGTCGATGCCGCCCGCCGCCTGCATCGCGCTCGACGCCGTGATGACCGCGATGATGATGAAGAACGCGTCCACCGGCGGCGACCCGGGCGGCAGCCGGAAGACGAATACCAGGATGGCGGTGCCGACCACCCCCCACAGCCCGAGCCCGATCCCGCCGACGCGCACGCCGAGCACGATCGCGCCGATGACGACGCATGCCTGCAGGATGACGAGAACGACTTCCATGGCGACCTCCCCCTCGGCGACAGCATGCCCGACGGGAGGCGCGGTGTGAAGCCCCTGCGCTCAGACCCCCGCCAGCAACTCCTGCACCGCCGCATCCTCCGCCCACGCCCGTGCCCAGTGCCGCCCGTCGGCGGGGCCGGGGTCGGTCTCGGTGACCAGCACGTCGGTCGACTGCAGGTGGCGCTCCGGGTCGATGACGAAGGGCTCGGAATGCGGGTCCGGGGCGGCGCGCACCAGCAGCTGCGTGTAGGGGTGGACGGGGTCGAGGATGACCGCGCTCGAGGGACCGCGTTCGACCACCCGGCCGTGCCGCATCACCACGATCTGGGTCGAGAAGTGGCGGGCGGTCGCGAGGTCGTGGGTGATGTAGAGCACGGCGAGGTTGCGTTCGCGCTTGAGGTCGTCGAGTAGCTGCAGGATCTCGAGGCGGATGGAGACGTCGAGCATCGAGACGGGTTCGTCGGCGATGAGCACCTCCGGGCGGGGAGCGAGCGCGCGGGCGATGGCGATGCGCTGCCGCTGGCCGCCCGAGAGCTCGTGCGGGTACTTGGCGAGGATCTCCGCTGCGGGGCCGAGGTTCACCGAGTCGAGCAGGCGGTGCAGCTCGCGCTCCTCCTCGGCCTTGGTGCGGACGATGCCGTGGATGCGCAGCGGCCGCACGAGCTGGTGCCGGATCGGCAGCGACGGGTTGAGCGACGAGAACGGGTCCTGGAACACCATCTGCACCCGCTTGCGGTACGCCTTCGTCGCCCGGCGACCCTGACCGAGGCGCTCGCCGTCGAGGGTGACGTCCCCGGCGGTCGGCTCGACCAGGCGGATGAGCATCTTGGCGATGGTGGACTTGCCGCTCCCGGACTCGCCGACCAGCGCGACCGACTCGCCGGGCCGCACGAGCAGCGAGACGTCGTCGACCGCGCGCAGGGTCGCGCCGCGGAGACCGGTGCCGCGGATCTGGTAGTTCTTGCTCAGGTGCAGGGCTTCGAGCGTGGTCACGCGCGAGCCTCCTCTCGTGCGGCGCCGGCATCGGGCGCGGACGTGCCGGCACCCCGGTCGACGTAGCGGGTGCCGGTGATCGGGGTGTCGCCGCGCAGACTGGGGAACGAGCTCAGCAGGTGCCGGGTGTAGTCGTGGCCGGCGCCGGCCAGCAGCGCCTCCGGGGTGTTCTCCTCGACCAGCCGCCCCGAGAGCATGACCCCGACCCGGTCGCTGATCTCCAGCAGCAGCCCGAGGTCGTGCGTGATGAAGAGCACGGCGAATCCGAACTCGCTGCGCAGCCGGTCGATCTCTTCCAGGATGTTGCGCTGCACCACCACGTCGAGGGCGGTGGTCGGCTCGTCCATGATGATCAGGCGGGGCCGCAGGGCGAGGGCCATGGCGATCATGACGCGCTGGCGCATCCCGCCGCTCAGCTCGTGCGGGTAACTGCGGAGCCGGTCGACCGGGATGCCCACGGTGCGCAGCAGCTCCGCCGCGCGCTCCCGCCGCTCGGCCCGGTTCAGGCCGGCGCGGTGGTCGAGGAAGACGTCCTCGATCTGCGGGCCGATGCGGTGCACGGGGTTGAGGGCGTTCATGGCGCCCTGGAAGACCATCGAGATCTCCTGCCAGCGGAAGGCCCGCAGTTCACGACCGCCGAGCCCGAGGATGTCGGTCGTCCCGCCGTCCTCCCGCCGCCATTCGATGGAGCCGCCGCTGATCTCGGCCGGCGCCTGGAGCAGGCGGGTGATCGTGTAGGCGAGGGTCGACTTGCCGCAGCCGGACTCGCCGGCCAGGCCGACGATCTCGCCGGGGTGGATGTCGAGCGAGACCCCGTCGACGGCCCGCACCGGGCGGTCGGTGGCGTAGTCGACGGTGAGGTCGCGGATGCTCAGCAACGGCTCGCTCATGCGGTGGCCCCCTTCGGGCGGGACGAACGGGAGCGCTTGGCGATGGCGGCCGTGCGCAGGCGCGGGTTGATGCGCTCGTCGATGGAGAAGTTGATGAGACCCAGCGCGGCGCCGAGGATCGCGATGCAGAGCCCCGGCGGCACGAACCACCACCAGGCGCCGAGCGTGATGGCCTGCGCGTTCTGCGCGAAGAAGAGGATGCTTCCCCAGCTCTTGCCGCCGGGGGCGCCCAGGCCGAGGAACGACAGCCCCGCCTCCGCGAGGATGGCGCCCAGCGCCCCGAAGACGAACTGCGAGGCGATGATCGGCATGAGGTTCGGCAGGATCTCGCGCAGCATGATGCGCCAGTTGGACTCGCTCGCGACGCGGGCCGCATCGACGTAGTCGCGTGAGCGCACGGAGAGCGTCTGCGCCCGCAGCACGCGCGCGGCGCCGGCCCACGAGACGAGCGCGATGACCACGGCGATGACGACGATGTCGCGCGACTCCACGTAGTCGGTGACGATGATCAGCAGCGGCAGGCCGGGGATCACGAGGAAGACGTTGCTGACCAGCGACGACGCGTTGTCCCAGAAGCCGCCGAGGAAGGCTCCGCCGACGCCGAAGACCATCGACAGGATGACCGTGATCGCCCCTGCCACGACGCCGATGACGACCGAGCCGGTGGTACCGGCGACGACCTGGCCGAACACGTCCTGGCCGATGTTGGTCGTCCCGAACCAGTGGTCGCCGCTCGGCGGCTGGAGGCCGACCGGACTCGACTGGTTCGGGTTGGGGACCAGGAAGGGCGCGACGATCGCGACGATCGCGAAGAACGCGCACACCGTGATCCCGACCCAGAACTTCCAGCCGCGGGAGGTGCGGCGGCGACCGGTCGCGCGACCGGTGGCGCGGAAGAAGCCGGTGCGCGGGGGCCCCGCGTCGGGCTCGGACCCCGAGAGCTCGGGGTCCGCGAGTTCTTGCTGCGTGAAGCTCATGATGCTCTCCTAATTCGCCAGCCGGGTGCGCGGGTCGATGAAGCCGTAGACGAGGTCCACGACGAGGTTCGCGCCGAGCACGGCGAGGGTGATGATGAGGAACAGCGCCTGCATCAGCGGGTAGTCGTTGTTCTGCACGGCCGTCAGCAGGGTGAACCCGACACCGGGGTACCCGAAGACGCTCTCGGTGACGACCGAGCCGTTGACGATGAAGCCGAGCGACATCGCGAAGCCGGCCACCGAGGGCAGCAGGGCGTTGCGCATGGCGTACGACCCGAAGACGCGCGTGGGGCGCAGCCCTTTGGCGCGGGCGGTGACCACATAGTCCTCCGCCATCGTCGACACCATCATGTTGCGGGTGCCGAGCAGCTGGCCGGAGACGGAGGCGAGGATGATCGTGATGGCCGGGAGCAGCCCGTAGACGATCACCGAGCCGATGAACTCGGGGGTGAAGCCGGGCGGGATGTTGAGGTCGTAGCCTCCGCTGACCGGGAACCAGTGCAGGATCGAGCCGAAGACGTACACCAGCACGAGGGCGAGCCAGAAGTAGGGGATCGCGGAGAAGAAGGTCGACGCCGGCAGGAGGCCGTCGGTCCAGGTGCCCCGGCGCCAGCCGAGCCAGGAGCCGAACACGATGCCGATCAGGTAGCTGATCACGGTGGCGAGGCCCACCAGGCCGACGGTCCACGGCAGGGCCTGCATGACCACGTCGATCGCCGGGGTGGGGTAGTAGCTCACCGAGAGCCCGAAGTTGCCGGTGAAGATGTTGTGGAGGTACTGGCCGTACTGCACGATCAAGGGGTCGTGCGAGACGCCGAACTGCAGCTCGAGGGCGTGCCGCGCCTCGGGCGGCATCGGAGCGACGCCCTGGGTCTTGGCGAGGATGACGTCCACCGGGCTGCCCTTGACGAGCCGGGGCAGCAGGAAGTTGAGGGTGATCGCGATCCAGCCTGCGATCAGGTAGAAGCCGATCTTGTTGACGTAGTAGCGCATTGTTCGCGTCCCGGCGGGTCGGGGCGCGCGGCGGCCGGGGGCGGGGGGCCCCCCCCCCCCGGCCGGCCCGGGGTCGCCGGGGCCATGCGGGTAGCCCCGCACAGGCGCGATTTCCTCGGCGGGGGAGGCGGGGGCCCC
>NZ_JBHVVL010000001.1:41390-142711 GCF_042883605.1 Leifsonia sp. NPDC058194 | reverse complement strand
TCCTGCTTGCTATCTGGTTTTCGCCTTTTTTTTTGATTTTGTGGCTCTTGGTTCGGGTCCGGGGGGGTGGGGGCGGGGGGGGGCGGGGTGGGCCCCCCCGCGCCGGTGGTTCACTTGACGGGCTTCAGCGACTTGGCGACGTAGCCGATGTTGCCGGACAGCCAGTTGGAGGGCGTGGCCCACAGGTTGTCCGTGGTCGGCATCCCGGTGAAGTACTGGTCGCGGTAGGTGGTCACCGCGCCGTTCTGGCTCAGGATGATGTAGGGCTGGTTCTCGGCGAAGTAGGTGCCGAGCGCCTGGTAGGCGCTGGTCAGCTTCGCCGGGTCGTTCGTGCCCCCGGCCTCCGCGATCAGACCGTCGACCGTCGGGTCGTCGAACCGCACGAAGTTGGCGTTGGCCGGCTTGCCGATCGGGGCGCTTTTCGCGGAGTCCAGGCTGTCGCTGAACTGCTGGAACGGGTTCGGGCCGGTCGGGATGCGGTCGTCGAGCAGGTCGAACGAGCCGTTCTGGCGAGCGGTCGAGTAGGCGCCGAGCGACAGCTCCTCGGGAGTCGCCGTGACGCCGATCTTCGCGAAGTCCTGCACCAGCAGCTGGTTGGCGGTGATCGTGTCGGTGTAGCCCGTGACCGTGCTGATCTTGAAGGCGACCGGCTGGCCGTCCTTGCCGATCAGCTTGCCCGAGCCGTCGTAGCTGTAGCCCGCGCCGGTCAGGATCTTCTTGGCCTGGGCGACATCCTGACCGAGGGTCTTGCCCTTGTAGTCGGCCGGGATGTACGCCTCGTCACGGGGCTGCAGCAGGCTGGTCGGGTTGGCCGGGGTGTCCGTGCCGCCGAAGGCCTGCTTGATGATCGCGTCGCGGTCGATCGAGAGGCTGAGCGCCTGACGGAAGGCCAGGTCGTTGAACGGCGCCTTGCTCAGGTTGGGCATCAGCACCTTGATGTCGGCCGGGATCGATGTGTACTTGTTGTACTTCGGGTCCTTGTCGACGAACGACTTCTGCACGTCCTGCAGCGCGATGCCGGCCCAGTCGATCTGCCCCGCGTTGAGCGAGTTGAGGGCTGCGGCGTTGCCCGTCGACGTCACGAGCCGGATGCCCGGGATGGCCGGCTGGCCGTCCTGGTAGTAGTCCTTGTTGGCGGTGAGCGTGACCGACTGCGGCGTGAACTGGCCGAAGTCGAAGGCGCCCGTGCCGATGGGCTTCTGGTTCGTGGTCTTCGTCGGGTCGGGGATGCTCTTCCAGATGTGCTCCGGGACGATGAACGTCAGCCCGAGCAGACGGTACTCGTTCGGGTAGTCCGGCTGGGTGAGCGTGATGTCGACGTGGGTGTCGTCCACCGCCTTCGCATCGGCGATCTTGAGGCCGTAGAGGTTGAGCTCCGGCTTCTCCTTCAGCAGCGTGTAGGTGTAGGCGACGTCGGCCGCGGTGAACGGCTTGCCGTCCTGCCATTTCACGCCGCTGCGGAGGGTGACGGAGTAGGTGAGTCCGTCGGGGGAGACGGTGTACTCGGTGCCGAGCCACGGCTGCGGCTTCTCGTTCTTGGCGGAGTTGAAGTAGAAGAGCGGCTCGTAGACGGCGCCGAGGACCGCGCCGTTGGCGCCGTAGGCGACGTCGGCGACGAACGGGTTGAAGTTGTCGGTCAGGTTGCCGGGGTTGCCGGAATAGACGTTGAGGTAGCGGGCGGTGGAGGCGGTGCCGCTGCCGGAGCAGCCGGTCACGGCGAGCGTTGTGGCCGCCAGGATCGCGAGAGCCGCAGCCACTCGCATCTTCATCGACTTGCGTGGTCGCACTGCATTTCTCCTCGGTGTTCGGGGAATGGATTGAGCGAGAGCATACATAGCGGTCCATAGAGGTAGCAAGAGGTATTTTATTACGGAAAGATTTCCGCGTTTGATATAGACCAAATGCGTACCACATGGCTACTATGACAAACACCCACCGCCCTCAGGAGGAAATGTGATTCGAGTCGGTCTTCTCGGTTCCGGTTTCATCGCCGACACCTACGCGGACGCCCTGCAAGACGTCCGCGGAGCTGAGATCGTCGCCACCTACTCCCGCGACCTCGGCCGAGCCGAGGCGTTCGCGGAGAAGTGGGGCCCCATCGCCCGCCAGTACGACGACATGGCCGCGCTCTGCGCCGACCCGGAGATCGATCTCGTCGTGATCGCCCTCCCCAACGAGGCGCACGTGGAGGCGGTGCGGATCGCCGCCGCGGCCGGCAAGGGCATCGTGTGCACGAAGCCGCTCGCCCGCACCGGCGCCGAGGCCGCCGAGATCCTCCGCATCGTGCGCGAGGCCGGTGTCTGGCACGGCTACGCCGAGAGCTCGGTCTTCTCGCCCAACATCGCCAAGGCGCACCAGATGGTCACCGCGGGCGCGATCGGGGAGCCGCTCACGATGCGGGCCCGCGAGGCGCACTCCGGGCCGCACGCCCCGCACTTCTGGGACGCGGAGACCGCCGGCGGGGGAGCCCTGCTCGACATGGGCTGCCACACGGTGGAGTCGGCCCGGCACTTCTTCGGCACGGACAACCCGGTCACGGAGGTCTTCGCCTGGGGTGCGACGATGGTCCACTCCGACAAGACCACCGGCGAGGACACCGCGATCGCCCTCCTGAAGTTCGCGGGGGGCCAGCTCGCCCAGATCGAGTCGTCGTGGATCGAGAAGGGCGGCATGCAGCTGCGCCACGAGCTGGTCGGCACGGCCGGTCGCCTGGTCACCGACACCTCCCACACCCCGGTCTGGGGCTTCATCGAGAACCCCGCCGGCTACCTGGTCGAGAAGGCCGACGCCGAGACGGGATGGGTCTACCCGGTCCCCGAGGAGGCCCGCGCGTACGGCTTCAGCCAGGAGATGCGGCACTTCGTCGAGCGGTTCGCCGCCGGCGAGACCCCCGACGAGACCTTCGACGACGGCTTCGTCGTCAACTGCATCCTCGACGCCTGCTACACCTCGATGCGCACGGGCGTCTGGGAGACGGTGAGCCTCCAGCGATGACGCAGACGCCCGAAGCGGCGCCCCTCGGCCTCGGCCAGGTGGGCATGCGCACCGACTACCCCGATCCCCTCTGGGTGCAGGCGGCCGACTCCCTCCGCGAGCGGATCGGGAGCGGCGAGCTGCGCGCCGGCAGCCGCCTCCCCCCGGAGCGCGAGCTGTGCCTGCTGCTCGGCATCAGCCGGGTGACGCTGCGCAAGGCGCTCCAGTCCCTGGTCGAGGGCGGCGCTCTCGCCCCGTCGCACGGCCGCGGCTGGTACGTCTCCGGCGGCGGCGACACGCGCAACGAATGGCCCAACAGCCTCGAGTCGTTCAGCGAGACCGCCGAGCGGATGGGCCTGGACGCCACCTCGCGCGTGCTCCAGGCGAGCATCGCCCCCTCCACGATCGACGACGCCGAACTGCTCGGGATCGCCCCCGGCCTGCCGCTGTTCCGGCTCGGCCGCGTGCGCATGCTCGGCGGCGTGCCGATCGCGCTCGACTGGGCGCTCATCCCCGCCGCCCTGCTGCCGGACGCCGGTGAGCACGACTTCGAGGTCGACTCCCTCTACGAGGCGCTCACCGCCGCCGGCAACGAGCTCGCCAACGCCGAGACCACCATCGAGGCCCGCGAGGCCGGCACCGACATCGCCGACCAGCTCGGCGTGGAGCCCGGCACCCCCACCCTCGTCATGCACCAGGTGGTGCGCAATCGCGCCGAGCGCGCGGTGCTCGCCTCCACCGTGCAGTACGCAGGCGACCGCTACCGCCTGCGCACCTACTTCGCCCGCCACAACCGAACGGAGACACTGTGACCGACACCGCCACTCCCGCGACGACCGACGTCACGCCGACGACCGGCGCGCCGACCACCGTCGCGGCCGCACTGGCCTCCCTCCGCCCGGAGGAGGTCGCCGCCTCCCGCGCGATCCTCGAGCGCGAGGGGCTGCTCGGCCCGGACACCCACGTGGCGTACTTCGGCCTGCTCGAGCAGGACAAGCGCACGCTGCTCGCCACCGGCGCCCCCGACGCCCGCCGCTTCCGCGCGATGCTGGTCGACCTGGCCTCCGGCGCCTCGCACGACGTCGTGGTCTGCCCGGTAGAGGACCGCATCGTCAGCGCGGTCGAGCTCGACCCGGCCGACGGGCAGGTCCCGGTCGTGCTCGCCGAGTTCGGCCTCGTCGAGGAGATCGTGCACCAGGACGCGCGCTGGATCGCCGCGATGGCCAAGCGCGGGCTCACCGATCTGTCCACACTGCGGGTCAACCCGCTCTCGGCCGGCGTGCTCGCGCCGGAGGAGGGTGGTCGCCGCATCCAGCGCTGCTTCACATTCGTGCAGAAGACGCCGGACGACCTCGGCTGGGCGCACCCGGTCGACGGCGTCACCGTGATGGTCGACGTCGTGACGCGCGAGGTGCTCGACGTCATCGACTACGTCGAGTTCCCGGTGCCGCAGGAGGACGGCAACTTCCACCTCCCGGACTGGGTCGGCAAGCCGCCGCGCGCCGGCCTGAAGCCGATCGAGATCACCCAGCCGGAGGGCCCGAGCTTCACCGTCGACGACGACGGCGTGCTCTCGTGGGCGGGCTGGCAGTTGCAGGTGTCGTTCGACCAGCGCGAGGGCCTGGTCTTCCACAACGTGTCGATCGACGACGACGGCGTGCAGCGACCGGTGCTCTACCGCGCCTCCATCGCCGAGATGATGGTGCCGTACGGCGACCCGAGCCCGCAGCGCTGGTTCCAGAACTTCTTCGACTGCGGCGAGTACCTGCTCGGAGGCTTCGCGAACTCGCTGGAGCTGGGCTGCGACTGCGTCGGCGACATCACTTACCTGGATGCGACGCTGGCCGACAACGCGGGCAACGTGCGCGTCATCCCTCAGGCCATCTGCATCCACGAGGAGGACACCGGGATCCTCTGGAAGCACTTCGACAACTGGAACGGCTCCAGCGACTCCCGTCGCAACCGCCGCCTGGTCGTCAGCTTCTTCGTCACGGTCGGCAACTACGACTACGGCTTCTACTGGTACTTCTCGCTCGACGGCTCGATCGAGCTGGAGGTGAAGGCCACCGGCGTCGTGTTCACTTCCGCGTATCCCGGCCCCGGCTACGCCTACGCCTCGGAGCTCGCCCCGGGCCTCGGCGCGCCCTACCACCAGCACCTCTTCTCGGCCCGGCTCGACATGATGGTCGACGGCGCGCAGAACAACGTGGACGAGCTGGAGGCGACGCTCGTGCCGCGCGGACCGGCCAACCCGACCGGCACCGGGATCACCCAGACGGTCACGCGCCTGCGCACCGAGAAGGAGGCGCAGCGCATGGCCGACAACGCCCGCGGGCGGGTCTGGCTCGTCTCGAACCCGCACAAGCAGAACCGGCTGGGCCGCGACGTCGGCTACGTGCTCTTCCCCGAAGGACTGCCCGCGCTGCTGGCGGACGAGGAGTCGGACATCCACGCCCGCGCCACCTACTCCGCCAAGCACCTCTGGGTGACGCCGTACGAGCCCGCCGAGCTGTACCCGGCCGGCGACTTCGTCAACATGCACCCGGGAGGTGCGGGCCTTCCCGCCTGGACGGCCGCCGACCGCCCGGTGGAGGACGCCGACGTCGTGCTCTGGCACACGTTCGGGCTCACGCACTTCCCGCGCATCGAGGACTGGCCGATCATGCCCGTCGACTCGGCCGGCTTCGTCCTGAAGCCCCACGGCTTCTTCGGCGCCAACCCGACCATGGACATCCCGGAGTCGGTGAGCGATCACTGCGCACCCGGGCACCACGGTCACGATCACGGAGGGCACGGCGCATGAGCCTCGGCATCCAGCTCTACAGCGTCCGCGACGACATCGGCCCGGAGGCCCTGCCCGGCACCCTGGAGCGACTCGCCCGACTGGGCTTCACGCATGTCGAGCCCTACGACATCCTGAGCGACACCGAGGGCCTGAACGCGGCTCTCGACGCGGCCGGCCTGCAGGCGGACACCGCCCACGCCAAGATCACCGAGCTCGACCATGTGCGCGTGCTCGACGCGGCCGAGCGGCTCGGCATCGGGACGGTCGTCGTGCCGTTCGTGCCGCCCGCGAGCATCGCCGAGCGCGACGGCGTGCTCGCCCTGGCGGACGCGATCAACGCCCTCGTGCCGGTCGCGGCCGACCGCGGCATCCGGCTCGGCTACCACAACCACGACTTCGAGTTCGCGCAGCGCATCGGCGACCGCACGGCCTACGACCTGCTCGTCGACGCGCTCGACCCCGCCGTGGTGCTGGAGCTCGACACCTACTGGGCGGCCGTGGGCGGGGAGGATGTGCGCACCCTCATCCCGCGGCTCGGCGACCGCGTGCGGTTCCTGCATGTGAAAGAGGACGGCACGAACCCGTTCGACGTCGCCGAGGCGATCGGCCTCGCCGCATCCCTCGAGCTGCCGGTCGTCGAGGTGGTCGTGCACGAGGGCGACGTGTTCCCGCTGATCGAGCGCAACGCCGCCTACTTCACCGGGCTGGTGCGGGCATGACCGCGGCCTCGGCTCCCACCGGCGTCGGCATCATCGGGGCCGGCAACATCTCGGACGAGTACCTGCGGTCCCTCGCGACGTACCCGGACGTGCGCGTGGTCGCCATCGCCGACCTCGACCTCGACCGTGCGCGCGCCCAGGCGGAGCGCTTCGACGTCCCGGACGCCGTCACCGTGGACGAACTGCTCGCCCGCGACGACGTCGAGATCGTCGTCAACCTGACGATCCCGGCGGCCCACGCGGACGTGGCACTCGCCGCGATCGCGGCCGGCAAGCACGTCTGGGGCGAGAAGCCGCTGACCCTCGATCTTCCGAGCGCTCGCGCCGTGCTCGACGCGGCCGCGGAGGCCGGGGTCGTCGTCGCGAACGCGCCGGACACGATCCTCGGCGAGGGCATCCAGAACTCCCACCGGCTCCTCGCAGACGGTGCGATCGGCGAGGCGCGCACCCTGCTCACGCTGATGCAGGGGCCGGGACCGGACTCGTGGCACCCGCGCCCGCAGTTCCTCTTCGCCCGCGGCGCCGGCCCGCTGTTCGACATCGGGCCGTACTACGTCAGCACGATGATCCAGCTGCTGGGCCCGATCGCCTCGGTCGAGGCCGTGGGGCAGCGGCCCCGCGCCGAACGCGTCGTCGGCTCCGGCCCGGACGCCGGTACGCGGTTCCCGGTCGAGGTCGACACCCACCTCAGCGTGCTCACCCGGTTCGCGTCCGGTGTCGTCGGCACCTCGGTCTACAGCTTCGACTCGCCGCGCCGCCGCCAGGCGTTCGAGATCACCGGCTCGGAGGGTGTGCTGGAGGTGCCGGTCAGCGGATTCGACGGCGCGACCCGCGTGCTCGCCGGCGACGACCGGGACACGGAGTGGGTCGAGGTCGCGCCTCCGGGCGTCCACCGCGAACGCGGCGTCGGGGTGCTCGAACTGGCCCGCGCCCTGCGCGACGGGCGGCCGCCCCGCGCCTCGGGAGAGCTCGCTCTGCACGCCCTGGAGGTCATGCTCGCGATCGAGCGCTCGGCCGCGTCGGGCGCCGCGATCGCGATCGACAGCACCGCCCCGGTGGTGGAGCCGCTGCCGGCCGACTGGGACCCGACGGGGGCGACGCCTCCGGGGTCCGCACCATCCACGCCGGGGGAGCACCGCCCGGCACCAGCAAGGGGAGTCCGATGAACGGGTACATCACTTTCGCGTCCGCCCGTGCGACGCAGGCCGAGGAGCTGGGGCGCGCGATCCCGCAGATCGCCGACCAGATCGCCGCGCGAGCGGAGCTCGGCCAGCTGTCCGGGCCGGGCCCGATCTTCGTCGGCATCGGCGCCAGCCTCGCGGCGGCCTGCGCGCCCGTGTGGTCGCTGCGCTCGCGCGGCATCCACTCCTGGCGGCTGGGCGCCGGCGACTACCCGCTGCCTTTCCCCGAGAGCGTGCATCCGATCGTCGGGATCTCGCAGAGCGGGCGCAGCGCGGAGACGCTGGCGGCACTGGAGTCGGTGCCCGAGGCGCTGCGCTTCGCCGTCGTCAACAGCGAGCCGTCGCCGATCGGCCGCATCGCCTCCACCCTCTCGCTCGGCAACCTCGCCGACAGCTACGCCTCCACGCTCGGATACACGGCCACCATCGCCGCGCTCGGGATGCTCGCCGACAGCTGGCAGGGCGGCCGCCCGGACGACGGCTGGCGCACTCTCGCCTCTACGTTCGCGGAGGCCGAGGAGCGGCTCGCCGCCCCGGTCGCCGCTCTCGCCGAGCTGTTCGCCACGGTCTCGTCGAGCGACTTCGTCGGGGCGGGTCCCGCGGTCGGCTCGGCCGAGGCGGGCGCCCTGCTGTTCCGGGAGGTGGCGCGCATCCCCGCCACCGGCATGAGCACGCGCCAGTACCTGCACGGCTCGATGGAGTCGGCCGGGGACGGCGTGCACGTCGTCTTCGGAGACAGCCGCGAGCTCGACCTCGCGACGACTCTGGCCGACGCGGGTCACCACGTCATCCTCATCACCGGCGAGCGGATCACCGGGTCGCGGACACTGCACCCTGTGCTGCTGCCGAAACTGCCCGCGCCGCAACGGGCGATCCTGGAGGCGCTGGTGATGCAGCTGCTCGTGGGCGCCGTCGCCGAGGTGCGCGGCGTCGACATCGAGGAGTTCGTGTTCCACAACGCGGACACCAAGGTCCCCGCCGACGCCGGAGGCATCGCGTGACGGACGAGGGTGCCGGTGCCGGTGCCGGTGCCGGTGTCGGTGTCGGTGTCGGTGCTTTGATCGTGGGCTTGGATGCCCCCGTCGGTCGCAGTCACCAATCGGGATTGATCGTGGGCTTGGATGCCGGAGGCACCAAGCTCGGCGTGCGCGTGGAGGCCCTCGACGGCTCCCGCGTCGCCGACGTCGTCCTGCCGGCGGAGGAATGGAGCGCTTCGCCGGCGGACGACGCCGCCCGGTGGTTGCACGAGCGCATCCTGCGCGTGCTCCCCGAGGGGGCGACCGTCGCCGCTCTCGGCGTGGGGGCGCAGGGCCTCGATTCCGTGGAGCACGCCGAGGAGCTGCGGGAAGCGCTCGCCGGTCTCGGCTACCGGGGCGCCGTCGTGAACGATGCCGAGCTGCTCGTGCCGGCCGCCGGCCTGTCGTCGGGCATCGGCGTCATCGCCGGCACCGGCTCCATCGCCGTGGGCGCCGACGCGGCCGGGCGCACGCTGTTCGCCGGCGGCTGGGGGTGGGTGCTCGGCGACGAGGGCGGGGCGCCCGCCATCGTGCGCGAGGCCACCGTCGCGGCGTTGCGCGCCGACGACGAGGGTGCGGCGGACGACGGGCTGCTCACCGCTCTGCTGACCGCTTTCGGGGTCGCCTCGGCTCCGGCGCTGGCCCGCGCCGTCAACGACGACCCGACGCCCGAGAACTGGGGCCCCCGCGCGGTCGCCGTCTTCGCTGCAGCGGACGCCGGCTCGGCGCTCGCCGTCTCCGTGATCGAGCACGCGGGCCGCCACCTCTCCGAGCTGGTCGACCGCCTCCGTGCCCGGGGCGCTGTCGGATCCGACGTCGCGGTCGCGGGAAGTGTCTTCGCCCACCAGCCGCGCCTGCTCGCGGCCTTCACCGGCGCCCTGCGGCAGGCGCATCCCGACCTCGCCGTCGTGCCGCTCACGGACGCACCGGTCGCCGGCGCCGTCGAGCTGGCCCGCCGCCTGGAGCGCTGAGCCCCGCACCCCTCCCGAACAGTCCCACGCCGTACCGCCTCACGCAGAACAAAGGAGTCAGCACATGGCCATCGCCACCGTCAATCCCGCCACCGGCGAGACCCTGAAGACGTTCGAGCCGCACACGCCCGAACAGCTCGAGGGCGTCCTCGCCGCCGCCGAGGCCGCGTACCGCGCGCTCGGCGCGACCACGTTCGAGCAGCGGAGCGCGTGGATGCACGCCGCCGCGGACCTGCTCGACGCCGAGCTCGACGAGGTCTCCGCCCTCGTGACGACCGAGATGGGCAAGACCATCGGCACCGCGAAGTACGAGGTCGCGAAGTCGGCGCGCGGGATGCGCTGGTACGCCGACCACGCCGCCGAGTACCTCGCTGACGAGCACCCGGTGGCCGCCGGCGACGTGGGGGCCTCCGCGGTCAGCGTCCGCTACCAGCCGATCGGCACCGTGCTCGCGGTCATGCCGTGGAACTACCCGTTCTGGCAGGTCATCCGCTTCGCGGGTCCTGCGCTCATGGCAGGCAACACCGGCGTCCTGAAGCATGCGTCGAGCGTGCCGCAGAGCGCCCTGTACCTCGGGTCGCTGTTCGAGCGCGCCGGGTTCCCGGCGGGCGCCTTCCAGACCGTGCTGGTCGAGGGCGGGGCGGTCGCGCCGCTGATCGACGACCGACGCATCCGCGCGGTCACCCTGACCGGGTCCGTCGGTGCGGGCTCGGCCGTGGCGGAGGCCGCGGGCCGCAACATCAAGAAGTCCGTGCTCGAGCTCGGCGGCACCGATGTGTTCGTCGTGATGCCGAGCGCCGACATCGCCGCGGCCGCGACCGCGGGAGTGAACGCGCGCGTCCAGAATTCGGGACAGAGCTGCATCGCCGCCAAGCGCTACTACGTGCACGCCGATATCTACGAAGCCTTCGAGGAGGCGTTCGTCGCCGGGATGCGCGCGCAGGTCACCGGCGACCCGTTCGACGAGGCCACGTCGTTCGGCCCGCTCGCCACCGAGCAGGTGCGGCGCGACACCCACGAGCTGGTCGCCGACGCGATCGCCAAGGGCGCGACCGTGCTGGCGGGCGGCGAACTGCCGGACGGCCCGGGCTGGTTCTACCCCGCGACGGTGCTGCGCGACGTGACCCCCGAGATGCGGATCTACCGCGAGGAGTGCTTCGGGCCGGTCGCCTGCCTCTACGAGGTCGCCTCGGCCGAGGAGGCGGTGGAACGGAGCAACGACTCCGACTTCGGTCTCAGCTCGAGCGTGTGGACCAACGACGACGTCGAGGCCGACCTGTTCCAGCGGGGCATCGAGGCCGGCGGCGTCTTCGTGAACGGGCTGACGGCCTCCTTCCCGCAGCTGCCGTTCGGCGGCGTGAAGGACTCGGGCTACGGCCGCGAGCTGTCGGCCCTCGGCATCCGCGAGTTCACCAACATCAAGACCGTCTGGCGCGCGTGAGCTCGGCCGGGGCCGTGCCGTCCGCCCGGCCCGTCACGGGTCGCCTGGGACGGCACGGCCTCGTGCTCGCGCTCGCGCACGAGGCGCCCCCGGCCGCACTGATGGTGTGGGCGTGCCTCGCGGGCGGCGCCGCGGCGCTGTGCGGCGCGGCGGTGGCGCTCGCCCTGCTCTCGGTCGCCTACGCCCGGTCGGCGCGACGGTCGGCGTTCGCGCGCGAGCACATCGCCGACCTGTGGGCGATGGTGCTCGTGATGGTCGGAGCGGCGTTCGCGGGAGCGCACGCAGGGGGCACGGGAGCGGCCGGGACCGCGGAGGATGCCGGGGCCGGGGCCGGCGCGGTCGCCGGCGTCGGCGCAACGGCAGGGGGACATCACCATCTGATGACGGCTGCCGCGTCGGCGCCGCTCGCCGCCGCTCTCGTGGCCGCCGCCGTCGCAGGCTGGCTGGTCGTCCGCCTCCTGCTCGCCCGCCGCGCGGTGCGGACGCACACGGTCGTCTCCGCTGTCGTCTGCGGCGGGATGCTGGCGGCGATGGCCGTGATGTGACCGTGTCGCCGTGATCGTCGCGACCCGCGGGGATGCGCATTCCCACGTCTCGCGCGACCCGGTAGGGTAACTCTGTGGTCGAGGCACAGAGCGATGCGGCACCCCGCCGCCCGGTGACGCTCACGGACGTCGCGCGCCGCGCCGGGGTCTCGCAGCCGACCGCCTCCCGGGTGCTCAACGGCAGCACGCGCACCGTCGCCGAGGGCTACCGCGAGCGCGTGCTCGAAGCGGCCCGCGAGCTCGGCTACACCCCGAACCTGGCGGCGCAGGCGATCGCCCGTGGCACCTCCGGCACGATCGCGCTCGTCATCGGCGGCATCTCGGACCCCTACTTCTCGGCGATGGCCGCCGCTCTGATGAAGCAGGCCGAGACGTACGGTCTGCGCGTCTCGATCGCCGTCACCGACCGCCGCGTGGATCGCGAGCTCGAACTCGTGCGCGAGCTGCGCGGGCAGCAGCCGCGGGCGATCGTGCTCGCCGGAACCGGCTACGTCGACCCGCCCAACGGCGACGAGCTCGTCGCCGAGCTGCGCCGCTTCGAGGAGACCGGGGGCAAGGTCGTGCTGATCAGCCGCACCGATCTGCCGTTCGAGACCGTCACCTTCGACACCCATGAGGGTGCGCGGGAGCTGGCCGCCGAGCTCGCGACCCTCGGCTACCGGCGGGCCCTGGTGCTCGGCAGCGGCACCCCCCTGCTGTCGATGCAGCAGCGCGTGGACGGATTCGTCGAGGGCTTCGGCGGCGAGACGACCGTCGCCTACCCGGAGTTCTCGTGGGAGGGGACGCGCGAGTTCGTCCGCTCGCTCCCGGACGATGAGCTCGCGGGCCTCGAGCTGATCTTCGCCATCACCGACGACATGGCGCTCGGCGCGATCGCCGGCCTGCGCGACCGGGGCCGGCGCATCCCGCACGACGTCGCCGTCGCCGGCTTCGACGACATCACGACCCTCCGCGACGTCGTCCCGCCGCTGACCACGGTCCACGTGCCGCTCGACCAGGTCGCGGAGGAGACCGTCCGCCGCGCGCTCGACGCCGACGGGGGAGGGCGCACCGTCCCGGCGCACCCGATCATCCGCGCCTCCACCCCGCCGGTGCGCCGGTAGGTTGGGCCTGTGAGCGAGAACGCCCCGACCCTGTCCGACGTCGCCGCGCACGCCGGCGTCTCGCTGGCGACGGCGTCGCGTGCGCTCAACGGCAGTGCGCGCAAGGTCAATCCCGAGCTGCAGGAGCGTGTGCTCGCCTCCGCCCGCGTGCTCGGCTACAGCGCCAACGTTCAGGCGCAGGCCGTCGCGCGCGGCACGAGCAACGTGGTGGCGCTCGTCGTCGGAGACATCGCCGACCCGTACTTCGCCTCCCTGTCGTCCGGGGTCGTGCGCGTCGCGGACGAGCGCGGACTGATCGTGACCATCACCGCCACCGGAGCGTATGCCGGGCCGGACTCCACGGCCAAGGAGGAGACCGCCCTCGACGCCCTGCGCGGCCAGCGTCCCCGTGCCGTCGTGCTCGCCGGCAGCCGGGTGACCGGCATCGAGACCCGCGTCGGCGCCCGCGATCGCGTCGCCGTCGTCGGCACCGGTGCGCCGGGTCTGCGCACGGTCGACGTCGACAACCACGGCGGCGCCGCCGCGCTCGCGCGCGAGCTTCTGGCGCTCGGCTACGCGGACTTCGCCGTGCTCGCCGGGCCGGGTGAACTCGTGACGGTGCGCGACCGCGTCGACGGCTTCCGCTCGGTCGTGCCCTCCGCCCGGGTGGTGCACTCCGAGTTCACGCGGGCGGGAGGCCACCGCGCGATGGCGGGACTGATCGCGTCCGGAGACCGCCCCGAGTGCGTCTTCGCCGTGAGCGACGTGATGGCGATCGGCGCGATGGCGGCGCTGCGGGAGGCCGGCATCGCCCCGGGCGCGGAGGTCGCCGTCGCCGGCTTCGACGACATCCCCCTCGTGGCCGATGTCACGCCGGCCCTCACCTCGGTGGCACTGCCGCTCGCCGACATCGGCGCGCGCGCCCTCGAGCTGGCCCTGGCCGACGACCCGCTCCCGGCCGTGCCCGTCGCGGCCGAGGTGCGGCTGAGGGCCTCCACCCCGCGCCGCTGATCCTGTCGTCACGACACGCCGTCTCGCGGCCCGCGCACCCGATCCAGCTGTCACGACACGCCGCGCGGGCATGTGCGTCCGCGGCGTGTTGCGACACCTGGATCCGCGGGCTGGAGAGCTGCGGGGACGCAAAACGTCGTTCCGGTCGTACCGGAACGACGTTTCGCGATCCCTGGGCATCCGGTGCACTCCGTGCGACGCTGTGCACCCCTGCACCATTCCGTACGACCGTGCGCCGATGCCGCAGGACCTCTGCCCCCGCGGCGGCACTGCGTTCGCGCCTACAACTTCACCCCGCCCGAGATCAGGTCGATCTTCCAGTACCGCTGCAGCGACAGGAAGAGGATGGCCAGGGGCACGATCGACACCAGTACGCCCGCGATGACGATGGAGTACTGCGCCGCCTGTCCTCCCGTGATGATCATCAGCCCGTAGAGGCCGAGCGTCAGCGGGTACAGCTGGTCGTTGTTCAGCATGACGAACGGCAGGAGGAAGTTGTTCCAGATGCCGATGAACTGCAGGAGGAACACGGTGACGAGGGCGGGCATCATCAGGCGCGAGCCGACCGACCAGAAGATGCGCCACTCGCTGCCGCCGTCGATGCGGGCCGCCTCCATGATCTCGTCGGGCACCGAGGCCTCGGCGTAGATCTTGCAGAGGTAGATCGCGAACGGCGACACCAGCTGGGGCAGGATGACCGACGCGTAGTTGTTGGTCATCCCGAACTTGGCCATCAGCAGGAACTGCGGGATGGCGAGCATGATCTGCGGCAGCAGCACGGCGGCGACGATGAGGCGGAAGATCCACTTCGATCCGGTGAAGCGGTACTTGCCGAGCGCGTAGCCGGCGGCGCCGGCGACGACGGTCGAGAGGATCCCGCCGCCGATCGCGTAGACGACCGAGTTGAGGGCCCAGCGGCCGAAGATGCCATTGTTGTAGGTGAAGAGGGCCTCCATGTTCGTCCAGAAGCCGCCGGTGAAGGAGGGGACGAACGGCGGGGTGGAGAACAGCTCGTCGTTGGTCTTGGTGGCGGCGATCACGATCCAAAGCACCGGGAGCACGCAGTAGAGCGCGCCGACGATCAGGATGAGCGTGGGGACGATACGCAGGCCCGAGCGGGTGCGCAGCGGAGCCTTGCCGGCGCGCGGGGCCGTGGCCCGGTCGGCGGTCAGGGTGGTCATCGGGTCTCCCTCCGGGCGATACGCCGGCCGATCACGTTGACGAGCACCGTGGCGGCGACCGTCATGAGGATGAGGATGAACGAGGTCGCGGCGCCCTCGTAGATGCTGTTGTTGACGAAGGCGTCGGTGTAGACCCGCATCAGCGGCACCCAGGTCGACGAGATCGCGTTGGCGAGGGGCTTGAGGGTGGTCGGCTCGTTGAACAGCTGCAGCGCGCCGATCACGGAGAAGAGCGCGACCATCGTGATGGCCGGGGCGATCAGCGGCAGCTTGATGCGCAGGGCGATCTGCAGCTCGGACGCACCGTCGAGCTCCGCCGCCTCGAAGAGGTCCTTCGGGAGGCTGCGGACCGCCGTGTAGAGGATCACCATGTTGAAGCCGACGACGCCCCAGACGGCGACGTTGGCCACCGAGAAGAAGATGCCGGTGCTGCCGAAGTAGTCGATGACACGGCCGCCGATGGGGCTGGTGGCCGGCAGGTACATGAAGCCCCAGAGCAGGGAGGCGACCACGCCGGGCACGGCGTACGGGAGGAAGATCGCGAGGCGCGTGATGCCGACGAGGCGGGCGCGCTTGGCGTCGAGGCAGAGCGCGAAGACGGTCGCGAGCACGATGGTGAGCGGAACCCCGATCAGGGCGACGATCAGCATCCGGCCGAGGCTCGCCCAGAACTCGGGGTCCACGAGGGTGCTGATGTAGTTGGCGAACCCGGCGAACACCTCGGTCGGGGCGCCGCCGCCGAGCAGGCCGCCGCCGACCTTGAGCTGCAGGAAGCTGAGGATGACCGCGTAGATGCCGGGCGCCACCGTGAAGAGCAGCAGCAGGACGACCGCCGGGGTGACCAGCAGCACGGGCAGGAGGGTGGGGCCGCGGCGACGGCGACGGGAGCCCGTGGGTGCGGGGGAGGCGCGGCGGCCGGTGCGCGCCGGCGCCGGCGGTGCGGTGCTGTCTCCGATGACGGCCATGTGCTGATTCTCCTCGGACGGGGATGGAGCGGATGGTGCGGGCGGTGCGGGTGGTGCCGGGCGGGGACGACGGGATGATCGCGTCGGCCCCGCCCGGGGCGGATCCGGGAGGTCAGCCGGCGACCTTGAACCCGATCTTCTTCATGTCGGTCACGGTGTCCGACTGCATCGTGTCGAGCGCGGCCGACAGCGCGGTCTTGTTCTGCAGGGCTGCCGCGAACGCGTTCGAGTACGAGTCGAAAGTGACGTTCGCGTTCGGACCCCAGATGTCGAAGGTCCGCACCCCCTTGGCGACGGTCGCCATCAGGGTGTTGTAGTCGGGCTGGTTCGACATGAACGGCGGCGGGGTCTGCAGCTCGGGCGCCGACTGGTTCGAGAGGCTCGCGGGGAAGACCTGCACGTTCTTGATCAGGGACGCGACGCCCTCCTTGGAGGAGTTCATCCACTTGACGAACTTCGCGGCCTCGGCGGGGTGCTTCGAGTTGGCCGTGACCGCCTCGGTCTCGCCGCCCCAGATGCCGACGGTGGTGTCACCGGCGGTCCACGCGGGGAGCGCGACGGCCTCCCACTTGCCCGCGGTGTCCTTCGCGATCGACGGGAGCTGGTTGGGCGCCCACTGCGCGCCGACCCAGCCGACGAGGGTGCCGTTGTTCATGTCCGTGTTCCACTGGGCCGACCAGTTCGGCTCGGGGCTGACGACGCCCTGATCGACGAGGCCGCTCCAGTAGTCGGCGACCTTCTTGCTGGCCGCGTCGTTGATGTTCACGCTCCAGGTGTCACCCGACGCGCTCCACCAGTTGGCGCCCGCCTGCTGCGCGAGCCCGGCGAACCAGCCCGGGTCGGCCGCGGTGAAGTTGCCGATGAACTTGGAGGGGTCGGCCGCGTGGATCTTGGCGGCATCGGCCGCGTACTCGTCCCACGTCTTCGGCGGGGTGAGACCCAGGGAGTCCCAGATGTCCTTGCGGTAGAAGAACACCATCGGGCAGACGTTCTGCGGGACGCCGTAGGTCTTGCCCTCGAACTGCACCTGGGCGAGCGTCGACTTGGAGAAGTCGCTGGAGAGGTCGCCCACGTACTCGTCGATCGGGATGACGACCTTGTTGGCGATGAGTGCGGGCAGCGCCTGGTACTCCACCTCGGTGACGTCCGGGTTGGTGCCGGCCTTGTTGTTGGTGATGAGCTTGTTGTAGAGCGTGTAGCCCGTGCCGGACGGCTTGGTCAGCTTGACCTGGATGTCCGGGTTGGCCTTGTTCCACTCGTCGACGACGGCCTGCATCCCGCCGTCCCAGTTGACATAGGACAGGGTGACCTTGCCGCCCGACGTCGAGCTTCCGCTCGGCGAGCTGGAGCAGCCGGTCAGGACCGCGGTGGTCGCGGCGGCGACGCCGACGATCGCGCCGATGGTCCTCAGCGTTGACTTCCTCACTGTGTGCATCTCCTTCGATGGTTTTCGTGGTGCGGGTGGTCTGTGTCGAGCGGTGGGGCTGTGTCGAGCAGGTGGTCCGTGCCGTGCGGTTCAGCCCTCGGCCCATGCGGGGTACCGCACGGGGGAGGTCTGGAGGCCGATCCACTGCCGGCGGGTGAAGCCGGCGAGCTGTCCCTCGCCGCCGTGGCGGGCGTACCCGTCGTTCACGTGCACCTCGTTGCTCTGCACCCGCTCCGCGAAAGCGAGCCCGCGCATCGGGTCGCCGGTGAAGACGGAGTTCATGAGCGTGCGGTGCCGGTTGACGAGGGCGAGCGCCTCCGCCTCGGAATCGACGACGGTGATGGGCATCACCGGGCCGAAGATCTCCTCCGTGAAGACCGGCATGTCGGGGGTGACGCCGGTGAGCACGGTGGGTGCGTAGAAGAGGCCGTCGTGGGTCCCTCCCGTCGCGACGGTCGCGCCGGCTGTGACCGAGGGGGCCACGAGGCCGTCGGCGAAGCGGCGCAGCTGCGTCTCGCTGATGATCGGGCCGAGGTCGACCTCCGCGCGCAGCGGGTCGCCGACGCGGAGGGCGCGCACGCGCTCCACGACGGCCTCCGTGAACGCGTCGGCGACCTCCCGCTGCACGATGTGCCGTCCGGCGCTGATGCAGGTCTGGCCCTGGTACCAGAGCGCGGACCACACGGCGCAGCTGGCCGCCTGGTCGATGTCGGCGTCGTCGAGGACGACGAACGCGTTGTCGCCGCCGAGTTCCGTGGCGACCGGGGTGAAGGTGCGCGCGGCGAAGTTCGCGATCTGGTGGCCGACTTCGAACGAGCCGGTGAAGTGGATGAGGTTCAGGCCCGGGTGCTCGCTCAGCGTGCGTCCGGTGGTCGGCCCGTCGCCGGGGACGACCGCGAAGACGCCGGCGGGGACGCCCGCCGCGAGCGCGGCTTCGGCCAGGATCTGGCCTCCCGCGACCGGTGTGAGCTCGGCCGGCTTGAGCACGACGGCGTTGCCGTAGGCGAGCCCCGGCGCGAGGGCGCGCATCGCGAGGCTCATCGGGTAGTTCCAGGGGACGATCAGCCCGATGACGCCGAGCGGCACGGCCCGGGACATCGAGAGCTTGCCCTGCTTGTACGGCGGGAGGATGCTGCCGGCGTTCTCGGTCAGCTGCGTCGCGGAGTTGTTCAGCTGGGTGATCGACTGGCCGAGCTCCTCCTCCGCCTTCTCGAGCGTTCCGCCGGTCTCGCGGATGATCAGGGTGAGCAGCTCGTCGCGGCGACGCTCGAGCTCCTCGGCGAAGCGGCGGATGATCGCCGACCGCGTGTTGGCGTCCACCTCGCCCCAGCCGGGCTGGGCGCGGCGGGCCGCCTCGACGGCGCGGTCGACCTGGGCGGCGGATGCGTTGCCGTACGTGGCGAACGGGATGCCGGCCGCCTTGTCGAGAACGGGCAGGCCGTCGCCGGCCTCCGGCCGCTCGAAGCGGCCGTCGATGAACACCTGGACGTCGTAGTCGCGCAGCTCGCGCATGGGGCGTGCCTCCTGGGCGGGGGAAGGGGACGGGGTGGGTACGGTGACAGTCTCAGGCAACGGCGATCAGAGCTTCCTTCGTGACGGGATGTTCGGCGGGCTCGCCCGCGGCGAACCGTTCGACCTCGTGCAGGGCGCATTCGCCGAGCCGGCGCAGCTCGGTGCCGAGCGCTCCCGCGACGTGCGGGGTCAGGACGACTCCGGGAAGCGAGCGCAGCGGGTGGTCGGCGGGCAGCGGCTCCGGGTCGGTGACGTCGAGCACGGCGCGCAGGCCGCGGTCGCGCACGGCGTCGGTCAGGGCCTCCTGATCGACGATCGGCGCCCGGGCCGTGTTGATGAGGGTCGCGCCGTCGGGCAGCAGGCCGAGCTGGGCGGCGCCGATCATCCCGATCGTGTCGGGAAGCAGGGGGGCGTGGACGCTGACGATGCTCGATCGCGCGAACAGCTCGTCGAGCCCGACCGTGCGGGCCTGGCCCAGCACCGGGTCGCCGGCGGCGAGATAGGGGTCGTAGAGCAGCACGTCGATGTCGAACGGCTGGAGCAACTCGATCACCCGGCGGCCAACGCGGGAGGCGCCGACGATGCCGACCGTGCGCCCGAAGTTGCCGATCGCCGGGTCGGGCTCCTGCGCGTACGAGTCCGGGTCGGCGGCGTAGCCGCGGATGTAGTCGGGGACGCGCTTGCCCGCCAGCAGGATCATCGCGAGGGTGTACTCGGCGACCGGGTACGCGTTCGCGCTCGCTGCGCTCGTGACGAGCAGCCCGCGCTCCCAGACGGCGTCGTCGATGTGGCCCTTCACGGTGCCCGCTGCGTGGACGACGGCCCGCAGTCGCGGCATGCGGTCGAGCTCGGCGGCTCCGATGCGGGGGGCTCCCCACCCGGTGATGAGCACCTCCACCGCGTCGAGGAGTTCGGCCGGGGCCTCGGCGAAGTCGGTGATCGCGAGCCTCGGATCGAGATCGGCGACGCGGGTGAGCGCGGCCAGGTCGTCGGCGCCGAACAGCAGCTCGGGCAGGTCCGGCCGCATGGCGAATGCGGCGACGGGCGTGCGTCGTGCTGTCATCGTCGACTCCTCGGGTGGGGCGGATTGCGCATTCCCAGAATGCGCATTCCCGAGTATGCGTCCCTCCATCCCCGTTCGTCAAGAAGAATTTCCGGGGCGGCTGTCGAGCCGGTGTGTGCCGCCCCGGACGCCCGGCTCGCCCCGGGCGCGCCGTCGGCGCGCCGCCCGGCACGCTGACGGGCACGCCGCCTGCCTCCTGTCGGCCGCCCGCCTGTCATCTGTTGGTCAAGACACGCCGCGTGAACAGGCCCGCATGCGGCGTGTCGTGACCATTCGTTCGCTGGGGTGTGGATTCGCGCGGCATGTCGTGACCACTCGTTTGTGGGCGCCACCCCCGGCGCAAGGCTGCGCGGCATGTCGTGACCACTCGTTGCGGGCGCGGGCTGCGACGCCGCAGGGTCAAGCGGCATGTCGCGACCACTGGTACACGACCAGCTGGCGGAGGCGGTACCGCTCAGTCCGTCAGCCAGCGCACGGCGCGCTCGAGGATCTGCCGGTGGGTCGGCGCATCGTAGGACGCGGCATCGTGGCCGAGCGCGTCGTAGAAGACCTTCGCCTGCGCCGGGCCGTACCGCCGTGTCCACATGAGGGGATGCTCACGCCCGTCGTGCGCATGCGAGGCCAGGGCGACCACGGCCGGGTCGACGCGGAGGTCCGTGTAGCGCTCGTCCGTCACGGCGAAGTCGTCCAGCCCCGCGACGATCGCGTCACGCTCCGGGTGCACCAGGATCGTCGCCGGCCCGTAGTCCGGGTGGAAGGTCGTGTCGCGCACCCACACCCCGCCCAGGACGGCCTCCCACTCCGGGATGCCGCGCAGCGACGTGGAGGTGACGTGCGAGACGAGCAGCGGGCGCCCGCGCGCAAGATGGGCCAGCAGCCCGGCGCGGCCGCGCGCTTCGGCCTCGGGGTCGGGCGTGCCGGTGTGGGCGGGGTCGCCGAAGTTGAGCACCAGCAGGTCCGGGTCGTCGTCGGTCAGCGCGGCCATGCGCGCGTCGACGTCCTCGGAGACCTCCACGTCGAGACCCTGCCCGTGCAGGAGGGCCGCCAGCCGGCTGGAGGTCTCGGGGAACGGGTGCCACGGGTCGGCGTACCGCCCCGCGCCGCTCAGGATCAGTGCTCGCATGGGTGTCCTCTCGTCGTTCACGCTACGGCATGGTAAGCGCTCTCCGCTCGGCGCCGCCAGCGCCGAGCGGCCGCAGCCCTGCCTCCGTGGTCGCGCCCGCATCCTCCGAGACGCCGAGGTTCACGACGTGGCGGTGTGCGGGGGCGCCATTACCGCCACGACGTGAACCTCGGCCGGGTGCTGGTCGTTGACAGCGGGGAAATCGAGCGGGTAGCGTAGTGGTAAGCGCTTTCCTGCGTGTGAGAACGCCCGTTCCGCACCACGACAGCGCGACATCGCACGCAGAGCACAAAGGAGTACACGTGTCGTCGATCGGCATCATCATGAACGGCGTCTCCGGGCGCATGGGCTACCGCCAGCACCTGGTGCGGTCGATCCTCGCGATCCGCGAGCAGGGCGGCGTGCTGCTCTCCGACGGCAGCCGCGTGCAGGTCGAGCCGATCCTGGTCGGCCGCAGCGAGCAGAAGCTCGCCGAGCTCGCCGAGCGTCACGGCATCGAGCACTACACGACCGACCTCGACGCCGCCCTCGCCGACGACCGCTGGCAGATCTACGCGGACTTCCTCGTCACCAAGGCGCGCAGCACGGCGATCCGCAAGGCGATCGCGGCCGGCAAGGCGATCTACACCGAGAAGCCCACCGCCGAGTCGTTCGAGGAGGCGCTGGAGCTCGCCCGCCTGGCCGAGGAGGCCGGCATCAAGAACGGCGTCGTGCACGACAAGCTCTACCTGCCCGGGATGCGCAAGCTCAAGCGGCTCATCGACTCCGGATTCTTCGGCCGCATCCTCTCGGTGCGCGGGGAGTTCGGCTACTGGGTGTTCGAGGGCGACTGGCAGGCCGCCCAGCGCCCCAGCTGGAACTACCGCGCGGAGGACGGCGGCGGGATTGTCGTCGACATGTTCCCGCACTGGAGCTATGTGCTCGAGAACCTCTTCGGCCGGGTCGAGTCCGTGTACGCGCACGCCGTCACCGAGATCCCCGAGCGCGTGGACGAGCAGGGTCACCCCTACCCGGCGACCGCGGATGACGCCGCCTACGCGATCTTCCAGCTCGCCGGGGGCGTGACCGCCCAGCTCAACTCCAGCTGGACCACCCGCGTCAACCGCGACGAGCTGGTCGAGTTCCAGGTGGACGGCACCCACGGCAGCGCCGTGGTCGGGCTCTTCGGCTGCAAGATCCAGCCGCGCAACGCGACGCCGAAGCCGGTGTGGAACCCCGACCTCGCCGACGCGCACGACTACGACGGCGACTGGATCGAGTCCCCGGCCAACGAGGTGTTCGAGAACGGCTTCAAGACGCAGTGGGAGGAGTTCCTGCGCCACGTGCTCGAAGACGGGCCGAACGCCTACGACTTCCTCGCCGGGGCGCGCGGAGTGCAGCTCGCGGAGGAGGGGCTGCGCTCCTCGCGCGAGGGTCGCCGCGTCGACCTCGCCGAGGTGCGCCTGCCGGAGATCGCCCGATGACCGACGTCGCCGTGCGCGCCGTCACCCTGCTGAACGCCGACGGCAGCACCTCCACCGCCGACCTGCACGCGCCCGCGGTCACCGAGCGCCCGGCCGCGCCGTTGCGGTCGCGGGTCGCGTACGCGGCCGCCCACGTCATCCCGAAGCCCTGGGCCGACAACGTGCCGGGCGCCCCGGCCGACATCGACTGGGATGCCACCCTCGCGTTCCGCCGTCACGTCTACGGCTGGGGGCTGGGCGTCGCCGACGCGATGGACACGGCGCAGCGCAACATGGGTCTCGATGCCGCCGCCACGCGCGAGCTGATCCGTCGCAGCGCCGCCGAGGCGCGCTCGGTCGGCGGCCGGGTGGTCGCCGGGGTGAACACGGACCACGTCGCCGACGAGCACATCCCTCTCGACGCCGTGATCGATGCCTACGTCGAGCAGCTGCACTTCACCGAGGACGCCGGCGCCGGGGTGGTGCTCATGGCGAGCCGTCATCTCGCGCGGGCAGCGGAATCGCCGGCCGACTACGAGCGTGTGTACAGCGCGGTGCTCGCCGCCGCCGGTGCTCCCGTCGTCCTGCACTGGCTGGGGGAGGCGTTCGATCCGGCGCTCGCGGGCTACTTCGGCGATGCGGACACAGTGCTGCGCATCATGGAGGCCGCCGGCGACACGGTCTCCGGCATCAAGATGAGCCTGCTCGACGCCGACGCCGAGATCGCGCTGCGCTCGCGGCTCCCCCGGGGCGTGCGCATGTTCACCGGTGACGACTTCAACTACGTCGGTCTGATCGAAGGCGCGGACGGAGTGCACTCGGATGCGCTGCTCGGCGCGTTCGCGGCCCTCGCTCCCAGCGCCTCCGCGGCCATCCAGGCGCTCGATGCGGACGACCTCGAGCGCTACCGGGCGATCCTCGGGCCGACGGAGGCGCTCTCCCGGCAGATCTTCTCGGCGCCCACGTATTACTACAAGACGGGCGTGGCCTTCCTCTCCTGGCTGAACGGACACCAGGACGCCTTCGCGATGGTCGGCGGTCTGCACGCCGCGCGCAGCCTCCCGCACCTCTCTCAGATCGTCCGCCTCGCCGGGGCATGCGGGGCGCTGGAGAAGCCCGACCTGGCCGCCCAGCGCTGGTCCGACCTGCTGCGTCTGAACGGGGTGGAGGCGTGAACGCCCCGGCTCGGCTGTCGCTCAACCAGGCGACGATCAAGTACGCGAACCTCGCCGACGCCCTGCGCCTGACCGCTGCGGCGGGCATCGAGGCGATCGGCGTCTGGCGCGAGCCGGTCGCCGAGGTCGGGCTCGCGGAGGCGGCACGGATGGTGTCAGACAGCGGGCTGCGCGTGTCGAGCCTCTGCCGCGGCGGCTTCTTCACCCTGCCCGAGGGTCCCGAGCGCCGTGCGGCGATCGACGAGAACCGCCGCGCGATCGAGGAGACGGCGGCGCTCGCCGCGGCCGGCGCTCCCGGTTCGGCCGCGGTTCTCGTGCTCGTCGCCGGCGGGTTGCCCGCGGGCTCGACGGATCTCGTCGGGGCACGCGGCCGCGTCGCCGACGCGCTGGCCGAGTTGGAGCCGGATGCCCGGGCCGCGGGCGTGACGCTCGCCATCGAGCCGCTCCACCCGATGTACGCCGCCGACCGCGCGGTCGTCTCGACGCTCGGTCAGGCGCTCGACCTCGCCGAGTCGTTCGCGCCGGAATCGGTGGGGGTCGTCGTGGACACCTTCCACATCTGGTGGGATCCGCAGGTGCTCGACCAGATCGCCCGCGCCGGCGCCGCCGGGCGTATCGCGAGCTACCAGGTCTGCGACTTCCTCACCCCGATCCCCGCCGACGCGCTGCTCGGACGCGGGATGATGGGCGACGGCCACATCGACTTCGCGAGCCTCACCGAGGCCGTGGCGGCCGCCGGGTACACGGGCGACGTCGAGGTGGAGATCTTCAACGCCGACATCTGGGCCGCCGATCCCGAGGAGGTCGTGGCCCGCACCGTCCGGGCGTTCGAGCGCAGCATCCCGCTGCGGTCTGTGCCAGTGTGAGAGCCGTGACCGCCCGCACCGTCGTCGTCGCCCCGGACTCGTTCAAGGGCTCCGCCTCGGCCGCCGACGTGGCGGAGGCGATCGCCGCCGGCTGGGCGCAGGTGCGGCCGGAGGATGCGGTCGTGCTCGCGCCGACCGCCGACGGCGGCGAGGGGACGCTGGAGGCGTTCGCCGTCGCGGTGCCGGGAGCGCAGCGACGCCCCGTGCGGGTGCTCGGCCCCTCCGGCGACGAGGTGGATGCGTCCTGGCTCGCGCTGCCCGACGGCTCCGCGCTCGTCGAGCTGGCCGAGACCAGCGGGCTGGGGCTGCTGCGCACCCCCGCACCCTTCGACGCGCACACGGTCGGATTCGGTCAGGCGATCGCCGCCGCGCTCGACGCGGGAGCCACCTCCCTGCTCCTCGCGATCGGTGGGAGCGCGTCGACCGATGGCGGTGCCGGAGCGCTGACGGCACTGGGCGCCCGGTTCTCGGACGTCGACGGGCTGCCCGTCACGCCCGGGAATCGCGGACTGGAGGAGCTTGCCCGTGCCGATCTCTCCGGTCTGCGGCCGCTGCCCCCAGGCGGGGTGCGCATCCTGAGCGACGTGACCAACCCGCTGCTCGGCGCGCGTGGTGCTGCCGCCGTGTTCGGACCGCAGAAGGGGGCGTCGCCGGGCGACGTGCCGTTGCTGGATGCCGGACTGGCACGGTTCGCCGACGTGCTGGGGGCGGAGGTCGCGGTCGACGAGCCCGGGACCGGCGCGGCCGGAGGGACCGGGTACGGCCTGCGCGTCTGGGGTGCGACCATGACGCCGGGTGCACCCGCGGTCGCCGAAGCGCTCGGCCTGGCCGCACGGATCGCAGCGGCAGACCTGGTCATCACGGGCGAGGGACGATACGACAGCCAGTCCGCGTCGGGCAAGGCGCCTGAGTACGTGGCCGAGCTGGCGCGCCGGGCTGGAGTTCCGATCCTCCTCGTCGCCGGCGCCATCGCGGCCGAGCCGAGCGGCTTCGCCGACGCCGTCGCGCTCGCCGCCCTCGCGGGCGACTCCGCGGCCGCGATCGCGGACCCGCTGCGCTGGGCCCGCGCCGCAGGCGCCGCCCTCGCGACCCGGGCCGGCTGACCCGACCGCCACCGGTCCCGGTCGACGCAACGGAGGAGATCGGCGTCACGAACGCCCGCATCCCCTCCGCTACCGGACATACCGTTCCTCGGTCGCCCGGATCCCCTCCGTTCGCGACCGGGAAGACTTACCGCGCGGCCGCGTACTGCTCGCGGATGACCGCTCGCGTGTCGACCGCGAGCGGCTCCGCCGACTCGACGGTCCACGCCGGGCGGGCGCCGGTCAGCGCCCAGGCCGCCTGAACGGCCCCGCCGTCCGCGACGTACTCGCCGGGCGCCGGGATGACGACGGGTGCGTCGAACACCTGGGACGCGACCGCGGCGACGGCCGGGTTCTGCGCCGCGCCGCCGATCAGCAGGATGCGCCGCTCGGCCACGCTCACCGCGCGCACGGCGTCGAGGCCGTCGGCGAGACCGCACAGCATCCCCTCGATCGCCGCGCGGGCGAGGTTCGCCGGGGTGGTGGAGGCGAGGGTCAGCCCGTGCAGGCCGGCCTTCGCATCCGGGAGGTTCGGGGTGCGCTCGCCCTCGAGGTACGGGACGAGCACCACGCCGCCGGAGCCCGGCTCTGCCGTCAGGGCCAGGTCGGCGAGCCCGTCGTGGTCGATGCCGAGCAGTCGCGCGATCGCGTCCAGCACACGGGCGGCGTTGAGCGTGGCGATGAGGGGGAGGGAGAGTCCACTCGCGTCGGCGAAGCCGGCGACCGTGCCTGAGGGGTCGGCGACGGGCGCGTCGGTCACCGCGAAGACGGTGCCGCTGGTGCCGATGGAGACGACCACGTCGCCGTCCGCCGCGCCGAGTCCGAGAGCGGCGCCGGCGTTGTCGCCGGCGCCGGGGCCGACCAGGGCGCCCGACGGAGCGCGCCCCGCCGCCTCGCCCGGCCCGAGCACGCGGGGCAGCACGACCGCCCCGGCGATCGCGGCCGACCCGGCCTCCCGCCCCGGCGCACCGAGTGCGCGCTCGAACAGGTCCAGGTCGTACGCGCCGGTGCGCGCGCTCCAGTATGCGGTGCCGCTGGCGTCCGAGCGGTCGGTGGTGAGCGCCTCCAGGTCCGGTCCGAGCGGGCTCTCGCCGGCCGGGCCGTACCCGCGCAGGCGCCAGGTCAGCCAGTCGTGGGGGAGGGCGACGGCGGCGACGCGGGCGGCGTTCGCCGGTTCCGCCTCCCGCAGCCAGCGGAGCTTGGTGGCCGTGAAGGAGGCGACGGGCACCACTCCCACCCGCTCGGCGTACGACTCCGCGCCGACCTCGTCGATCAGGTCCCGGGCAGCCTGCGCCGACCGGGTGTCGTTCCAGAGAAGGGCGTCGCGGATGACGCGTCCGTCGGCGTCGAGCACGACCATCCCGTGCTGCTGGCCGGCGATGGAGATCGCGGCCACGTCATCGAGACCGCCGGCGGCGGACAGCGCCGCCTGTAGGGCGTTCCACCACGCGGAGGGCGCGACCTCGGTGCCGTCGGGATGCGCGGCCCGGCCGCTGCGCACGAGGGCGCCGGTCTCCAGGTCGCGTACGACCACCTTGCAGCTCTGCGTCGAGGAGTCGACGCCGGCGACGAGTGTCACGTCACTGTGTCCTAACGATCGATCGAGGTGCACGTCGTGGTCGTCATCCGGGAGGGGATGAGCGCCACGACGTGCACCTCGTCAGGTGAAGCGGAGAGGGAGAGGGAGGGGTCAGCGGGCGTTGAGAAGGTGCTCGAGCGCCAGCTGCTGCAGGCGCACGAACCCGAAGCCCTTCGCGCCGAAGTACGACCCGGCGTCGAAGTCCTCGTACGCGCTGCGGTCGGCGAGCAGGTCGTCGTAGCTCTCGCCGGTGCCGAGGGTCGTCACCGACAGCTCGTTCACCTTGGCGGCCTCCAGCGCCTCCTGCACCTCGGAGTCGGCGCGGAAGGCGGCCGCGCGCTCCTTGAGCAGCAGGTAGGTGCGCATGTTCGCAGCGGCGGAGTCCCAGACGCCGGTGGCGTCCTCGGTGCGCGACGGCTTGTAGTCGAAGTGGCGCGGGCCCTCGTAGGCCTGGCCGCCGTTCGGGCCGCCGTTCTCGAGCAGGTCGACGAGCGCGAAGGCGTTCTGGAGGTCGCCGTGGCCGAACACGAGGTCCTGGTCGTACTTGATGCCGCGCTGGCCGTTGAGGTCGATGTGGTAGAGCTTGCCGTGGTACAGCGCCTGCGCGATGCCGGCGGCGAAGTTCAGTCCCGCCATCTGCTCGTGGCCGACCTCGGGGTTGAGGCCGACGAGCTCCGGGCGCTCCAGCGAGTTGATGAAGGCGAGGGCGTGGCCGACGGTCGGCAGCAGGATGTCGCCGCGGGGCTCGTTCGGCTTCGGCTCGATGGCGAAGCGGATGTCGTAGCCCTTGTCGGTGACGTAGTCGCCGAGCAGGTTGACGGCCTCGCGGTAGCGCTCGAGGGCGGCGCCGATGTTCTTGGCGGAGTCGTACTCGGCTCCTTCGCGGCCGCCCCACATCACGAACGTCTTGGCGCCGAGCTCGGCGGCGAGGTCGATGTTGCGCAGGACCTTGCGCAGCGCGAAGCGGCGCACGGCGCGGTCGTTGGAGGTGAAGCCGCCGTCCTTGAACACCGGGGCGCTGAAGAGGTTCGTGGTGACCATCGGCACGATGAGCCCGGTGTCGGCGAGGGCCTGCTTGAGGCGGTCGATCTGGGTCTGGCGCTCGGCGTCGGTCGAGCCGAACGCGAAGAGGTCGTCGTCGTGGAACGTGAGGCCGTAGGCGCCGAGCTCGCTGAGCTTGGTCACCGCCTCCACCACGTCGAGCTGGGGCCGGGTGGGGCCGCCGAACGGGTCTGTGCCGTTGTAGCCGATCGTCCACAGTCCGAACGAGAACTTGTCGGCGCGGGTGGGGGTGAGGCTCATGGTTCTTCCTTCAACGTCGTCGGTGATTTGTTGTTTCGATAAACTTATATCAGGAGTTCGCCTCGACCGCGACCCCGGCGTGCTCGACCTCGGTCGTCACGATACGACGATCCTCCGCCGTGACGTAGTGGACATCGCCCGCGATGGTGAATCCGGCCGTGGTCTCGCGCTCGGCGCACGACGGACCCACCCACAGCTCGACGGCGCCGGGCTCGACGATCCGCCGCAGCGAGCGGTCGCTGAAGGCGAGGCGCGCGCTCGGCACGTCGAACCGCACCTCGGCCTCCTCTCCTGCGGCCAGGTCGACACGGGCGTAGCCGAGCAGCTGCGCCAACGGCCGGGTCACGCTCGCCTGCACGTCGCGCGCGTACAGCTGCACGACGTCCGTTCCGGCGCGGTCGCCTGTGTTCGCCACGCGCACCCGCACGGCGAAGTCGTCTCCGGCCCGCACTTCGGCGTCGACCGTCAGGCCGGTGTGGGCGAAGGCGGTGTAGCCGAGACCGTGCCCGAACGGCAGCACCGGGGTGCTGTCGGCGCTCGTGATCTCGTTCGGACCGCCGAGCACGGGATGGAGGTAGGAGTACGGCTGCGCCCCCGCCGATCGCGGCAGCGAGACGGGAAGCCGTCCGCTGGGCGCCACCGCCCCCGACAGGATCGAGGCGATGGCGGCCGCCCCCTCCTCGCCGGGGAAGAAGGACTGGAGGACCGCGGCGGGGGCGTTCGTGCCCTCGACCGCCCACGCGAGCGCGTAGGGGCGTCCCGAGAGCACGACGACGACGACCGGGGTCCCCGTGCGCACGACGGCCTCCACCAGCTCGCGCTGCACCCCGGGGAGCTCGAGGCTCTCCACATCGTTCCCCTCGCCGACGGTGCCCCGGCCGAACAGCCCGGCCCGGTCGCCGACGACCACGATGGCCACGTCGGCGCCCTGAGCCGCGGCCACGGCGGCCGGGATGCCCGTGCGGTCGTCCCCTTCGACGTCGCAGCCGCGCTCATGGGTGATGCGCGCGCCCGGCAACTCGGCGCGCAGCCCCGCGAGCACCGAGGGGATCTCGAAGCCGAGCGGCACCTCGGGGTGGTGCGCCAGCACATGGTTCGCGAAGGAGTAGCAGCCCATCAGGGCCTCGGCGGCGTCGGCGTTGGGTCCGACCACGGCGATCCGGGAGGTCGCAGGATCCAGCGGCAGCGTGCCGTCGTTCGTCAGCAGGACCACCGACTCCTGCGCCATCCGCCGTGCGATCTCACGATGCGCGGGGGTGTCGAGGTCGATGGCCGCGGGCGGCTCGTCGAACGACGCGTCGAGCAGCCCGAGCTCCTCCTTCTGCGCGAGCACACGGAGCACCGCCCGGTCGACCAGGGCGATGTCGACCGATCCCGCGCGCACGGCGGCGGCGAGGGGCGCGAGGAAGGCGTCGCCCGTCGGCAGCTCCACGTCGATCCCCGCGCTCAGCGCCAGGGCCGCCGCCTCGCCGAGGTCGGAGGCGACGCCGTGCATCGTGTGGAGGAACGCGACGGAGAAGTAGTCCGCGACGACGACGCCGTCGAAGCCCCACTCGTCCCGGAGCACTCCGGTCAGGTACTCGGGATTGGCCGCCGTCGGGACCCCGTCGATCTCGGCGTACGAGTTCATCACCGACCGCACACCGCCGTCGCGCACCGCCATCTCGAACGGAGGGAGCAACGTGTCGCGGACCTCCCGCGGCCCGGCGTGCACGGGGGCGTGGTTGCGACCCGACTGCGAGGCCGAGTAGCCGACGAAGTGCTTCAGGGTGGCGTGCACGCCGGCGCTCTGGAGACCCTGCACATAGGCGGTGCCGATCGTCCCCACGACGTACGGGTCCTCCGCGATGCACTCGTCGACCCGGCCCCAGCGCGGGTCGCGCACGACGTCGAGCACCGGTGCGAGACCCTGGTGGATGCCCAGCTCGCGCATCGACCCGCCGATCGTCGCCGCCATCCGCTCCACCAGCTCGGGGTCGAACGACGCGCCCCAGGCGAGCGGTGTCGGGAAGGTGGCCGCCTTCCACGCGGCGAGACCCGTCAGGCACTCCTCGTGCACGAGGGCCGGGATGCCGAGCCGGGTCTCCGTCGTCAGCCGGCGCTGCTCGGCCCACAGCCAGCGCGCGCGCTCGACCGGCTCCACCGGCCGCGTGCCATAGACCCGGGTGAGGTGGCCGATGCCGTGCGCGGTGACGTCCTCGTAGCGGCCCGGATTGCCCATCTCTCCGGACATCGGGGCGACGAGCTCGTCGCCCTTGTCGACCCAGTACCCCACCAGCTGCGCCAGCTTCTCGTCGAGGGTCATCTCCGCGTGCAGCGCGCGGACGCGTTCCGACACGGGAGGGAGGGCGGGTTCGGTCATGGAATCACTCGCAGTTCTGTTTCTGTGGCACCGGGCGCGCTCGAGAGCGGGTGCGCCCGGCAGCGGGGAGGTTCAGCCTTTGACCGCACCCGTCAGGCCGCCGACGATGCGACGCTCGAACAGGCTGAAGAAGATCAGTGCCGGGATCATGGAGAGAGAGGTGAAGGCGAGGACCTTCGCGGTGTCGACGGAGTATTGCGACGAGAACGCCTGCACTCCCAGCGGCAAGGTGAACGTCGCCTCGTTGTTGAGGATGAAGAGCGGGAGCAGATAGCTGTTCCAGCTGCCGATGAAGGCCAGGATGCCCGTCGTGATCACGCCCGGCAGCGAGAGCCGGAGCACCATGCGGAAGAAGAAGCCCAGCCTGCTGCAGCCGTCGATGAAGGCGGCCTCCTGGATCTCGCCCGGGATCGCCCGGAGGAACGGGACCAGGATGATGATCGTCGTCGGCAGAGCGAAGGCGATCTGCGGGATGATGACGCCCGCCAGCGAGTTCATCAGCCCGAGGTTGCGCACCACGATGTAGAGCGGCGTGATGGCGACCGTGATCGGGAACATGAGCCCGGCCGCGAACAGGGCGTAGAGCACGCCCCGGCCGCGGAAGCTGTAGCGGGCGAGCACGTAGCTCGCCATCAGCCCGAGGCCCACCGCGCCGATCGTCGTCGAGAGCGCGGCGATCGTGGAGTTCAGCACCTGACGCCAGAAGACGCCGCCGGTCAGCACGTTGAGGTAGTTCCCCGGGTTCCACGGGTTCGGCAGACCGGCGGGGTCCACGGTGATCTGCGCGTTGGTGCGGAAGCCGCCGATGACGATGTACGCGATCGGCGCCAGCATCAGGGCGATCACGATCAACGCGACGAAGTACACGGTCGGGGAACCCCAGGGCAGGCTGGTGCGTGTGGCGCGACGCCGGGTGCGGGGGACGGTGAGGGCGGTCATCGGACCTTCCTTCCGGTTCGGGGGGCCGGAGCCTCCGTGAGCGCCCCGGCGGTGTCGCGACGGAGGACGAAGCGCTGGTAGATGAGGGCGACGACGAGCGAGATGAGGAAGATGACGACGGCGACCGCGTTGCCGTAGCCGTAGTTGCCGGCGTTGCGTCCGTTGGCGACCATGTACGTCGCCATCGTCGAGGTGCCGGCCGTCGAGGCCACGTACTGGCCCCAGATGATGTAGACGAGGTCGAACAGCTGGAGCGCGCCGATGACCGAGAGGAACGCCCAGATGCGCAGCGTCGGGGCCAGCAGCGGCAGGGTGATCCGGCGCTGGATCTGCCAGTACGACGCGCCGTCCAGGGCGGCCGCCTCGTACAGCTCCTCCGGGACGCCCTGCAGGCCGGCGAGGAACAGGATCACCGCGAACCCGATGTACTTCCACGTCAGGATGCCCATCAGCGTCCAGATCGCGATGTCCGGGTCGGACAGCCAGTCGTGCGCCACCCAGCCGAGACCGAGGTTGTCCAGCAGGCCGTTCAGCGCGCCGTTCGTCTGGAGCATGAGGCTCCAGCCGGTGCCGACCACGACCTCCGAGATCACGTACGGGACGAAGATCAGGATGCGGATGATCGACTGCCCGCGCATCCGGCGGTTGAGGAGCAGGGCCAGGAGGATCGCGACCGGCCCCTGGAGCACGAGCGACATCACGACGATGAACGCGTTGTGGCCGAGCGCCTCGAGGAAGGCGGGGTCGGTGAGGATGACGATGTAGTTCTGCAGGCCGACGAAGTCGGTGGGCGGCCCATAGCCCGCCCAGCGGAAGAAGCCGTAGTACGCCGCCATCGCGACCGGGAAGATCACGAAGGCGAGGAAGACGATGACGGCCGGGCCGGCCAGCAGGGCGATCTCGGCGCGGCCGGCCCAGCCGAGGCCGCGGCGGCGGCGCGGCGACAGCGGGGGCGCCGCGACCGCGCCGCCCCCGCTGTGCTGCGCGAGATCCGCCTGCGGCACGGGGGCCGAGGTCTTCTCGCGGGTGTTGCTCACGGGCGTGTCCTCAGCCCTTCTTGGCGGCGTCGTTCGCGGCCTGGACGAGACCCTTGGCATCGCTCTTGCCCGCGAGCATGTCGACGACCGCCACGTTGAGCGCGTTGCCGATGTTCTGGCCGAGCACGGTGTCCAGCCACTGCGAGACGTACGGGGCCTTGTTGTAGGCCGCGAGGACGTCCTGGAGGTAGGGCTCCGTGACCGCCTTCTGCGCGTCGGTGTTGACCGGCGGCGCGTTGAAGGCCTTGTAGTAGTCCGTCTGGATCGGCGTGGTGGCGAGGTAGTTGAGGAAGTCGGCGCACTCCTTCGGCGCCTTCACGGAGCACGAGTAACCGTCGACGCCGCCCATGATCGAGCCGGGCTCGCCCTTGCCGCCGGAGAGCTCCGGGAACGGGTAGAAGCCGAGGTCGGGGAGGGGCTTCTGGTCGGGCGTGAGGGAGGCGATCACTCCCGGGTCCCAGGCGCCCATCAGCTCCATCGCCGCCTTGTGGTTGGCGAGCAGCCCGGCCGAGCTCGACGCACCCTGCTGGGCGGAGGTCGTCAGGAAGCCGTCGTTGAACGGCTTCGTGTCGGAGAAGTCCTGCAGGTCCTGGGCGGCCTTCAGCCAGCACGGGTCCGAGAAGCTCTTGGAGTCGGCCGTCTTCTCCATCGTCGACGGAGCGCACTCGCGCAGCGCGAACCAGTAGAACCAGTGGGCGGCCGGCCAGGCGTCCTTCGCGCCGAGTGCGATCGGGGCGACGCCCGTGGCCTTCAGCTTCGTGACGTCGCTGTTGAGGTCGTCGATCGTGGCGGGAGCCTCGGTGATCCCGGCCGCGGTGAAGAGGTCCTTGCTGTACCAGAGCCCGCCGGGAAGCACGGAGATGGGCATGGCCCACACCTTGTCCTGGTAGGTCTCCGACTTGAACGACCCGTCGGAGATGACCTTCTTCGTGTCGGCGGACACCTTGTCGGTGATGTCCATGAGCTGACCGGCCTGGACCATCGCCGCCATCTTGCCGCCGCCGCGCTGCAGGAAGATGTCCGGCGCGTCGCCCGAGTTCAGCGCCGTCTGCAGCTTGCCGTCGAGGTCTTCGTTCTGGATGGCCTGGATCTTGATCGTGACGTTCGGGTTCTCCTTCTCGAACCCGGCCACGGCGTTCTTCCAGAAGTCCTGGCCGGGACCGGTGGTCGAGTTCTGCCAGAGGGTCATGTCGACCTTGCCGTCACCGGAGCTGTCGGAGGTGCCGCTGCAGCCGCTGAGCGCCAGCGCGCCGGCTGCGACGACAGAAGCCCCGATGAGGAGTTTCTTGGCTTTCATGTGATTCCAACCCGTTCTCTTCGTTGAGTGACGCCGTGGAGGGGGCGCCGTGGTGGTGTCAGGGGACCGGGAGGGCATCCCGGCGGTCCTCAGTGTGACAATCGGCCCGGAGGGTGTCAAACGTTTTCAATATCGTTTTCAATACCGTTTTCCGGTGCTAGGCTCGCGCTCCATGAGCCGACCCACGATCAACGACGTCGCCGCGGCGGCGGGGGTGTCGGTGGCGACCGTGTCCAAGGCGGTGAACGGCCGCTACGGCGTCGCCGTCGCCACCGTCGAGCGCGTTCTGCAGGTCGTCGAGGAGCTCGGCTACGAGTCCAGCCTGGTCGCGAGCAGCATGCGCTCCCGGCAGACCGGGGTGATCGGCGTCCTCGTCGCCGACTTCGAGCCGTTCAGCGCCGAGATCCTGAAGGGGGTCGGCGCGGCCCTGCACGACTCCCGCTACGACCTCCTGGCGTACAGCGGATCGCGTCAGGTCTCCCCGGAGGGCTGGGAGCGTCGCTCGCTCAGCCGGCTGAGCGGGACCCTGATCGACGGGGTGATCATGGTGACGCCGACCGTGGTGAACGTGTCGGCCGATGTCCCGATCGTGGCGATCGACCCGCACACGGGCCGCGCCGACCTGCCGACCGTGGAGTCGGACAGCTTCGGCGGCGCGCGCCACGCCACGGCGTTCCTCGTCGGACTCGGGCACCGGCGCATCGGCTTCGTCGCCGGCCGCCCGGATCTGCGCTCGTCGGGGCTGCGGGATGCGGGCTATCGCCGGGCGCTGGGGGAGGCCGGGATCGCCTTCGACCCGGCACTGGTGGCCGTGGGCCGCTACGAGCAGGACACCGGCCGCGACGCGGCGAAGCGTCTGCTGGCCGGTCCCGACCGCCCGACGGCGGTCTTCGCGGCCAACGACCTCTCGGCGATCGCGGTCCTCGACGTGGCGAGCGAGCTCGGGCTGTCGGTGCCGGGCGACCTCTCGGTGATCGGCTTCGACGACGTGCCGGAGGCGGCGCAGTCGACTCCGCCCCTCACGACCGTCCGCCAGCCCATCCAGCAGCTCGGCGCGGCCGCGGTCGGGCTGCTGACGACCCTGCTGGCGGACGAGCCGCTGGAGAAGACGCATCTCGTGCTCCCGACCCGGCTCGTCGAGCGCGGGACGACGGCGCCCCCGCGCTGAGCCCCTGTCGCGCGACCTTGCGACTGCGGTCCCTTGGGACATTTGCGATGCGGCGCGGCGCGGCAAACGTCCCGAACCGCAGCGGTCACGGCCGCGGACGTCCCGATCGCGAACGGCCGCCGTCGCGCACGGCGCTCAGCCGCGGCGCGGCCCCGTACGTGGGTGCCGCCGACTGCGGTGTCTCGGGACGTTTGCGGTGCGGCGCCGGACCGCATTCGTCCCGAACCGCAGCGGTGCCGTCCGCAGGTGTCCCGAACCGCAGCAGTAGCGGCCGCCGCCGTCGCGCGCGGCGGCCACCGGCTCAGGCGGCGAAGCGCTCCGCCAGCCAGACGGCCTGCTTCTGCCAGTGGACGGTGCCGCCGCCCTCGTGGTTGTTGAACGCGTAGGCCTCGACCGAGCGATCCGTGGACGCGAGGTGGTTGTAGGCGGCGAAGGTCGTCGACGGCGGGACGATCGTGTCCATCAAGGCGATGGAGAAGAGCGCGGGCGCGTGGATCCGGCGGGCGAAGTTCACGCCGTCGAAGTATGAGAGCGTGCGGAAGACCTGGTCCACCCGGTCCCTGTGCACCGACAGGTACTGGACCAGCTCGATGAACGGGCCGTCGGCCGCCACATCCGCACCACGGCGGTACGCGCACAGGAACGCGATATCGGGCAGCACGGCGCTCACGCCGTCCGCCAGCGCGGCGGCCGCGATCGCGATGCCGCCGCCCTGGCTGCCGCCGGTGACGGCGACGCGCTCCGGGTCGACGAAGGGCAGCTCGCGTGCGGCGTCGACGGCACGCACCGCGTCCGTGAACACCCGGCGGTAGTAGTAGTCGCGCGGGTCCTCGATGCCGCGCGTCATGAATCCGGGGATCGAGGGGCCGGAGCCGTGGGGGTCGGGAGTGTCGCCTCCCGAACCCCAGCGGCTGCCCTGTCCGCGCGTGTCGACCATCACGTGGACGTATCCCGCGAGCGCCCACAGGGCGTTGTCGCCGGGCAGGCCGCGGCCGCCGCCGTAGCCCTGGTACTGCACGACCGTCGGCAGCGGCCCGTCGGCGTCCTTCGGGCGGGTGACCCAGGCGCTCACCGGTTCCCCCGCGAAGCCGGGGAAGGTCAGGTCTTCGACGATCAGCTGCGTGATCGGCGTCTGCGCCGGGACGAGGGTGACGGCGCCCCCGGCGGCCCGGGATCCGGCAAGCGTCTCGCTCCAGAACGCGTCGAAGTCGGCCGGTTCGTCGACCTCCGGGCGGTAGGCGAGCAGCTCGGCGTGAGTGAGGTCGGAGAGAGGCATGGCCGACATTGTGGCACAGTGACTGCATGCCCGATCGCACGGCCTCCGCCTCCGCGCGTCCCACCCTGGAAGCGATCGCTGGCGAGGCCTCCGTGTCGCTCTCGACCGTCTCGAAGGTGCTGAACGGGCGACCCGGCGTCTCTGCTGCGACGCGTCAGCGCGTCGAGGACCTGCTGCACCGCTCCGGGTACGCCCGGCGCGGTCTCGACCCGGAACGCGGCGGCACGGTGGAGGTCGTGGTCGAGAACATCGAGAGCGAATGGTCCATCGAGATCCTCCGCGGCGTCGAGCGCATCACCCGCGAGAACGGTCTGGTGCTCACGCTCAGCGTGCTCGGCGACCATCACCGGTTCGGCGACGAGTGGATCGCCGGCGTGCTGCAGCGCAAACCCCTCGCGGTCGTGCTGCAGTTCTCGAACCTGACGGCAGCGCACCGCAAGCAGCTGCGCACCCGCAACATCCCGGTGGTCGTCGTCGATCCCGCCGGCGACCCGCCGCCGGACATGCCGGCGGTCGGGGCGACCAACTGGGCGGGCGGCGTGGCGGCGACCCGGCACCTGATCGACCTCGGCCACAGTCGCATCGGGGTGATCTCGGGTCCGCGGGACCTGATGTGCTCGCGCGCGCGGGTCGCCGGGTACCAGTCGGCGCTCGCCGCGGCGGGCATCGCGTTCGATCCCGGGCTCGCAGCGGTCGGTGCCTTCGACCAGGCCTCCGGCGAAGCGGAGGGGCGGCGACTGCTCGGCTCGCCGGCGCGCCCGACCGCGATCGTCGCCGCGAACGACGCGCAGGCGCTCGGCGTCTACGACGCGGCGGCCGCTCTCGGGCTCCGTGTGCCCGAGGACGTGTCGGTGGTGGGCTTCGACGACGTGCGGCCGGCGCTCTGGGCGCGACCGCCCCTCACCACCGTGCGCCAGCCCCTGCAGGAGATGGCGGAGGAGGCGACCCGGCTGGCCCTCCGGATGCGCTCGGGCGAGACCGACGCCACCCGTATCGAGCTGGCGACCTCTCTCGTCGTGCGCAGCTCGACGGCCGCGCCCGCCGCCTGATCCACGAAAGTTTTCCAATCCACCTGCGGAAACTTGCGGGTCGCTTCGACGCGCCGTTAGCGTCGCCACGAACCGAGCGCGAGGGAGCGGACACGATGACGGATGCGACAGGCCGCCTGCGGGTGGCGATGGTCGGCTACGGGTTCATGGGCGCCGCCCACTCGCAGGGGTGGCGGGTCGCCCCGCGGTTCTTCGACCTCCCGGCCCAGCCCGTCCTGCGCACGATCGTCGGCCGCGATCCCGGGCGCGTCGAGGCGGCGCGGGTGAAGTTCGGATGGGAGCAGGCGGAGACCGACTGGCGGCGCGTGATCGAAGACCCCGAGATCGATGTCGTCGACATCTGCTCGCCCGGCGCCTCGCACGCGCAGATCGCGATCGCGGCGCTCGACGCGGGCAAGCACGTCCTGTGCGAGAAGCCCCTCGCCAACACGGTGGAGGAGGCCGAGGCCATGGTCGCAGCCGCCGAGCGCGCGGCCGCGCGCGGCATCCGCTCGATGGTGGGGTTCAGCTACCGTCGCGTGCCCGCGATCGGTTTCGCGCGGCGGCTGATCGCGGAGGGCCGGCTCGGCACGATCCGGCAGCTGCGCGCCCTCTACCTGCAGGACTGGCTCACCGACGAGGAGGGCCCGATGACCTGGCGGCTGGACAAGGAGCAGGCGGGCTCCGGCTCCCTCGGCGACATCGGTGCGCACGCCGTCGACCTCGTCGAGCACCTGACGGGGTCGCGGCTCTCCCGCGTCTCCGGCACGCTCGCCACGTTCGTCGAGGAGCGCCCGCTGCTGGGCGAGACCGTCGGCCTCTCGGGCACCCCCTCCGCCGAGCGCGGCCGGGTGACGGTGGATGACGCGGTCTGGTTCACCGGCCGCCTCACCGGGGGAGCGGCCGACGGCGCGATCGGGGCCTTCGAGGCCACCCGCTACGCCACCGGCCGCAAGAACGCCCTCCGCATCGAGCTCTCCGGCTCGCGCGGCGCGATCGCCTTCGACCTCGAGGCGATGAACGAGCTGCAGTTCTACGACGCGACCGCGCCGGCGGGCGAGCAGGGCTTCACCCGCATCCTGGTGACCGAGCCCGAGCATCCGTACATGGCCAACTGGTGGCCGACCGGGCACGCGATCGGCTACGAGCACGCCTTCAGTCACGAGGTCGTCGACTTCGTCACCGCCATCGCCACCGGGACCGACCCGGAGCCGTCGTTCGCCGACGGGCTGCACATCCAGCGGGTGCTGGACGCCGTCGAACGCAGCGCCGCCGATGGCAGCACCTGGACCCCGACCGCGTGACCCGCGGCGCACGGAAGGAATCATGACCAGACAGGCACTCGTCGTCCGCGGCGGCTGGGACGGGCACATGCCCGTCGAGACCACGGACCTCTTCATCCCCTTCCTCGAGGCGAACGGCTTCACCGTGCGCGTCGAGGGCTCGCCCGCCGTCTACACCGACGAGGCGTTCATGGACACCGTCGACCTCATCCTCCAGATCAACACGATGAGCACGATCGAGCCGGCCGAGTCCGCCGGACTGCAGCGCGCCGTGCAGAACGGCACCGGGCTCGCCGGCTGGCACGGCGGCATCGCCGACGCCTACCGGGCGGACGCCGACTACCTGCACATGATCGGCGGCCAGTTCGCCCATCATGCAGGCAAGGACCCGGCTGAGCGCACCGGCGAGCAGAGCGACAACTACATCCCGTACACCGTGCACATCACGGAGCTCGGCGCGTCACACCCGATCACGGCCGGCATCGACGACTTCGACCTCGTGTCCGAGCAGTACTGGGTGCTGTCCGACGAGTACAACGACGTGCTCGCCACCACGACGCAGGAGGCGCGGCCGTGGGATGCGTGGAACCGCCCGGTGACCGCGCCCGCGATCTGGACCCGCCAGTGGGGCCGTGGACGCGTCTTCGTGTCGGCGCCCGGCCATCGCCTCGAGATCGTCGAGAGCGAGCCCGTGCGCACCATCATCGAGAGGGGACTGCTGTGGGCGGCCCGCTGAGCATCGGCGTCATCGGCGTCGGAAACATCAGCCGACAGTACTTCGCCGAGTTCCCGAAGCTGCCCGGGCTGAAGCTGGAAGCGGTCGCCGACCTGGACCTCGCGCGTGCTGCTGCGGTTGCCGACGAGCAGGGCGTTCGCGCGCTGACCGTGGACGGGCTGCTCGCCGATCCGGCCATCGACGCCGTGCTGAACCTCACCATCCCGCAGGCGCATGCGGAGGTCGCCCTGCGCGCGCTGGAGGCGGGCAAGCACGTCTACGGCGAGAAGCCGCTCGCGCTCGCGACGGCCGAGGCCGCCCCGGTGCTGGCCCGCGCCGCCGAGCTCGGGCTGCGCGTCGGCAGCGCGCCGGACACCGTGCTCGGCACGGGAGTGCAGACGGCGCGCGCCCTCATCGACGCCGGACGCATCGGGACACCGGTCGCTGCGGCGGTCTCCTGGAGCGCACCCGGCCACGAGCTGTGGCACCCCGCGCCCGCCTTCTACTACCAGCCGGGAGGCGGCCCCCTGTTCGACATGGGCCCGTACTACCTCACGAGCCTCGTCACCTTCTTCGGGCCCGTGGTGCGCGTCTCCGGCGTCACCGGCCGCTCGGCACGCGAACGCACCGTCGCCACCGGCGCGCTCGCCGGCACCCCGGTCCCCGTGGCCGTCGACACGCATGTCACGGCCATCCTGGAGCACGCCTCGGGCGTCGTCTCGACCGTCACGATGTCGTTCGAGGTGTGGGCGACGCGGGTCCCGCTGTTCGAGGTCCAGGGGACCGCCGGCACGATCGCCGTGCCCGACCCGAACATGTTCTCCGACGCGGTCCTCGTCGCCACTGCCGACGACCGCGAGTTCCGGGAGGTGCCGGTCGCCGCCGGATACGCCGACGCCGGTCGCGGGGTCGGGCTGGCCGACCTGGCCCGTGCGATCGAGACGGATCGCCCGCACCGGGCCTCGGGCGACCTCGCCTTCCATGTGCTCGAGATCATGGAGTCGATCGTCTCCGCCGGCCGCGACCACGCGGTCGTGGAGCTGACCTCGACCGTCGAGCGGCCGGAAGCGGTGCCGCTGGGGGTGCGCCCGGAAAGCTGGTGACCGGAGCTATTGTCGGATCATGTCGACGGCCTCCGAGCTCAGCACCGTGCGCCACGCCAGCGGCGGCGCGACGGATGCGCTGCGCCGGAGCAACCTTGCGACGGTGCTCGGGCTCGTGCACCGCGAGGGCGCGCTGTCGCGCAGCGACCTGACCCGCCTGACCGGGCTCAACCGCTCGACCGTCGGCGACCTGGTCGGTGAGCTGGCGGCGCACGGGCTCGTCGCGGTCGACGAGGCGCCGGCGGGCGGAGTGGAGGGTGTCCGTGCTCCCCGCGGCCGGCCGAGCCCGCTCGTGCGGGTGTCGGACCGGGTGGCGGCGGTCGCCGTCAACCCGGAGGTGGACGCGGTCATCATCGGTCTGGTCGGGCTCGGCGGCCGCGTGCTCAAGCGCATCCGGGTCGAGACCGCCTCGGCGCGCAGCGTGGCCGAGACGGTGACGCTCGCCTCGGCGGGGATCGCCGGGATGCTGGCCGGCGAGACCGAAATCCGCGTCGCCGGGATCGGCGTCGCCGTCCCGGGGCAGGTGCGCCTGTCGGACGGCATGGTGCGCGAGGCGACCCACTTCGGCTGGGTCGACGAACCGCTCGCGCGCATGCTGGGCGACGCGACCGGCCTGCGGGTCTGGGCCGCCAACGCCGCCGTCCTCGGCCTGCGCGCGGAGAGCGCGTTCGGCGCCGGCCGCGGGATCGACGACCTCGTCTACATGATCGGCGGCGCCTCGGGCATCGGCGGCGGCGGGATCAGCGGCGGCCGTCTGCTCACGGGGGCGTCGGGCTACGCCGGCGAGTTCGGGCACACGTTCGTCCGTTCCGACGGGCGCGCCTGCTCGTGCGGGGCGCGCGGCTGCCTCGAGGCTGAGGTGACCCAGGCCGAGCTGCTGGCGGCGGTCGACCTCGACTCGGCGCGCGCCGCCGAGCTGGGCGACCGCCTGGCCGCGACGGACGATCCGGCCGCGCGCAGTGTGGTCGCCCGGCAGTACGAGGCACTGCGCGTCGCGACCCGCAGCGCCGTCAACGTCTTCAACCCGTCGGTGGTCGTGCTCGGCGGCTTCCTGGCCGCGCTGTACCGGGGAGCGCAGGCGCACGGCGCGCCCGATCTCCTGGGCGAGGTGATCCACTCGTCGCGCGACGGCGTCGTCGTCAGCGAGGCGTTGCTCGGCACCGACCAGATGCTCATCGGGGCAGCCGAGCTGGTGTTCGCCGAGCTGATCGCGGACCCGGCCCGCGCGCTCGCCGCCTGACTGCGCGCGCGAGCCGGCACTTCCGGAGCCCGCTGGGCCGCCATTGTTGTGCTCGAAAACTAATCGTGATCCCATGCGGAACTTGGTTTCCGGGGATGAATTCTGCTTGCAATCTCTCGCGTGGTCGCTTATGTTGTGTTCGTCAACAAAATGCATCGGAGTGGCTGCGAGACCTGCAGACGCGCGTCCACTCCACTACAAGGAGGTAAACGATGCGCAAGAGGCACCTCGCACTGGGCGCCGCTCTCGCCGCCGGTGCACTGCTGCTGGCGGGCTGCTCCGGCACGTCCGACGCGGGCTCGGACAGCACCGACGGAACCGGCAAGACCCTCACCCTCTGGCACTACGAGGGCGAGGACTCCGCCATGGGCAAGGCCTGGACCCAGGCCATCGCCGACTTCGAGAAGGAGACGGGCGCGAAGGTGAAGTTCGAGGCGAAGGCCTTCGAGCAGATCCGCTCCACCGCGTCCCAGGTCCTCAACTCGAACGAGGCCCCGGACATCCTGGAGTACAACAAGGGCAACGCGACGGCCGGCCTGCTCGCCAGCCAGGGCCTGCTCACCAACCTCGACGACGCCGTGAAGAAGTACGGCTGGGACAAGAAGCTCGCGTCGAGCCTGCAGACCACCGCCAAGTACGACGACAAGGGCATCATGGGCTCCGGCTCCTGGTACGGCATCCCGAACTACGGCGAGTACGTCGAGGTCTACTACAACAAGGACATGTTCGCGAAGTACGGCATCGAGGTGCCGAAGACGCAGGACGAGTTCGTCGCCGCACTCCAGAAGTTCAAGGACAACGGCATCACCCCGCTCGCGGAGTCGGCGGCCGAGTACCCGCTCGGCCAGCTCTGGTACCAGCTCGCGCTGACCAAGGCCGACCGCTCCTTCGTCGACGACTACCAGCTCTACAAGGGCAAGGTCGACTGGCAGGGCAGCGAGCTCTCGTACGCGACGAAGACCGTCGACGACTGGACCCAGAAGGGCTACATCTCCAAGGACGCCTCCGGTCTGAAGGCCGAGGACGCCGGCACCGCCTTCATCGCGGGCAAGTACCCGATCTTCTTCTCGGGCAGCTGGTGGTACGGCCGGTTCCAGACCGAGATCACGAACTACGACTGGGGCACGTTCCTCTACCCCGGTGCGAAGATGTCGCCCGGCTCGGCCGGCAACATGTGGGTCATCCCCGAGAACGCCAAGAACAAGGGACTCGCCGAGAAGTTCATCGACATCACGATGAGCGACAAGATCCAGGCCCTCATCGGCAACAACGGCGGCGTCCCCGTCGCGGCGAAGACGAGCGACATCACCGACGAGAAGTCGAAGGAGCTGATCGCCAACTTCAACACCCTGACCGGTGAGGACGGCATCGCCTACTACCCCGACTGGCCCACCCCGACCTTCTACGACCAGCTGAACGCCGGCCTGCAGGAGCTCATCAACGGGACGAAGGACCCGGCCGCCGTCAACAAGGAGCTCGGCAGCGAGTACCAGGACGGCGTCGACCAGATCGTCAACCAGTAACCCTCCGTCCGTGCCGGCCGTCGTGGGACGGCGGCCGGCACGGACGGCCCACAGCAAGGAGCAACGCATGGTCGCAGTCGACGTGCGCGCAGCATCGCGGAAACGCGGCGGGAACTCGCTGCTGCCCAGCAGCGGTCGCGGATCGTTCTGGTGGTACCTGCTGCCGGGGTTCGTCCTGCTGGCGGTGATCGTCCTGATCCCGCTGGTCTGGAACATCTACCTCAGCTTCACGAGCTACCGCGGCATCCGCCCGCCCAAATTCATCGGCCTGAACAACTGGGTGCGCCTCTTCGGCGACGACAAGTTCTGGACCTCGTTCGGCAACTCGATCGCGATGATCGTCGCCATGGTGGTCATCCCCACCCTCGTCGGCCTCATCCTGGCCGCCATGCTGTTCGACCTGGTCGGCAAGAAGTTCGGCGGCAAGGTCGCGAGCTTCCTGCGGGCCACCTACTACCTCCCGCAGATCCTCCCCGTGGTCATCGCGGCCATCGTGATCGGCTGGATCCTGCGGCCCGACAACGGCGCGCTCAACACCATCCTCGCCGCGATCGGACTCGGCGACCTCCAGCACAACTGGCTGGGCAGCCCCGACACGGCGCTGGCGTCGATCATGGCGGTGATGGTCTGGGTGCAGCTCGGCTACCCCGTCGTGATCTTCATGGCAGCGCTGCAGCGGGTCGACCCGGAGCTCTACGAGGCGGCGGAGCTCGACGGCGCCAACTGGTTCCAGCGGTTCCGCGCCATCACCGTCTCGATCATCCGCCCCGAGATCTTCGTCGTCACCCTCACCTGCACCATCGCCGCCCTGAAGGTGTTCGGCCCGGTCTACACCCTCACCCGCGGAGGTCCGGGCACCGCGACGATGGTGCCGAGCTACTACTCCTACAGCGAGTTCTTCCAGAGCCAGCAGGTGGGATACGGCGCCACGATCGCGACCGCGCTGACCGTGGTCATCGTCGCCGTCTCGATCCTCTTCATCGTCGCCCAGAACCGTGCCGAGCGCCGGGAGAACGAGAGCTGATGTCCACCACCATCGACCGTCCCCGCACGGACGCGCCCGCCCCCGCCGCACCGCGCAAGCTCAAGCTGCAGAAGCCGAAGAAGACCGTGACCGACTGGGTCATCCTCGTCGTCGCCGTCCTGATCGGCGTCGGGATCGCCTTCCCGTTCCTGCTGATCCTGCTCAACTCGTTCAAGAGCCCGGCGGACTACAACTCCGGTGGACCGCTGCAACTCCCGACATCGTTCTACACCGACGGAATAGTGAACTTCTGGAACCGGGTGAACTTCCCCGAGAAGCTGTGGAACTCGATCTTCATCTCCGGCGTCGTCTCGATCCTCGCGGTGATCATCTCGGTGCTCAACGCGTACGCCCTCGGCATCGGCCGGGTGAAGGCGCGCACCTGGATCATCGTGCTCTTCCTGCTGGCGAACATGCTTCCCCAGGAGTCCCTCCTGTATCCGCTGTACTTCATGTTCAAGCAGGTGGGTCTCTACGACAACGTGTGGAGCGTCATCATCATCTTCACCGTCATCCAGAGCGCGTTCGGCACCTACCTGCTCTCGAGCGTCTACGGCACCTTCCCGAAGGAAGTGCTGGAGGCGGCCTCGCTCGACGGCGCCGGCCGCTGGCGCATCCTGTGGCGCGTCGTCGTGCCCATCTCGCGTCCGACGCTGAGCGTGCTGCTGATCTTCTTCTTCATCTGGACGTGGAACGAGTTCCTCATCCCGCTGACGTTCCTGGTCTCCAACGACAACCAGACGGTCCCGGTCGCGATCAGCGCGCTGCAAGGCGACCGGCTGATGGATGTGACCACCACGTCCGCGTCGGCGCTCCTCGGCCTCATCCCCACCCTCGTCTTCTTCCTCATCTTCCAGCGCACCCTCACCCGGGGCATCACAGCAGGAGCGGTCAAGTAGCAATGAAGTTCACCGATGGTTTCTGGCAGCTCCGCGACGGCGTCACGCCCGTCTACGCCCAGGAGGCGTACGACGTGACGGCGGGCGATGGAACGGTCACGATCACCGCGCCGGGCAAGGTCATCGAGCGCCGCGGCGACACCCTCAACCGCTCCACCCTGACGGTCACCCTCAGCTCGCCCCTGGCGGATGTCATCGGCGTGCGTGTCGAGCACTGGCAGGGAGCCGCGCCGCGGCCCGGGTTCGCGCTCGCCGCGGAGTCCGGCCACGCGGAGGTCGTGGTCGACGACGAGACGGGGACGCTGCGCAGCGGCGACCTCGTCGCGACGGTCCGCCGCGGAGCGCCGTGGTCGCTGACGTTCTCCGCCGGGGACCGGGTGCTCACCTCGAGCGGGCACAAGTCGCTCGCGCACATGACCGTCGCCGGAGACAGCGCGTACGTGCACGAGCAGCTGGCGCTCGGGGTCGGCGAGCTGGTCTACGGGCTGGGGGAGCGGTTCGGACCGCTGGTGAAGAACGGCCAGACGGTCGACATCTGGAACGCCGACGGCGGCACCTCCAGCGAGCAGGCGTACAAGAACATCCCGTTCTATCTGACCAACCGCGGCTACGGCGTCTTCGTCGACCATCCCGGGCATGTCTCGTACGAGATCGGCTCGGAGTCGGTGGAGCGCGTCCAGTTCTCCGTCCCGGGTGAGAGCCTGCAGTACTACGTGATCCACGGGGCGACGCCGAAGGACATCCTGGAGCGGTACACGGCCCTCACCGGCCGCCCGGCCTCCGTCCCGGCCTGGTCGTACGGCCTGTGGCTCTCCACGAGCTTCACCACCTCGTACGACGAGGCGACCGTCACCTCCTTCATCGACGGCATGGCCGAGCGCGACCTCCCCCTCTCGGTGTTCCACTTCGACTGCTTCTGGATGCGCGAGTTCAACTGGTGCGACTTCGAGTGGGACCCGCGCACCTTCCCGGACCCGGAGGGGATGCTGGCCCGGCTGCACGGCAAGGATCTGCGGGTGTGCGTGTGGATCAACCCGTACATCGGGCAGCGCTCACCGCTCTTCGCGGAGGCCGCGGCCGCCGGCTACCTGGTGAAGCGGCCCGACGGCTCGGTCTGGCAGTGGGACCTCTGGCAGGCCGGGATGGGGCTGGTCGACTTCACGAACCCGGACGCGACCCGCTGGTACCAGGACCACCTGCGCCGGCTCGTCGCGCAGGGCGTCGACTGCTTCAAGACCGACTTCGGGGAGCGCATCCCGCTGGAGGTCGAGTACTTCGACGGCTCCGCGCCCGAGCGGATGCACAACTACTACACGCAGCTCTACAACGAGGCCGTGTTCGCGGTGCTGCAGGAGGCGCGGGGTGCGGGGGACGCCGTCCTGTTCGCCCGGTCGGCGACCGCCGGCGGGCAGAGCATGCCGGTGCACTGGGGCGGCGACAACACCTCCTCGTACGAGTCGATGGCCGAGACCCTCCGCGGCGGCCTCTCGCTTGCCTTCAGCGGGTTCGGCTTCTGGAGTCACGACATCGGCGGGTTCGAGGGGACGCCCGACCCGGGCGTCTTCAAGCGCTGGACCGCGTTCGGGCTGCTGTCGAGCCACTCCCGGCTGCACGGCAGCGACTCGGTGCGGGTGCCGTGGGCGTTCGACGAGGAGGCGGTGGAGGTCACCCGCCTGTTCACCAAGCTGAAGCTGCGCCTCATGCCGTACCTCTACGCCGCGGGGCAGGAGGCCGCACGGCGCGGCACGCCCGTCATGCGGCCGCTGCAGCTCGAGTTCCCGGGAGACCCCGCCGTCGACCACCTGGACCGGCAGTACCTGCTCGGCGGCGACATCCTCGTGGCCCCGGTGTTCTCCCCGGCCGAGGTCGAGTTCTACCTGCCCGCCGGGACGTGGACGTCGCTCCTGACGGGCGAGCAGGTGCAGGGCGGGGCCTGGCGGCGCGAGACGCACGGTTTCGACAGCCTCCCGCTGTACGTGCGCGAGGGCGCCGTGCTGCCGCTCGGGGCACGCGACGACCGGCCGGACTACGACTACCGCGACGGCCTGACCCTGGCGGCGTACCCGGGACCGGACGCCGCGCGCACTGTCACGGTGACGACCCCCGAGGGCGACGTCGCGGAGTACACGGTGACCCGGTCGGGCGACGCGCTGACCGCCTCCGGTCCGGCCGATCACGCCTTCACCCTGCGGGATGTCGCGACCGGCCGCACCGCCGCATCCAGCGGAGGTCGCGCCGAGCTGTAATACAGTACTCGGGACCATGAACGGCAGGACGACAGCGGGGACCAACCTCGACACGGTGCGACGGCACAACCTCGCCACGGTGCTCGGGATGGTGCACCGCGGCGGCCCTCTCGCGCGCTCGGCGCTCACCCAGGCGACCGGCCTCAACCGCTCGACGACCGGCGCCCTCGTCGCCGAGCTGGTGGAATTCGGGCTCGTGCTGGAGCGCGAGCCCGAGACGAGCAACCGCGTCGGGCGGCCGTCGCCGGTCGTCGCGGCCGACGGCCGGGTGGTCGCGCTCGCCGTGAACCCCGAGATCGATGCGGTCACCGTGGGCGTCGTCGGGCTCGACGCGACCGTGCACCGCCGGGTGCGGTTCCCCACCGGGCACGTGCCGACCGCGCAGGAGGCCGCCGCCATCGCCGCCGCGGTCATCGACGGCCTGCGACCGGACCTGACGGCGGCCTCCCGCGTCGTCGGCATCGGCGTGGCCGTCCCCGGTCTCGTCCGGGAGGAGGACGGCCTCGTGCGGCTCGCCCCGCACCTCGAATGGGCGGAGGAGCCCTTCGCCGCCGAGCTCGCGGCCGCCACCGGATACCCGGTGCTCGCGGCGAACGACGCCAGCCTGGGCGCCAACGCCGAGCGCCTCTTCGGAGCGGGGCGCGGCGCGAGCGACCTCGTCTACCTGAACGGCGGCGCCTCCGGAATCGGCGCCGGCGTGATCGTCGGCGGCGAGCCTCTGACCGGCATCAGCGGGTACGCGGGCGAGCTCGGCCACACGCTGGTGAACTCGTCGGGCGTGCGCTGCCACTGCGGGGCGATCGGCTGCCTGGAGACCGAGGTCAGCCAGCGCGCGCTGCTCGCGGTGCTCGGGATGCCGGCCGCCGACAACGACGAGCTCTCCCGTGCCCTCGCCGCCGCCGTCACTGTGGGCGACTCCGCAGTGACCGCCGCAGTGACCGCCGAGGTCGACCGCCAGCTCGGCTTCCTCGCCACCGCCCTCCGCAACGCGACCAACGTGTTCGCTCCCGAGCTCATCGTGCTCGGCGGGTTCCTCGGTGCGCTGCACGCGCTGGCGCCCGAGCGCCTCCCCGCGCTCGTCACGGCCCAGGCGCTCGGCGCCTCCGCCGAGCGGCTGCGCATCGTGCGCGCCGAGCTCGGCGGCGACATCCTGATGATCGGCGCGGCCGAGCTGGCCTTCGGCCCCCTCCTCGCCGCCCCCGCCGCCGTCGCGCCCGTCTCCGTCTGACGACGCATGTGCGCGAGACGGCGAACTGTTCGCCGTCTCGCACCCAGACGGCAGACCTTTCGCCGCCTCGGCCCCAGCGGGCCCCGGAACGCGGGGGATGTGCACGGTAACATTCGGAGGCTGTCTGCGATAGGATGAATGGTGTCCCGGGGTCGAATCGATTCGATTATCGGCTTCGATTGGGCATCCAGCACCGCGTGAACTCGACGCGGTGCTTCTTCGTGCGGAGAACTCCGCACGCAGCACACCGCACACCGCACACCGCACGCAGCACACCGCACACGCACACGCACCCAGCACCCAGCAGACCGCACGCGTACGCCGCATTCGTAACCACCTCGACCCAGCAAGGACCTTCTTCGTGACCACCGTCGTGCATCCCGGCGACTCCCTCTCCGGCCGCCAGCGCCTGAGCTACATCCTGATCCTCGGCGCGCTCACCGCGCTCGGGCCGTTCACGATCGACACCTATCTGCCGGCTCTGCCGACCCTGCAGTCCGATTTCGGCGTCTCGACCGCGGCGATCCAGCTGACGCTGACCGCGACGACGATCGGCTTCGGGCTCGGGCAGCTGCTGGTGGGGCCGTGGTCCGACAAGATCGGGCGCCGCACACCGCTCATCGTGTCGACGGCCGTCCACATCCTGGCCTGCCTGGGCGCGGCCATCGCGCCGAACGTCGAGCTGCTCGGCGTCGCTCGCGCCTTGCAGGGCATCGGAGCCGCAGCCGGCGGCGTGGTCGCGATGGCGATGGTGCGCGACCTCTTCGGAGGCCGCCCGCTCGTTCGGATGCTGAGCCGTCTCGCCCTCGTCAACGGTCTGGCTCCCGTCCTCGCCCCGGTCATCGGGTCGTGGCTGCTGCTCGTGATGCCGTGGCGCGGCATCTTCGTGGTGCTCGCCGTCTACGGCGCCTTCGTCATCGTCTGCGTCTCCCTGTGGATCGTCGAGACCCTCCCGAAGGCGCGCCGCCACGACGCCGGCCATTCGACCGTCGGCCAGCGCTACAAGGCCGTCCTCTCGGACCGCGTCTTCGTCGGCATCGCGATCGTCGGCGCGGCGAACTTCACCGGGCTCTTCGCATATCTGTCGTCGAGCTCGTTCATCTTCCAGGAGATCTACAAGTTCAACGCGCAGGAGTACGGTCTGCTGTTCGCGGTGAACTCCATCGGAATCATCATCGGCGTGCAGTCCGCCTCCCGCCTCACCAAGTACTTCGGACCGCAGTGGATCCTCGCCATCTCGACGGTCGTCATGTTCGTCGCCTCCGTCGTGATCGTCGTGCTCGACCAGGCGCACGTCGGGCTCTGGGGCACGGCCGTGCCGCTCTGGTTCTTCATCGCGGCCTGCGGGTTCGGCTTCCCCTGCGTGCAGGTTCTGGCGCTCGCCAACCACGGCCACGAGGCGGGCACCGCCGCGAGCCTCCTGGGTGCGCTCAACTTCGGCATCGCGGGGATCGTGTCGCCGATCGTGGGCATCCTGGGAGTGGGCAGCGCCGCGCCGATGGGGTACGTGATGGCGGTGTGCGCGCTGGTCTCGATCGCCGCGCTCTGGTTGATCGTCCGCCCACGGACCGTGCCCGCCCTGGCGCACTGAACACTCACGTCCCGCGGAGGGACGGCCGGGTACGGTGGGGTGGTGGATGAGGATGAGCAAGCGGGCGCGCCGCACGCGCAGCTGCGGCAGGCCGCCCGGGTCAGCCGGCGCTGGCCCCTGATCTCGGCGTCGGTCGCGGTGCTGCTCGTGCTCGGGCTGGGCGCGATCATCGCCTTCCGTCCGACGGAGCCGTTCGCGCTCGACCTGGAGTGGATGCAGGAGATCGTCGAGCACCGCTCGCCGTTCTGGCTGGGCCCGGCCCTCTTCTTCAACTACGCGGGCGGGGGCATCGTCGGCTCGGTCGTCATCCCGGTCGTGATCGTCTTGCTGCTCCTCGCCTTCCGAAGGCCCTGGGGTGCGCTGTTCTTCGCTGCGGCGAGCATCCTGTCGGTGGTGCTCGTGCAGGTGCTCAAGCACACCGTCGGCCGGGCGCGGCCGTCCGAGATCCTGGTCAACGCCGATCCCGGTTCATTCCCGTCGGGGCATACGGCCAATGCGGCGACGATGGTGGTCGTGCTCGCCATCCTCTTCCCGCGTGTCTGGGTGTGGTGCCTCGGTGTCGCGTGGGCGCTGCTGATGGCGGTCAGCCGGACGTATCTCGGTGCGCACTGGATGAGCGACACCGTCGGGGGGCTGCTGCTCGGCGCCGCGGTCGCCGTGATCGTCTGGGCGCCGCTGGCGTACCGCCTCGCCCGTGAGCGCACCCTGCCGCACCCGTTCCTCCGCGCGAGGTCCGCCCCCGCCAGTTCGTGAATTTCGCAGACCGCGACCCCGGCCGGGCGGCTACTGTGGCGGGCATGAGGATTCTGCTGGTCGGCGCCGGTGGCGTCGGCGACGCCATCGCCAAGATCGCCGCACGTCGCACGTTCTTCGACTCGATCACCGTCAGCGACTACGACGTCGCGCGGGCGGAACGCACAGTGGGGTGGATCCGCGCCCGTCACGGTGACGACGTCGCCTCACGGTTCCGGACGGCTGCGATCGACGCCTCCGATCCCGACTCGGTGGAGGCGGTGGCGCGCGAGCATCGCGCGACCCATGTGATGAACGCCGTCGAGCCCAAGTTCGTGCCGACCATCTTCGCGGGAGCGTTCGCGGCAGGGGCCGACTACCTCGACATGGCCATGAGTCTCTCTGAACCGCACCCGACCGAACCATACGAGAAGACCGGCGTGAAGCTCGGCGACGACCAGTTCGCCCTCCGCGGCGACTGGGAGGCCGCCGGCCGGCTGGCGCTCGTCGGGATGGGCGTCGAGCCCGGCCTCTCCGATGTCTTCGCCCGCTATGCCGCGGACGAGCTGTTCTCGTCCATCGACGAGCTCGGCACCCGCGACGGCGCGAACCTCGTGGTGCGCGACGAGGCCGGCAACGAGATCTTCGCTCCCTCGTTCTCGATCTGGACCACGATCGAGGAGTGCCTGAACCCTCCGGTGATCTTCGAGAAGGACGCCGGATGGTTCACCACCGCGCCGTTCAGCGAGCCCGAGGTGTTCGACTTCCCCGAGGGCATCGGCCCGGTGGAGTGCGTGAACGTCGAGCACGAGGAGGTGCTGCTGATGCCGCGCTGGCTCGACGCGAAGCGGGTGACGTTCAAGTACGGGCTCGGCGAGGAGTTCATCGGGGTGCTGAAGACCCTGCACCTCCTCGGCCTCGACTCCACGACGCCCGTCCGCGTGCGCAGCGCCGGCGGACCGGTGGAGGTCGCACCGCGCGACGTCGTGGCCGCCGCTTTGCCCGACCCGGCGACGATCGGGCCGCTCATGACGGGCAAGACCTGCGCCGGCGTGAACGTGACCGGTATCGGCGTCGACGGGGCGCCGCGCGAGGTGTACCTGTACCACGTCAGCGACAACGAGTGGACGATGCGCGAGTACGACGCGCAGTGCGTCGTCTGGCAGACCGCGCTCAACCCGGTCATCGCGCTCGAGCTGCTCGCGAAGGGCGCCTGGCGGGGGACCGGCGTGCTCGGTCCCGAGGCGTTCCCCGCCCGGCCGTTCCTCGAGCTGATGGAGCGGGCGGAGGCCGACGGCGGCTACGGGCAGCAGTGGGGGATGCGCGAAGCACGCTAGGCGGCGGCGCGGCCCGTCACTAGGCTGAGCCGCATGAGCGACGCTGACGCGCTGGCGGAGACCGCCGCGAAGCTGCAGGCCGAGGCGGAAGAGGCGCTGCGCAAGGCGCAGGAGGCGGCGGCAGCCGCGGCTGCAGCGCAGCAAGCTGCAGCTCAGGAGGCTGCGGCCCAGGAGGCTGCGGCCACCGTATCCGCCACGCCGCCCGCCCCCACGACTCCACCCGCCCCCGCCGGCACCGGCCCCCTCTCCGACGAGGCCGTCGCCGTCATCCGCGCGGGATACGCGTTCGACGCCCCGGCTCTCGAGCTCGGTGCGCTCGTCAACGGCGACCCGGTCGCCGATGTGCCCGTGCGCATCCCGCTCGCCATGACGAACCGCCACGGACTGGTGGCCGGAGCGACCGGGACGGGCAAGACCAAGACCCTGCAGGTGCTGGCCGAACAGCTCGCCGCCGCCGGTGTGCCGGTCTTCGCCGCGGACATCAAGGGCGACCTCTCCGGGATCGCGGTCGCCGGCGAGTCGAGCGACAAGCTGCTCGAGCGCACCCGCGGCATCGGTCAGGACTGGACTCCGCGTGCGGCGACGACCGAGTTCTTCTCCCTCGGCGGGGTGGGAAGAGGCGTGCCGATCCGGGCGACGGTCGCCGGCTTCGGTCCCCTGCTGCTGTCGAAGGTGCTGGGCCTGAACGACACGCAGGAGTCGAGTCTCGGTCTGGTCTTCCACTATGCGGATCAGGCGGGGCTCCCGCTCCTCGATCTCGCCGACCTCCGTGCCGTGCTGACCTACCTGACGAGCGACGACGGCAAGGCCGAGCTCGCGGGCCTGGGCGGTCTGTCGAGTGCCACGGTCGGTGTCATCCTGCGTGAGCTGATCGGGTTCGCCGATCAGGGGGCCGAGGCGTTCTTCGGCGAGCCGGAGATCGACACCGCCGAATTCCTCCGCGTCGCGCCCGACGGCACCGGGGTCGTCAGCCTCCTGGAGGTGCCGGGGGTGCAGGACAAGCCCGCCGTCTTCTCGACCTTCCTCATGTGGCTCCTGGCCGACCTGTTCAACGACCTGCCCGAGGTCGGCGACCTCGACAAGCCCAAGCTCGTGTTCTTCTTCGACGAGGCGCACCTGCTGTTCAAGGACGCCTCGAAGGACTTCCTCGCGTCGATCACGCAGACGGTGCGGCTCATCCGTTCGAAGGGTGTCGGCATCTTCTTCGTCACCCAGACGCCGAAGGACGTGCCGGGAGACGTGCTCGCCCAGCTCGGTTCGCGGGTGCAGCACCAGCTGCGCGCCTTCACCCCCGACGATGCGAAGGCCCTGAAGGCGACGGTGTCGACCTATCCGAAGTCCGGCTACGACCTCGCCGCGGTGCTGCAGTCGCTCGGCACCGGCGAGGCCATCGTGACCGTCATGAACGAGAAGGGTGCGCCGAGCCCCGTCGCCTGGACCCGGCTGCGCGCACCCCAGGGGTCGATGTCGCCGGCGCCGGAGACGCTGGTGGAGGCCACGGTCGCCGCCTCGCCCTTGCAGGCGAAGTACGGGACCCCGATCGATCGCGACTCGGCTCGGGAGCAGCTGGCCCGCAAGCTGGATGCCGCGGCCGCTGCGGCGGACGCCGCCGACCAGGCGAAGGTGCAGGCCGAGGCGGCCGCAGCCGCCGAGAAGGCCGCAGCCGCACAGGCCAAGGCGGACGCAAAGGCGCAGGCCGCCGCTCAGAAGGAGTACGAGCGGATCCTGAAGAGCACCTCGCCGACCCGGACCACCCGGCGCAGCACCAAGCCCGCGCCGAACGTCCTGGAGCAGGTGCTCGGATCGAAAGCCACGCGCGACATCCTGACCGGGGTGGTGGAGGGCATCTTCGGGACGCGCCGCCGCCGCTAGGAATCGCGCGGAGCACGGGTCGTCTCAGACGACGATGATCTCGTAGCCGCGTTCGATGAACGCCGCCCGCTGCTCGTCCGTGATGCCGGAGTCGGTGATGAGCGTGGTGAGGGCCGTCGGCCCGCCGACGGTGGCGAACGCCTTCTGGCCGATCTTCGACGAGTCCGCGACGAAGACGGCGCGCGTCGCGCGTCGCGCCATGAGGGAGTTGACACTCGCCTCGCCCTCGTCGTGCACCGTCGCCCCGACGACGGCGTCGATGCCGTTCACGGCGATGAAGGCGACGTCCATGGTGATCTTCTCCAGCACCAGATCGGTGTAGGGGCCGACCAGTTCGTAGGAGCGCGCGTGGACGACTCCTCCGGTGACGACGACCTTGATCTGCGGACGGATGACGAGCTGCGCAGCGATGTTGATCGCGTTGGTGACCACGGTGAGGTTCGGGTATTGCGATGGCTCCAGCAGGTCGGCCCGCGAGGCCAGCGCGGTCGCGATCGCCGTGCTCGTGGTGCCGCCGGAGAGTCCGACCACGGCGCCACGGGGGACGAGCGAGCTCGCCGCCAGCGCGATGCGCTGCTTCTGGGGGCCGTGCTGCTCGTGCTTGTACCGGAGGGGCAGGTCGTAGGCGACGGACTGGCCGATCGCGCCGCCCCGGGTGCGGGTGAGCATCTGCTGCGAGGCGAGCGCGTCGAGGTCCCGGCGGGCCGTCGCCGCGGAGACGTTGAGCGTGGTGACGATGTCCTCCACCTCGACCTGGCCCGTCTCCGCCAGGAGGTCGAGGACGGCGCCGAGCCGCTGAGGCCTGCTCATGGCCGTCCGCTCCCGGCTCCGTTCGTCGCGCGGCGGGCGGCCGGACAGCTCGAGCGTTCCGGGCGCATCCGCGGCGGCGCGGGCGTCGTCCGCCGTCTCCTCGGAGACCAGGGGCGCGTCGTCCTCCTGGTGCGTTCCGGCGGTGGATGAGCGCGTCACGGGGCGATCCTATCCTGTGCCATCGCGTGGGTACGCGAGTGGGTGCGTCCATGATCGCTCATGATCGAAGAAGCCGTCTAGAGATCAGTTTCACGCAGATGGCGCCGCGAGAGGCGGCAATTTGTTCGGAATGTTTCCATATTGTGACGATCACCCTCCGGATGCTTGACGTCCTGCCCCCGAACGGGGCATGATCACGGTGATCTATTGAGCGAAAGTGCTTGTTTCCTCCGGAAACACGTCAATAAAAATCACTGGCTCCGCATTGACGCGCAGGCACCCAGCTGTATCGGCACGTGTTCTTTCGAGAAGTGGGGAATTCAATGAAGAAGTCATTCCGGCGGTCAGCGGCGGTCGCGACCGCTGCCGTCGCCACCATGGCACTCGCCTCCTGCGGCTTCAGCGGCGGGTCCGGCGGATCGTCCGGGGGAGCGCAGACCCTCGATCTGATGGTGGCGAGCTATTCGGACAACACCAAGGCCGAATGGGAGCAGATCATCAAGGACTTCGAGGCGAAGAACAGCGACATCACAGTCAACCTCGACGTCGAATCCTGGACGGACATCAACAACGTCATCAAGACGCGCATCCAGGCGCAGAAGCAGCCCGACATCCTGAACATCGACGCCTTCGCGGGATTCGCGGCGGACGACCTGCTCTATCCCGCCAAGGACATCGTCTCGGCCTCCACGCTCGACGACTTCCAGGACGCGTTCAAGAAGAACGCGAGCATCGACGGTACGCAGTACGGCCTGCCCTTCATCGCCTCCGCCCGAGCCCTGTTCTACAACAAGGACGACTTCGCGAAGGCCGGGATCTCCGCTCCGCCGAAGACCTGGGCCGAGTTCGAGGAGGACGCGGGCAAGCTCAAAGCGGCCGGGGTGACGGCGTACGGCATGCCGCTGGGAAGCGAGGAGGCCCAGGCCGAGACGGCGCTCTGGTTCTACGGGGCGGGCGGCGGCTACGGCGACGCCAAGACGCTCACGATCGACAGTGCGCAGAACGTCGAGGGCGCCACCGAGATGAAGAAGATCATCGACCAGGGGTACACCGAGCCGAACCCGGGCTCGACCAACCGCACTCCGCTCCTCAACGTCTTCATCCAGGGGCAGCTGGGCATGCAGGTGGGCCTCCCGCCGACGGTCGGGCAGATCAAGGACAAGAACCCGTCCCTCAACTACGGGATCGCGCCGATCCCGACGAAGGACGGCTCCTCCTTCACGCTCGGGGTCGCCGACCACTTGATGGCGTTCAAGAACAAGACGGACAAGAAGGCCGCGATCACGAAGTTCCTGGACTACTTCTACACTCCCGCCGTCTACACCAAGTGGGTCGGTGCGGAGGGGTTCCTGCCGACGACCAAGTCGGGCGCCAAGGAGATGGCCTCGGACGAGACCATCAAGCCGTTCCTCGACCTGCTGCCCGACGCGAAGTTCTACCCGTCCACGAACCCGAACTGGTCCGCGGCGCAGGGTGCGATCCAGAGCCAGATCGGACAGCTCGGTCAGGGCGCCGTACCGGCCGACCTGCTCAAGTCCATCCAGGCCAAGGCCGACGGCCAGTAATCCCGGATGACCAGCACCGCTGAGTCGACTCGCGCGGGGGCGGCTACCGGCCGCCCCCGCCGCGGGTCCCCACCGAAGCGCTCCGGCGCGTCCGACCTGCTCCACGCCGTGCCGTGGACGCTGCCGGCCCTCATCCTGATCTTCGGCGTCGTCCTGTTCCCGGCCGGCTACATGATCTACAACTCGACCCGGAAGATCTCCCTCGCCGGCGTCGACCACGGTTCCGTCGGCCTGAAGAACTACATCACGGTGCTCTCCCGCCCCGAGCTCCCCGGCATCCTCCTGAACACGCTCGTCTGGGTCGTCGCCGTCGTCGCGATCACCGTGCTGATCGGGCTCGCGCTCGCGCAGTTCCTCGACAAGAACTTCCCGGGCCGCCGCTGGGTGCGGATGGCGATCATCATCCCCTGGGCGGCCAGCGTGGTGATGACGACGACCGTGTTCGTCTACGGTCTCGACCCCTTCTACGGGATCATCAACAAGTTCCTCGTCGACATCCATCTGCTCGCCGAGCCGTTCGGCTTCACGAAGGAGCCGGTGCCGGCGTTCATCTCGTCGATCGGCATCGCGGTCTTCGTATCGCTGCCGTTCACGACCTACACGATCCTGGCGGGGCTCGCCGGCATCCCGAGCGACATGCTGGAGGCGGCGAAGGTGGACGGCGCGAGCGCCATCCGCTCCTACTTCGGCGTGACACTGCCGAACCTCCGGAACGCGATCGCCCTCGCGGCGCTCATCAACATCATCAACGTGTTCAACTCGCTCCCGATCCTCAAGCTGATGACGGGCTCCATCCCCGGCTACAAGGCCGACACGACGACGACGTACGTCTTCAAGCTGCTGCAGAACGAGCAGCGCATCGACCTGTCGAGCGCGCTCAGCGTGATCAACTTCCTGATCGTGCTGGTCGTCGTCGCGCTGTACCTGTGGATCGTGAAGCCGATGAAGGAGGTCGCATGACCGCGCCGGCCCCGACCCTGGTGGCAGGGGCTCCGCAGGCCCGCCGCCGCCGTTCGCGCCTCTCGGGCTCCCCTGGGCGGACCGTCGGCAAGGCGCTCGCCGGGGTCGTCATCGCCCTCGTCTTCATCGCGCCGTACCTGATCATGCTGGTCGGCTCGTTCAAGTCGCGGAACAACATCCTCCAGGTGCCTCCGACCTACCTGCCCGACCAATGGCATCCCGAGAACTACCTCACGATGTGGTCGACGCCGGAGACGCCGCTCCCGCTGAACCTCGTGTCCACCATCGTGATCTCGGTGTTCGCGACGCTGCTCGTGCTGGTGGTGTGCGTCCCCGCGGCGTACTACACCGCGCGGTTCCGGTTCCCGGGCCGGGGCGTGTTCCTCTTCCTGGTGATCGTGACGCAGATGCTGCAGCCCACGGTCCTGGCGACCGGCCTGTTCAAGGAGATGGTGGCGCTCGGCCTCAACGACACGTGGCTGGCGATGATCCTCATCAACGCGGCGTTCAACATCGCGTTCGCCATCTGGATCATGCACACCTTCTTCGCCGGGATCCCCAAGGAGGTCGACGAGGCCGCCCAGCTCGACGGGGCGGGCAAGTGGACGGTGCTCCTCCGCGTCCAGCTGCCGCTGGTGTGGCCCGGCATCGTGACGGCGATCATCTACACGTTCGTCGCCTCGTGGAACGAGTTCGCCGCGAGCCTGGTGATCCTGTCGACGGACGCGAACCAGCCGCTGTCGGTGGCCCTGACCAAGTTCGTCGGTCAGTACGACGCCGCTTGGCAATACGTGTTCGCGGTCTCCGTCGTGGCGGTGATCCCGGTCGTGGTGCTCTTCGCACTGATCGAGAAGCGCCTGGTCGGCGGGCTCACCGCCGGCAGCGTCAAGTGAGGGGCAGGATTCCGAGGAGGGTGCGGCAGCGGTGACCGACGCCGAGCGCGATCGGCGCCGCGTCGCCGCTCCGCTCGCTCCACGCCGCCGAGAGCCCCGCCCAGGCGAGCGCCCAGCGCAGGAGGGTGCGCTCGTCGAGGCCGGACTCCGACGCGATCACGCGGGCCGTGCGCTCGAGTCGGCCCGGGCGGAGCGCGATCTCCGCGTCGGGGTTGCACAGGATGTTGAGCACGTCGAACGCCGGGTCGCCGTGCAGCGGCTTGGGGTCGATCGCGAGCCAGCCGCGCTCGCCGAAGTCGAGCACGTTGCCGTGGTGCAGGTCGCCGTGCAGCACGACGTCGTCGGCCGGGTGCGCCAGCAGCGCCCTCGCCTCGGTCGCGGCTGCCGGGTAGAGACCGCCGTGGTCGTCCGGGCGATCGGCGGCGTGCTCGAACAGCTCGCGGAACCACTCGTCGAGGGGGTGCAGACCCGGCGGACGCGCTCCTGTGCCCGAACCGTGCAGCCGCATCCCGGCGCGGCACAGGATGCGCGTGGCCTCGTCGTCCCCGCCCGGGCCTGTGCGCGCCAGGGCGTCGAGGGAACGCGGCCCCTCCGCGCGCTCCAGGAGCACCGCCTCGCCGCCTGCGCCGAGCTCGAGCACCTGCGCCGCACCGTCGCCCGACCACCAGTGGAGCACGAGCGTCCCCACGGCCTCCTCCTCGACCAGGGCCCGTTTGAGGAAGGCGGCCCGGGCCGCCTGCCGTACCGGCTGGAGCACGCTCGACGGTGTGAGGAACGCGGCGCCGTCGGGCGCCAGCTTCCAGCGTGTGCGCCACTCCGCCAGCGCCGCATCCGGATCGATCGGCTGCGGGCGCGGAACGCCGGGGCTGCGTGGCACGGCATCGCTGGGCGGACTCACGCTGCCATACTTTCACGGTGAACTCGATCCGCCCCTTCCAGCCGGCCGACCGCGACGATGTCTACGCGGTCTGCGTGCGGACCGGTGCGAGCGGGCAGGACGCCACCGGCGTCTACCCGGACGACGATCTCCTGCCCGATGTGTTCGCCGGCCCCTATCTCGCGTACCAGCCGGACCTGGCCTTCGTCGTCGACACCGGCGACCACGTCGCCGGGTACGTGATCGCCGTCGCCGACAGCCTCGCCTTCGCCGACTGGTACGAGGCCGAGTGGCTGCCGGGCTTCCGTGCGAAGTACCCGCTCGAGGGTGCCCGCGACGATGCCGAGCGTCAGGCGATCGGTTTCGGGCTGGACGTGCGCGAGGCGATCGTGCCCGAGGTCGACCGGTACCCGGCGCACCTCCACATCGACCTGCTCCCGGAGCTGCAGGGTCAGGGCTTCGGGAGGGCGCTCATCCGCACCCTGCTGGCGGCGTTGCGCGAGAAGGGCGTCCCCGGGGTCTATCTCACGATGTCGCCGTCGAACCACGGCGCGCGGGCGTTCTACGAGCGTCTCGGCTTCGCCGAGCTGCCGTCGAGCACGGTCGAGGGGCCTGCCCTCGCGATCGCGACGGACGCCGTGCTCTAGCCACAGCCCGTTCGCGTCGGGAGGCTGCCCGCGTCAGCGCCCGACGAGTGCCGGCAGCCGCTCGAACCAGTACAGCAGTTCGGGGGAGGTGCGGCGCAGCTGGGCCAGCGTCATCGAGTCCTGCGGGCGCGTGACGGGGATGTCGAGCTCCTCCACGACGCGCTCCATGTTCTCGAGCGACCAGAACTGACCGCGCATCCGGATAAGCAGCTGCCCGTCCGTGCCGGTGATGAAGAGCTGGGGGAGGGTGTCGAGCGTGCTGCTCTCGTAGAGCTGCACGAGCACGACCGCGCCGACGTCGTTCGGCCGCACCTCGACGACGCGGCCGAAGAAGCCGCGCTCGCGCACGCTGCCGGCGCCGAGGGTGATCGTGACGCTGAGGAACGAGTAGACGCAGAGCACTGTCGCCGCGACGACGAGCAGATGCGCGATCAGCACCAGCGGCCACCCGCCGGTGGGGATCGACAGCCAGTAGAGCACGGCGAACACCGGGGTCGTCAGCGCCAGGATGGCGACGACACCGCGTGTGAACAGGTGGCGGTGCGGCCGGAGCACCGTCTCGCGCGTCACACCCGACTCCCGTCCGAGTTCCCGTTGTTCAGTCATCGGACTGAGCCTGACCTATCGGTCGGTGCCTCCGGTAGCGGCATTTTGGGGGACACGGGAGGCTTTCTCGGCGAGCTCACGGGCGCGGATGCTGCGCACCCGGAAGGCGCTCAGGATGGTCGCGAGCACCCCGATCGCGAACACGATCACTGTTCCGGCATCGTGCATCGAGCGTCCGATGAGCAGCGTGACGATCGCGATCGCCACGGTGGCGCACAGCTGGGAGAACATCTTCTTGCTCATCGCCCTCCATCTAACAGGGTGTGGCGCCCGGCCGCCCGCAGGGTGTGAATAGGATGGCTCCAGATCGAGGAGGGGTGAGAGGTGGCGACGCTCCGGGATGTCGCGGCCTTGGCGGGGGTTTCCGTCAAGACCGTTTCTAACGTTGTGAACGACTTCGAGTTCGTGCGCCCGTCGACGAGGGAGAAGGTCAGGGAGGCGATCGCGGAGCTCGGCTACCAGCCGAACCTCGCCGCGCGCCAGCTCCGCGCCGGTCGCACGGGTGTCATCGGGCTGGCCGTGCCGGAGCTCCGCTTCAGCTACTTCGCCGAGCTCGCCGACGCCGTCCTCGAGGCGGCTCGCGCCCGCGACTACGTGGTGCTCATCGAGCAGACCGGCGGAGTGCGGGATGCCGAGGTCGCGCTGCTCACCGGGTCGCGCACCGCGATGATGGACGGTCTGCTCTTCTCGCCGCTCGGCCTCGCCTTCGACGATGCGGACGTGCTCGACGTCTCGTATCCGCTCGTGCTGCTCGGTGAGCGGATCTTCGACGGTCCCACCGATCACGTCGTCATCCAGAACGTCGACGGCGCCGCGCTGGCGACCAGGCATCTCATCGCGAGCGGCCGACGGCGGATCGCCGTGCTCGGCGCCCACGAGGGGGAACGGGTCGGCTCCGCGGCGCTCCGGCTGCGCGGGCATCGCGAGGCCCTCGCCGAGGCGGGCATCGCCTTCGACCGGGACCTGGTGGTCGCACGGGAGGGGTGGCATCGACGCGACGGCGCCGAGGCGATGCAGGAGTTGCTCGATCGCGCGGTGCCGTTCGACGCGGTCTTCGCCTTGAACGACGAGCTGGCTCTCGGAGCACTCCGCACCCTCGCCCAGCATCATGTCGCGGTCCCGCAGGATGTCGCCGTGATCGGCTACGACAACGTGACGGAGTCGCAGTTCGCGATGCCCAGCCTCTCCACGATCGATCCGAATCGCGGCCGGGTCGCCGAGATCGCGGTGGAGGCCCTGGTCGAGCGGATCGCCGGGCGCGTCCCCGAGGGGACGGGTCCTCGACTTTTCGACGTGCCCGCCCGTCTCGTGGAGCGGGAGTCCGCCCCTGCCTCGGCGACGGCGGACACCGCCGGGACCCCCTTCTCGGCCGCCGTCTGATCGCACTGGAGGATCGACGTTGACGTGCCATCGAGGCGTTTGTACAATCGCTTCTACAACGTTGGAATTGCAGCGTTGTAAATCAGACCCGATCCACGGCGCGATCGGGCACACGAGAGGCATTCAATGAAGAAACTGCTTGCGACGCTCGCCGCCGCAGCCGGCGTCTCCCTGGCGCTCGCGGGCTGCTCCGGCTCGTCGGGCACGGACGCGTCCGGCCCCGTCACGCTCACCTTCTGGCACGGCTACACCGAGGCCGACGGCAAGGTGCTCGACCAGATCGTCGACGACTTCAACAAGTCGCAGGACAAGATCACCATCAAGACCACGACGAAGACCTGGGCCGTCATCGGCGACACCCTGCTCCCGGCCCTCTCGGCGAAGAAGGGGCCGGACATCGTCGCCATGCCGGCCGAGAACCTCCCGGTGTACGCGTCCAAGGGCGCCTTCGCCAAGCTGGACGACTTCTACTCCAGCGACGCGACGAAGAGCGCGTCCCTCAACCCGAGCGCCGTCGAGATGGAGAAGGTCGACGGTTCGTACTACGGCGTCCCCACCGGATTCGTCCCGCTCTCCGTCATCTACAACAAGACCCTCTTCGACAAGGCGGGCATCAGCACCTTCCCGACCACGTGGGACGAATGGGTCGCCGATGCCAAGAAGCTCACCGTCGACGAGGACGGCGACGGCACACCCGAGCAGTACGGGCTGGCTCTGCCCGACCACGCGACGGTCGGCAACGGCGTGTGGGCGAGTCTCTTCTACGGCAACGGCGGTGCGATCGTGGACGGCTCGAAGTCGGCCCTCGACTCGAAGGCCAACACCGAGACGCTGACCTACTGGGCCGACGCCGTCCGCAACGGCAAGATCTCGCCCACCGGCCTCGACGGCGTCGCGTCCGACAAGCTCTTCTCGTCCGGCAAGGCCGCGATGGAGATCGGCGGCCCGTGGATGGCTTCCGTCGCCACCGAGAACAAGATCGACTACGGCATCGCGGGCATCCCCGCGGGTCCGAAGGGCTCCGCCGCCTCGGCGATCGGCATCTCGGCCGCCGTGACCGCACAGGCGGATTCGTCGAAGAAGGCCGCCGCGGAGAAGTTCTTCGACTACTTCTTCACCAAGGAGGTCGCGACCAAGTGGTCCCTGGGCTCCGGATGGCCGCCCCTGCGCACCGACATCCCGTCGTCCGCCGTCGCGTCGAACCCCGTCGTCGCGGCGCTCACCGAGCTCGTCCCCGATGCGCGCCCGCTGCTGCCCGGCGTCGCGAACAGCACCGACGTGCTCTCGGCGGTCGACGAGGCCACCCAGAAGGCGCTCACCGGAGGCGATCCCGCCGACCTGCTGAAGTCCGCCTCCGCCCAGGTGCAGCAGGCGCTCGGCAACTGATCCCCCGAGCGGCCGCCGCGCACGCGGCGGCCGCTCGCCCCACGAAAGCGACCATGACCTCACTCACCCGCTCCCGCGAACGCCGCCGCGCGTACCGCCCGCCCGCACCGCTCGGCGGCCGGCCGCGCTCGGGGCGTCAGGCGCCGATCGCGCTCCTCTTCCTCCTGCCCGCCCTCGTCATCCTGATCGCATTCGTCGGCTGGCCGATGCTCTCCGCGCTCCGGCTCTCGTTCACGAACGCCAGCGGCTTCGGCATCGAGGAGTGGGTGGGGCTCGACAACTACGTGCGCGTGTTCACGGACCCGCGCATCCTGTCGACGCTCGGCAACACCGCGGTCTACACCGTCCTGTTCACCCCGACGGCGTTGATCGCCGCACTGCTGCTCGCCCTGCTGCTCGGCAACCGGAGGCTGATCGCACGCGGGTTCTTCCGCACGGCGCTCTTCCTGCCGTTCATCGTCTCGCTCGCGGTCGCCGCATTCGCCTGGACCTACCTGCTCGACCCGCAAGTCGGTCTCCTGAACTACTGGCTGCGGTCGGTCGGCATCCAGCTCGGCAACGTGCTCCAGGATCCGGCGCTCGCCATGCCGACGGTCGTCCTGGTGGCGATCTGGAAGAACTTCGGCTTCTACATGGTGATCTTCATCGCCGGGCTCCAGGAGATCCCCGCATCGCTGTACGAAGCGGCGAAGATCGACGGTGCCGGGGCCTGGCGCCGGTTTACCAACGTCACGCTGCCGCAGCTCAGCAACACCCTCGCGTTCGTGATCGTCTTCGCGATGATCGCCGCCCTCCAGGCGTTCGACCAGATCTACGTGATGACCGGAGGAGGCCCGTACCGGTCGACGCAGACCGTCGTGATGGAGATCTATCAGGAGGGGTTCAAGAAGCTCGATCTGGGCGGGGCGACCGCGCTCTCGTACGTGCTGCTCGCCGCCACCCTCATCCTCAGCCTGGTGCAGTTCCGCTTCTTCGGACGACGTGAGAAGGACAACGCCTGATGACCGCCGCACCTGCCGCCGCACCCGCTGCCGCACCCGCCGCGTCCCCCCGCACCCGTCCGCCGGGCGCCCGTCGCCGGATCGGCCGGACGGCCGAACGCTGGCTGCTCTTCGCCGCCGTCCTCGTGCTCACCGCGATCGTGCTCCTGCCCGTCGCGATCATCGTGCTCACGGCCTTCAAACCAGCGGCCGAGGTCAACGCGTTCCCGCCGACGCTGGTGCCCGGCACCTGGACGCTCGACAACTTCACGAAGATCTTCAGCGACCTCCCGTTCGGGCGTCTGTTCGTCAACAGCCTCGTCTTCGCCGGCGGTGTCACCGTCTTCGCACTGTTCTTCGACTCCCTCGCCGCGTACGCACTGGCGCGACTCGACTTCCGGGGCAATCGCGTCCTGCTCGTGGTGATCGTCGCCAGCCTGATGATCCCGTTCCAGGCGACGCTCATCCCGGTGTACCAGCTGGTGGCCCAGCTCGGCTGGGTGAACACGTTCGCCGGGCTGATCATCCCGCGGGCGGCCGACGCGTTCGGCATCTTCTTCCTGCGGCAGTTCTTCCTCTCGCTGCCCCGCGACCTCGACAACGCGGCGCGCATCGACGGGGCGGGGGAGTTCCGGATCTTCCGGAGCATCGTGCTCCCGAACGCCGTGCCCGCCATGCTGACGCTCGCGATCTTCACCTTCGTGAACAACTGGAACGATCTGCTCTGGCCGCTCGTCTTCACGACGTCGCCCGAGATGGGCACCATCACCTCCGGTCTCACGCTGCTGACCGGCCCGAGCGGCATCATCCCTTACGGCACGATGATGGCCGGATCGCTGATCGCCGTGCTCCCGCTCGCGGTGATGTTCCTGATCATGCAAAGGCGCTTCATCGAGAGCGTCGCAACGACGGGGATCAAATGATGACGGCATCCGACTGGCACCGGGACGGCCGACTTCATCTCGGGCTCGGCATCGAGGACACGTTCGTGCCCCAGGCCCGCCCGGGCGAGCGCGCGATCGACGAGTACGAGCTCACCGAGCACTACGAGCGATTCGACGCCGACTTCGCTCTCGCTGCAGGCGTCGGCGCGGAACTCCTGCGCTGGGGCGTCCCCTGGTACCGGGTCGCCCCGGCGCCCGGTGAGTGGGACTGGGAGTGGACCGACCGGGCGATCGACTCGATGCTCGGGCACGGGATCCGGCCGATCGTCGACCTGCTCCACTACGGAACGCCGCTGTGGCTCGACGGGCAGTTCGCCCATCCCGAGTATCCGCGCCATGTCGAGGAGTACGCGCGTCGGTTCGCCGAGCGCTACGGGGACCGGGTGACCGACTACACGCCGGTCAACGAGCCGGTGATCCACGCGCTCTTCTCGGGTGAGTACGGCTACTGGCCCCCGTACCGGGAGGGCGCGGAGGGATTCGCCTTCATCGCGGCGAACCTCGCGCGCGGCTTCGTGCGCAGTCAGCGCGCGATCGCGGACGCGGTCGGCGATGCCGCGGTGTTCGTCCACGTGGATGCTGCGATGAGCTTCGTCGGCGACGACACCGCGCCGGAGCATCGCGAGGAGGCCGAACGGCTGCGCCATCAGGTCCACCTCGTCGAAGACCTCGTGACAGGGCGCGTGGACGGTGCGCATCCGCTGCGCGATCGTCTCGGGTCCGCAGTCACCGACGAGGAGCTGGACTGGTTCCGCGACAACGCGGTGCAGCCCGACGTGATGGGCGTCAACTACTACCCGCGCCACTCGACCGAGCTCTTCGAACCCGGAGTGCGCCACGGCGGAGGCTTCGCCGACCCGCGACCCAGCGTGGACCGCGGCGCCGCGGGCCTCCGCGAGGCGCTCGTGTCGTTCGCCCGTCGCTACGGCGCTCCGGTGATGGTGACCGAGACCTGTGTGACCGGCACCGTCTCCGAGCGGTCGGCCTGGCTCGACGACTCGCTCGCGGTCGTCGAGGACCTCCGCACCGAAGGCGTCGACGTCGTCGGCTACGTCTGGTGGCCGCTGTTCGACATGTACGAGTGGACCTGGCGCCACACCGACGCGCCCCGCGCCGACCACCTGCTCACGATGGGACTCCACGACCTGGTGGAGTCGCCCGACGGACTCCTCCGTGTGGCGAACCCCGTCGCCGACCGCTATCGGGAGCACGCGCTGCGCCTGGCGCGCGCCGCCCCGGGCGGCATCCTGAACCTCCCACCGACCGACGACCACCGACGGAAGAACGAATGAACACTGCACACCTCTCCCTCCGCCCCTCCGCCGTCATCGGCGCGATCAACCCCAGGATCTACGGCTCGTTCCTCGAGCACCTCGGGCGGGCCGTGTACGACGGCATCTACGAGCCCGGCCACCCGTCGGCGGACGCGGACGGCTTCCGCACCGACGTGATCGAGCTCGTCAAGGAGCTCGGGGTCTCGACCGTGCGCTACCCGGGCGGGAACTTCGTGTCGGGCTTCAAATGGGAGGACTCGGTCGGTCCGCGCGAGGAGCGCCCGACCCGCCTCGACCTCGCCTGGCACTCCACCGAGTCGAACGAGATCGGCCTGCACGAGTTCCAGGACTGGCTCGACAAGGTGGGCAGCGAGCTCATGCTCGCGGTCAACCTCGGCACGCGCGGTGTCGCCGAGGCCCTCGATCTGCTCGAGTACGCGAACCACCGCGGTGGCACGGCGCTCTCGGAGAAGCGCATCGCCAACGGCCGCACCGACCCGTTCGGCATCAAGATGTGGTGCCTCGGGAACGAGATGGACGGCCCGTGGCAGGTCGGCCACAGCACCGCCGAGTACTACGGCACGCTCGCCGCGAAGACCGCGCAGGCGATGAAGATGGTGGACCCCGATCTCGAGCTCGTCGTCTGCGGGTCGTCCAGCTCGTCGATGCCGACCTTCGGCGAGTGGGAACGCGTCACCCTCACCCACGCCTATGAAGACGTCGAGTACATCTCGTGCCACGCCTACTACGAGAACAAGGGCGACCTCGGGGCCTTCCTCGCCTCGGGCGTCGACATGGACTACTTCATCAACAGCGTCGTCGCGACCGCCGACCACGTGAAGGCCGTGCGTGGCAGCCAGAAGACGATCGACATCTCCTTCGACGAGTGGAACATCTGGTACAACACCCGTTTCGAGACCGTCGACCGCATCGCCGGAGTCGACAACTGGCCGGTCGCGCCGCGCCTGCTCGAAGACACCTACACCGTCTCGGACGCCGTCGTCTTCGGCAGCCTCCTGATCACCCTGCTGAAGCACGCGGACCGGGTCACCAGTGCCTCCCTCGCCCAGCTGGTCAACGTGATCGCCCCGATCATGACCGAGCCCGGCGGCCCGGCGTGGCGCCAGACGACGTTCTTCCCGTTCGCCGCCACGTCCGCGAACGGCCGTGGCATCGCGCTCGACGCGCACGTGACCAGCGGAACGTATGCGACCGAGCGCTTCGGCGAGGTCCCGCTCGTCGACGCCGTGGCCACCCACGACGCCGTGACCGGCCGGTACGCGATCTACGCGGTCAGCCGCGCGGTCGACGCGCCGACCGAGCTGGTGATCGACCTCGCCGAGCTCGGCGACGCCGCCGCCGGCCTGACCGTCAGCGCCCGGACGCTGAGCGACCCGGATCTGGATGCAGCCAACACCCTCGAGAACCCCGACCGCGTGTCCCTGGTCGACGCGCCGTTCACGCGCGACGGCTCGACACTCCGCATCGAGCTGCCCGCGGTGTCGTGGACGGAGATCCTGCTCGGCTGAGCGATCGTGGCGGCGCGCACGAAGAGGTGGCCGAGGGGTGGTCGGCTCGCGCCGGCCATCCCTCCTCCGCGACTCAGTCCTGCCCCTGGTCCCGCAGCCGCCAGCCGTCGGGCGTCTGAACGAAGCAGAGCACCCACGGCTCCTCGCCGCGCGGCAGCGACCCGCTCGCGGTGCCGGTCGTGTCGATCGTGTAGTCGAGGCACGGGTTGTCGGACTCGGTGTCGTCGGGCGGGACCACCCGTTCCGTGTACGAGAGCAGTCTCGGATCGTCGCACCACGCCCACGTGTGCGCCGTGGTCAGTGCCCGCGTCAGGCCGCAGTCGTGATGCTTCGCCGCCTCCAGATAGGTGCGGGCGACGGACGCGAGCGTCGCGTCTCTGCCGGGCACCGGTTCCGGCGCGGAAGGGTTCGCCAGCAGGACGACGCCGATCGCGGACGCGGTCAGAGCGAGTGTCGTCGCGCCGAGCGCGGCCACCCGTCTACGAATGGATCCGCTCCTCCGTGCGGATCTCGATCGGCTCCGCGTCCCCGGCCGGGGCGGGCGGCTTCAGGAAGAACATCGGCGCCAGGCCGGCGGTCGCGCCCACGGCCAGCGCGATCGTCACGGTCGTGAGCCCGTCCGACCCGGCGAAATGACCGATGAGGCCGATCAGCAAGATCCCGATCACCACGAACGGCACGATCTGCTGGGTGCGGATGCGCACGTCGCGAGGGCCCTGGGCGTTTCGCCGCACACTCGCCATCCCGAATCTGCGGGTGAGGACACCGAGCACAGACGCTGCGATGACGATTGCGAGCGACGCCCACGCCCAATGCCCGCCGAGCGGATCGTGGAGCCCGGACGAGACGACCCAGATGAAAGTGGAGAACAGCCCGACGGCTGCGGCGAGATTCACGTAGCCCCACGGTCCGTAGAGGATCCCCGCGGTCGTCCTGCCGTCGTGGATGTCGGCTTGGTCGCCCCCGGCACCGCCGCCCCCGGCCCCCATGGTCGCCCCGCCGACCTCGCGATTCTGCAACATCCCCCGACACTACGCCCCCTGCGTCTCCCGCCCGCGGGGCAGAGGCCTCGCACATTCGTGCGGAATGTCGACTCACGACGCGGCAGAGCCCACATTCGGCACGAATGTGAGTGCACGGAGGAGGGGGATCGCTGGCGGAGAATGGGGGATTCGAACCCCCGAGGGCTTGCACCCAACACGCTTTCCAAGCGTGCGCCATAGGCCACTAGGCGAATTCTCCTGGGTTGCCACCGCCTTGCGGGCGACGGCTCACAATATCCTAGCGGACGCCGGAGGGGGGTCGGTGCACGAGCCTCCAGGACGACCCGCTAGACTGTTCTCCGGCTCCCCACGTGGCGCCATCCAGGCCAACTCCCCCAGGGCGGAAACGCAGCAAGGGTAACCGGGCTCTGGCGGGTGCGTGGGGGGTCTTTTCCATTCCATCCGCCAGGAGTGCCCGCGTAGAGTGAGGGCAGCATCGCCCGCTCTTCTACAGTCTGTAGAATGGGCATCCCGCCGAAGAATGGAATGGTGGAGTGACCGAGCAGATGGCCGAGCTGGCCTCCGAAGCGTATGTCGTGGGCTTCCCCCTGGTGTTCGACCTGGAACAGGTCGAGAGGTTCGTGAGCGACGGCATCGGCGCCGTCCCGCCCACCCCGTACAACGTGTTCGGGCACGGGCGCACGCTGGCAGGGCCTGCTGACACCTTCGTGTCGATCAACAACGACACCGTGTACTCCATGGCCCAGGTCGACCTGAGCGTCGGCCCGGTGCTGCTGAGCGTCCCCGAGGCGGGGGAGCGCTACTACGTCCTGCAGTTCGTGTCGGCGTGGACGGAGAACTTCGCGTACATCGGCACCCGCGCCACGGGAGGCGGTGCCGGGGACTTCCTGCTGCTGCCGCCGGGCTGGCAGGAGGCGGACGACGCGGACGAGGTCGTCGGCGGCCCGACGCGCATCCACTTCCCGACCCGCGTCGCCTCCATCGTCGGCCGCTGGGCCGTTGCCGGCGAGGACGACCTCCCGGCCGTCCACGCCCTGCAGGACGCCCTCTCGCTCACACCGCTGCGCCGCTCGCTCACGCCTCCGGAGGGCGTGCCGCCGGTGGAGGCCGACGCCGGCGAGGCGCTGACCTTCTTCGAGCGGATGCGGGTGTGGTCGCGCGCCTTCCCGCCCGCGGAGCGCGATCGCGCCGCCCTGGCCTCCTACGCCGCGCTCGGCCTGACCGGCGAGGAGCCCGTCCGGGACCTCCCTCAGGACGTCCGCTCGGCCCTGGAGGCGGGCTACGCCGTCGGCAAGGAGGCGCTCGAGTCGTCGCTGCGCACGTCGTCGCCCGTCGTCGACCACTGGCAGGTCAACCTCCACGCGTTCGACTACAACCTGGACTTCTTCGAGGCGGGTGCGCTCGACGACCCGGCCTGGAAGCTCGTCGAACCGCGCACGCGCTACGCCATCCGGGCCGGTGCGGCCTTGGGCGGTCTGTGGGGCAACCACGGCTACGAGGCCTCCTACTCCGCGACGTACGAGGACGCCGACGGCGACGCGCTCAGCGGTGAGCACGTCTACCGGCTGCGTCTCTCGCCGACCCCGCCGGTCGGCGCCTTCTGGTCCCTCACCATGTACGACCTCCCGCAGTACTTCCTCGTCGAGAACGAGGCGCAGCGGTACTCGCTGGGCGACCGGACGGAGGGGATCGTGTACGACGACGACGGAGGACTGACGATCACGATGAGCACCACCCGACCGACCGATCCGACGGCCGCGGCCAACTGGCTGCCGACACCGGCGGGGGCGTTCCGCCCGCTGATGCGCATGTACGCGCCGGGAGCCGCCGTGCTCTCGGGCGAGTACCGGCTGCCCGCCATCGAGCGGATCGGCTGAGACGTGGTCCGTTCCCTCTACATCACCTCGGCCGAAGGCCACACCGGCAAGTCCACCATCGCCCTCGGCGTGATCGAGGCGCTGCGGCACTCGGTCGGCCGCGTCGGCGTCTTCCGGCCGATCGCGCGCTCGACGGTCGAGCGCGACTACGTGCTCGAGCTCCTGCTCGAACGCGTGACCGCCGACCTCTCGTACGAGGAGGCCATCGGCGTCACCTACGAGGACGTCCACGTGGACGCGGATGCCGCGCTCGCCGAGATCGTGCACCGCTTCCGGGCGGTGGAGGCGCGGTTCGACACCGTCGTCATCCTCGGCTCCGACTACACCGATGTCGGCAGCCCGACCGAGCTCGGCTACAACGCACGCATCGCCGCGAACCTGGGGGCGCCCGTCCTGCTCGTGCTCGGCGGTCGGGTCGGGCAGGGCTTCGGGGAGCGCCTCGGCCAGGCCGATCCGCGCTCGCCGGAGGACCTGCAGCATCTGGCCGAACTGGCGCTCGTCGAGATGCGGGCCGAGCACGCGAGCATCCTCGCCGTGGTGGCCAACCGCGCCGACGGCTCCCGTCTCGACGAGATCGTCGAGGCGATCTCCGAGATCGTCCCGGCCGAGCGCGGCGGCGACCGCCCGCCGGTCTGGGCCATCCCCGAGGACGAGTTCCTCGTCGCCCCGAGCATCCGGTCCATCGTCGAGGCCACGGGTGCGACGCTCATCGCCGGCGACGAGACGCTCCTCGGCCGGGAGGCGCTCGACGTCGTCGTGGCCGGCATGTCGATGGACAACGTCCTGCCGCGACTGGTGGAGGGCGCAGTCGTCGTCGTCCCGGGCGACCGCACGGAGGTGCTGCTGGCCGTCCTGATGGCGAACGCGTCGGGGACCTTCCCGTCGATCGCGGGCATCGTCCTGAACGGCGGGTTCGAGCTCCCGGAGCCGATCGAGCGGCTGCTCGCGGGTCTGCGCTCGCCGCTCCCGATCGTGCGCACGGGGCTCGACACCTACGACACCGTCGTGCGCATCACCCACGCCCGCGGCCGGCTGGCCGCCGACTCGCAGCGCAAGTACGACACCGCCCTGGCCCTCTTCGAGCGGCACGTGGACGCGGACGCGCTGCTCGCGCGCCTCGACGTGACCCGCCACGACGTGGTGACCCCTCTGATGTTCGAGTACGACCTCATCGAGCGGGCCCGCGCGGCGAACAAGCACATCGTGCTCCCCGAGGGCGAGGACGACCGCATCCTGCGTGCGGCCGGAACCCTCCTCGCGCGCGGGGTCGCCCGGCTCACCATCCTCGGGGAGCCGTTCGAGGTGCGCTCCCGCGCCATCGAGCTCGGCCTCGACCTCTCCCGAGCGGAGGTGGTCAGCCCGTTCGACGACGTGCTCCGCTTCCGTTTCGCGACCGAGTACGCGAAGCTCCGGGCCCACAAGGGCATCACGGTCGACCAGGCGTCGGACACCGTGACGGACTCGTCGTACTTCGGCACGATGATGGTCCACCTCGGACTGGCCGACGGGATGGTCTCCGGTGCGGCGCACACGACGGCGCACACCATCCGCCCGGCGTTCGAGATCATCAAGACGACACCCGGCGTCTCCGTCGTCTCGAGCGTCTTCCTGATGGCCCTCGCCGACCGGGTGCTCGTCTACGGCGACTGCGCGGTCATCCCCGACCCGACGGCCGAGCAGCTGGCCGACATCGCGGTGTCGTCGGCGCGCACGGCGGACCAGTTCGGCATCGCGCCTCGCGTGGCCATGTTGTCGTACTCGACCGGCGACTCGGGCGCAGGGGCGGACGTCGACAAGGTGCGGGCCGCGACTGCGCTCGTGCGCGAGCGTGCGCCGCAGCTCGCCGTGGCCGGGCCGATCCAGTACGACGCCGCCGCGGACGCCGCCGTGGGCGCCGCGAAGATGCCCGGCTCGGACGTCGCCGGACGCGCGACGGTCTTCGTCTTCCCGGACCTCAACACCGGGAACAACACCTACAAGGCGGTGCAGCGCAGCGCGGGCGCCGTCGCGATCGGTCCGGTGCTGCAGGGTCTGCGCAAGCCGATCAACGACCTGTCGCGCGGCGCGACCGTGGAGGACATCGTGAACACCGTCGCCATCACCGCGATCCAGGCGGCCCTCGCATGAGCGCCGTCCTCGTCGTCAACAGCGGCTCGTCGTCCCTCAAGTACCAGCTGATCGACGCGGAGTCGGAGGAGGCGCTCGCAAGCGGCCTGATCGAGCGGATCGGGGAGGAGTCCGGCCACATCCGGCACCGCGGACCGGGCGGCACGAGCGAACGATCGCTCGCCATCCCGGACCACGCGGCCGGGTTCCGGGCGATGCTCGACCTCTTCGCGAGCGAAGGCCCGAGCCTCGACGAGAACCCGCTGGTGGCCGTCGGCCATCGGGTGGTGCACGGTGGCAAGCGGTTCTTCGAGCCCACGATCGTCACACCGCTGGTCGAGATCAACATCGAAGACCTCGCCGATCTCGCGCCCCTGCACAACCCCGCCAATCTGCAGGGCATCCGCGCCGCCGAGAAGGCGTTCCCGGATGTGCCGCACGTGGCCGTGTTCGACACCGCCTTCCACCAGACGCTGCAGCCGGAGGCGTACACCTACGCGATCGACGCCGACCTGGCCGAGAAGCACCGTATCCGCCGCTACGGGTTCCACGGCACGTCGCACAAGTACGTGTCGGAGGCGGCAGCGGCCTTCGTGGGCGAGCCGCTCGCCGAGCTGAAGCAGATCGTGCTGCACCTCGGCAACGGCGCCTCGGCCTGCGCCGTCGACGGCGGTCGCTCGGTGGACACCTCGATGGGCATGACGCCGCTCGAAGGCCTGGTGATGGGAACCCGCTCCGGCGATCTCGACCCGGCCGTGCTGGTGCACCTCGCCCGTCGCGCGCACCTCGACACCGACGAGCTGGACGAGCTGCTCAACCGGCGAAGCGGCCTCCTCGGTCTCGCCGGCCGCGGCGACATGCGCGACGTGCGTCGTGCCGCCGAGGCGGGCGACGAGGCGGCACGACTCGCCCTCGACACGGTCGTCCACCGGCTCAAGCACTACATCGGCGCCTACACCGCACTGCTCGGCGGTCTCGACGTGCTGACGTTCACCGCGGGCGTCGGCGAGAACGACGCGAACCTGAGGGCCGAGGCGCTGTCCGGGCTCGAGGTGCTGGGCATCCGTATCGATCCGGAGCGGAACGCGTCGCCGTCGGGGGAGGCGCGGGTCGTCTCGGCCGACGACTCGGCGGTGACCGTGCTGGTCGTGCCGACGAACGAAGAGCTGGAGATCGCCCGGCAGGCCCTCCAGGCGGTGTCGGCCGGAGGCTGAGCGGACAGGATCCAGATGCGGCGACGTGGCGGCGACGGAGACGGATGGCGACGGCCTCCCGCCCGCTCGCCGCTGCGCCGCCACCGCCCGCTGGCCGCTCTGGCGGCGGTGTTCGCGGCGATCGCCCTCGCCGTGAGCGGATGCTCGGCCACCGCCGACGCACCGGCCGGCCCGCGGTTCGTCACACCGCCGCTCATCCACTACACGTCCGTGCTCTGGCCGGTGCCGCTGCAGCTCGTCGGTGCCGAGCCCGGCAGCCGGCTGCGCATCGCGGCCTCCCTCACCACGGGTCACGGCGTCTGGCGATCGTCCGCCACCTACACGGTGCCGGCGGGCGGCGTGCTCGACCTGGCCACCGCGCTCCCGCAGCTGGCGCCGTTCGCCGAGCCGGACTCCGTCGGCCTGTTCTGGTCGCTCGACGGCCCCGAGCTCTCCGGGGCCGCGCTCGCGACGCAGTGGATGCACGACACGCTCCCGGTGACGCTGTCCGCGGTCGACGGGGAGCGGGTCGTCGCATCGCGGACGTTCGAGCTCCAGGGGCTCGCCGACGGACTCGGGCCGCGGACCCTCTACACCCGCGACCTCGTCGGGCCGGGCGCCACCGCCTTTCCGCGTGAGACCCACGAGGACCAGCCGGTCGCCCAGTTCTGGAGCGCGACATCGCAGGAGCGCCCGATCACCCCGGCGGTGCTGATGTTCGACGACCCGTCGCCGGGATCCTCCTCGGCCTTCGTCGCACCACTGCTCGCGCGCTTCGGGGCGTCGGTCCTCGTGCTCCCGGTGTCGGCGGCCTCGGACGGCATCCGGGCCTCCAGCGTCGTCGACAGCACGACCGTGGACGACGCGCTCCAGTGGCTGGATGCGCAGGCCGGCATCGACGCCCGTCATGTCTTCGCGTACGGAACCGGTGTCTCGGAGCCGCTCGCGCTGTGGGCGGCGACGCGGTTCCCGACCCGGCTGCACGGCCTCTTCGCGGCAGGCGGAGCGCCTCAGCTGCTCTGCCTCCCGTCCGGCTCGACGGCGCCGGCGTTCGAGGACGGCGCAGGTCTGCCCTGCCGCGTCGAACCGGGCCCGGTGTCCGCCTCCTCCGTCCTCCCGCTCGGTGCCGTGAACGGCCCGATCGTGCTCGCGTGCGGCGGACGCGATGCGGTGCTGCCCTCCGCCTGCACGGGTCAGGCGGCGCTCGCCCGGAGCCGTGGGGTGCGGGCAGGCGACAGCATCCACGACGCGGGCAGCGCCGGGCATGCGGTCTCCGTGCCACCCGGACTGCCGCTCGCCCTCCCGCTCCACGGCGTCCGCGCAGCGGGCGACACCGGTGCCGACGCCCAGGCGACGGAACAGGCGCGCGTCGCCTTCTGGAACGCCGTCGCCCAGATCGTCCTGCGGGCGACGCGCACATGAGGATGGGCAGATGAAGGTGGCCACATGAAGGTCTCGCGGATCGCCATCGCCGTCGCCGCGGTCGCAGCCGTCGCGCTCGGCGGGCTGAGCGGGTGCGCCTCCGTCCGGGAGGGCGGCCCGCGGTTCGTCGTCGAGACGAATCCCACCGGGGTGTGGGAGCCCGTCCGGATCACCCTGGACGGCCTGCCCTCCGGCGACCGGGTGACTGTCACGGCGTCAGCACGGGCCGGTGGGACCTGGTCGTCGCGGGCGGTCTACGCCGTTCCGCCCGACGGGCGCGTGGATCTCGCTCGGCAGGCCCCCGTCGAGGCGCCGTTCGCCGGGGCCGACCCGATGGGGCTGTTCTGGACCATGCGGAGTGCGAACGGCGGGGCGGCGACCTCGGACCAGACCTGGGGAGGCTCGACCCTCTCGGTCGACCTGACCGCGACGGTCGGCGGTCTGCGGGTGGCCGAGACGCACGTCCAGCGGGTGGGGCTGACCTCCGCCGCCCCGGCGGCGGTCGTCTCCGACGACAGCCTCAGCGCCGACTACTTCGCCCCCGTGCTGCGGACCGAGGGCCTGCGACCGGGCATCCTCGTGCTCGACGGCACCGACCCGGGCACGCCGACGGGAGTGCTCGCCGCGGCGACGCTGTCGGCGATGGGCTACCCGGCGCTCGCCCTCTCCACATACGGCAGCGCCGGGCAGCTCGAGCCGCGCCGCACGGTGCCCGCCGAGCGGTTGCTGACCGCCGTCGACTGGCTCAAGGCACAGCCCGGGGTCGACGATCAGCGCATCTTCGTCATGGGCACCTCGCGCGGCGCGCAGCTCGCCCTGTGGCTCGCGGTCGCCCATCCCGGCCTGGTCTACGGGGCGATCGCTCCGGGAGGGACGACCGGCCTGGTCTGCCCGTCGCCCGTCCCGAGCCCCGCGATCACGGTCGGGGGCGCGTGGGTGCCGTGCACCACCGGGACCAACGACGTCGAAGCCGCGTCCGTGCTCGATCTCAGCCGCATCCGCGGCCCGCTCGTGCTGGGCTGCGCGACCCGTGACGAGCAGCTGGCGAACGGGTGCGCGTGGATGGACGAGGCCGCGCGGCTGCGGCCCGCGCGACCGGGCGACACGTACGTCACAGCGCAGGGAGCCGAGCACCTCTTCTACACGCCTCCCTACAGCCCGTTGTATCTGCCGGAGGGGGCGGCCGCGCAGCCGACGGAGCGGGGGAGGGAGGCCGTCTGGCGAGCGATCGCGGCAGCCCTGACGGCGCCCTCCACCGTCCCCGGTCGCTGACCGGGGCCGGCCCGACGATTGTCAGCGGCGGCAAGTAGCATGTGGGGGTGGTAACCGCTCTGTATCGCCGATATCGGCCCGACACCTTCGCCGACATGATCGGCCAATCGCAGGTGACGGAGCCGCTGATGACGGCGCTGCGCACCAACCGCGTGAACCACGCCTATCTCTTCTCCGGCCCCCGGGGCTGCGGCAAGACGACTTCCGCGCGCATCCTCGCCCGCTGCCTCAACTGTGCGGAGGGCCCGACGGACACCCCCTGCGGCACGTGTGCGAGCTGCGTCGAGCTCAGCCGCGACGGCGGCGGGTCCCTCGACGTGGTCGAGATCGACGCCGCGAGCCACAACGGCGTCGACGACGCCCGTGACATCCGCGAGCGCGCCATCTTCGCCCCGGCGCGCGACCGCTACAAGATCTTCATCCTGGACGAGGCGCACATGGTGACGCCGCAGGGCTTCAACGCGCTGCTCAAGATCGTCGAGGAGCCGCCGGAGCACGTGAAGTTCATCTTCGCGACGACGGAGCCCGAGAAGGTCATCGGCACCATCCGCTCGCGCACCCACCATTACCCCTTCCGCCTCGTGCCGCCGGCGCAGATGCTCGAATACGTCCAGAGCCTGTGCGACAGCGAGGGCATGACGGTCGCCCCGGGTGTGCTGCCGCTGGTCGTCCGCGCGGGCGGCGGCTCCCCCCGCGACACGCTGTCCCTGCTCGACCAGCTGATGGCCGGCTCCGAAGGCGAGGCCATCGAGTACGAGCGGGCCGTCGCGCTCCTCGGCTACACGCACGCCGCCCTGCTCGACGAGGTGATCGACGCCATCGCCGCGCGCGACGCGGCCGGTGCATTCTCGGCCGTGGACCGTGTGATCCAGACCGGGCAGGATCCGCGCCGGTTCGTCGAAGACCTGCTCGAGCGGTTGCGCGACCTCATCGTCGTCGCCGCCACGAGCGTCGACGGGGCCGCCGCCGTGCTCCGCGGCGTGCCGCAGGACGAGCTCGACCGGATGGGCGTGCAGGCTATGAAGTTCGGGGCCGCCGAGCTGAGCCGTGCCGCCGACATCGTCAACGCCGCCCTGACCGAGATGACGGGCGCGACCTCCCCGCGACTCCACCTCGAGCTGCTGCTCGCCCGCGTGCTGGTGCCGTCGAGCGACGCCTCCGAGCGTGGGGCGCTGGCTCGCGTCGAACGCCTGGAGCGGCGCGTCGGCGTCAGCGACGGCGACGGGGGAGCCGCAGCAGCCTCGAGCGCGTCGCCGGTGGCTCCGACGCGCGCACCCGCGGCGGCACCTCCCGCTGCGGCGCCTTCTGTTCGGGAACCCGCGCGTGCGACTCCGGCGCGCGAGGTCGAGGCCCCCGCCGATGCGCCGCAGGCAGCAGCCGAGCCGGCGCCCGCCGAGCCCGTGGCCGCCGAGCCCGTGGCCGCCGACACCGCCCGCGTGGAGCCGGAGCCCACCGATTCGGCCCCGGCTGCTCCCGCGAAGCCGGCTCCCGCGCCGGTCGGAGCGGTCAGCACGCAGCAGATCAAGGACTCCTGGCCGCAGATCCTCGATGCCGTCCAGCGCGCCAAGCGCAGCGCCTGGATGGTCGTCTTCACGGCGCAGGTGCGATCCCTCGACGGTGACGTGCTCACCCTGTCCTTCCCGAGCGACAACGACGTGCAGAGCTTCCGGCAGTCGCAGGCGCCGGGCACCCCTGGTGTCAGCGAATACCTCCGCCAGGCGATCGTCGACCTGCTCGGCATCCGGGTGAAGTTCATCGCCCGCGCCGACGGCGGTCCCGGCGGCGCTCAGCGCCCCGGCGCCGGTGCCCCGACCGCGCCGGTCGCCGAGACGTGGCCCGGCGGTGCGTCGAGCTCCGGCGGGCAGGCCCCGGTCTCTCCCGTCGCCTCCGCGGCGCCCGCTCCTGCCGCCGCGACCCCGGATGCTGCACCCACCGCTGCGCCGAGGTCGGAGCCGCCCGCGCCTGCCGCGGCGGGATCGACCGGGCCGGTCACGGACTGGGCGATCGTCAGCATCCCCGGAGCCGGCGCCGGTGCTGCGTCCGCGTCGTCGGTGGCCACGATGGAGCGACCCGAGACCGCGGCGCCGCCGGCCCGGCCGGCCGCTGCCGCGCCGTCCGCCGCCCGCCCGGCGGCTCCGGCAGCCGACGAGCCGCCGTTCGACGACGTGCCGCCGGATGAGACCGAGCCCCCCCTCGAACCGCCCACCCCGGACGAACCCGCCGGCGACTGGGCGGCCGCGCCGTCGGCCGCCGCAGCGGCTCCCGCGGGATCCGGCTCCCCGGCGCCCCAGCGCTCCGCAGCCCCGTCTGCTCCGGCGACCCCTTCTGCGCCTGCCGCGGCGTCGGCCCCGGCTGCCCAGCGCTCCGCGCCTGCGGCCGGCTCGCGCACCCCCACCTTCCAGGAGCCGCAGCGCTACGGCGAGGCCGTCGTGCGCGAACTGCTCGGGGCGACCTTCATCGAAGAGATCGATGCTCCGCCCACGATGGGGATGAGGTAGGCGATGTACGAAGGCATCGTCCAGGAGCTGATCGACGAGCTCGGCCGCCTGCCCGGCATCGGGCCCAAGTCGGCGCAGCGCATCGCATTCCACATCCTCCAGACCGAGAGCTTCGACGTCACGCGTCTGGCGGAGGTCCTGCTCGAGGTGCGTGACAAGGTCCGGTTCTGCGCGATCTGCGGCAACGTGTCCGAACAGGAGACCTGCTCCATCTGCCGCGACCCCCGTCGGACCCCGGAACTCATCTGCGTGGTCGAAGAGGCGAAGGACGTCGTGGCGATCGAGCGGACGCGCGAGTTCCGCGGCCTGTACCACGTGCTCGGCGGCGCCATCAGCCCGATCGACGGCGTCGGGCCGGACGACCTGCGCATCCGCCAGCTGATGCAGCGCCTGGCGGACGGCACCGTCCAAGAGGTCATCATCGCCACCGATCCCAACCTGGAGGGCGAGGCCACCGCCACCTACCTGAGCCGGTTGCTCACGACCCTCGAGATCCGGGTCACCCGGCTCGCCTCCGGCCTGCCGGTCGGCGGCGACCTGGAGTACGCCGACGAGGTCACCCTCGGCCGCGCGTTCGAGGGGCGCCGACAGGTGTCCTGAGCCCGTCCTCCGCTGCCCGCACCCCGGCCGTCATATGGGGATCGGGGCATGCACCCGGACGGTAGGATGGGAAACCCGTCAGTCCAGGAGTGTCCGTGGCCCTTATCGTGCAGAAATTCGGCGGTTCGTCCGTCTCCGACGCCGAGAGCATCAAGCGCGTCGCGAAGCGCATCGTCGAGACCCGCAAGGCCGGCAACGAAGTCGTCGTCGCCGTCTCCGCGATGGGCGACACGACGGATGAGCTGGTCGACCTGGCGCACGAGGTCACCCCGATCCCCGCTCCGCGCGAGCTGGACATGCTCCTCACCGCCGGCGAGCGCATCTCGATGGCGCTGCTCGCCATGGCGATCAAGAGCATGGGCTACGACGCGCGCTCCTTCACCGGCAGCCAGGCCGGCATGATCACGGACGCGCAGCACGGGTCGGCCCGCATCGTCGACGTCACACCCGGCCGCATCCAGGACGCCCTGTCCGAAGGCGCGATCGCGATCGTCGCCGGCTTCCAGGGGTTCAACCGCGACACCCGCGACATCACCACGCTCGGCCGCGGCGGCTCCGACACGACCGCTGTCGCCCTCGCCGCCGCGCTCGGGGCCGAGGTGTGCGAGATCTACACCGACGTGGACGGCGTCTTCACGTCCGACCCCCGTCAGGTGCCCCTGGCCCGCAAGATCGACCGCATCACCAGCGAGGAGATGCTGGAGCTCGCCGCCGCCGGCGCGAAGGTCCTGCACATCCGCGCGGTCGAGTACGCGCGCCGTCACAACGTGACCCTGCACGTGCGCTCCTCGTTCTCGAACAAGGAGGGCACGTACGTCCTCAACGAAGCAGCTGCGGCCAAGGCCGCGAAGAAGGATGGAACCGTGGAAGAGCCGATCATCTCCGGAGTCGCCACCGATCTGAGCGAGGCGAAGATCACCGTCGTCGGCGTGCCCGACGTGCCGGGCAAGGCGGCGCAGATCTTCAAGATCGTCGCGAAGGCCAACGCCAACGTCGACATGATCGTGCAGAACGTGTCGGCGGCGGCCACCAGCCTCACCGACATCTCGTTCACCCTCCCGAAGTCGGAGGGGCAGCGCGTGCTCACCGCCCTCACCGCCGAGCGCGACGAGGTCGGCTACCAGTCGCTGCAGTACGACGACCAGATCGGCAAGCTGGCGCTCGTCGGCGCCGGGATGCGCACCAACACCGGTGTCTCGGCCCAGCTCTTCGAGGCCCTCTACGACGCGGGCATCAACATCGAGATGATCTCGACCAGCGAGATCCGCATCTCGGTCGTCACGCGCGCCGACACCGTGGCCGAGGCCGCCCGGGTCATCCACACCGCCTTCGGCCTCGACGGCGACGAGAAGGCCGTCGTCTACGCCGGGACCGGCCGCTAGGACCCCGGCCCGCCGCACGACCGCCCGCGAGGGAATGGCCGCGACCGGCAGCACGTTCGACCCTCCAAGACCACCGACCCGAAGGGGCCACCACCATGAGCGAGACCACTGGACTCAACATCGCCGTCGTCGGCGCGACCGGCCAGGTCGGCAGCGTCATGCGCCGACTGCTGGAGGAGCGCGCGTTTCCGGCGACGAGCGTCCGCTTCTTCGCCTCGTCGCGTTCGGCCGGCACCACGCTGCCGTTCCGGGGCGAGCAGATCACGGTCGAGGACGTCGCGACCGCCGACGTGTCCGGAGTGGACATCGCGCTGTTCTCGGCCGGCGCCACGGGTTCGAAGGCCCACGCACCGCGATTCGCGGAGGCCGGCGCCATCGTCATCGACAACTCGAGCGGATGGCGCATGGACCCGGATGTGCCGCTGGTCGTCTCCGAGGTGAACCCCGAGGCGATCGCGGACGCCCGCAAGGGCATCATCGCCAACCCCAACTGCACCACCATGGCGGCCATGCCGGTGCTGAAGGTGCTGCACGACGAGGCCGGACTCCAGCGCCTCACGGTGAGCACGTATCAGGCGGTCTCGGGCTCCGGCCTCGCCGGGGCCGAGGAGCTCGCCACCCAGGTCCGCACGGCCGTGGCCGACGAGAACCTCCTCCAGCTGGTCCACGACGGCTCGTCCGTCGCGCTGCCCGCCCCGGTCAAGTACGTGCGGCCGATCGCCTTCGACGTGATCCCGCTCGCGGGCTCGATCGTCGAGGACGGCCTGAACGAGACCGACGAGGAGAAGAAGCTCCGCAACGAGAGCCGCAAGATCCTCGGCCTCCCGGACCTGCTCGTGAGCGGGACGTGCGTCCGCGTCCCGGTCTTCACCGGCCACTCGCTCTCGATCAACGTCGAGTTCGCCGAGCCGATCACCCCGGCTCGCGCGGAGGAGCTGCTCGCGTCGGCGCCCGGCGTGGTCCTCACCGACGTCCCGACGCCGCTCGAGGCCGCGGGCAAGGACCCGAGCTTCGTCGGACGCATCCGTCAGGACGAGGGGGCCCCGGCCGGACGCGGACTCGCGCTCTTCATCAGCAACGACAACCTCCGCAAGGGAGCAGCGCTGAACGCGGTGCAGATCGCCGAGCTGGTCGCGGAGCGGCTCTCCTCGCCCGTCGAGGCCTGAACCCTCCGCACATTCGTGCCGAATGTCGGGAAAGCCCCACGCTTTCCCGACATTCGCCACGAATGCGGCAGGGTTACGCGCGTGCGTCGGGCGACGCTGCCAGGCGCTGCGCCGCGATGTCCTGGTGCGCGAGACGCCGCAGGGCGGCGATGACCGGCTCGTAGAGCGCGGTGCCGAGAACGGCGTAGCCCAGCTGACTCTCCCTGCCGTCGTCGGGCATGCGGGAGAGGTCGAACTCGGCCATCGCCCGAACGTGCTCGCCGTAGACCGCCAGACGATCGGGGGAGAGCGGGATGCCTGCCGCCTCCACCCCGACGAGCGCGCGCTCCAGCTGCGCGACGGCGGCGAACCGCGGGTCGTAGACCTGACCGAGCGCCTCGAGGGCGGCTCGGGCGCGCGGGTAGTCCGCGCCATCCACCGGGGGTCCGTCCGCGTAGGGCGGCAGCGCTGCGACGGCGCTGCCGAGCGAATCGAAGAGCGAACCCGATGGTGCGTCGATGAGGCCGAGCACCGTCTTCACTCGTTGCAGCGGCAGCCCGGCGACATCGGACAGTGCCCGGATGAGCGCGACGCGCCGCACGTGCTCCTCGCCGTAGTCCGCGCGGGTGACGCTGACGGCGACGCCGGGCATCAGCATCCCCTCGCGCAGATAGAACTTGAGGGTGGCGAGGGGGACGCCCGTCTGCCCGACCAGCTCGGAGATGCGCACGTCTCACCATTCCTTCATCGACCCTTGACATGGATAGTAGCACTATCTAATCTTTGGATACCGTAACTATCCAAGGAGGCGGACCATGCTGCTCCAACCGGCCAGCGCCATCACCGCGGGCGTCGTCCTGCTCACCGTCATCGGCATCGCCTACGGCGGGACCTTCATGCTCCGAGTGGTCACCGGGAAGCAGGGGGCCAACGACCTCCAGAAGAGCTTCTTCCGCGCCGGCCATGCGCACGCGGGCGTGCTCGTCATCCTCGGTCTCGTCGTCCTCGTGCTGCTCGACGCAGCCGGTGTCACGAGCTGGATGCACGTCGCCGCGATCGGCGTTCTCGCCACGGCGATCCTGATCCCGGGCGGCTTCTTCCTCTCGGTCCTGGGGCGCGATCCGCAGCGGCCCAACGGGGTGATCGCGCTGGTCTGGGTGGGGTTCGGGGTCCTGACGGTGAGTCTGGTGATCGCGGGGATCGCCCTGATCGGAGCCGGTGCGGCACAGGTGGGATGACGCCGTCCGCGCCCGGATCCGACCCTCCTCGCGGCGCCCGGCGGAGGCTAGCCTGAACGCATGCGCGCCGAACCACTGCCCGCCGAGGTCGTCGACTATCTCGAAGCGCTGCCGTCGAAGCGCCGGGAGGTCTACCAGCCCGTGTTCGACACGGTCGCCGAGGCCATGCCGGACGGCTACCGGCTCGGCGTCCAGTGGCGGATGCCCGGCTGGGTCGTCCCGCTCGAGACGTTCCCGGACACCTACAACGGACAGCCGCTCGCATACGTGAGCCTCGGCGCGCAGAAGAACTACACGTCGCTGTATCTCATGGCGCTCTCCAGCGACTCGGCTGAAGAGCGCGGCTTCCGGCGCGAATGGGCGAGCAGCGGCCGGCGGCTCGACATGGGCAAGAGCTGCGTGCGCTTCCGCTCCCTCGCCGACGTGGACCTCCCGCTGGTGGCGAAGACGGTGGCCGCGTTCCCGGTCGCGCGGTTCGTCTCCATCTACGAGCGCGCGAACTGAGGCCGCCTCCTGCTGGTTATCTCGACATCGAGACACTTTCCCGCTCGGGACAAGGGGATGCGCCCACCGCACCGTAAGATCGTACGGTGAGCAACTCTCCCATCGACGTGGTCCTCATCGGCGGCGGCATCATGAGCGCGACGCTCGGAGCGCTTCTGCAGCGCGTGCAGCCCGACTGGAGCATCCGCATCTACGAGAACCTGGGCGAAGTCGCCCAGGAGAGCTCGAACCCCTGGAACAACGCCGGCACCGGTCACGCCGCCCTCTGCGAGCTGAACTACATGCCCGAGGGCGCGGACGGCTCCGTCGACCCCGCGAAGGCGATCAGCATCAACGAGCAGTTCCAGCTCAGCCGCCAGTTCTGGGCGAGCCTGGTCGAGGCGGGCGACCTCCCGGCCCCGGAGACCTTCATCAACCCGACGCCGCACATGACCTTCGTGCGCGGTCGCGACAACGTGCGCTATCTGCGCCGCCGCTACGAGTCGCTCAAAGAGCAGCCGCTGTTCTCCGACATGGAGTTCTCGGAAGACCCGGCCGTCATCGGCGAGTGGACGCCCCTGCTGACGAAGAAGCGCAGCGCCAAGCAGCGCATCGCCGCCACCCGCTCGACCTCGGGCACCGATGTCGACTTCGGCGCCCTGACACGTGCGCTCGTCGACAACCTCGTCGCCAACGGCGCGGAGCTGGCTCTCAACAACCGCGTCCGCAGCGTCAAGCGGACCAAGGACGGTCTCTGGCGCATCAAGGTCCTCCACGAGGTCGGGCACACGCCGCACGAGGTCCAGGCACGATTCGTCTTCGTCGGCGCGGGAGGCGGTGCGCTCCACCTGCTGCAGAAGTCCGGCATCCCCGAGATCAAGGGTTTCGGCGGCTTTCCGATCTCCGGGCAGTTCCTGCGCACCAGCGACCCGAAGATCGTCGCCCAGCACCAGGCGAAGGTCTACGGCAAGGCCGCCGTCGGCGCGCCGCCGATGTCGGTGCCGCACCTCGACACGCGCGTCGTCGACGGCGAGACGTCGCTGCTCTTCGGCCCCTACGCCGGCTTCAGCCCCAAGTTCCTCAAGACCGGGTCGTGGTTCGACCTGCCCGGCTCGGTGCGTGCGGGCAACCTCGGACCGATGCTCGCCGTGGCCCGTGACAACTTCGACCTGATCAAGTACCTGGTGGGGGAGCTGCTCGCCAACCGCGCCAAGAAGCTCAAGGCTTTGCAGGAGTTCATGCCCACCGCCAAGAGCGAGGACTGGGAGCTCATCACCGCCGGTCAGCGCGTCCAGGTCATGAAGAAGGACGCGAAGAAGGGCGGAGTGCTGCAGTTCGGCACCGAGGTCATCGCGGCGGAGGACGGCTCGATCGCCGGTCTGCTCGGCGCATCGCCGGGAGCCTCCACGGCCGTCCCGATCATGGTCGACCTGCTGAAGCGCTGCTTCCCGGACCGCTACGACGGCTGGCTCCCGACGATCGAGAAGCTCATCCCGACGGTCGGGACGACCCTCAACGACCGTCCGGAGGAGGCCGCGCGTGTGCTGGCGGAGACCGCTGCCACGCTGAACCTCGCCCGGTAGTCCCTCCCAGAGGGTGGACAGGGGCGTCGGCGGCCTGTTATGGTCGTCAACGCTATGAAGTGATCACCTCCTCTCGTCCCGCGCCCGAGGCGCCGTCGACAGAGTGGGGTGCACCTGAGAACAGGTCATCGCGTTCATTGCGCTCACGCGCCGCTCTCGACGGAGCACGCCCGGCGGGAACCGGCTCATCGGAGCGCTCGGAAGGCGGTCTCCATGCCCGTATCAACCACTCTCACTCCGCTACGTGCGGACGGCGTCTCGCTCAGCTACGGCGAACGTCGCATTCTCACCGATGTCTCCCTCACCGTCGCTCCCGGCTCGCGCCTCGGGCTGATCGGCGAGAACGGCGTCGGCAAGTCCACTCTGCTGCGCCTGCTCGCGGGCGTCGAGTCGCCGGACGCCGGCACCATCCGCCGTCCGGCGCGCGTCGGCTTCCTCTGGCAGGAGGTCCGGTTCCGGCCGGACGACTCCCTGGAGTCGCTGATCGAGGACGCCCTCGCCGGCGTCCGGGCCGTCGAGCGCGAGCTCGAGGCGGCCGCCGTCGCGCTCGGTACGGGCGAGGACGACTCGTCCACCCGGTACGACCGTGCTCTCGAGGCGGCCGAGCGGGCCGAGATCTGGACGATCGACGCCCGCCGGGACGAGCTCCTCGCAGGCCTCGGTGTCGGCGGGATCCCGCTGGGCCGGCGGCTTGACGAGGTCTCGGGTGGCCAGCGCAGCCGGTTCGCCCTGGCGGCGCTGCTGCTCGGGAGGCCGGATGCCCTGCTGCTCGACGAACCGACGAACCATCTCGACGATGCGGCTGCCGCGTTCCTCGAGAGCCGGTTGCGCGACTGGCGCGGTCCGGTGCTGTTCGCCAGTCACGATCGCGCGTTCCTCGACGCGGTCGCGACAGGGCTGCTCGACATCGACCCCGCCCGCGGCGGTCCCGTCGCGTTCGGCGGCGGCTACAGTTCCTACCTCGACGCCAAGGCGGCCGAGCGGGCGCGCTGGGAGAAGCAGTTCGCCGACGAGCAGGACGAGCTCGCCGCCCTCCGCTTCGCCGCAGACGTCACCGCGCGGTCGATCGCTTGGTCGGGGAAGGTGCGCGACAACGACAAGTTCGCTAAGTCGTTCAAGGGGGGAGCGCTCGACAAGCAGATCAGCCGCCGCATCAAGAACGCGGACGGCCGGCGCGACGAGCTCGAGCGCACGCAGGTGCGCAAACCGCCTCCCGTCCTCCGCTTCGCCGGGATCCCGTCGGGATTCCAGCCGCTCGCGGAGGACGGCGGGCTGCTCGTGCACGCCCGCGGGCTGCGCATCCCGGGGCGGCTCGACGTCCCCGCGTTCGACATCGCACCGCAGTCGCGGGTGCTGGTCACGGGCGCGAACGGGGCGGGCAAATCGACATTGCTCGCCGCCGTGGCGGGTCGTCTCGAACCAGCCGCCGGCTCCGTCGGTCGCAGGCGCGGGCTGCGCGTCGGTCTGCTGGAGCAGGACGTCCGTTTCGCCGATCCCTCGATCTCGCCTCGTTCCATCTACGCGGCGGCTCTCGGGGAGAAGCGGTCCGAGAGCGTCCCGCTCGTCACGCTGGGCCTGGTCGCACCGCGCGACCTCGACCGGCCGGTCGGGGCGCTCTCGGTCGGGCAGCAGCGCCGGCTCGCGCTGGCTCTGATCCTCGCGCGGCCGCCGCACCTCTTCCTGCTCGACGAGCCGTCCAACCATCTCTCGCTCGCCTTGGCGACCGAGCTGGAGGATGCTCTCGGCGCCTATCCGGGCGCGGTGGTGGTCGCCAGCCACGACCGCTGGCTGCGGGCGCGGTGGGACGGGGAGGAGATCTCCCTGCGCGCCGCTTGACGGACATTCGAAGATCGACGGTTCCGTCTCGGAGCGTCGGTGACGCCGTCGGTGGCCGGTGGAGAAGGGTGCACGCCCGGACGTGCACCCTTCTCCACCGCTGCGCCTGCGCCTGCTGCTGCCGCTGGGCGGGACGGCGAATCATCGGAGGCTGAAGCGGATGCTGCGTTCCTGGCTCTCGAGGATGAGCTCATCGTCCCGACCGAGTCCGGATTCGATGAGGAAGGCGATGTCGACGATCCCCTGGAACGGTCCACCGCCCGTGGAGGACTGTTCGAATCCGTACCGATGACCGCTGGTGTCTTGGAGTACCCAGCGGGAACCGGCGGCGGCGGCGCTCGTGGTCGCGTGCGGGCCGCTGGTGAACCGTGTGTCCCGCAGTCGGAGGATCACGCGCTGATCGGTGATCTCGGCCGCCTGCAGCTGCAGAGAGCCGTCGCCGTCGTCGTGAATGGTCGGCGAGCCGTAGAACATGGTCGCGAGCCTACTTCGATGCGCCGCACCCCTGGACTTCACCGCGGTTCGCTTGACGATCATTCGAACATATGTTCGAATAAGGTCATGAGATGGAGCGGGCAGGAACTCACGGCGGAGGCGCCGACCGCATTGCCCGGGCTCGCGCGGCTCAACAACCTCGTGCGCTCGGTGCGCACGCCCGACTTCGCGGGCATCACCTTCCACGAGGTGCTCGCGAAGTCGGCGTTGAACAAGATCCCGGGCGGGGGCGGTCCGATGCCCTTCGGCTGGACCATCAATCCGTACCGGGGGTGTTCGCACGCCTGCGTCTACTGTTTCGCCCGGCCGACCCACAGTTACCTCGAGCTCGATCAGGGCAAGGACTTCGATCAGGAGATCATCGTCAAGGTCAATGTGGCCGAGGTGCTGCGACGGGAGCTGTCCCGGCCGAGCTGGGGGCGGCATCCCGTCGCACTCGGCACCAACACCGACCCGTACCAGCGCGCGGAGGGCCGCTACGCGCTGATGCCCGGCATCATCGACGCTCTGGCCGACACGGGCACGCCGTTCAGCATCCTCACCAAGGGGTCCCTGATGCGACGGGACCTCGACCACCTGGCGGAGGCGGCCAAGCGGGTGCCCGTCGATCTCGCGATGTCGATCGCGGTCTACGACGACGAGCTTCAGCAGTCGGTCGAGCCGGGCACGCCCAGCACCAAGGCGCGACTCGCGACGGTGACCGCGGTGCGCGAGCACGGACTCGACTGCTCGGTGTTCCTGATGCCGATTCTCCCGTACCTGACCGACACACGCGCTCATCTCGACGAAGCGCTGCGCCAGGCGAAAGAGGCCGGGGCGACCTCGGTGCTGTACACGGCTCTGCACCTCAAGCCGGGTGTGAAGGAGTGGTACTACTTGTGGCTCGGTCGCGAGCATCCCGAGCTGCTGCCGAAGTACCGGAGCATGTACGGGCGCGGCACCTACGCGCCCGCCGAGTACCGAAAGTGGCTCGCCGCGCGCATCAAGCCGCTGATCCGGGCGCACGGTCTCGAACGCAGTGAGGAGGACCCCGTGACGGGCGGCGTGCGATCCTCCGCGCTCGGGATGCTGCGGGACAGCGAAGGCGAGCGTCGGATCACTCGTTCGGGGGCGGTGTCGGGCTCGGGCTCAGGTGCGAGGGCCGATGGCGACGCCGTGGCGCACGGCGGTGCGCCCGATGCAGAGTCCCTCGTGGGAGCCTCCCTGCTCGCGGCAGGACTGCAGCCGACGTTGTTCTGAGCGGGCGGCCCTCGGGGTACAACCGCGGGCGAAATGCGGGGTACACGCGGTGCGTGGCGGATGTCATAATTCCCGAGGGGGCCGGGACGATCCGACCCCTCCGGATCGGTCCGGATCGACCGCTCGCTCGAAAGGGGTCGTGTGTCCCTCGGCCTACCCACCCACCTCTCGAGGGCGGCCAATTCGAGAGCGCTCGCCACAGCAGCCCGCTGGGCGGGACTCGTCTGTCTCGCAGCGGCCCTCGTGAACGCGCTCTTCTCCGGTTTCAGCCAGGGCGTGAGCGGGGCCTCCTGGCTGACGCTGCTCATGCTGCTGCCGATGGTCGCGCTGCTCGCGCTCCTGGCGCTCCTGGCACGAGGGCGCACGGTCGCGCTCACGATCGCCTACCTCGCCGTCGGCACGGTCTGCACGTACTTCTACGTCGTGGCGATCTTCCTCGGCACCCCGGCCTACCGGGACACGAACCTCTTCGTCGTGGCTCTGCCCGTCGTCGCGATGACGCTGGTCGGCGGCACCGGCACCGGGGCGCTCGCCGGAATCCTCTGGGCCTCCCTCGGCTTCGCCCTCGCCGAAGCGGCCGTCATCCTCGCCGCCGCCACCACGAACCGCACCTTCACGACGGACGCGATCTCCCTCGGCGCCTACCTCCTCCTCGTCGGAGTGCTGGCGTTCGACGGCCTCACGAGAGGGTCGCGCGGGCGCACCCAGTCCGCGATCCATCGTGCCGTCCGCGACGTGCGTCTGGTCGAGCTGCGGAGGTCTCTCGTCGCAGACCTCGCGGCAGACACGCACGACACGGTGCTCAGTGAGCTCCTGGCCATCTCGCGCACCGAGCCCGGCGCCCTCCCGGATCGTCTGCGCGGACGCATCGAGGCCGACCTCGTGGCGCTCGGTCGCGGTCTCCCCTCCCTGAGCGAGAGCGTGACGGTCGAGGCGATCGACGACGACCCCTGGTACCGCAGCGATCTTCACCGGGCGATCGAGGACGCCCGCGACGAGGGACTGGCCGTCGACGTCTCGGGCGAGAGGTCGTCGGTGTCGCGCCTCGACGAGAACGCTCTGCGGGCGATCGGGCTGGCCGTGCGCCAGTGCCTCGTCAACGTCATCCGGCATTCCGGGAGCGCGACCGCCGAAGTCGCGCTCAGCATCTGCGACGACTCGCTGTCGGTGATGGTGGTCGACGGCGGCCGCGGATTCAGCCCCGACTCGACCGCGGGCGACCGGCTCGGACTGCGGCAGTCGGTGCACGACAGGATCTCGCGGGTCGGCGGAACGGTCACCGTGTACTCCAGCGAAGACGTCGGGACCACTGTGATCATGGTCGTCCCGTGCGCTCCCGAGGTGGTCGCATGAACGCCCCGCGCGGCATCGCGAGCGAGACCATCGTGCGCCTGCGCTCGGTGCCGGTCGAGCGGACGCCGCAGCGACTCGACCCGCTCGGCGTCCAGTCGGCCTGGCTCCTCGTCCCGCTGATCGGGGCGACCGCGATCGGCTACGCCGTGACGTCGACCATCTGGCATCTCGACCAGCTACGCTCACCGTCTCTCGCGATCACCGGTATCGGGATCCTGCTGCTCGCCGTGGTCATCGCGACGGTGCGCACGCACCCCGGGCTCGCGCCGTTCGGCCGCTGGTCCCACGTCTCGGTGATCGGCCTGGCGATCGTAGCCGCCTGCCTCTTCGACGCCTCCGTCTGGGGCCGGAACCTGCGGATCCAGGACGACTGGGGGCAGATCGCGATCGCGCTGATGCTGATCGCCATGCCGCTCTACCGTCCAGTGCTGGAGGTCCTCGTCGTCGCGGTGACGGGGGCCGTCGTCGTCGGCACGCTCGCGGCGCTTCAGGCCGACTCCCTCGTGATCCACACCGGTTCGATCGTCTACGCCACCGTCGCCGCCACTCCGGTGCTCGCTCTCGCGGCCGGGGGAGCGGGCTACGCGTGGACGATGACCGGCGAGACCCTCCGCTGGCGCGAGATCGCGCGCGCCGGGCAGGAACGGCTCGAGGGAGAGCTGCGCGAGACGGCACGGCGGCAGATCGCCCACGAGAGCGCCTCCGCCTTCGAGGAGACGGTGCCCTTCCTCACCCGGATCCTCGATCAGGATGAGATCACCCCGCTCGACCGCGACAGAGCCGCCGAACTCGCGGGCCGCCTGCGCGCCCTCGCCGTCTCGTCGGTCGAGCGCACCTGGCTCGACGAGACCGTCGCTCTCGCCCTGGCAGGCCGTGACCCGGCCTCCACCGCCGCATCCGGCCCGCACGTCCACGACCCGGATCGCCTGGATGGCGTGCTGACGGGCGAGCAGCGGGCCATCGTGTCCGCCCTCGTGATGACCGTGTCCGAGCTGCCGGGACTCGACCCGTCGACCTTCCGGATCGAGGTCGGAGAGCCGGCGCACCCCGCCTTCCTGCTGACGGCTCGGGTCGCGCAGCCGCGCTCGGAGATCCGACGGGAGCTCGTCCCCTACCTCAGCGCCCTCCGTTCGGTCTCGATGGAGACCGGCCTGCGCGTTCGAGCGGGCGGGCTGACGCTTCGATTCGCCTATCCTGGAAGGCGCAGACCATGAGCACCACCCCCGCATCCCCCGTCCCCGCGCCAGCACGGCTGGCGATCCTCGACGACCACGAGATCCTGCTCGACAGTCTCGCGACCTGGATCGAGAAGAACGCCCCCGAGTTCGATCTCGTGCTGCGGGCCGGGAGCTGGATCGAACTCGTGCACAGCGACGCCTTCCCGACCGACCTCGTGATCATGGACCTCCAGCTGCGCGAGTCCGTCTCGATCGGAGCACGGGTGCGCACCTGCCGCGCAGCCGGTGCCAAGGTCGTCGTGCTGAGCGCCGTCGACACCCAGGAGGACCGGGACGCCGCCCTCGCTGCGGGCGCCGTCGCGTACGTGACCAAGTCCCAGCCGATGAACGAGCTGCTCGCCGCCGCCCTCTCGGCGATCGGCCGTGGAGGCGATCGGAGGGAGCCGGCGCCGGAACCGGTGTGGCGGCCCCGCCCGATCATCCCGGAGGCCGCCCGCCCGCGACTGAGCGATGGCGAGCGACAGGCGCTCGTGCTCTACGCGGACGGCCGGACGACCTCGGAGGTCGCGAAGGCGATGAACGTGCAGTACGAGACGGCGAAGACGTACCTGCGCCGCGTCCGCGAGAAGTACGGCAAGGCCGGTCGTCCCACGAGCTCCCGCGCCGATCTCATCCGCCGCGCCGCCGAAGACGGCTACCTCACCTGAGACCGCTCGTGCCGTCTAGGATCGGTGCGTGGCAAAACTGTATTTCCGCTACGGCGCGATGAACAGCGGCAAGAGCACGGCGATGCTGCAGGCGGCCTACAACTACGAAGAGCGCGGTCACCGGGTGCTGCTCGCGAAGCCTGCGATCGACACGAAGGGCGACATGGGGATCCTGTCGCGCCTCGGGGTCACCCGCGACGTCGACTTCCTGATCGCTCCCGAGACCGACGCCTACGGCAAGTTCCAGCAGCACCGCGAGCGCACCATCAAGCGCTTCGACACCGACGTGAGCGCGCTCCTCGTGGACGAGGCGCAGTTCCTCTCGGAGACTCAGGTCGACGACCTCCTCCGCATCGCGTTGCTCGAGGGCATCCCGGTGCTGGCGTACGGCATCCGCACCGACTTCCAGACGGTCGCCTTCCCCGGCAGCAGACGTCTGCTCGAGGTGGCGCACAGCCTCGAAGAGCTGAAGACGATCTGCCGGTGCGGTCGCAAGGCGATCTTCAACGCCCGCACGATCGACGGGGTCTTCGTCTTCGACGGCGCGCAGGTGGCCATCGACGGCGTCGACGTCGGCTACGAGTCCCTCTGCGGCAACTGCTACCTCCAGGAGAGCCGCGGAGTGCTCAACAACGGCCGTCGGCACTGGCCGGTCGGCTCCTCCGAGACCGCGTACGACAGCGAACCCGACCCCGATTTCACCTGAGCGGCCGCGCGCGCGGCGAGAAGAGGCGACATGCGTATTTCCGTGATCGGCTGCGGCTACCTGGGCGCGGTCCACGCCGCATCGATGGCGGACCTCGGCCACGAGGTCGTCGGCATCGACGTCGACGAGGCGAAGATCGCCGAGCTGTCGGCGGGCCGCGCCCCCTTCTTCGAACCGGGACTCCCCGAGGTGCTGACCTCGGCGACCGCCAGCGGCCGCCTGCGTTTCACGACCGATTTCGCTGCCGCCGAGAACGCGGACGTCCATTTCGTGGCCGTCGGGACGCCGCAGAGCGCGGACGGCGACGCGGCGGACCTCCGTTACGTCGATGCGGCCTTCACCACCCTGCTGGAGCACGTGAAGCCGGGGGATGTGCTCGTCGGCAAGAGCACCGTCCCGGTCGGGACCGCCACGCGACTGGCGGCCCTGGTCGCCGAGCGGGCGCCCGAGGTGACGCTCACCTGGAACCCGGAGTTCCTGCGCGAAGGCTTCGCCGTGCAGGACACGGTCAGCCCTGACCGCCTGGTCTACGGGGTCCCGTCGGGACCGGCGGGGGAGCGCGCCGCCGGAGTGCTGAACGACGTCTATGCGAAGGCCGTGGCCGCCGGCACGCCGGTCATCGTCACCGACTACGCGACGGCCGAGCTGGTCAAGGTCGCGGCGAACGCGTTCCTCGCGACGAAGATCTCGTTCATCAACGCGATGGCGGAGATCGCCGAGGTCACGGGAGCGGATGTCACGCAGCTCGCCGACGCGATCGGGCACGATGCGCGCATCGGACGCCGCTTCCTCAACGCCGGCGTGGGTTTCGGAGGCGGGTGTCTGCCCAAGGACATCCGCGCGTTCACCGCTCGCGCCCGCGAGCTGGGCCGCGGCGAGGCCGTCGAGTTCCTCGCGGAAGTGGACAAGATCAACCTGCGTCGCCGCGATCGGGTGGTCCAGCTGGTCCGGGAGGAGGCAGGCGACCTCGCCGGCCTCCGGGTCGCCGTGCTGGGACTGGCGTTCAAGCCCCACTCCGACGATGTGCGCGATTCGCCCGCGCTCGATGTCGCCGTTCGCCTGGCCGAAGCCGGTGCCGTGGTGACGGCGACCGACCCCGAGGCGGTCGCGAACTCCCGCCGGCGTGCGCCCCAGCTCAATTACGCCGCGAGTGCCGAGGAGGCCGCGGCAGGAGCCGACATCGTCGTGCTCATCACCGAGTGGCCCCAGTTTCGCTCCCTCGATCCGCTCGAGCTCGGAGCGATCGTGGCAGGCAGGCGCATCATCGATGGCCGCAACGTGCTCGATCCCGCGGCCTGGCGCGCGGCGGGATGGTCGTACCGGGGTCTCGGCCGCTAGCTGGCGCCGGCCGCAGGCGTCCCTCGTTTCGGGGGATGCCAAAAAGTGAGGATTTGTTACATTTGTCCTCATGGCGACCGGTCTCACGCGTGAGGAGGCGCCGCCCCTTCCGGCGGAGCCTCCGGTCCCTGCGCGCCGTCGGCGTCGCCTCACGACGGGCATCGCCGTCGCACTGGTGCTCGTCGTCGCCGGCCTCGTGGGCTGGGTGGCCCTGCGCGGATACCTCGCGCGGCAGGAGCTGTACGCCGCGCTCCCTGCCGCTCACGGCATCCAGAGCGCCATCGTGTCGGGCGATCTGGCCGCGGCGCGATCCTCGGCCGACGAGCTCGAGAAGCATGCATCCGCGGCGGCGGCGCTGACCGACGACCCGATCTGGCGCGCGGCCGAGATCGTGCCGTGGGCGGGCCCCAACCTCGCGGCCGTGCGTACCGCCGCGGCCACCACCCAGCAGGTCGCATCCCGCGTCATCGCGCCCCTCGTCGACGTCGCGGGATCGGCTGACCCCCGTAAGCTCTCGATCGTCGGGGGAAAGGTCGACCTCGCTCCGCTCGTCGCCGCTCAGCCTGTCGTGGCGAAGGCCCAGACCGCCTTCCACGCCGCCTCGAAGAGCCTCGCCGCCGTCGACACGTCGGCCACCATCCATCCGGTCGGGTCGGCGGTGGACCGCCTGCGCGAACTCTTCGCCGAGGTGACGCCGGCCGTCGATGCTCTGGGCAACAGCGCGAAGCTGCTCCCCGCCATGCTCGGCGCCGACGGACCGCGCCACTACCTGCTGGTCGCCCAGAACCCCGCCGAGCTGCGGGCGACGGGCGGTCTGATCGGCTCCGTCGCGCTGATCGCGGCCGACCACGGTGCGGTCTCGCTGGTGGCCCAACAGGCGGGCACGTCCATCGGTCCGTGGACGGAGTCGGTCGCGCCCATCCCCGACGGACCGACCGGACTCTTCGGTCAGCTCATCGGCACGTACATCCAGGATGTGAACCTCACCCCGGACTTCCCGCTCGCAGCCTCCACGGCCTCCCGGATGTGGACGCTGACCAACGGGGGGAGCGTGGACGGTGTCATCACCATGGACCCCGTCGTGCTGGCCGCGCTTCTGCGCGCGACCGGCCCCGTCGAGCTGGCGGGCGGCGAGTCGATCACCGCCGACAACGCGGTGAGCCTGCTGCTCAGCCAGGTGTACCAGCGCTATCCGGATCCGGCCCAGCAGGATGCGTTCTTCGCGTCGGCGGCCGCGGCGGTCTTCCAGCGCGTCGCACGCGGCGGTATCGACGGCAGCGCGCTGATCTCCGCCCTGGCGGCCGCGGGCTCCTCCCATCGCCTGTTGATCTGGAGCGCCCATCCCGACGAGCAGGCCGTGCTCTCCTCCACTTCGCTGGCCGGCGGCCTGCCCACCTCGACGGCCTCGACGGCGGGGGTGGGGGTGTACTTCAACGACTCAACCGGCGCGAAGATGGACTACTACCTCGACACGTCGGTCGCGGCGGGCGCTGCGATCTGCCGGGCGGACGGCACGCCGACCACGCGGGTCGCGGTGACCTTGGCGAACCGCGCGCCGGCGGATGCGGCGACCACGCTGCCGGACTACGTCACGGGAGGCGGGAGGTTCGGGATCCCTCCGGGCTCGATCCAGACGCGAGTCGCCGTCTACGGGCCGTCCGGCGGTCTTCTCGCGGCGACGACGAGCGGCGGCGCGACGAAGTCGGCGATCTCGGGAACGGACAGCGGCCGTCCCGTCAGCGTGTTCCTGGTCACCCTCGCACCGGGGGAGCAGAAGACGGTCGACGTGGACTTCCTCGCGCTGAAGCAGACGGGAACGGGAGTGTCGGTGACGACGACTCCGACGCTGCCAGGAGACGGCTCGACCCCCGATGTGGGGACAGAATCGGCGGTCGGTTCCATTGCCGTCGGTTGCACCAGTCCGTAAACTGAGAAATAATCACGTATCCCGACGCTGAGGCCGGGTCGGCGAAAGGCGGGGCCATGTTCAAGAAGATCCTTGCGGCGGCAGCCGTGACCGTCGCGGTGCTGCTCGCGGCTCCAACGGCGGCGAACGCCGTCGACTACACGGCAGGCTCGCCCTGTGCCTTCGACAAGGCGGTCGCGCACGCCGGCGACACCGTCCACATCGTCTGCACCGCGGGCACCTGGGCGTCGAGCGAGTTCATCGACTGGACGGGAACCGGGGAGGACGGCTCGAGCATGAAGCTCGCCAGCTTCCGCACCATGGTCAGCAGCGTGCACTTCGCGAAGCAGTCCAACGCCGACGGCAGCGACCTGCTCGCCGTCACGCTTCCAGCCGATGCCGTCGGGGTGTATTCGTTCACCGGTGTCGGGCGGACCAGCGACCACACCTGTCCGGCATCGATCACTGTCCTCCCTGCGGACACGGCCGTCACGGTGTCCGACCCGGGCAGCGGTCTCGCCGACACGGGCTCGACGATGGCGGTCTGGGCGATCTGGATCGGCGGTGGCCTCCTGGTCGCGGGACTCGTCACGGTGTCCGTCGTGTTCTGGGCGCGCAAGGTCCGCGAGTCCTGAGCGAACCGCCGGGCGGGATGGAATGACATCCCCCGCCCGCCGGTTGGCTTCAGTGTGACGAATCGCAGCATCCCCCTCTCCGTCCTCGACCTCGCCAGTCGCCCCGCCGGAGGCACGAACGCCGATGCGGTCGGCGGGACCATCCGCCTCGCGCAGGCGGCCGAGCGTCTCGGCTACGAGCGATTCTGGGTCGCCGAGCACCACGGCATGCCGGCGATCGCCTCCAGTGCCCCCGCCGTGCTCATCGCGGGCGTCGCAGCAGCTACGGCGCGCATCCGGGTCGGGTCGGGCGGTGTGATGCTTCCCAACCACGCGCCTCTCGTCGTCGCCGAGCAGTTCGGCACCCTCCGTGCCCTCTACGGCGACCGCATCGACCTCGGCATCGGGCGCGCGCCGGGCACTGACGGCGCGACCGCGATGGCGCTCCGCCGCAGCGAGCAGGGCCTCGGGGTCGACGACTTCCCGCAGCAGCTGCTCGACCTGTTCGGATTCTTCTACGGCGGCATGAGCGACGCCAACCCGCTGCACACGATCACCGCCGTCCCTGGTCTCGGAGACGCGCCGCAGGTGTGGCTGCTCGGGTCCAGCGGTTTCAGCGCCCAGGTGGCGGCCGCGCTCGGTCTGCCGTTCGCCTTCGCCCACCACTTCGCCGGCGAGAACACCGAAGCGGCGCTCGATCTGTACCGGTCGAAGTTCGAGCCGAGCGATCTGCTCGACGAACCGCACACGATGATCGCGGTCAACGTGGTCGCCGACGAGGACCCGCAGACGGTCCGTGCCTTGTCGCTCCCCGGCCAGCTCTCGTTCCTCCGCATGCGGCAAGGCCAGAAGCCGCAGCCGGTCAGCGTCGAGGAGGCGATGGCCTACGAGTTCAGCCCGCTCGAGGAGGAGTTCATCGCCGCCCGCAACGCCCGTCAGGCGATCGGCACGCCCGACGAGGTGCGCTCCCGTCTCGACGCCCTCCTGGGCTCCACCGGCGCCGACGAACTGATGGTGTCTTCCGGCGCCGCGACCGTCGAGGGCCGCATCCATTCGCTCGAGATCGTGTCGGAGCTGTACCCCGCTCCATGACGGTGCGTGACGCGCCGAGAGGAGGCCGGGGCGGCACGCGAGTAGCGTGAGGGCGTTCCCGAGCCGAAGTCACACGAAGGCGGTCCCCGCATGGCACACGTCCCCACGGTCGTCGGAGTGAGCGGCAGCCCCACTCATCCCTCGCGCACCACCGTCCTGGTCGACGAGGTCGCCCGCTCGTTCGCCGAGGCCATCGGCGGGACGCACCGCACCATCGAGCTCGCGCCTCTGCTGGGGCAGCTCGGTGCGGGGCCGTTCCGCTCGCACCTGGGGCCCGAGGTCGTGGAGGCCCTGGAGGCGGTGGAGGCGGCCGACGTCATCGTCGTCGGCTCTCCCGCCTACCGGGCGACCTACACGGGCCTCTTCAAGCTCTTCTTCGACCACATCGGCCAGTACGCCCTCATCGACAAGCCGATCGTGCTCACCGCGACGGGCGGGAGCGACCGGCATGCCCTCCTCGTCGAGCACCAGATGCGTCCGCTGTTCGGGTTCTTCCAGTCCCTCACCCTCCCGCTGGGCATCTATGCGGCCGAGAGCGACTTCGCCGACTACGCGATCACGTCGGAGGACCTCCGGGGACGGATCGACACGGCGGTCAACCGCACCATCCCGCTCGTCCGGGCGCACATCGACCCCGAGTCGCGGTACGCGAACGCGGAGTTCGCGCGGCCCGACGCCTTCTAGGCCCCGGTCCGACGCGGTCGTGGCCGTGGCCGTGCGCGTGCAGATGCCCCCGGAGCACCCGGCACATCGGTCGGGAGATCGCGCGAGAACAGCAGCGACACCACGGTGATCGCGATCAGTCCGAAGAACGCGACCCGCAGCGACGAGACCTGCGCGTCGCGGTAGATCGTCGCGAGCTCGTCGGCGTCCTGCGTCGACAGGCCGGCCGTGGTCGCGATCTCCGGGACGCTGGAGGCGGGCACGATCGCGACGCCGCCCTGCGTCCGGTCGCTGACCTCGGAGCGGACGCTCGACGGGAGGTCGCTGCCGGCCACCCCGCCGGCGAACGACGTCGCCAGCGCCCCGATCAGGATCGACCCGATCAGTGCCGTGCCGAGCGACGAACCGAGGTTCTGCAGCACGCCCTGCAGACCGCCGACCTCGCTGGTCCGTGTCTCGTCGACGCTCGACATGTTCACATTGCCGAGCTGGGACGCCAGCAGGCCGAGCGCCGCCCCGGACAGGAACATCCCGACGCCGAACACCCAGCTCCGGAGGTCCGTCGTGATCGAGCTCAGGAGGACCACCGCACTGACCACCAGGACCAACTGCCCGATCCGAACGATCCGCCGGGGCGACCACCGCCGGCTCAGAGCGGATCCCAGGATCGACGACAGGATCAGCGCGATCGACAGCGGGAACACCTTCAATCCCGTCGAGAGCGGGTCCAGCCCCAGGGTCATCTGCAGGTACACGGGCACCATGAAGAAGAGGCCCGCCGTGACGGCGTACTGGGCGCCGAGCACGCTCAACCCGCTCCGCAACCGGCGGATGGAGAAGACGTCGACGTGCACGAGCGGCAGGCGACCGCGCTGCACCAGGCGGGACTGCCGCCGGAGGAAGCCCCAGAGCAGGATCCCGCCGAGGAGGATCAGCCACGCGGTCGGTGAGATGCCCAGTGGCGCGATCGTCGTCCCCGCGATCACCGGCGGCTGCAGTGGGGCGATCCACCCCCACGTCTTGCTCTGCAGCATCCCGTACACCACCAGGACCAGTCCGGACGCCGAGAGCACCACGCTCCAGACGTCGATGGAGGCGGCGCGGCGCCCGGTCGTGTCGGTCACGAACCGCGCGCACGCCACGACGACGGCCATGATGAGCACCTCGGACACGAAGACGTAGCGCCAGTCGAGATAGGTGGTCACGAACCCGCCGATCAGCGGGCCCGCCGCAACGGCCGCTCCGGACACGGCCCCGATGACCGCATAGGCCGTGACGCGGTCGTGGCCGTCGTAGTTGTCGGCGATGAGCGCCGCGATCGCGGGTATCACCAGCACGGCGCCGAGGCCCTCGACGACGGACCAGCCCAGGAAGAGCACCGCGATGTTCGGTGCGAGCGCGGTGGTCAGGGAGCCTGCCGCGTAGACGATCGAACCGATCACGAAGGCGCGCCGCCGCCCCCACACGTCGCCGAGCTTCGCCCCGAGGAGCATGAACGCGGCCATCGTCAGTGTGTAGAAAGTGATGGCGGCCTGCATCGCGGCCACGGAGGTGTGCAGGTCCTTGACCACGGTCGAGATGGAGACGTTCATCACCGTGCCGTCGAGGACCATGACGAACTGCGCGCTGCCGAGGATGATGACGACGGCCCATTTGCGCATCCCGGTACCTGCTCCCTCGCTTCGGAATCGTGGAGCCAGTATTCACCTTCGAACGCGACGCGTTGATGCAGAACCCCGCAGCGCCGAATGGCAGGAAGCGAAGAAGCCCGGTTCGCGATGCGAACCGGGCTTCTTCATTTTCTTGCCGTGTGGTCGGGGTGCACCCTACCGCTACCCCGAACACCGCCTCACGCTGCGCGTTCGGCGGCGCCCGGGGCCCCTCGCGGCAGGGGCCGGGAAGACTCCAGCGACACATCGCAGAAGACAGAAGAGGGGGGGGGGGGGGGGGGCGCCCCCGCCCGAGCTGAGAGAAGATTAGAAAAGGGTGTAAATTTATTTTATGTGGTAACGGTACCCGGAAGACAACGACCCCAACCACA
>NZ_JBHVVL010000001.1:0-41380 GCF_042883605.1 Leifsonia sp. NPDC058194 | reverse complement strand
ACCCCCGCCCCCCGGGGCGGGTCGGGCGGCGCCGGGGCCCCCGCGGGCCGGGGGCGGGTAACCCCCCCCCCACACACCCCATACCACTCACGCGGGGGGTCCGCTCCCCCACCCCCCCTCTTCTGTCTTCAACTATCTGGTCGGGGTGACAGGATTTGAACCTGCGGCCTCTTCGTCCCGAACGAAGCGCGCTACCAAGCTGCGCCACACCCCGATGGCCCTGAAGGCCTCATCTAGGATACACGAGCGCGAGGGGTGCTCGTGACCACTCGGGCGGTCACGCCGCTGCCGTCAGGGTCACCAGCGTCGCCTCGGGCCGGCACGCGAAACGTACCGGAGCGTAGATCGACGTGCCGAGGCCGGCAGAGACGTTCAGGAAGGCGGAGCGGAAGGCGTGACGCCAGATACTCAGCCCCTTGACCTGCTTGCGCGGGATGTCGCAATTGGTGACGAGCGCTCCGTATCCGGGCACGCAGACCTGGCCGCCATGGGTGTGGCCGGCGAAGATCATCGCGGCCCCGTAGGTGACGAACGCATCCAGCACCCGACGATAGGGAGCATGGACGACGCCGAGGGTCACCGTCGGGCGGGCGACCGCCGGTGCGTCGTCGGGCCAGGTCGCGTCGTCGCTGTACGGGTCGTCCTCGCGGAGCTCGTCCAGGGCGCCGGGGATGGCCTCCACGCGGTCGTAGCGGACATGCGGGTCGTCGACGCCGAACAGCTCCAGGTGCGTGCCGCGGATGTCGAGCGAACCGGCCGCGTTGTTGAGATCGAGCCAGCCGAGATCGCGGAGATACGCCGTGAGGGAGGCTGTGTCGAGCCGCGGTGCGGTGGAGCCGTTCCTCTTCGACGGCCCCGAGAAGTACTTGAGGGGATTCTTGAGCTGCGGACCGAAGTAGTCGTTCGAACCGTGGACGAAGACGCCGGGCACGCCGCGGAACGCGTCGAGCGCCGCGCGGACGCCCTCGAGGCCGTTCTCGTGGCTGAGGTTGTCGCCGGTGTCGATGACGAGATCGGGTTTCAGTGCCGCGAGGGCGCGCACCCACTCCTGCTTGTCACGCTGCCACGGCGCCATGTGCAGATCGGAGAGGTGCAGCACGCGGATCGGCTCCGAACCGGCCGGGAGGACGGGCGCGGACACCTCACGGAGAGTGAAGGCGCGACGTTCGATGAGCGACCCGTAGGCGAACGCCGCCGCCCCCGCCGCGCCGAGCACCGCCAGAGCGGTGCCCAGCGGGCGGAGAGCCGAGCCGCGGCCCACTAGCCGCCGCCCGGCGTCGGCGGGGTGCTCGCCGCGGCCACGGTCAATGTGATCTGCGTGCCCTGCTTCGCCGGAGTGTTCGCGGCCGGATCCTGAGACTGGACCGTGGCGTCGCCGCCTCCGCTGCCGGCGACCTTCACGCTGAACCCTGCACTGGTCAACGCCTTCTGCGCATCCGAGGCCTTCTGCCCGACGACGTTCGGAACAGGGGTCAGCGAGCCGGTGCTCGTGTAGACGGTCACCACCGTGCCCTTCCCCACCGAGCTGCCGGCGGCCGGGTCCGTGGCAGAGACGGTGCCGTTCGGCTGGACGGAATCCTGCGGACCGCCATCCGCGCTCTCCAGGCCGAGGCCTTTCAGGATGTTCTTGGCCTCGTCAGGCGACTTGCCGGCCAGGTCGGGGATCGCGATCTGGACACCACGCACGAGCTTGTCCGGCGCGGCCGGGAAGTCGTCGCCGCCGTACTTGCCGACGGCCGCAGCCATCATCGTGCGCTGCACCGCGGTCCGCGCGATCGCCGGTGTCGTGCCGTGAGTCGGGTAGATACGGCGCATGTCCTGGTGTCCGGTGATGTTGCCGACCCAGTACGCGCCCGCGACCTTCGTCGTGGCCGCGACGAGCCAGAGCTGCTCGTTGCCGTCGGTCGTACCGGTCTTGCCGAGCATGTCCTTGCCGGTGGTGTTCATCCCGGCCGCGGTTCCGTTCTGCACGGGTCCCTGAAGCGCCTTGGCCATGGTGTTCGCCACCGTCGGGTCGACCGACTGCGTGCACTTGGTCGCCGGAGGTGCGACCTCCTTGCCGCTGCCGTCGACGATCTTGTCGATGGCCACAGGGCTGCACGTGAGACCGTTGTTGGCGATGCCCGCGAACGCGGTGGCCATGGTCAGCGGCGCGATGTTGTTCGTGCCGAGCACCGATGCTGGATCGGAGTTGAGCTCGGCGTTGTTGGCCGTGTGGACTCCGAACGCCTCGGCGTCCTTCTTGATCTCGCACAGGTCCAGCTGGGACGCCATCGAGACGAACGCCGTGTTGATCGAGTTGGTGGTCGCGTTCTGTGCGCTGCGCTGACCCTCTTCACCGCCGGAGTCGTTCGTCGGCTTGTAGCTGCCGGACCAGTCTCCCGTGCACGAGTTCTTGAACTTGGTGTACGTCCTGACATTCGCGTTCACGGTCTCATTGAGCGAATGGCCCTGCTTCAGCCACTCGGCCAGCGTGAACACCTTGTACGTCGATCCGACCTGGAACCCGCCGGACCCACCGAAGGCGTAATCCGTGGCGTAGTTGATCGCGCTGAATCGAGCGTCGCTTGCTGCTTCGTCCCCGTCCTGCGTGTAGTCCTTGTTCTGCGCCATGTAGAGCACGCGCCCGGTCCCGGGCTGCACGCCGACGAGGACGCCGCCGAGGTCGACCTTGTAGGTCTTCGGCACGTAGGAGTTGATGGTGTCTTCTGCGACACGCTGCAGATCGATGTCGAGCGTCGTGTAGATCTTGTATCCGCCACGGTTGAAGTTCGCCGTGCGGGTGTCGTCATCCTTGCCGAACGTGGGGTCATTGAGGAAGATCTTCTGGACGTAGTCGCAGAAGTACGCCGATCCACCGGCCGTCTGGCATCCGCGAACCGACGGGGTGATCGTCGGCTGGACGGGCGTTTTGATCGCCTCGTCGAACTGCGCCTTGGTCAGCTTCTTGTACTGGTACATCTTCTGCAGGATGTAGTCGCGGCGCTCCTTGTTCTTGGCGTAGCCGTTGGCTGCGCCGTTCGTCTCGGAGTCCGGATTGTCCAGCTTGAGCGAGGTGGGCTCGTTCACGATGGCGAGGAGGCTGGCCGACTGCGCGGGCGTCAGCGCCGCCGCCGTCGTATTGAAGTAGTAGTGCGCTGCCGCCTCGATGCCGTAGACCGAGCCGCCGAAGCCGGCGATGTTGAGGTACCCGACGAGGATCTGGTCCTTCGTGTACTTCTTCTCGAGCCCGATGGCGTACTTCATCTCCTTGACCTTGCGGTCGGGGGTGACGCCGGTCGAGTCGTCGACGCAGGCCTGGTACGCCTTCTTCTGCTCGTCCGTCTTGACGGGCATCGCCTCGCACTTCTGCAACAGCACGTTCTTGACGTACTGCTGAGTGATCGACGATCCGCCCTGCACCCCGCCGCCGGAGACAGTCGACAGGACGCCACGCATTGTGCCTTGGATGTCGACGCCGCCGTGGCTGTAGAAGCGCGGGTCCTCGCCAGCGATCGCGGCATCCTTGGCGGCCTGGGAGATCTGGCCGAACGTGACGGGGAGCCGGTTCTGGGAGTAGAAGGTCGCGAGAGCGAGGTCGGAGCCGTCGGCCTTCTTCGCGTAGATGGTTGTCGGCTGGGCGAGCGTGCCGATCTCGAGATACTCGGGGAGGCCCTCGAAGACGCCGATCCCGTTGTTGGCGGCCATACCGGTCACGGCGATCGCCGGCGTGACAGCGGCAGTGACCAAGAGGCCGGCGACGGCGCTCATGCCGACGAACGCGCCGACTGCACCGAGCACACCTCTAGCCCGTGGTTTTTTCGCAGACATAGGATCAGAGTAGGTGATCAACCTGATAAACGGCCCGAACGCAAGGAGCACGATGCCGCGCTGGGAATACCTCACGACGCCCCTGATGATCCACAACACCGCCGCCATCCTCAACAACTGGGGCTCGGAGGGGTGGGAACTGGTGCAGGTGGTGACGGGTCCGGAAGGCGGCCTGGTGGCCTACCTCAAGCGTCCCGTGAGCGACGGGGCGGACGCCTGATGGGCGCCGTCGAGGCCCGCCTGGCCGAGCTCGGGATCGACCTCCCGGACGTCGTGCCGCCCGTCGCCGCCTACACTCCCGCCGTCGTCGACGGCGGCCACGTCTACACCTCCGGTCAGCTCCCGATGGTCGCCGGCGCACTGCCCGCGACCGGCAAGGTCGGCGAAGGCCACGGACTGATCCCGGCCGCCGACGCCAAGGAGTACGCCCGCACCTGCGCTCTCAACGCGCTCGCCGCGGTGAAGAGCGTGCTCGGCTCGCTCGACCGCGTCACGCGCGTCGTGAAGGTCGTCGGGTTCGTCGCCTCCGACCCGTCGTTCACCGGGCAGCCGGGCGTGATCAACGGCGCCTCCGAGGTGCTCGGCGAGATCTTCGGCGAATCCGGCGTGCACGCCCGTTCCGCCGTCGGCGTCGCCGTGCTGCCGCTCGACTCGCCCGTCGAGGTCGAGATCGTGGTCGCGTTCGAGTAGTCCGCGCCGCAGATGTGCGAAGGGGCGGTGCCGCACGGCACCGCCCCTTCGTCGTTCCCGCCGCCTAGGAGAGCTTGCTCTGGATGGAGCTCATCACGGCAGTGTCGGCGAGCGTCGTCGTGTCGCCCACTTCGCGGCCTTCCGCGACATCCTTCAGCAGCCGGCGCATGATCTTGCCCGAGCGGGTCTTGGGCAGCTCGGTGACGACGAAGATGTCGCGCGGGCGGGCGATCGCCCCGATCTGCTCCGCAACGTGCTTGCGCAGCTCGGCCGCGACGTCGATCGACTGCGCTGTCTCGAGCTGGTTCTCCTTGATGATGACGAAGGCGACGACAGCCTGGCCGGTCGTCTCGTCGGCCGCGCCGACCACCGCTGCCTCGGCCGTGAGCGGGTGGGCGACCAGCGCCGACTCGATCTCCGCGGTCGAGAGCCGGTGGCCCGAGACGTTCATGACGTCGTCCACCCGGCCCAGGAGCCAGATCTCGCCGTCCTTGTCGTAGCGCGCCCCGTCGCCGGCGAAGTACTTGTCGCCGAACTTCGACCAGTAGGTCTCCACGAATCGGTCCGGGTCGCCCCAGATGCCGCGGAGCATGCTCGGCCACGGCTCGGTGACGACGAGCAGACCGCCCTGGTCCTTGCCGACGGCGACCCCGGCCTCGTCGAGGATCTCGATCGAGACGCCGGGCAGCGGCACCTGCGCACTGCCGGGCTTGAGGGTGGTCACGCCGGGCAGCGCGGAGATCATGATCGCCCCGGTCTCGGTCTGCCACCAGGTGTCGACGATCGGGGTCCCGCCGCCGCCGATGACCTCCCGGTACCACATCCAGGCCTCGGGGTTGATGGGCTCGCCCACCGATCCGAGCACGCGGAGGCTCGAGAGGTCGAACTGCTGCGGGTGCTGGCGCCCGAGCTTCATGAACGACCGGATGGCGGTCGGCGCGGTGTAGAAGATCGACACCTTGTACTTCTCGATGATCTCCCACCAGCGGCCGGGGTGCGGGGTCTCCGGCGTGCCCTCGTAGAGCACCTGCGTCGCGCCGTTCGCGAGGGGGCCGTAGACGACGTAGCTGTGACCGGTGATCCAGCCCACGTCCGCGGAGCACCAGTAGACGTCGCTCTCGGCGTGCAGGTCGAAGACGTTCTTGTGGGTGAACGCGGTCTGCGTCAGGTATCCGCCGGAAGTGTGGAGGATGCCCTTCGGCTTCCCGGTGGTGCCGGAGGTATAGAGGATGAAGAGCGGCTGCTCCGCAGGGAACGCCTTGGCGACGTGGTCGGCATCCACCTGGGCGATCTCGTCGTGCCACCACAGGTCGCGACCGTCGGTCCAGGCGACGTCGTTCCCGCCGCGCTTGACGACGAGGACGTGCTCGACCGAGCTCTCGGAACCGGTCAGCGCGGCGTCGACGGCGTCCTTGAGCGGGAACACCCGGCCCTTGCGCCAGCCGCCGTCGGCCGTGATGACGAGCTTCGCCTCGGCGTCGTCGATCCGCGAGCGCAGGCTCTCGGCACTGAATCCGCCGAAGACGACGGAGTGCACGGCGCCGATGCGCGCGACGGCGAGCATAGCGATGACCGCCTCGGGGATCATCGGCAGGTAGATGGCGACACGGTCGCCGGCGTGGATGCCCAGACTGGTGAGCAGGTTGGCGGCCTTCTTCACCTCCGCGGTGAGCTCGGCGTACGTGAGGGACACGGAGTCTCCCGGCTCGCCCTCCCAGTGGATCGCCACGCGATCGCCGTTGCCGGCCAGCACGTGCCGGTCGAGGCAGTTGTAGGCGACGTTGAGCTCGCCGTCGTCGAACCACTTCGCGAACGGCGGGTTCGTCCAGTCGAGAGTCCGGGTGAACGGCTTGTGCCAGTGAAGGAGCTCGCGGGACTGGTCGGCCCAGAAGCCGAGCCGGTCGGCGGATGCGCGATCGTAGAGGTCGGCTGTCGCCACCGCGTTCGCGGCGAACTCCTCCGACGGGGTGAACCGGCGGGCTTCATGGAGCAGATTGTCGATTGTGTTGCTCATGGGGAGGCTGTTCGCTCCTTTGCGATGCTGATTGTTCTGTCGTGGCGCGACAATGCCTGACTCTACAACGTCGGGAAGACCCGGCGACCGGAGACTTGCGTTTGCATTGATTCCGCGTAAACTTGACCCCGGCCGAATGTAAATTCGTGCGTGCGGCGCAAACGATTCCCCCCAATCCTGCGCCGCAGTGGCCGCACCTGTTCCCCCCAATAGGTGCGGCCCCCCTTTTTTTAACCGGACGCCAGGTGTCGGTTGTCTCGGGCGGTGCTGCCCGGCGTGCTCTCATCCACAGCTCCTCCCGTCACGCGGTCGATCCACCGATCGCGTGCAGGAGACGTCCCTGCCTGCGCGATGCCGTTGGCTCGGAGGATGTTCACCGAATCGCGATCTCCGCGTCCCGCCGAGCCCGGACTGTGGGAGACCTTCGGGATGCTGGCGCCCTACCTCCAGCACCCCGGCATCACCGACCTGTTCGTCACGGCGTCGGGCGAGCTCTGGAGCGACGGAGGGCCGCGCGGGCTCCATCGCATCGACGCGTGGCACGCCGACGAGCCGGAGGTGCGTCGCCTCGCCGTTCAGCTCATCTCGCGCGGCGGGCGGCACATCGACGAGGCGACGCCATTCGTCGACGTCCGGTTGCGCGGAGGGGTGCGAGTGCATGCGGTGCTCCCGCCGGTCTCGACGGGCGGCACCCTCCTCTCCATCCGCATCCCGCGCCACGAGGTGCTCACCCTGGCCGATCTCGTCGAAGCGGGATCCCTCACCGCGCCCCAATACGCCGACCTCGCACGGGCGGTCGCCGATCGTGCGAACCTGCTGGTGACCGGTGCCGGCGGAGCAGGCAAGACCACGCTCCTCGCGGCCGTCCTCGCCCACGCCCCGCCGACGGAGAGGATCGTGGTGATCGAAGACGTCGCCGAGCTGCGCATCCCGCATCCGCACGTCGTCGGGCTTCAGACCCGTCAACCGAACCTGGAGGGGGCCGGTGGCGTCGATCTGCGGCGACTCGTGCGCGAGGCGCTCCGGATGCGCCCGGACCGTTTGGTGCTGGGGGAGTGTCGTGGCGAAGAGGTGCGGGACCTCCTGGGCGCGCTGAACACCGGTCATGACGGCGGGGCGGGGACGCTGCACGCGAACTCCCTCCTCGACGTTCCGGCTCGGCTCGAAGCTCTGGGCGCCCTCGCAGGCTTGAGCGAGCGCGCGCTCGCACGTCAGGCGGTCGCCGCTATCGGCCTGGTCGTCCACGTCGAGCGCACCGGGTCGAGTCGCCGTGTGGCCGGCTTCGGACGGCTCGTCCTCGACGAGGATGGCCGGCTCGGCGTGCGCTCGGTGGAGGAACCCGGCGATCCTCGTCTTCGGGTCGGCGGCCGGTGAAGGCGCTGGGCGGGCGTAGGCGGAAGGCGCACGGTGGTCTCGGGTGGCCTTCACCGCGCCGGAGGACGAGTGACGACGAGGCGGACGCCGAGCAGATCGCGTCCGCTGCAGAAGGGCTGGCGGTGCTGCTCGACGCGGGAATCGCCCCGGCGTCGGCCTGGGGATTCGTCGGAGAGGCGAGCCGGCATCCCCTCGTCGGACAGGTGGCCGCCCGCGTCAGAGCCGGCGAGCCGGTCGACGACGCGCTCGTCGGCGTGGCCGAACGGTCACAGGGGGACGGGATGGCGGCGCTCGCCGCATCCTGGGTCGTCGCCGTCTCCGCCGGTTCGCCGTTGGGTCCCTCCCTCCGAGGCGCGGCGACGGCGCTGCGGGACAGGGCCGAGGTCGTCCGTGAGGTGGAGGTCGCCCTCAGCGGGCCCCGCTCGACGGCGCGTCTGGTGGGGTGGTTGCCGCTCGTCGGGATCGGGTTCGCGATGCTCCTGGGCGTCGACGTCGTGGGTGTGCTGAGCAGGTCGACCATCGGTCTCGGACTGCTCGCGGGAGGGGCGCTGCTGGCCGTGGCCGGGCGGCAGTGGACGGCGGCGCTGGTCCGCCGGGCCACCCCGCGCGGCGAACTGCCCGGGGTGGAGGAGGAACTCCTGGTGATCGCGCTGCGCGCCGGCCATTCGATCGAGGGGGCGCGAGGTCTCGTCAGCCGGACCACCGACCGACTCGGTCTCGCGGTGGCGGGCGGTGGTGCCGTCGACGATGCGCTGAGCCTCGCGGAACGAGCCGGGGCGCCCGCGGCCGAACTGCTCGCTTCGGCCGCGGCCCACGGTCGCCGGTCGGCTCGGGCAGCGGGGCGACGGGAGGCCGCCGCGCTGGGCGTGCGCCTGCTCGTGCCGCTCGCGCTCTGCGTGCTTCCCTCGTTCCTGCTGCTCGGCGTCGGTCCCGTCGTACTCGGTCTGATCTCCTCCACCGTCGCCGGGTTCTGACGGTTCTCCACCGATCGAGCGCGCACCGCCCTCAGCGGCCGGCGTCACCGAAGGATAGGAGCACGGGCCGAGACGCGGAACCAGCCGAGGCCGACGACGAAGGGGGACCTGCAGACATGGACGGATCGAGAGCGAGAAGACTCGCGAGAGAGATCGTGCGGGACGAGACGGGCGCGGCGACGGCGGAGTACGCGATCATCACCGTCGCCGCGGTGGGGATCGCGGGCCTGCCCGCACTGGTCCTGCGCAGCGACGAGGTCCGCAGCCTCCTGACCGACCTGGTGCATCGTGCTCTCACGGTCGCAGGGTGATGGCGAACGCGGCAGCGTGACGGCGGAGTTCGCGGCCGCCCTCCCCGCCGCACTGGTGTGCCTGGCCGTGGGGATCGGCGCGATCCAGGCGGGAGGTCAGCAACTCCGCCTCATCGATGCCGCCGCCGTCGATGCACGGCTGCTGGGCCGAGGGGATCCGGCGGGAGGGGATCCGGTGGGCGGAACGGCGCAGCAGCCGGAGCCCGATCGGACGATCGAACGGTCGCAGGGGATGGTCTGCGTCACGCTCTCGGCGCCGAGCGCCGTCGTGGGGCTGGGAGCGACCGGGCTGCGGATCAGCGGCCGGGCCTGCGCCGTGGACGAGGCCATCGATGCGACCGGGTGACGGTGGACGCGAGAGAGGGGCGGGGAGCGTCGTCGTCCTCGCGATCGTCGGCGCGATGATCGCCGTGCTCGTGGCGATCCTGGCGGTGGGAGGAGTCCACATCGCCCACCGGCGAGCGGCGGCGGTCGCCGACCTGGCGGCGCTGGGGGCGGCGGATGCAGCGGTGGGAAGGATCGGTGACGAACCGTGCGCGGCCGCGTCGCGAGTGGCGGAGGCCAACGGTGCCGACCTCGACGATTGCGCGGCGGACGGCGTACGTATGACCGTCACCGTCGGCGTCGGAATCCCCGGGGGCATGAGGGTGACCGGCCGAGCGCGCGCAGGCCCTCCTCGACGCCGGAGGAGTCCGTGACGCCGATCAGTCGAAGACCGTCTCCCGGTACCGGTAGCCGATCGCACTCGGCCTGTTCGCGTTCGAATCGGCCGAGGCGTACTCGGTGTCCGTCCCGGACACGCGGATGTAGAGGTACCGTTTGCCACCGGAGGCGGGGATCTCCAGACGCGGCCGGGGGTCGCCGGAATCCAGGAATTCGGTGGTGATCGTCTTGCCCTCGAGCGGGCCGTCCGTCAGCTTGGCGGTGTACGTCGTCAGTGATGTCGTTGCCATGCCTCCATTGTCCTCGGCGCACCCGCCGCCGCAAGAGATCATCGGCCGTCGGCCCCTGCGCCGAGGGCGAACGCGCACGACCGGATTAGGCACACCGCCGGACAAGGTGTGTATGGTTTGCCTGTTGGGCCGTCCGGCCCACGCTCGTCCGGCTTTGCGCCGAGGACCGGGCTCCGCGGCGCATCCGCGGAAGCGTGCTACCGACATCGTCGGGGCGACATCGTCGTACATATAAGAGGAGTCAGGTGCCTGACACGAAGAAACTCGTCATCGTCGAGTCTCCGAACAAGGTGAAGTCGATCGCCCAGTACCTGGGCGACGGATACGAGGTGATGGCCTCGGTCGGCCACATCCGCGACCTGATCGAGCCCAAGAACCTCCCGCCGGAGCTCAAGAAGGGGTCGCTCGGGAAGTTCTCGGTCGACGTCGAGAAGGACTTCGAGCCGTACTACGTCGTCTCCGACCAGAAGAAGAAGACCGTCGCCGACCTCAAGCGCGCCCTCAAGAACGCCGACGAGCTCCTGCTCGCGACGGATGAGGACCGCGAGGGCGAGGCCATCGCGTGGCACCTCATCGAGGTGCTCAAGCCCAAGGTCCCGGTCAAGCGGATGGTGTTCCACGAGATCACCCGCGAGGCGATCGAGAAGGCGCGCGACAACACCCGCGAGATCGACACGGCCCTCGTCGACGCCCAGGAGACCCGCCGCATCCTCGACCGCCTCTACGGGTACGAGGTGTCGCCCGTGCTCTGGCGAAAGGTCGGCCCCGGGCTCTCGGCCGGTCGCGTGCAATCCGCCGCGACCCGCCTCGTCGTCGACCGTGAGCGCGAGCGCCTCGCCTTCGTGCCGGCGTCCTATTGGGGACTGACCGCCCAGCTCGCACCGGAGGACGCCGCGTCCTTCCAGGGCCGCCTCGCCCGCCTCGACGGGTCCCGCGTAGCGACGGGCCGCGACTTCGACGACCACGGCCGCCTGACCTCCGACGCCCGGACGCTCGATGAGGAGGCCGCACAGACCCTGGCCGCGGCCATCCGCCAGCCGAGCACGGCCGTCGCCGTCTCGAAGGTCGACTCGAAGCCGTACTCGCGCCGGCCTGCCGCCCCGTTCACGACCTCGACGCTGCAGCAGGAGGCCGCCCGCAAGCTCCGCTTCTCTGCCCGCCAGACGATGAGCGTCGCCCAGACGCTCTACGAGAACGGCTACATCACCTATATGCGTACCGACTCGGCGTCGCTCTCGCAGCAGGCGACGACGGCCGCTCGCAATCAGGCGGCGAAACTGTACGGACCCGAGACCGTGCCGGACAAGCCCCGCACCTACGCATCGAAGAGCAAGAACGCCCAGGAGGCGCACGAGGCGATCCGACCGTCTGGAGAGGTGTTCCGCACGCCCTCCGAGCTCGAGAAGGTGCTCCGGGGCAACGAGTTCCGCCTCTACGACCTGATCTGGAAGCGCACCGTCGCCTCGCAGATGGCCGACGCAAAGGGCCAGACGGCCTCCGTCACGGTCGCTGCGACGATCACCGAGGGCACGCTCGACGGATCGGTCGCGGAGTTCACCGCCAGCGGCACCGTGATCACGTTCCGCGGCTTCCTCAACGCATACGAGGAGAGCAAGGACGAGGAGCGCAACGCGTCCGACTCGGCGGAGGCCAAGCTGCCGCCGCTCGAGCCCGAGCAGGCGCTCGCCGTGACCGAGGTCGAGGCCGACGGCCACGAGACCACGCCGCCCCCGCGCTACACCGAGGCGAGCCTCGTGAAGACGCTGGAAGAGCTCGGCATCGGACGCCCCTCCACCTTCGCGAGCATCATCTCCACGATCATCGACCGCGGCTACGTCACGCAGCGCGGCCAGGCGCTCGTGCCCAGCTGGGTCGCGTTCTCGGTCGTCCGCCTGCTGGAGGAGTACTTCGGAGACCTCGTGCAGTACGACTTCACCGCCGAGATGGAGGACGACCTCGACCGCATCGCCGACGGCGCGGCCGAGCGGATCGACTGGCTGAACAGCTTCTACTTCGGCAGCGACAAGCACAAGGGACTGCGCCGGGTCATCGACAACCTGGGCGAGATCGACGCACGCAGCATCAACTCGATCGCGATCGACGACGGCGTGACCCTGCGCATCGGCAAGTACGGCCCCTACCTCGAGGTGGTGGAGCCGGACGCGGCCGAGGACGCGACTCCGCGACGGGTGAACCTCCCGCCCGAGCTGGCGCCGGACGAGCTCACCCCGGCCAAGGCCCGCGAGCTGATCGACGCCCCGGTGCAGACCGACCGCGTGCTCGGCTCCAACCCCGAGACCGGCAAGATCGTCCTCGCGAAGGACGGCCGATTCGGACCGTATGTGACCGAGGCCGAACCGGAAGAGGACCCGCAGGCCGACGCGACGACCGGAGAGGTCGTCGAGAAGAAGAAGCCCGCGAAGAAGGCCTCTGCGCCCAAACCGCGCACGGCCTCCCTCTTCAAGTCGATGGACATCGCCTCGCTCGACCTGGAGACGGCGCTCAAACTGCTCGACCTGCCGCGCGTCGTCGGCGCCGACCCCGAGAGCGGCGAAGAGATCCAGGCTGCGAACGGCCGCTACGGCCCGTACCTGAAGAAGGGGACGGACACCCGCTCGCTCACCACCGAGGACGACATCTTCACGATCGACCTCGCGGGGGCGCAAGAGCTCTTCGCGCAGCCGAAGTACGGCAACCGCCGTGCCTCCAGCGCCCTCAAGGAGTTCGACGCGGATCCGGTCAGTGGCAAGGCGATCAAGGTCAAGGACGGCCGCTTCGGCCCGTACGTGACCGACGGCGAGACCAACGCGACCATTCCGCGCGGCGAGACGGTCGACGAGGTCGACTTCGAGCGCGCCGTGCAGCTGCTCGCCGACAAGCGGGCGAAGGGTCCGGCCAAGAAGCCCGCCGCGAAGAAGCCGGCCGCGCGGAAGGCGCCCGCCAAGACGACAGCGGCCAAGACGACCGCGGCCAAGAAGACGGCAGCCGCCACGAAGACCACCGCGGCCGCGAAGAAGACCACGACCGCCGCCACGAAGGCTCCCGCGGCGAAGCCGGCGGCCGAGTGAGCGGGCTCTTCATCACGCTGGAGGGCGGCGACGGGGTCGGCAAATCGACCCAGGCCGCTCTCCTGACGGAGTGGCTCGAGTCGCGCGGGCGCACGGTCGTGCGCACGCGCGAGCCCGGAGGGACGGACGCCGGAGTCGAGATCCGCGAGATCGTGCTCCACCATCGAGGCGACATCGCACCCCGTGCCGAGGCGCTGCTCTATGCGGCCGACCGCGCGCACCACGTGGCCACCCTGGTCCGCCCCGCACTCGAGCGAGGCGACGTCGTCGTCCAGGACCGCTACATCGACTCGTCCGTCGCCTATCAGGGCGCCGGCCGGGTGCTCGGGGGCGAGGAGGTCCGCGACCTCTCCCTCTGGGCGACGGAAGGGCTGCTGCCCGACCTCACGATCCTCCTCGACCTCGACGAGGTCACGGCACGGGCCCGTCTGGACACCTCCCGCACCCGCTACGACCGGCTGGAGGCGGAACGCTCCGAATTCCACGCACGGGTGCGCGCCGCCTTCCTCGAACTGGCGGCGGGGGAGCCCGACCGCTTCCTGGTGGTGGACGCATCGCGTCCGGTCGACGAGATCGCAGCCGACATCCGGCAGCGCCTCGCCGACCGGGTCTGACGGAGCCGGTGTCCGTCGTGGGCGCTAGCCTGGAACGTATGGCAGTGTGGGACGACCTGACGGGGCAGGACGACGCCATCGCCATCGTCCGCGCCGCCGCTGCAGGCGCCGACGCCCGCAGCATGACCCATTCGTGGCTGATCACCGGGCCGCCCGGATCCGGGCGCTCGAACCTGGCCTACGCCTTCGCGACCGCCCTGCTCAGCCCGGGGACACCGGACGGCGACCTGGCCGCACAACGGCAGGTCGAAGCACGCACGCATCCCGACCTCGCCGTCCTCAGCACCGAACGCGTCATCATCTCGATCGACGAGGTGCGCACCCTCGTCTCGAGCTCGCAGTTCTCGCCGTCGGTCGGCCGGTACCGGGTGATGGTCATCGAAGACGCCGACCGCATGAGCGAACGCACCTCCAACGTCCTCCTCAAGGCACTGGAGGAGCCGCCGGAGCGCACCGTCTGGATCCTCTGCGCACCCAGCGACGCCGACCTGCTGCCGACCATCCGGTCCCGCGTCCGCACGGTACGGCTGAAGGTGCCGAGCGTCGCCGATGTCGCCGCGCTGATCGAACGCCGTGACGGCGTCGATGCCGCGACCGCCGAGCGTGCGGCCCGTCACGCGCAGAGCCACATCGGGATGGCGCACCGTCTGGCCACCAACGAGGAGGCACGCCGCCGCCGATCCGAGACGCTGACCCTCGCTCTCGGCGTCCGTTCCGTCTCGGGCGCCGTGCTCGCGGCCGCCTCGTTGCTGGAGATCGCCGGCGCCGACGCGAAGGCGATCACCCTGGAGCGTGACGCCGGAGAGCGCGAGCACGCCCTGCGCTCGCTCGGGGTCGAGCCGGGCGGCACCGTCCCTCCTGCGCTCCGCGGTCAGCTCCGCCAACTCGAGGAGGACCAGAAGAGGCGCGCGACGCGGAGCCTGCGCGACGGGATCGACCGGATCCTGGTCGACCTCCAATCGCTCTATCGCGACGTGATGATGCTGCAGCTCGGCAGCGCCAGTGAACTCGTGAACCTCGAACTGATCGAGCGCCTCGAGGCTCTCAGCACTCATACGACTCCCGCCGCTACGCTCGCGGCCATGGACGCGGTCCAGACCGCCCGCGAGCGGATCGACGGCAACGTCGCACCGGCGCTGGCGCTGGAGGCCATGCTCACCACCATCCTTCGCGGCGCCGCCGCGCGAAAGGGGACCGACCTGTGACCACCCGTTCGGGCACCCGCTCCGGCCGTCGCGCGCTGCGCCTGGCGACGGTCGCCGTCGCCGCGATCGCGGCACTCACGTTGACCGGCTGCGTGACGTGGTTCATCCCGCCGAAGACGGCGGCCACCTCGACGCCGGTGCAGGAGGACGTGTCGGCGGCACTGAAGCCGTTCTACGGGCAGGTGCTGTCGTGGAGCAACTGCTCCGGGGGCATGCAGTGCGCCACCGCGAAGGCGCCCCTCAAGTGGGACGATCCGGCCGCCGGGCAGGTCGAGCTGGCGCTCATCCGCCAGAAGGCCAAGGGGACGAAGCAGGGGTCCCTGCTGGTCAACCCGGGCGGACCGGGAGCCTCCGGTTACGACTTCGTCAAGGACAGCGTCGGCTATGCGACCGACAGCACGCTTCAGGACCACTTCGACGTGGTCGGCTTCGACCCGCGCGGAGTCGGACGTTCCACCGCCGTGAAGTGCTACGACGCGAAGCAGATGGACGGCTACCTCTACGACATCACCCCCGGAGTCCGCGGATCGGACGAGTGGATCGCCGCCAACGCGAAGGCATCCACGCAGTTCGGCGCGGCCTGCTCCACGAACACCGGCGCGCTGCTCGATCAGGTCGACACGGTGAGCGCCGCCCGCGATCTCGACCTGCTCCGGGCAGTGCTCGGGGACACCAAGCTCAACTACCTCGGGTACTCGTACGGCACGTATCTCGGCGCCGTCTACGCCGACCTCTACCCCGGCAAGACCGGGCGCCTGGTCCTCGACGGCGCCCTCGACCCGGCCGCCAGCAACTTCGACGTGACCAAGGTGCAGGCGCAGGGCTTCGAGAGCGCTCTGCGGGCGTATCTCAAGGACTGCCTCACCCAGAAGGACTGCCCGTTCAACGGCACCGTCGACGACGCAATGAAGACCATCTCGGCGCTGCTCGCCTCGGTCGAGAAGAGCCCGATCCGCAACGCGGACGGCCGCGAGCTCGGCGCGAACACCCTCGTCACCGCCATCATCTACCCGCTCTACGACGCGAACGGCTGGTCGTACCTGAGCCAGATGTTCGAGTCGGTGATGCGGGGGAGCGCCTCCGTCGCGTTCACCCTCGCGGACGCCTACAACAGCCGCGACAGCGACGGCACGTACTCCGACAACTCCACCGAGGCGTTCATGGCGATCAACTGCCTGGACTACTCGTACGACGCCGACCCTGCCACCATGCGCGCACAAGCGGCGGAGCTGGCCGTGGACGCGCCGGTGATCGGTCCGTACATGGCCTACGGCGACATCGGCTGCGCGACCTGGCCGTACAAGACGACCGTGAAGCGCGGGTCGATCGCGGCCGCGGGCTCCGCTCCCATCCTGGTCGTCGGCACCACGAACGACCCGGCGACCCCGTACGTGTGGGCGAAGAACCTGGCAGGGGAACTGGAGAACGGCCACCTGCTCACCTACAAGGGCGAGGGCCACACCGCGTACAACAAGTCGAACTCGTGCGTGAACAACACGGTCGACGACTTCCTCGTGAAGGGGACGCTGCCCGCCGAGGGGAAGACGTGCTGAGCGCACCACTGTGCGACGTTCCGTCACACAGGCGCGATCGAGTGGTGCAATTTTGCAGAGGGTGAAATAATCCTCCTGTGACTCTGGCACCTGACTCAGCGGTGGATCCCGAACTCGGCCTGCGCGAACGCAAGCGCATCGCCACTCGGCGCGCCATCCAGCTCGCAGCCCTCACCCTCGCCAGCGAGCGCGGCTTCGACCGGGTCACCGTCGACGAGATCAGCCATGCGGCCAATGTCTCGCCCCGTACGTTCTTCAACTACTTCCCGTCGAAGGAGACGGCCATCATCGGCGAGCTCCCGGAGCTGCCGGATGAGGACGACGTCGAACGGTTCATCGACGCCGGACCCGAGGAGCCGATCCTGCACGGGATGAGCCTCCTGCTCATCGCGGCGATCGACGGCGGCGAGCTGGGGGAGTCCGCTCAGCCGGCGCCGGGCGACACCGCGGCGAGCCTGCAGGAGATGCACACCCTGCGTCGCGCCCTGCTCAAGGACAACCCCGAGCTCTTCGCACAGCGCATGGCGAGCATGCACACGTTCGAGGACGCCCTGAGCGCCGTGGTCCAGCGCCGGCTCGCGCACGACGATCCCGCGCTCGCCGACGACGAGGAGGCGCTGCACCAGCGCGCCCGCCTCGTCACCTACGTCGCGTTCGCCGGCATGCGTCACGCGTGGTCGTGCTGGGCCGACCACGGCGGGGTGGAACCCCTAGCCGACCGGCTGCGCACCTCCTTCGACGAACTCCAGGCGCTCGGCTCCCAGGTCCACTGATCGTGCCGCCCGCACTGCGCGCGTGGTCGAGAACACCCGTTCGGATCGGGTAAGCTATCTGACTGTGCGCCGAGCGGAAGCCCGGCCCACGCCGCCCTAGCTCAGTCGGCAGAGCATCTCACTCGTAATGAGAAGGTCAAGGGTTCGATTCCCTTGGGCGGCTCCGTAGAACACGAAAGGCCCGCGGAGAACCGCGGGCCTTTCGGCTTTCTGGTGAGACCTCCGGCTACCCCGCCAGGACGGCCGCCTCGGCGTGGTGGCAGGAGACGTCGCGCAGCGGGATGCCGGGGACCGAGAATGCGCGCAGGGGCGGGATGTTGTCCCTGCACTCGTCGGTCGCCATCCAGCAGCGCGGGTTGAACCGGCAGCCCGAGGGCGGGTCGACGGGCGACGGGGGTTCGCCGCCGAGGATGCGGCGCTGCGACAGGCGTCCGCGGCCCTCCCGGGTGGCGGTGGGCGTCGCGGACAGCAGCGCCTGTGTGTACGGGTGCGCGGGGTGGTCGTAGATGGCGTCCGTGTCGCCGACCTCGGCGATGCGGCCGAGGTACATGACGGCGACGCGGTCCGCGATGTGCCTCACGACCGAGAGATCGTGCGCGATGAAGACGATCGAGACGCCGAGGCGGCGGCGGATGTCGCCGAGGAGGTTGATGACCTGGGCCTGGACCGACACGTCCAGGGCGGAGACGGGCTCGTCGCAGACGAGCACGTCGGGGTCGAGGGCGAGCGCTCGGGCGATGCCGATGCGCTGGCGCTGGCCGCCGGAGAACTGGTGGGCGAACCTCCCGAGCATGTCCTCGCCGAGGCCGACGAGCTCCAGCAGCTCGACGGCGCGGGCGCGACGTTGCGACCGGTTCATCGTGCGGGCCGCGGCGATCGGCTCGGTGACGATGTCGAGCACGGTCATCCGCGGGTCGAGGGAGGCGTACGGGTCCTGGAAGATCATCTGCACGCCCTGGCGGAGATGCTTGCGATCGCTCAGGCGGCCGCGGCCGACATCGCGTCCGCGATAGGCGAGTGTGCCCTCGTCGGGGCGTTCGAGGCCGACGAGCATGCGTGCGAGCGTGGATTTGCCGCACCCGGACTCGCCCACGATCCCGAGCACCTCTCCGGCGTGCAGCCGGAGGCTGACGCCGTCGACCGCCGACACGGTGGCCGGGCGCAGCCGCGAGCCGGTGGGGAAGCGGCGGGCGAGGCCGGAGGCGTCGAGCACGACTTCGCGGGCGTCCTCGTCGGGGTGGGGGAGCACCGCCGCGGGACGGGGGTCAGACGAGTTCACCGATGAGCTCCTCGGATCGGAGGCAGGCGGCCCGCCTGCCGGCGGCGACCTCGATGAGCGGAGGCCGGGTGGTCGCGCACGCGTCCACGGCGAGGTGGCAACGCGGGTGGAACGAGCATCCCCGTGGCACCCGCGCGGGGCTGGGCGGCGAGCCGGGGATGGTCAGCAGGTCGGAACCGCGCTGGGCGGCCTGCGGCACCGAGCGCAGCAGGGCCTCCGTGTAGGGGTGGGCGGGGTGGGCGAAGACGGTGTCCGCGCTTCCGCTCTCGACGATGCGTCCGGCGTACATGACCGACACGTGATCGGCGACCTCCATCACGACGCCGAGGTCGTGGGTGATGAGCAGGATGCCCATCCCGAGCTGCTCGCGCAGGGAGGAGAGCAGGTCGAGGATCTGCGCCTGCACCGTCACGTCGAGGGCGGTGGTCGGCTCGTCGGCGATGAGGAGTTCGGGATCGAGCGCGATGGCCATGGCGATCAGGATGCGCTGCCGCATCCCTCCCGAGAACTGGTGGGGGTAGTCGTCGACCCGGCGCGAGGGCGCGGGGATGCCGACGAGGCCGAGCAGGTCGACGGCGCGGGCGCGCGCCTGACGGCGGCTCGCCCGGCGGTGCACCCGGAACAGCTCGCCGATCTGGTCGCCGATGGTCATCACGGGGTTGAGGGCGGAGAGCGCGTCCTGCAGCACCAGAGCCATCCGTTCGCCGCGCAGTCGTCGACGGCCCTCGTCGTTCAGGGCGAGGAGGTCGACGTCGCCGAGCCGCAGCTCGTCGGCCGACACCCGGGAGTACTCGTCGCCGAGGCCCATGATGGCCCGCGCGGTGACGGACTTGCCGGAGCCGGACTCGCCGAGCAGCGCGACGAACTCGCCGCGGCCCACGCTGATGTCGACGTCGCGCACGGCCGGGATGTCCGGCCCGGAGCCGGTGAACGCGACAGAGAGGTTGCGTACCCGCAAGACCTCGTCGCCGGAGGGATTCGTAGTGTCCACGCTGACATCCTTGCATGTGAGTGATTTCCGGAATGTTTCAATCAAGAAACGAATTTGCCGAATTTTCAAACTCATGTTGACACAGATGCCGAATATCCGCGAGATTGTGTCCTGTCGCGCCTCAGGCGCACCTCGACCACCACCTCACCAGGAACGAAGGAGAAAGCGTGCTCGACCCCTCCCCCCGCTACACCGGATACACGGCCTACGACTACCTCGAGGCCGGCAAGGACTACCGGGAGTTCCGCTACGCCCAGCAGATCGGCCGCGTGCCCGCCTACGCCGGCCTCGGCCTCAGCGACGCCCAGGCCGAGCGCACCACGCGCCTGCTGACCGAGTCCACCGTCATCTCGCTGCACGACCACGTGCAGGTCTTCCCGGAAGACATGACGCAGCTGCGCGACCACATCCGCCAGGGTCGCGAACCAACCGGCTACGAGGGCCTCAGCCGCTCGGGCATCACGGCCGTCTTCGACAACGGGATGGACGGCACCTGCTGCATCTCGAGCGACGCCGGCTGGAAGTACCAGGACGTGCTCTTCGACCTGGGCGTGCGGATGGCCGACCTGGCCCACCAGGACTTCGTCATCAAAGGCGAGACGATCAAGGACATCGAGTACGCCGCGGCGACCGGCCGCATCGCGCACGTCTTCGCCCTCGAGGCGTCGACCATGATCGAGAACGAGGTCGACCGGCTCGACGTGCTCTACGGCTTCGGCGTGCGCCAGATGGGCATCGCCTACTCAGAGGCGAACACCCTCGGCTCGGGCCTCAAGGAGCGCGGCGACGGCGGGCTCACCTACTTCGGTGAGCGCGCGGTCGAGCGGATGAACAAGCTCGGCATCGCGATCGACGTCTCGCACTCCGGCGACCGGACCGCGGTCGACGCGATCAAGGCCTCCACGAAGCCGACCTTCATCACCCACGCCGGAGCCCGCGGGCTCTGGCCGACGAACCGCATGAAGACGGACGAGACGATCATCGAATGCGCGAAGCGCGGCGGAGTGATCGGCATCGAGGCGGCGCCGCACACGACGCTCTCGCCGGCGCACCCGCGCCACTCCCTGGAGTCGGTCATGGACCACTTCCAGTACTGCGTCGACCTGGTCGGCCTCGAGCACGTCAGCTTCGGCCCCGACACGCTCTTCGGCGACCACGTCGGCCTGCACGACGCCTTCTCGTCGAACCTGTCCCTCGGGCAGGCGCACGGGACGGTCGACTACGAGAAGGTCGAGTACGTCGACGGCCTCGAGAACCCGGCCGAGGAGTTCTACAACATCATCGGCTGGCTGGTGAAGCACGACTACTCCGACGACGAGATCCGCGCCGTCGTGGGTGGAAACACTCTTCGGGTCCTGAAGGAGGTGTGGGTCTGATGCGCCCACGGAAGATCGCACTCGCCGCCGCGGTGCTCGCCGCGTCGGCGCTCGCCCTGAGCGCCTGCGCGCCGAGCGCTCCGCCCGCCGCCTCCACGGCGACGGCCGGCTCGCAGACGCTCACGGTGGCCACCACCACCGACGTCGTGAACTACAACCCGCTGGTCGGCAACAGCCGCAGCGACTACTGGATCACGAACCTCATGTACCCGCACTTGCTGAGCATCGCGAACGACGGCTCGAAGGAGCCGCAGGTCGCGACCAAGTGGGGCTACGTCGACGACACCACCGGCTTCTACGAGATCCGCGACGACCTGAAGTGGAGCGACGGCGAGCCGTTGACCGCCGAGGACGTCGCCTGGACGATGAACGCGGTCAAGAAGGACAAGCCCTCCGGCACCTTCTACGGCCAGCTGACCAACCTCGACACGGCGAAGGCCGTCTCGAAGACCCGGGTCGAGTTCACCCTCACCAAGCCGGACTCGTCGATCGTCGAGGAGATCGGGTTCTGGGGCAACATCGTCCCGAAGCACGTCTTCGAGAAGGCCGAGTCGGTCGCGACGTTCCCGAACGACGGCAAGGACGGCGGCTGGGTCAGCGCCGGGCCGTACACGCTGACGAAGGTCCAGATCGGCCAGAGCTACACGCTCGACCGCGTCGAGGACTATCCGCTGGTGGAGGGCGGCACGCCGCTGTCGGCCTCGGTCGTGTACCGCGTCTTCCCGGACATCAACACCGAGATCCTGGCGCTGCAGAGCGGCGAGGTCGACGTGATCGCCAACGCGCTGCCGCCGGCGCAGGTCGCCAAGCTCAAGTCCACGAGCGGCATCGCCGTCGAGGAGGCCGTCGGGCTCGGGTATGCGCACATGACCTACAACATGAACAACGCGGACCTGGCCAAGGTCGAGGTGCGGCAGGCCCTCGCGCACGCCGTCGACTACGACGCCATCCGCAAGGTCGTGCTGCAGGGTCAGGCCGTCTCCACCGGCTCCAGCCCGCTGATGCCGGTGCTGAAGGACTACTACGACAAGTCGATCAAGCAGTACGCCTTCGACACCGACGAGTCCCGGAAGCTGATGGAGAAGGCGGGCTACACCGCCGGCTCCGACGGCATGTACCCGGTGAAGTTCCGCCTCATCTACTCGCTGCAGGACAGCGTCACGAGCCAGTGGGCGACCCTGGTGAAGGACAGCGCGGCGAAGGCGGGCATCACGATCGAGCTGCAGGGCACGGAGCGCAACACGTACCTCGCGATGACCAACAAGGGCGACTTCGACATCTACGCCGGCAACTTCGCCATCATGGACGACCCGGTGACGAACATGACGCTCGCGTACCTCCCCGGCGGAGCCATCAACTACACCTACGTCGACGACGCGAAGCTCAACGACCTGATCGCACAGGGCACCGCGACGACCGACAAGGACGCCAAGGTGAAGCTGATGCGCGAGGCCGCGAAGATCGTGCGGGACAACGTGTACGACAACATCATGTACACGCAGAACCTGTACTTCGCGCACAGCTCCAAGTGGACCGGGTTCGTCTCGAAGCCCAGCGAGCTGCTCTCCATCGTCAACCCGGTGTCGCTCGCGAGCGCTCACCCGGCCGGCAAGTAACCGAAAGCAGGTACGCCCGCGTGTCCCGGTTCCTGTTCCTCCTCCCACGGCTCGGCCGGGGGCTCCTCACGATCTGGTTCGCCGTGACCGTGACGTTCCTCCTGCTGCGCCTGCTGCCCGGAGACCCGGCGCTGGCCGTCGCCAGCCCGAACATGACCGAGGACGCGCGGGCGGCCCTGCTCGAGCAGTACGGGCTGAACCAGCCCCTGATCGTGCAGTACGGCATCTACCTGTGGCAGCTCCTCCAGGGCAACCTCGGGGTGTCGTTCACGCAGTCGATCCCGGTGCTCGACGTGCTGATGCAGCGTCTTCCGTGGACGCTGCTGCTGACCGGCACCGCGCTGGTCGCCACGGTGGTCGTCGGCATCCCGCTCGGGGTGCTGGCGGCCTCCCACCGCGGGCGGTTCCTCGACCGCCTGGTGCAGATCGTCGGGGTGACCGGGCAGTCGATCTTCGTCCCGAGCATCGGCGTGCTGCTGCTGTTCGTGTTCGGGCTGATGCTCGGCTGGCTCCCGATCGGCGGCGCGTACGACCAGGACGCCTACGGCCTCGCCTGGTACGGGAGCGTCGCGACCCACCTGATCCTCCCCGCGCTCTCGCTCATGCTCGTGCAGCTGGGCTCCTACGTGCTGACGATGCGCTCGACGCTCATCGACGCACTGGGAGAGGACTACACGACGCTCGCGCGGGCGAACGGCCTGCCGTACCGGCGGGTGCTCTGGAAGCACGCCCTCCGGAACGCGCTGCTGCCGACCACGACCCTCATCGGCCTCCAGCTCGGCTTCCTCGTCGGAGGCGCCGTCCTCACCGAGACCGTGTTCGCATACCCCGGCATCGGTCGCGGGATCTACGAGGCCGTCACGCAGCTCGACTTCCCCGTCCTGCAGGGCGCATTCCTGATGCTCGCGATCACGGTGGTGGTCGCGAACATGATCACGGACACCGTCTACGGATTCCTCGACCCGAGAGTGAAGAAGGCATGACCGACGCGACCACTCAGAACGCGGCCACGGTCACCGAGGAGGCGGTCGGGCTCGAGCCCATCGCACTCGGGAACGGCCGAGCGAGCGCACAGACCTGGAAGGCGTTCCGGCGCGAGCCCCTGGGGATGCTGGCGCTGGGCGTGCTCATCCTGCTCACGATCGTGGCGGCCGCCGCGCCGCTGATCGCCCCCTACCCGCCGAGCTACGGCGACCCGGTGCTCGCCCCGCCGAGCCTGGCGCACTGGTTCGGCACCGACAGCCTCGGCCGCGACGTCTTCGGCGAAGTGGTGTGGGGCTCGCAGCAGAGCATCCTGGTGGCTGTCGCCGCCTCCGCGATCGCCATCGTCGTCGGCACCGTCATCGCGGTCGTCGGTGCGTACTTCCAGCGGCTCGACGGCTTCATCAGCGTGCTCGTCGACCTCACCCTCTCCCTTCCGGTGCTGCCCCTGATGATCCTCATCGCGGCGCTGGTCGGGCCGAGCACGGGGACGATCATCCTCGTCGTCGCCGCGTTCTCGTGGCCGGAGGTCACCCGCCTGGTGCGCTCGCAGGCCCTCACCGTGGTGCGGCTGCCCTACGTCGACGCCGCCCGGCTGATGACGACCTCGCCGATCTGGATCATCGTCCGGCATGTCGTCCCCGCCGTCACCCCGGTCATCGTCGTCTCCGTCGTCGTCACCTCCTCCCGGGCGGTGCTGTCGGCCGCCGGACTCGCCTTCCTGGGCCTCGGCGACCCGAACGTGTGGTCGTGGGGCCGCATCCTCTACGAGGCGCAGCAGTCGGGCGCCATGTCGAGCGCGTGGTGGCTGACGCTGTTCCCGTCCCTCGCGATCCTGCTGCTCGTGCTCTCGGCGACGCTGCTCTCGATCGCGTACAACGACGCCCGCAACCCGCGGTCGCGGCGCCGCTGAGCGCCGCCGATACGCGCCGACACCCGCCGACGTCCGAAGGAGGACCGTGTTCACCACCCGCCTCAGCGCCGATGCGCTCGACCGGCTGCAGGAGCGCGTGCGCGAGCGCATGCGCTCCGCCGGCCTCGATGCCCTGCTCACCGATTCGCCCGAGGACGTGGCGTATCTCACCGGCTTCTTCCACCACCCCTGCGAGCGGCCGGTCGCGGTCTGGCTCGGTGCGGACGGCGGCGCCGTCCTGCTGGTGCCGGAGCTGGAGCGCGAGAACGCCGAACGCCAGGAGGCACGGGCCGAGATCGTGTCGTACGCCGAGTTCCCCGGGGTGGTGCCGCCCTTCCGGGCGCTCGCCGCCCGGGTCGGTCGTGCGGGCCGGACCGGCTACTCCACCTCGATGACCTGGGAGCGCCAGCACGCGGCCTTCGCCGAACTGGACGTCGCCGAGGCGGTCGCCACCCCGATCGTGACCCACGCCCGCTACATCAAGCTTCCTGAGGAGGTCGCGCTGCATGCGGAGGCAGCGCGGATCACCGACCTCATGCTGGAGGCGGGCGTCGCCCTGGTGCGCGAGAGCATCACGGCGGGCGCGGCCCTGCCGACGGAGGCCGAGCTGGCCTCGCACGTCGGCGGGGTCGGCGTCGCCACGATGTACGCGGAGCACGACGACGTCATCGTCGTCTCGCCGCTCGCGGGCGGCCTGGTGTACTCGGGCGCCAACTCCGCGTACCCGCACGGTCTGCCCTCCGGGTACCGTCTGCGCCACGGCGACACCTTCATGCTCTCGCTCGGCTGCGCCGTCGGCGGCCGCTTCGTCGAGGGGGAGCGCACGTTCGTGCTGGGCGAGCCGACGGCCGAGCAGCGGCGCTACCACGACGCCGTGCGGCTCGCGCAGGAGGTCGGCGGGCGTGCCATCCGCCCCGGCCGCGCCTGCCGCGACGCCAACCGCGACTGCCTCGAGGTGATCCGCGATGCGGGTCTGGGCGAGTTCCTCCGGCACCGACAGGGCCACGGGATCGGCCTCGGGATGCACGAACCGCCGTGGCTCGAAGACGGCGACGCGACCGGGCTCGAAACGGGCATGATCGTCTCGAACGAGCCGGGGATCTACATCCCCGGGCACGCCGGCTACCGCATCTCGGACAGCATGCTGGTGACCGCGGACGGCTCCCGCCCGCTCACCGCCTTCCCCCGCGACCTCGACTCCTGCACCATCGCACTCTGAAGAAAGGACCCACCGTGACCGGAAACCAGGACGTCTCCCCGGAGTTCGCCGCCGCGACCACCACCGCCGAGTTCGTGGAGATCAACGGCAACCGCCTCGCTGTGGAGGTGCTCGGCCCCGAGGGCGCGCCGGTCATCATCACGCACCACGGCGCTCCCGGGCTCGGCTCGCGTGCCGAACCGCGCGCCAGCTTCGGGCGGCTCGCCGACGAGTACCGCGTCGTCGTGTTCGACGCGCGCGGGTCGGGCGAGAGCGAAGGGTCCGGCGAGTTCAGCCACGAGCAGTGGGCGGCCGACATCGACGCCCTCCGCGAGTGGATCGGCGCCGAGCAGATCATCATGGCCGGCGGCTCGTACGGCGGGTTCATGTCGATGGAGTACGCGATCCGCTATTCGGAGCGTGTGCGCGCCGTCGTGCTGCGCGACACCGCACCGGACAACACCCACTCGGAGCTCTCCCGGGCGAACGCGCTCGCCTCCGACCGGGTGACCGTCGACATGGAGAAGTTCGACCGCATCGACGAGGGCCGGGTGCGCGACGACGACGACCTGCGCGATTGCTGGCGCGAGATCCTGCCGCTCTACGACTTCGTCTACGATCCCGAGGCGGTCGAGCGCAAGGTCGCGGCCACCCCGTACCGCTTCGAAGCGCACAACTACGCCTTCTCGAAGAACCTCCCGAACTATGATCTGAAGGGGGCTCTCCCCGGGATCAGCGCGCCGACTCTGGTCACGGTGGGCCGCACGGACTGGATCACGCCGGTCTCGTGCAGCGAGACGATCGTCTCGCTCATCCCGGACGCGCGGCTCGCGGTCTTCGAGAAATCGGGGCACTCGCCGCAGATCGAGGAGGCGGAGGAATGGACGGCCACCGTACGCGGCTTCCTGCACCAGGTCGCGCCGCCCCGGTCGGGCACGGCCGCGTGAAGGCGCTCGACACCCTCGACGAGCTCGACCGCAAGATCATCGTCGCGCTGCAGCACGACGGCCGCGCCAGCTGGACCGCGATCGCCGACATGGTCGGCAGCTCGACCGCGACCGTGGCGCGGCGCGGGCAGCAGCTGGTCGCCGACGGCGTCGTCCGCATCGCGATCGTCCCCGCGCTCGGCAGCTCGGGACAGGTGGACTCGTTCCTGGTGCGCCTGAACTGCCGCCCGGGCACGCAGCTCGAGGTGGCGGCGGCGCTGGTCGCCCACGAGGACGTCCGCTTCCTCACCCTGGTCACCGGGCAGTACGACATCATGGCGGAGGTCGTCGTCACCGGGGGAGCGGCGCACTACCCGAAGCTCATCCAGTCGCTGCAGTCGATCCAGGGCATCAAGCGCTGGCGCAGCGACATCATCATGCACGTCTACAAGGTGCGGCACGACTGGAGCAGACAGCTCTACGCCGAGACCATGAAGCTGCCCGCCGAGACCGAGAAGACCTCCCTGGTCGATCCGGAGTACTGCGAGCCCGCACACTTCGACGACGCCGACCGCCGCATCCTCACCGAGCTGCGGGAGGACGGCCGGGTCACGTTCCAGTCCATCGGCGACAAGACCGGCATGAACGAGTCGAGCGTGCGGCGCCGCTTCGACCGCCTGCGCGCGAAGGGCTGCGTCGACATCCTGACCCTCGTGCCCGCCGCAGCGCTCGGGATGGGTGCCGAGACACTGCTCCTCGTCCGGGTGGCCCCCGCACGGCTGGAGGCCGTCGCGAACGCGCTCTCGGAGTATCCGGCGGTGCGGTACCTCGCGGCCATCCTGGACGACAACTCGCTGTTCTGCGAGCTGATCACCCCGTCGGTCGCCGAGCTCAACGACTTCATCTCGCACACCCTCTCGGCGCTCGAGGGCGTCGAGGGCTGGACGGGCGCGATGGAGCTGCTGTATCTCAAGCGCGGCTTCGTGGAGACGCCCTGGTGGCGGACCCAGGTCGGGGTCGGCTCGGCCGAGGACTAGCGCGACGGCGGACGCGACTGCGGCTCCCCGGGACGTTTGCGTGCCGTCGAGCGGCCTCATTCGTACCGGGGAGCCGCCGTCGCCTCCCGTGCAGGTCAGCCGATCGACTCCACGTGGTTGCCGAAGGCCCTGACCAGATAGCCGCCCGCGAACGCCCAGCGCTCGCCCGTTCGTTGCGGGAGCGTCCAGAGCGAGGCCCCCGTCGCGCCGTCGTACGCCGTCCCGGTGTCCGAGTCGTACGGGTTCACGTAGACGTTCCGCTGGCCGAGGGCGGCGAAGTAGTCGTAGGGAATCCCCACTTTCGGCAGGAGCGCGCCGGTCTCGCGATCGAACGAGCAGGAGCGATCCTGCGAGAAGCGCACGGTGATCGCGGACAGTGCGGCGTCCTCGTAGGCGCTCGGGACACCGAGGAAGTCGACCGGGTCGCATCCCGCCAGTGACGACTCCCACACCGTGTCGCCCGTGAGCTGATCGATCAGGCTGATCGAGGAACGATCGACGACAGCGAGTTCGCCCGTCGAAGGAAGGTCGAAATACTCGTCGCCTGGCCGTGCGCCCGGTGTGGTGACCGTGACCAGGTACGAGCCCGCGGCCGCCGGGCGGGACCACAGCCGCTTCCCCGTGTCGTCCAGCGCGACGGTGGTCGCCGAGCCGTCCGGCGCCGGCGCCCTCCAGAGCGTCACCGCATCGAGGCCGCGGTCGAAGTCGCTCACCCCGGTCACCTTCGTGAGGGAGCCGGTCTCGAGGTCGACCATCGCGACCGCCTGGCCGGCGGCGTCCCCGGTGGAGGAGAAGACCGGGAGCGCACTCGGATCGCGAGTCCCCGACGAGACGGACACATACTGCGCGTCGACGCCGGTGGTCCACCGCGGGTGGTCGGGGTCGCGCGGGTCGAGGCGTGAGATGGTCCCTCGGTTCTCCGCTCTCGTCCGGGTCGGATCGGACGTGACGACGAGATCACCGGACGGGCCGGGGACGGGGACGGCGTACGTGAGCGAGGGATCGATCGTCGCGACCGTCGCACCGGTCGTCAGGTCGATCACGTCATGCGCGCCGTTCACGTCGTCGGTGGACACGAAGATCGCGCGTCCTGAGGTCCCCAGCAGCCGGAACCGCGTGACCTGCGAGGCGTTCGCCTGGTCGGAGACGTACTCCCAGGTCCGCTGCCAGACGATCTCGCCGTCGGTCGTGTCGACCAGGGTCAGGCCGACCTTCTCGTCACGGGAACCTTGGGCGCAGGGTCCGCCCTCATACTCCTTCGGCCGCGCCCCGGACAGGATGACCGCGAGCCCGTCGTTGATGTCGTACGACTGCGGCAGCATCCGGCACCCGTCGTCGATGCCGGGCAGGTCGAGCGCCCATCGTGACTGCGCCGGGAGCGAGTCGACGTCGTGGGGCAGGATGGTTCCGGAGGTGACCACCACACGCGGGGTGGCGACCGTCGGCGTCGGCGTGGGCGTCGGCGTGACGCTCGGGCTCGGCGTGGTGGGCACGGGGACGGGCTCCGGCGAACCGAAGTGCAGGGCGCCCGTGAGGGCGAGCGCGGCGGTTCCTCCGGCGAGGAGGACGGCGGCGCCGACGAGTCCGCCGATGAGGGCGAAGCGTGTGCGCGAGGGACGGGCGGGGCCGGCGGCGACGGTCTCGTGGAGGATGTCGCGGAGTGCGGCGCTGCGTGCCGGGTCGAAGACGGGGCCTGCGGTGGTCATTCTGCACCTCCTTCGAGGACGGGCTGGGCCGGATCGGCCAGAAGTTCGAGGGCGAGGTCGCCGAGACGGCGCTTCGCGCGGGAGAGGCGGGACTTCACGGTCCCGACGGGGACGCCGAGCGTCTGCGCGGCCTCGGCGAGCGGGAGCTCCTCCAGCACGCAGAGCGTGATCACGTTCTGATCGGCGGTGGACAGGTTTCCGAACGCGTCCCGGATGCGGCGGTCGCGCTCCTGGTTGTCGAGTCCGTCGGCGACGTCGTCGGCGTGGTCCGGCTGGTGCGCGGGTTCGGGCATCCGGGCGAGCGCCTCGCGGTGGCGGCGCTTGCTCCGGTCGAGGTTGTGGACGGTGTTGTTCGCCGTGACCAGCAGCCAGGCGATGATCGAGCCGTCCACGACCCGCACGGCGTCGCGGCGGCGCCAGGCCTCCAGGAAGACCATGGCGGTGACATCCTCGGCGTCGTGCGGCTGCCGCACGAGGCGCAGGGCGTGGCCGAAGACGCGGTCGCGATACGCGTCGAAGAGCGACGTGAACGCGTCCGGATCCCCGTCCCGCGCCCGAGACCAGGCGTCGGCCTCGTCCGTTCCAGCGTTGTTCATATCCCCTAGTGTCCGATCGGCCGAAAAGGTTCCATCCGGTCGGTCGGCCCCCTGCGAAAGGCTAGGCCAGCAGCTGCTCCAGGACGAGCGAACGCGGCGTCGGCGAGCCGCCCACGGTCGAGCGGCCCGTGACCAGGGTGCACTCGACCGACGGCACGATCGCGTCGGCGTCCTGGTCGTCCTCGAGCTGCGCGACGAGCCACTCGACCGCGCGGGAGCCCACGGCGGCCAGCTGCGGGTCGATGGAGGTGAGGAAGAGCTCGCGCTCGCCGGCCTGGCCCGCGGTGTTGTCGAAGCCGACGACGGCGACGTCGTCCGGGACGCGTCGTCCGGCGGCCTGCAGCTCGGCGGCCAGACCGACGGCGATCGCGTCGTTGCCGGCGAAGACGCCGTCGAACTCCACGCCGGAGTCGATCAGGCGGCGGGCGGAGTAGAACCCGGATTCGCGCGAGAAGGTGCCGAACACGGTCTCGTGCGCAGGCTGCAGGCCGTGCGCTTCGAGCGCGGCGGCGAAACCGCGGGCACGACCCGCGACCGTGGCGAGCTCGGATTCCGCGCTGACGTGGACGAGGCGCGTGCGGCCGAGGCCGATGAGGTGCTCGGCGGCGAGCCTGCCCGCTTGCTCGTCGTCGGGCAGGAAGACGGTGTCGGCCGGGTCGCTCGACTTGCCGAAGGCGTAGGCGACCGGGCCGGAGAACTCCTGCGTGATCGACTGGCTGACGCCGTCGGCGCCGTCGCCGATCACGACGATCCCGTCGACCTGGCGGGCTTGCAGCTCCCGGAAGTGCGCGTGGCGCAGGTCCACGCTGTGCGCCGCGTCGTAGAGCACGCTGGCGAGGTTGAAGCGGCTCAGCGTGCGGTTGGTGCCGACGAGGACGGGCATACAGAAGGCGCCCGAGGCGTTCTCCGCCAGGATGCCGATGGTGCGGCTGCGGCCGGATGCGGTGGCGCGCGCGAGGGCGTTGGGCCGGTAGTCCAGCCGCTGGGCGGCATCGAGCACGCGCTGGCGGGTCGCGTCGGCGATCCGGCCGGAGTTGTTCATGACCTGGGAGGCCGTCGCCAGCGAGACTCCGGCGGCGCGGGCGATGTCGACCAGTCTGACCGGTTTGGACTCCACGGATCGGCCCCCTTTCCTGCACTGGATCTCAGCGCATCCTATCCAGGCGCGGGTTCGCGCCACCAGTCGATGATAAAGCGCTTTGGCGATTTCTTGTAGAGTGACCGCATGGTCGATGGATTCGTGGCGCCCGGGTGGCGCGAGGTGCGGGACGCGTTCGCTGGAGCGCTCGGGAGCGAGCCGGACGAGGGCGGGAGCCTGAGCATCCGCCATCACGGCGAGGTCGTGGTGGATCTCTGGGGCGGTGCCGACCCGCTGTCGGGCTCGCCGTGGCAGCGCGACACCGTCACGCTGGGCTTCTCGATCACCAAGGGCGCGGCGACGGTCTGCCTCCTCCAGCTGGTCGACCGCGGGCTCGTCGGACTCGATGACCGCGTCGCACAGCACTGGCCCGAGTTCGGCGCCGCGGGGAAGGAGGCGCTGACGGTCCGGGACGTGCTCACCCACCGGGTCGGCCTCCCGTACATCGACCTCGATCCGATCACGGGCGCGACCGACTGGGACGCCGTCACCTCCGCCCTCGCAGCGCAGCCGAGCCAGTACGCGCCACGGGAGTGGGTGGTCTACCACGCGCTCAGCTTCGGCTTCCTCGTGGGCGAGATCGTCCGCCGCGTCTCGGGCATGCCGGTGGGGGAGTACTTCGCGACGCATGTCGCCGATCCGCTGGGCGTCGACTTCTGGATCGGTCAGCCGGCCTCCGCCGACGACCGCTACCTGCCCAGCCTGACGCGCCTGGTCGAAGCGCCGCCGCGCCCTCCCGAGCCGGTCGGCGACGTCTGCGAGGCCGCGTGGCGATCCGCCGCGCAGCTCCCCCCGATCTTCGCCCGCGTGGACGACCGGCTCGGCACGGAGCCGTTCAATCAGCCGGAGTTCCGCCGGGCCGTCATCCCCGCGGGCAACGGTGTGACGAACGCCCGCGGCCTCGCGACGATGTACGCCGCCTGCATCGGCGAGGTGGAGGGGGTGCGGCTGCTGTCCGACGAGATCGTGCGCCAGGCGGCCGAGAACCAGGCGGCCGACGCGTTCCTGCCGGACTGCGTCGGGGGAACGCCCCTACCGGCGACGTGGGGTCTCGGCTTCGAGATCAGCAACCCGCTCAACCCGATGATCGGGCCCGGCTCCTTCGGCCACTCGGGCATGGGCGGGCGTCTCGGCTTCGCGCATCCCCAGACCGGTGTCGCCTTCGGCTTCGTCAGCCAGCGGATGCTCTACCCGGAAGGCTCCCTCGACCCGCGCTGGATCCCCCTGCTCGCCGCCGTCGAGAAGACCGTCGGCCTCTGACCGCCGCACCCAGCCAGAGATTTGCACCGAATGTCGCGAATGCCCCCGCCATTCACCACATTCGGTCCAAATCTCAGGAGGGGGTGAGGAGCTCCACCTGCTCCAGGGGGAGCGTCGTGAGCGCCGTCAGTCGCCACCAGCGGGCCGGGGCGGGCCGGTCGGCAGAGACGGAGGCGGACGCGGGGACGGCGAAGACGCGCAGCTGGTGCTCCCACACGTACTCCTCGTCGCGCTCGTCGGCGACGCTCCAGGCGACGCCGTCGTGGGAGCTCTCCAGCCGCCACGCGTAGCGCCCGGACTCGGCCATCGTCAGCGTCGCGAGCTCGGGAGCGGCGGCCTCCCGCAACTCCCACACCGCGGACTCGCCCGTCTCGAGGGTCATGACGGTCTCACCGATGTCGTCGGTCAGCGCAGCGATGGCCGACCCGTCGGCGACCACGCGGGCGTCCCGCAGCGCATCGTCGAGCATCGGGAGGCCGAGGTCGCTCACCGACGCCGGGCGGGCCTCCGGCGACGCACCCCAGTCCGAGGGCTCCGGGCCCATCGTGAAGACCAGGCGCGCATCGCCGGCGACCCGCGCCTGCGGAAGGGCCAGCGATCCCCACGGCTCGCCGTCCACCGTCAGCGACTGCACGTAGACGTTGTCGGCGGAGTGGCCGTCGGCGACGATCTCGAGCGTCCCCGCACCGGGGATGGCGATGGTCATCCGCGGGAAGAGCGGCGAGCCGACGACGTACTCGCCCGAGCCGGGGGCGAGCGGGTACAGGCCCATGGCCGAGAAGAGCCACCAGGCCGACAGCTCGCCGTTGTCCTCGTCGCCGGGATACCCCTGGCCGATCTCGGAACCGGTGAAGAGGCGCGCGAGGGACTCCCGCACGATCGCCTGCAGCCGGTGCGGCGCTCCCGCGAAGGCGTACATGTAGGGGATGTGGTGCGCGGGCTGGTTCGAGAGGCCGAACATGCCCATCCGGATGTCCCGCGCCTCCGTCATCTCGTGGATGACCGCGGAGTAGGTGCCGCGCAGCTCGTCGAGGGCGGTCTCCGGCGTCGCGAAATACGTGTCGAGCAGGCGGCCGAGCCCCTCCGGGCCGCCGTGGAGGCGCGCGAGACCGGCGCCGTCGTGCGGGGCGCTGACGGCCATGCCCCACGCGTTGGTCTCGGTGTAGCCGCCGCCCCAGACGGCGGGGTCGAACGGCTCCTCCCATGCTCCTTCGGGCGTCCGCGAGCGGAGGAAACCGGTCTCGGCGTCGAACAGCCTGCGGTAGGCGAGCGCGCGGGAGTGGAAGTAGCGGCTCTCGGCGTCGAACCGTGAGCGCTCCCCGCTGCCACCAGGGGCCCGCCGGGCGAGGGATGCGGCCTGCACGTGCAGACCGAAGTCGTTGATCGCGCCCTCGATCGTCCACGAGAGGCCTTCGTCGAGGTCGTTCGCGACATACCCGCGGTAGAGCGTCGAGCGGAGGCCCTTGCGGCCGACGAACCGGGTCGGCGGGTGCACGGTCGCGTTGCGCAGCGCCGCGTCGTAGGCCGTGGCCGCGTCGAAGCCCATCGCGTTCGTCGCCACGGCGTCGGCGGAGATCACGTCGAAGCTCGTGCCGACCATGGCGTCGAGATAGCCGGGTGCGCTCCACCGGGCGGTCCAGCCGCCGTCGCGGTAGTGCTGGAGAAAGCCGTCGAGCAGGTCGCCGACCCGGTCGGGGGCGAGCAGCAGGTAGGCCGGCCAGGAGGTCCGGTACGTGTCCCAGAAGCCGTTGTTGGCGAACATACGGCCGGGCCGGACCGCCGAGCGGCTGCGCTCCGGTCCGTCGGCGTCGGCGTCGTCGATGAAAGGGCTCGCGTAGCGTTCGTCCGCGCCGGCACCCTCGGTGAGGGATGTCGGATAGAGGAAGAGGCGGTACAGGTTCGAGTAGAGCGTGACGAGCTGATCGTCCGTCGCGCCCTCGACCTGCACCCGCGAGAGGAGCGCGTTCCAGGCGCGCTTCGCGGTGGTGGCGACGTCGTCGAGTGTGCGCGAGGGCGGCAGCTCCGCTTCGCGCGCCGCTCTGGCCTCGGTCGCTCCGATCCAGGAGGTGCCGATGCGCACGGTGATCACGCCGTCCGCATCCGGTCGCACGCGGAGCACGGCGCGGTCCGGGCCGCCGTCGGCGTCCTGTTCCACGGTCGCCGACTCCACGCGTCCGTCCACCGCGGCATCGAAGTACAGCCGGGGGAGGCGGGAGGTGTGCGGGCCGTGCCCGTCGACGTGGCCACGGATGCCCTGCGGCGCGTCGGGATCCCAGGTGTACGCACCCCCGTCGAGCCGGCTCAGCACCAGGCGGGCGTCATCGGCACCCGCGCCGAGATCGAACCGGAAGATCGCGCCGTGGTCGGTGGCGGCGACCGCGGCCTCGGTGCCGTCGGCCAGGCGCACGTCGTAGCGATGGGGCCGCGCGCTCTCGTCGTCGTGGTCGAAGGCGGTGCCCGCCTGGCCCGGCTCGCCGGGGCCTCGGGAGGCGGAGAGGAGCAGGACGCCGCGGTCGCCGACCCACAGGCTCGGCGTGTGCGAGATGGCGAGTCCGCGCAGGCGGGGGAGGCGGCCGTGCTCGGAATGCTGGTTCCAGGCATAGTTCCAGTGGGCGTTGGAGGTGTCGGTCATCGGCGAGACGAGGGTGAAGCCGTGCGGGAGCCCGGCGAACGGCATGGTGTTGCCGCGCGAGGCGGTCGGGGAGGACTGCGTCCCGCGGGTGGTGAGCACCAGATCGGCGGGCGTCGCGTCGGCAGGGAGCCTCCTCGCCGGCCGGATTCCCACGCCGTCGATCCAGGCGGCGAGTTCGGGGGACACCGGTCCGGTCGGCTCAGGTGCATCGACGACGACCTCGATCGCGACCACGCGGCGCCCCGCGTGCGCGTCGAGCGGGAACCGCCGGAGGTTCCACTGATCGGGGGTGAGGACGGCTCGATCGAGGGAGGCGCGGGCGGAGCCCGGGAGTCCGTGCTGGTCGAGCAGGGGCGCATCGAGCAGCCGCGCGCCGTCGTCGAAGACGAGGTCGACGGCGACGGCCGACGCCCGGAACGCGTCCGCGATGCCGGCCGACTCGTCGAGAGCAGGCAGTATCGCGTAGCGCAGCTCGTCGTCCGGGCCCAGAACCGTGTCCTCCTCGCGCAGCACCGCACGGGCGAGCAGTGCGGCGCCTCCGGTCCAGGAGGCGCGCAGCGGGGCGTCCGTCAGCAGCCCGGCGCCGGAGGCGGCCGCGGTCGCCCGGTCCGGCCCGGGGGACGGCGAGAGGGTGAGAGAGGTCATGCGAGGCTGCTCCTTCGAGGCTTTTCGATCCGCCACTTGACACGTCGGGTCGAAATCGTCATGCTTCATCTTGTCGATGATAAAGCGCTTTGGCAACATGCGTTCCGTAACACAGCACCTGAATACCCGTACACCGTCGACTGACCCCCGAACACCTATGAAAGGTTTCAATGATGAGACTGACCCGGATCGCCGCGACCGTCGCCGGCATCGCCGCCGTCGCGCTCACCGCCTCCCTCGCCGGCTGCTCCGCCAGCCCGAGCGCTGAGGACTCCGCGGTCGAGCTCGTGATCGGCAACCAGCCCGCCGCGTCCCAGACCGCCGAGCTCGCGCTCTTCAAGGAGCAGGTCGCCGCCTTCACCAAGCTGCACCCGAAGTGGAAGATCACGACGAGCGAGACCGGCTGGGACTCCCAGACCTTCCAGGCCAAGCTCGCCGGTGGCGACCTCCCGACGGTGATCGGCGTCCCGTTCACCGAGATGGCCGGCCTGATCAAGCGCGGTCAGGTCTCCGACATCACGTCGGCCCTCGACAGCGCCGGCGTGAAGGACGAGCTCAACGCGACGATGGTCGACCTCGCCAGCAAGGGCGGCAAGACCTACGGCATCCCGACCTCGGCCTACGCGCTCGGGCTCGCATACAACCGCGATCTCTTCACCCAGGCGGGCCTCGATCCCGACACCCCGCCCACGACGTGGGACGACGTGCGCGCGGCGGCCAAGACGATCACCGAGAAGACCGGCCAGGCGGGCTTCTCGCAGCTGACCAAGGACAACATGGGCGGCTGGATCCTCACCGCCGAGACGTACACGCGCGGCGGCGCGATGGAGAACGCCGAGGGCACGAAGGCGACCTTCGATGCCGCGCCCACCAAGGATGCGCTCCAGTACCTGAAGGACCTCCGCTGGACGGACGACTCGATGGGGGCGAACGCCCTGGTCGGCATCTCCGACATCGCACAGGACTTCGCGGCCGGCCACGTCGGCATGTTCGTGATCCAGTCCGACGCGTTCGGGACGCTGACGCAGCAGCTGAAGATGGCGCCGGAGGCGTTCGGCTTCTCCACCCTCCCCACCGCGAAGACCGGCGACGACCCGATCACCCTCTCCGGCGGCAACATCGAGATCGTGAACCCGAAGGCCACGGACGCCCAGAAGGAGGCCGCGGTCGACTGGATCAAGTACGTCTACCTCGACAAGTACACCGACAAGGACAGTGCGGTGAAGGCCGCCGAGGCCGCCGCAGCGCAGGGTGCCCCCGTGGCGATCCCCGGTCTCTCGGCCGTCAGCGACGCGAAGTACACGCAGTACCTCGACTGGGTCTCCACGGTGAACAACGTGCCGGTGGAGAACTTCAAGCCGTACCTCGACCGCGCCGCCAAGCAGACCGTCAAAGCCGAGCCGGTGGCCAACGCGCAGGACGTGTACGCCGCGCTCGACCCGGTCGTCCAGGCCGTCCTCACCGACAAGAACGCCGACATCGACGCGCTCCTGAAGAGCGCCGCGACCACGGTCCAGGGCAAGCTGGGCCGCTGAGAGACGGGCCCCGGCGGCGACGCGACCGGGTTCGCCGCCGGGGCCTCCCCATCCATCCGCCGCGCAGGCGCGGCACGAGAGACGAAGACGACATGGCACGCACGATCGAAGAGCGACCGCCCCGGCAACGGACGGCCGTCACCCCCTCCGCGCAGGCGGCCGCGCCGGCACGCCGGCCGCGGCCCGGACGCTTCCGCCGCTGGCGCACCCGCGGCGGACTGACGACCCTGCTGCTCGCGCTGCCGGTCATCCTGATCTTCTTCTACTTCTCCTGGCTCCCGATCGTGCGCGGCGTGATCATGAGCTTCCAGCGCAACAACTACGTGGCGTCCCCGGACTGGATCGGGTTCGACAACTTCGCCTACGTGCTGCACGACCCGCTGCTCGGCACGGCCGTCCTGAACACCCTCTACTTCGCGCTGCTGGCCATCCTCTTCGGGTTCCCGCTCCCGCTCCTGATGGCCGTGATCTTCTCGACGGTGACCATGCGCCGCCGCTGGCTGTACTCGCTGCTGGCCTATGTGCCCGTCATCGTGCCGCCGGTCGTCGCCATCCTGCTCTGGAAGGTCTTCTACGACCCGTCGTCCGCCGGCATGTTCAACAGCCTGCTCGGGATGGTCGGCATCCCGCCCCAGCCCTGGCTCAACGCGGTGTCGTCGGCGATGCCGTCGATCGTCCTGGAGGCCACCTGGGCGGGGGCGGGGACGTCGATCCTCATCTACCTCGCGGCGATCGCGTCCGTGCGCCCCGAGCTCTACGAAGCCGCGGAGCTCGACGGCGCCGGGATCGGATCGCGCATCTGGCACATCACCATCCCCTCCATCCGGGGGATCGTGATGATCATGCTGCTGCTGCAGATCATCGGCGCGGCCCAGATCTTCACCGAGCCGTTCCTCTTCACCGGGGGAGGCCCGCAGAACGCGACGACGACCGTCCTGCTGCTGCTCTACAAGTACGCGTTCCTCGACGGCGACTACGGCGCCGCGACCGCCCTGAGCGTGATGCTCGCGGTCGTGCTCGGCCTGCTCTCCGTGGGGTATTTCCGACTGACCAGGAGGTGGGCGGACTGATGGCCGTTCTCGAAACCGCATCCGGCGCCCGGCGCCGTCGCCGCGACGCCGTCGCCGAGGGCTCGTTCGTCTCGCGTCACGACATGGGGCGCGCGCGCACCCGCGTGACCGTCCGCGTCGTCCAGAGTCTGGTCTTCGCCGGCGTGCTGATCGCCGGCGCCGGTCCGCTGCTCTGGCTGCTGTTCGCCTCTCTCAACACGACCCAGAACGTGCTGCGCGACCCTCTCGCCGTGTGGCTGCACGCGGACCAGTGGGGCAACTACCTCCAGGCGTGGAGCCAGGTGGATGTGAGCCGGTACCTCGGCAACACCGTCATCGTCGCCGTCGGCGCCTGGATCGCCAACCTCGCGGTCTCGGTGCTCGGCGGCTACGTGATCGCGGTGCTGCGGCCCAAGTGGGGCAACCTCCTGAGCGGCGCGATCCTCGCCACCCTCTTCCTGCCGAGCGTCGTCTCGCTCGTCCCGCTCTATCTGACGGTGATCGATCTGCCGCCGTTCGGCATCAGCCTGCAGAACACCTATTGGGCGGTCTGGCTGCCCGCCGCGGCAAACGCGTTCGGCGTCCTGGTCGTCAGCACCTTCTTCCGGGCCCTGCCCCGCGATCTGATGGAGGCCGCGCAGCTCGACGGCGCCGGCACCCTCCGGGTGCTCTGGTACGTGGTGCTGCCGCTCTCCAAACCCATCCTCGGCGTCGTCTCGCTGCTCGCCATCGTGGCCGCGTGGAAGGACTACCTCTGGCCCTCCCTCGTGCTGACGGACACCTCGCTCCAGCCGATCTCGGTGGCGCTGCCCGTCGTGCAGAAGACGTCGGAGCTGTCGGTCTTCCTGGCGGCGCTCTTCCTCGCCACGATCGTGCCGGTCGTGCTCTTCCTGATCTTCCAGCGCCAGTTCCTCGCCAGCGTGAGCCTCTCGTCCGGAATGAAGGACTGACGCCGCCACGCTCCACCTGCCCGGTCGCACCACGGCGCACGGCGACGATGCCGCGCGCTGACGCAGACAAGAAGGGAATCACCATGTTCCGAATGAGAGCCCTCGCGATCGCCGCGGCGGTCGGGATCGGCGCGGCGGCCGCCGTCGTCGCCGTCCCGGCACCGGCGCTGGCTGCCGGGACCACGTACTACGTGGACGCGGCCGCCGGATCCGACACGGCCGCCGGCACCACGCAGGCGACCGCGTGGAAGTCGCTGGCCAAGGTGGACGCCACGACCTTCGCCGCCGGAGACAGCATCCTGTTCAAGCGCGGGCAGAGCTGGGCCGGCCAGTTGCACCCCCTCGGCTCCGGCACCGCCGCCAGCCCGATCACGATCGACGCGTACGGCACCGGATCCGCTCCGAAGATCGACGGCGGCTCGCTGGCCGGCGGGGGAGCGGTCCTGCTGAAGAACCAGCACGACTGGACCATCCGCTCGCTGGAGGTCGTCAACGACTCGGGGACCAGCAACTTCGGCACCCTCGCGGCGCCCGGTCTCACCCGGAGCGGCATCCTCGTCGACAACGCGGGCGGCGGGGTGCTGAACGGCATCACCATCCAGAACACGAACGTGCACGACGTCAACGGCTGCTTCAACTGCTCCGACGTCGATGCTCACCTCAACGGCGGCATCGTCGTCTTCGCCGAGGGTGCGTCCGACAGCTTCAGCAACGTCCACATCGTCGGCAACACGGTCCACGACCTGGGCCGCACCGGCATCGTGCTCTGGGACGCCAGCTACTACACGTCCACCCCGTACGCACTGACGCAGTCGGCGCTCAGCACCGGGGTCGTGGTGGAGCAGAACTCCGTGCAGAACGTCGACAGCGACGGCATCCTGACCTTCGGCACCGACGGCGCGCTGCTCCAGAACAACGTCGTGGGCAACCCCGGTCAGAAGACGATCGTCGGTTCGACGGAGGCCGCCTCGGCCGGACTCTGGCCGACCCGTTCGATGAACACGACCGTCCAGTACAACGAGGTCTACGGGACGCTGACCCACGACACCGACGGCCAGGGCTTCGACTCCGACCTGCTCAATGTCAACACCGTCTTCCAGTACAACTACAGCCACGACAACCAGGGCGGTTTCCTGCTCATGATGGGCGGCTACTCGTCGACCCTCGTCGTGCGCTACAACCTCAGCGTCAACGACGGCTGGGGCGGCGTGAAGGGGGTCTTCACCTTCTCGTACGGGGTGCCGACCGGGACGGACATCTACAACAACACCGTGTACATCCCGTCGGGTGCCACCTCGAAGCCCATCTTCTGCGACGGGTGCGACGGCACGACGACGGGCGCGTGGAGCTTCCGCGACAACATCGTGGAGAACCACGGCAGCGGGGACTACCTGTACCCGAACGTCGCGGGCGCGGTCATCGACAGTAACGTGTTCTACGGCAGCCACCCCGCGGGCGAGCCGGCGGACGCCCACAAGCTGACCACCGACCCGAAGCTGGTCTCGCCGGCCGGGGCCGCCCCCACCGGTCTCTCCTCGGTCACGGGGTACCAGCTCCAGTCGACGTCTCCGGCGATCGGCAGCGGCGCGGTCGTCGCAGCGAACGGCGGCCACGACTACTTCGGTCGCACGGTCTCCGCCAGCGCTGCGCCGAGCCGCGGGTTCCACGAGGCCCAGACCATCACGGAGGCGCCGACGCTCGTCGACGACGCGAGCGGATGGCTCGTGAGCTCGTCGCACACGTCGAACATGATCCTGGATACCACGACGCCGTTGAGCAACATGAACGGGGACGCATCGCGGTTCTCCCGTTCGAACGGCTCGGCGGGATCGGTGACCTGGCTGTTCGACGGGATGAAGTCCTTCTCGGCCACCGCCTACGAGTTCAGCGCCGACCTGACGAAGCTCGCGTTCGCTTCGTCGCCGGACGGCACGACGTGGACGACCGTCGCCACGACGCACACCACCCCGGCGGCGACCACCAACGGGTGGGCGTCGACGACGTTCACGCCCACGGCGACGCTGCCCACGGGCACGAAGTACCTGAGGGCGACCATCAGCGCCACCACCGCGTGGTCCATCGAGCTCGGGTCCATCACGATCTCGAAGTGACCAGCAGCGTGGGGGGGCGGGCCCCCCCCCGCCCGCCGCCCCCCCCCCCCCCCCCCCCCCCCCCGGCCAACAGAAGGACCCACAAAACACAAACAAACGGCG